>NZ_JBITDW010000012.1:0-209346 GCF_044454685.1 Actinoplanes sp. NPDC051513
CCGGCCACCCTGCCACCCCGGCCACCCTGCCACCCCGGCCACCCTGCCACCCCGGCCACCCTGCCACCCCGGCCACCCTGCCACCCCGGCCACCCCGGCCACCCCGGCCACCCCGGCCACCCCGGCCATCCCGGCCACCCCGGCCATCCCGGCCACCCCGGCCATCCCGGCCCGGCCGCTCCGGCCGGCCCGGAGGCTTGGTCAGGCCGCGGCCCGCCGCTCGCCTTACTCAGCCCGCTCGTGGCCCGGCGCTCGCCGAACCCAGCCCGCTCGTGGCCCGGCGCTCGCCGAACCCAGCCCGCTCGTGGCCCGGCGCTCGCCTAACCCAGCCCGCTCGTGGCCCGGCGCTCGCCGAACCCAGCCCGCTCGTGGCCCGGCGCTCTCCTAACCCAGCCCGCTCGCGGCCTGACCGAGCCGCCGCGGCCCTCGCCGACGTCTCAGCGGTGCTCGAGGGCGACGGCCGGGAGGCGGCGGGCCATCGGCGCCGGCAACCACCATGCATGCCGGCCGAACAGCTGCATCACCGCGGGCACGATCAGGCATCGGATGACGACCGCGTCGAGGAGCACCGCGGCCGCCAGGCCCAGGCCGAACTGGCGCAGCATCCGGTCAGGGCTGAGCAGGAACGCCCCAAAGACCACCACCATGATGGCGGCCGCCGCGGTCACCACCCGGCCGGTCGTGGCCATTCCCTCGGTGATCGCTGCGCCCGGGTCGGGCCGGGAATGCCAGGCCTCGTGCATGCGGGCCAGCAGGAACACCTCGTAGTCCATGGAGAGCCCGAAGACGATGGCGAAGATCATGACCGGCACGTACGCCTCGACCGGGCCGGACTGCTCCCCCAGCCAGCCCCGCTGGAACACAAGAGTGATCACGCCGAGCGCCGCGCCGACGCTGAGCAGGTTGAGCACGGCCGCCTTGAGCGGGATCAGCAGCGAGCGGAAGACCAGCAGCAACAGCAGCGCGGACAGTCCGACCACGACCCCGATGAACGCGGGTAGCCTGGCCGCCACCGCGTCGGCGAAGTCGACCACCGCGGCGGTGCTTCCACCCACCAGGAAGGTCGCGCCGGCTACGCCGGGCAGGACGTCCTCGCGCAGGCGGGTGACGAGCTCGGTGGTCTCGGCGGACTGCGGGCCGGTCGTCGGGATGACGATGAGCGTCCCGGGACCGCCGGGGAAGGCGGCGGCCACGCCTGGCGTGGACGACAGAGTCTGCTGCGCGGCGGCCGCGGCCGAGTCGGGGCCCTCGACCACGACGATCAGCGGGCCGTTGTATCCGGGACCGAACCCCTCACTGATCAGGTCGTAGGCCTTGCGGCTGGTGGACGACGGCGGGTCGGTGCCGGCGTCGGCGAAACCGAGCCGCAGATCCAGCAGCGGCGCGCAGAGCGCCAGCAACGCCACCAGCGGAAGCGCCACTGCCAGCACCGGACGGCGCTGCACCGCGAGCGACCAGCGCCGCCAGCGGTCACCCTCCGCGCGTTTGCGGCGACCGGCAACCCGCTCGAAGCGCTTCCCGAAGACGGCCAGTAGAGCCGGCAGCAGGGTCAGCGCCGCGAGCATGGTGACCAGCACGGTCAACGCCACCGCGACCGCCACGCCCTGGAGCGAGCCGAGCCCGAGCACGACCAGCCCGAGCAGCGCGACGATCACCGTGCAGCCGGCGAAGAACACGGTGCGCCCGGCCGTATCGAGCGCCCGTGACACCGCTCGGTCGCGGTCGACGCCGGCGACGAGCTCGGACCGGTAGCGCGAGAACACCAGCAGCGCGTAGTCGATCCCGACGCCCAGCCCCACCAGGATCATCAGGGGCGTGGTGAAGTCGGCGACCGTGGCGACGTGCGAGGCGAGCACCACCAGGCCGATCGCCGAGCCGACTGCGAAAACGGCGATGATGATCGGCAGGCTCGCGGCGAGCAGCGACCCGAAGAGGAACACCAGGATGACCAGGGCCGCGAGCAACCCCACCCCCTCCGAGGCGCCGCCGCTCGACTCCTCCGCGCCGCGCACCGGATCGCCCCCCAGCTCCACTTGGAGGCCGTTGCCGCCGAACGACTGGGCGGTGTCGATGATTCGCCGCACGTCGGGGGCGGGCACGTCTTGCGCCTGGGCGTCGAGCGTGACTACGGCGTACCCGATGGATTTGTCTTGGGAAATGACGGGCTCACCGACGTCGGCCACGTGCGGCAGGCTGCGGACCTGCGCGAGCATCGGGTCGAGGGTGGCCGGCCGCAGCTCGGCAGAGGATTTGACGACGATCTGCAGGGTTGCGCCGGCGGACGCGGGATGATCGCTCTCGAGGGCCTCGAGGGCCTGCTGCGACTCGGTGCCGGGGAGCGAGAAGTCGTTGTGATATCGGGCGCCGGCGACCTGCGCGGCGGCGCTCACCGCGACGAGAACGAGCACCCAGGCGGCGAGCGCCCACCATCGGCGGCGGATGGCCCAGCTTGCGATCCGTACGAACATGTCCCGAAAGCTAGGGAGGCGCGGTGCTCGGGCGGAAGCCTCCTCAGGTGGGCATTCGGTGTCCTACCCAGGGGGTACGAGCCTTCATACCGTGGTCTGATTCGCCCCCGGCCGATCCGCACTAACCTGGCCGCATGTCCAAGCAACGGTGGCTGACCGACGGCGTGATCGTCGCGCTGACGCTGGGGTTGACCCTGGCGATCCTCGCCGCCCGTGGCTTCGGCACGCCGGGCCCGACGGCGCGCAGCCTCGACACGCAAGGCTTCGTTCTGGCCTTTCTCACTGCCGCGCCTCTCGTTGTGCGGAGGCACAGACCCGAGATCGCGTACGGGTTGAGCGCCGTCGCCAGCCTCCTCCTGCTCCACCTGAACTACCCGTTGGACGCACCGGTCGCGACGGTGGTCGGCGCCTACGCGCTGGCCCAGGCCTACATCGGCTCCGAGCTGGTTCCCCGGACGGCGGCGCTGGTGGCGGTCAACGCCTTCGTTCCCGCGGTCGCGGTGGTCTACTGGTCGATCGGCGTCTCCCCGCGGTCGATCGCCACCGAGTTGCTGGCCTGGGCCACGGTTTTCGCCGGCCTGTGGATCGCCGGCGACCGCAGCCGCCTGCGCCTGTTGCGCCTGACCGAGGCCGAGGAGCGGGCCCGGCGCGCCCGGGCCGAGGCGGCCGAGCAGGCACTGCGGGCGCTGGCCGAGGCCGAGGAGACGGCCCGGCGCGCCCTCGCCGACGCCGAGCGCGACCGCAAGCTGGCGGCGGCCGACGAGCGCACCCGCATCGCCCGTGAGCTGCACGACTCGGCCGGCCACGCGATCAACGTGATCCTCGTGCAGGCCGGCGCGGCCCGGCTGCTGCACGATCGCGATCCGGAGCGCGCCAAACAGGCGCTGGGCACGATCGAGTCGGTCGCCCGCGACACGGTCACCGACATCGACCGCCTGGTGCGGGCCCTGCGCGACGACCGCGAGGACGTGCCGGCCGACCCGGGCGCGCTCGACGACCTGATCGAGCGGCATCGGGCGAGCGGTCTCGCGATCGCCGCCGACCTGCCCGAGCAACGGACGCCGTTGCCGCGCAGCGTGGCGTGGGCGGCCTACCGGATCCTGCAGGAGGCCCTGACCAACGCGGCCCGGCACGGCGCCGGGAGCGCCGCGGTCGCCGTTCGCTTCGCCCGCAACCGCGTCGAGATCGACGTGACCAACCCCACCGCGGACGCCGGCCGCCACGACGCCGGCCGCGCCGGGCTGGGCATCGTCGGTATGCGTGAGCGAGCCACCCTGCTCGGCGGCACCCTGACCGCCGAGGCCGAGCCCGTCGGGATACAGCCCGAAAGGGCCCAGCCCGCCGGGGCAGCGCCCGCCAGGGCCCAGCCTGCCGGGGCCGCGCCCGCCAGGGCCCAGCCTGCCGGGGCCGCGCCCGCCAGGGCCCAGCCCGCCGGGGCAGCGCCCGCCAGGGCCCAGCCTGCCGGGGCCGCGCCCGCCAGGGCCCAGCCTGCCGGGGCCGCGCCTGCCGAGGCCGCGCCTGCCGGGGCCGCGCCCGCCGGGGTACAGCCCGCCGGGGTACAGCCCGCCGGGGTACAGCCCGCCGGGGTACAGCCCGCCGGAACCAAGTCCGGCGGAACCCAGCCCGCCGACCACCGTTTCCGCCTCTCGGCTGTCCTTCCCCACTCATGACCGCGCCGCTGCGGATTGCCGTCGTCGATGACGACCACCTCATGCGGGCGGGGCTCTGTGCGGTGCTGTCGACCGACGACAGCATTCAGATCGTGGGCGAGGCGTCCGACGGAGCCGCGGCCGTGGAGCTCGCCGGACGGCTCGGGCCCGATGTGATGCTCATGGACATTCGGATGCCGGTGCTCGACGGGATCGAGGCCACCCGCCGGATCGTCGCCTCGGCGCCGGGGGTGCGGATCCTGATTCTCACGACCTTTGAGGATGACGATTACGTGCTGGGGGCGCTGCGGGGCGGGGCGGCCGGGTTCGTACTCAAGCGGATCCAGCCCGAGCAGCTGATCGCGGCGATCCACACGGTGGCGGCGGGCGACCAGTTGCTGGCGCCCGAGGTCACGCGGACCGTTGTCGACCATGTCACCCGGCATGCACAGCCCGATCCGCGGGCGGCCCGGCGGCTCGCGCAGCTCACGCCGCGGGAGCGGCACGTGCTCACGCTGATCGCGCGCGGGCGGACCAATGGGGAGATCTCCGAGGAACTGGTCGTCGAGGAGTCGACCGTCAAGACGCACGTCAAGCGGATCCTCGCCAAGCTCGAGCTCCGCGATCGCATCCACGCCGTCATCCTCGGGTACGAAACAGGCCTCGTCCGCCCGGGCGGCCCCGAGCCGACGGTCAACGATCCGGAAAGGAAGGGCTGAGCCGACCGCAACCGGCCGGGCAAGCCGCGGCCCGGACGACATGCGGCGCGAATCGAGCGGCACGGCCCGGGGGGCAACACGGCGCGAGTTGAGGGGCACGGCTCGGCCGGCTCGAAGCGGGCACGGCCCCGGCGGCCCGCCTAACACGCCCCGGCGGCACAGGCCCGACGCCGCAGGCCCGAGATGGTTCGCCACCGGGCGGCGCGGCAAGATTGGTTCTCGTGCCGAGCTTTCTGTTGACGTGGAATCCTGACGTTGCGCGGTGGTCGGACGCCGAGTTCGACGGGGTGGCCGAGCGGTCGGCCGCCGGGCATACGCTGATGAGCCGTTGGGGCGTCGGTATCCGCAAGTCGGGTATCGCGGTGGGCGACTTCGCCTACCTGGTCCGGCAGCGTCGTGATCGCGGGATCGTCGCGAGCGGCCGGTTCGAGAGCGAGATCTACGAGGACGTGCGCTGGGACGGTTCCGGCCGGATCACCACCTTCGCCGAAGTCCGGTTCGATGTGATCCTGCCGCTCGCCGACCGGCTCCCCGTCGAGTTGCTGAAACACCGTCTCTCCACGATCTCCTGGGATCATCTACAGGGCTCCGGCGTCATGGTGCCCCGCGGCACCGACTCGGCACTCGAAGCCCTCTGGCGGGCACACGCCACCGGAATCACGGCGTGACGAAACGGCGTGACGAAGCGGCGTGACGAAGCGGCGTGACGAAACGGCGTCACGAACCCAAGCCGGTCGGCATGGGACGCAGCAGGGACAACCGCATCGGCCTCGCCGCTCAGCGGCGCAGCGTCAGAATCAGGTCGACTATCAGGGCCGTCCAGCCGGTCTGGTGCCAGGCGCCGAGGCCGGCGCCGTTGTCGCCGTGGAAGTATTCCGGGAAGACGATCAGGTCCTTCCAGTCGGGGTGCTTCTGCAGGATCTCGTTGGCGCCGTAGATCGGGCGGTGGCCGTCGGCGTCGGGGACGAACAGGGAGATCAGGCGGCGGGACAGGTCGTCGGCGATCGCGGCGAGCGGCAGCTTCTGCTGGGAGCCGGTGGGGTACTCCGCGATCAGGTCGTCGCCGAAGAACGCGGCGAACTCGCGCAGCGCCTCGATCAGCAAATAGTTGACCGGCATCCACACCGGGCCGCGCCAGTTCGAGTTGCCGCCGAAGAGGCCGCTGGTGCTCTCGGCCGGCTCGTAGCCGACGGTGAAGTCCGAGCCGCCCAGTGACACCGTGAACGGCTTCTCCAAATGAGATCGGGAAAGCGTTCTGATCCCGTACGCGGAAAGGAACTCCTCGGGATCGAGCATCCGCGCGAGAAGGCGCAGCAGCTGGTCCTGACCCACCATCGACAGGAGGCGCTGCTGGCGGCCCTCGGCCGACAGTCGCCGGGCGCTGATCACATCGGCGTATTCGCCCTGCGTGTGGCGCAGCCACCGCAGGCGGGCAGCCAGCTCGGGCAGCCGGTTGAGCGTCGCGGCGGTGAGCCGTGTGGTGGCGGCGAGCGGCAGCAGACCGACGATCGAGCGCACCTTCAGCGGCAGCTTGTGCCCGTCCGGCAGGCGCAGCTGGTCGTAGAAGAAGCAGTCCTCCTCGTCCCACAGGCCCTGGCGGTAGGCGGCCTCGGCGATGTACGCGAAGTGCTCGAAGAACTTCGTCGCCATGTCCTCGTAGGTGCGGTCGTGCAGCGCCAGCCGGATGGCCATGTCCAGCAGGTTCAGCGCGTACATCGCCATCCAGCCGGTGCCGTCGGACTGCTCGAGCACCCCGGCCACCGGCAGCGCGGCCGAGCGGTCGAACGGGCCGACGTTGTCGAGGCCGAGGAAGCCGCCCTCGAAGACGTTGTTGCCGCCGACGTCCTTGCGGTTGACCCACCAGGTGAAGTTGAGCAGCAGCTTGTGCATCACCCGGGCAAGGAAGTCGAAGTCCTGCCCGCCGTCGATCTCGAAGACGCGCAGCGCCGCCCAGGCGTGGACGGGCGGGTTCACGTCGCCGAACGCCCACTCGTACGCGGGGATCTGGCCGTTGGGGTGCATGTACCACTCGCGCAGCAGCAACAGCAGCTGCTGCTTGGCGAAGCCGGGGTCGACCCGGGAGATCGACACGCAGTGGAAGGCGAGATCCCATGCCGCGTACCAGGGGTACTCCCAGGCGTCCGGCATCGAGATGACGTCGAAGCTGTTCATGTGCCACCAGGCGTTGTTGCGCCCGTAGCGGCGGCCCGGCGGGGGCGGCTGCGAGCCGGGGTCGCCGGTCAGCCACTGCTTCACGTCGAAGTGGTAGAACTGCTTGCCCCACATCAGCCCGGCGATGCCCTGCCGGGCCACGGCCGCCTCGTCGGGCGTCGCCGAGGCCGGAATGATCTCGGAGAAGTACGAGTCGGCCTCGCGCAGCCGGTCGCGCATCACCGCTTCCCAGTCGGCGCCGAGGTCGAGCGCCCCGGGCTCGTGGTCGTAGGAGAGAAGGCGTAGCCGCAGCGTGCGGCTCTCCCCCGGCTTGAGCGTGAGCACGTAGTGCAGCGCGCCCTTGGTGCCGACGCCGGCCGGGTTCACCGTGGGCAGCCCCGCGATCAGATGGTCGTTGATGCCGTCCTTGGGGTACATGCTCGTGCCGGGCAGGCCCCACAGCCGCTGCGAGTTGGTCTCGTTGTCACAGACGAGCGCCTCAGGCGACAATTCCCCTTCCAACACGATATGTCCGATCGTTCGGTGCAAGCCGGACAAGCGGCCCGGCCGACCGACCAGCGCCGGCTTGGGGCGATTCGGCAGCCCCCACGACCACGTGTTGCGGAACCAGAGCGTGGGCAGCACATGCAGCGACGCCGGGGACGGACCGCGATTGGTCACCGTGATCGCGATGCACATGTCGCGAGGGGTGGCCTTGGCGTAGTCGACGGTGACCGCCCAATACCGGTCCTCGTCGAAGACCCGGGTGTCGACCAGCTCGTACTCGGACTCCTCCCGCGACCGCTGACCGTTGACCCGCACCAGCTCGTCGTACGGAAAGGCCTGCTGCGGATAGTGATACCGCCAGCGCATCCACGAGTGCGTGGGCGTGGAGTCCTGGTACCACCAGTAGTCCTTCGCGTCCTCGCCGTGGTTGCCGCCGTCGCCGCCGAGGCCGAACATCCGCTCCTTGAGGATCGGGTCCTCGCCGTTCCACAGCGCCAGCGCGAAGCAGAACGTCTGACGCTCGTCGCAGATGCCGCCCATGCCGTCGTCGTTCCACCGGTACGCTCGGGACCGCGCGTGATCGTGCGGGAAGTAGTCCCACGCCGTGCCGTGCTCGCTGTAGTCCTCGCGGACCGTTCCCCACGCGCGCTCGGCCAGGTAGGGACCCCATGCGCGCCACGGCAGCTCACCGGAGTCGGCCTGCGCCAGGCGTAAGCGCTCCGCCACGCGGCGTTTCACCCCCACAACTCGATCATCGACACCCATTCGGACACACTGAGGTCATTGTTACCGCTCAGTGTTACGAATGATTCTGCCCGACGACTGGAGGTCTTCTCGTGGCTACGGTCCGCCGCCTGGCCTTCGGTCCGCAGGTCTGCGGCAACGTCGATGAGGGTTCCGCGCGCGAGTGGCTGGTCGCCGACGGACGCGGCGGCTATGCGATGGGTACGGTGAACGGCCTGCGCACCCGCCGCTACCACGGCTTATTGATCGTCGCCGGTGCTGGAGCCGGCTTTTCTGGGCCTGCCACCCGCCGCCTGGCCCTCGCCGCGCTCGACCCGGTCGTCACGCTCCCCTCCGGCGCGTCGGTCCGGCTCGCCACGCACGAGTGGGCGGACGGGACGATCGCCCCACGGGGGCACGAACTTCTCGCCGGCTTCGAACTGGTCGACGGCCTGCCGCGCTGGCGGTGGCGGATCGGCGACGTGGTGATCGAGCGCGAGCTCGCCATGGCGCACGGCCGTCCCGCGGTCGCCGTGGTGCACCGCCTGCTCACCGGCGGACCGATCAGCCTTTCCCTGGACGCGCTGGTCACCTGGCGCGACATTCACGGCGAGCGCACCGCGGGCGGACCGGTCCCCGAGGTGGTCGCCGACGAGAGCGGGTGCGTGGTCGAGGGGGCGTACCGCTTGCGCGGCCCGGACTTCCGCCAGGTGGGGGCGTGGTGGCGCGGGGTGCGGCACCGCACCGAGGCGGCACGCGGCCTTCAACCACAAGAAGATCTCTGGTACGCCGGGAGCTTCCACGCCGAACTGCGGCAGCCGGGCGCGACAGCGGAGGTGTCGGCGTGGGCTTCTCCGCTGGACGATCCGCCGCCGCGCGCCGCGGAGGTCGTGGGCGCGGCCCGGCTGCGCAACCGCGCGGTGGTTGCCGCCGCCCAGCCCGCCGACGACGCGCAGGCGACGCTCGCGCTGGCCGCCGACGCGTTCATCGTCCAGACCCGCTCCGGCCCCGACGTGGTGGCCGGCTACCCGTGGTTCGGCGCCTGGTCGCGCGACACCATGCTCAGCTACGAGGGCCTTTTCCTCACCACCAACCGGTCCGGCGAGGGGCGGGAGCTGCTCACCTCGTACGCGTCGACGTTGTCCGAAGGCATGCTCGCGAACACCGCTGACGCCGGGAGCGTCGAGTACAACACCACCGACGGCACGCTCTGGTTCCTGCACGCGGTGGGCCGGCACGTCGCCACGACCGGCGACTTCGACCTGGCCGCCGAGCTGCTGCCGGCCCTGCTCGGCGTGGTCGACCACCACCTCAAGGGCACCCGCTACGGCATCGTCGCCGACCCGCTCGACGGCCTGCTCCGCCAGGGCGCCACCGGGGAGGCGCTGACCTGGATGGACGCCCGCGTCGACGGGGTGCCGGTCACCCCGCGGATGGGCAAGCCGGTCGAGGTCAACGCGCTCTGGGTCAACGGCCTGGCCACCGTGATCAAGCTGGCCTGGCAGGCGCGCACCGGCGCCGGGGCGGCCGTGCGGGCGCATCCCGAGGCGCTCGCCGGTTTCGCGCGCCGCTTCCCGGCGCCGACCGGCTGGCTGTACGACGTCGTGGACGGCCCCGGCGGCGACGATCCCACGCTGCGCCCCAACCAACTGCTGGCGTGGTCGCTGCCGTACGCGCCGCTGCGCCCCGAGCCGGCCACGCTGCAGGCGATCGGATCGGCGCTGATGACGCCGCTGGGGCTGCGCAGCCTCGCCCCGAACGAGCCCGGCTACCACGGCGTCCACCGTGGCGGGCCGGCCGCGCGCGACACGGCGTATCACACCGGCACGGTCTGGCCGTGGCTGACCGGCCCGTTCGTCGCCGCCTGGCGGCGGCTGGGCGTCTCCGCCGACCAGACCATCTCGGACGCCGACGACCACCTCGGCGAGTACGGCCTGGGCTCGGTCTCCGAGACCGCTGACGGCGACGCCCCGCACGAGGCGACCGGCTGCCCGTTCCAGGCGTGGTCGGTCGCCGAGACGCTGCGCGCCCGCCGCCTCTGAACGAGCGCCCGGTGGGATCGCCGGCTGGTTGTACCGTGAGGTCCCGCCCGCCGTTCGACCCGAAGGGTTGTCGTGGAGTACATCTGCTACATCTCGCGAGCGAAGATCGACTCCCTGCACGAGCAGGTCCAGTCGCAACAGTTCGGCGACACCCTCGAGAAAGTCACCACCGAGACGTCACGGACGGCAGAGGTCAAGGGCGGCCTGGCACTGGCCAAGGTCCTCCAGCCGTTCACGGCCGGCGTCACGTACGGCCGGAAAGACACGATCCAGCTCGAGCGCAAGGTCAAGACCGCGTATCTCGAGAAGCTGAACGAGATCCTCCTGGAGATCCAGCACAAGGAGGAGATCCGCGAACTGGATAGCCTCGCGGCCATCGACGACGCTCCCAGCCTGTACTGGTACTACGAGGGCGACTTCACGTGCGTCGACCTGCCGGCGCCGGTGACCGGCGAGTCCGTGGCGACACTCGCCTCCCGAGGTACCGACTTCGAGCTGCGGCTCGACTGCTCGATGCGGCATTTCAGCGAGTCGAGCGACGCGCACCCCATCCACTCCGGTAACCGCTGGTTCTTCTCGGGCGGCCAGACGATGCGGCTGGGCGGCGTCTTCGTCCTGCTCGGACGCGAGGGCGACCAGGTGATCGGAACCCCGCTCTACCTGTTGCTGAAGACGTCGGGACGACCGGGAAATGTCCTCTGACCCGGAACGACTCGACCTCGCCGCGCACGACCCCGAGGAGTACGAGGGCAAGTACCTCGACATCCACGATGTGCGGTACCTGGTCGGCCCGCTGCTCGGGCACGGCGAGGAGAAGATCGTCCACGCGCTGTTCAACGCCGAGTCGAAGATGTCGCTGCACGTCCTGCGCGTGCACCGCGAGCGCGTACGGCCGTGGCGCGACCTCGACCTCATTCATTCCGTCGAGCGCGGCTTCGCCGGTTCGGGGGAGGTTCCGTTCGCCGCCTTCATGGACGTGCCCTACCCCGGGTTCTGGGTCGACATCCAGGAGCGGGAGCCTCCCGTCGACGGCAACGGCGCGAGGACGCTGCCGGGCGGCGCCTCGCTGTCGATGATCAACGAGGTGCTGGCCGTCAACGCCGCACACACCGGGGCGTTGATGGCCAAGGCTGAGTGGTACGCACGCCGGCCGGGCGGAACGGCGGCCGCCACCTGCTTCGCCCTGCGGGCCGTCGAGATCGAGCCCAACTTCCTGCCGTACCTGCTGCGCACCGTCGCCCTGGCGATCGAGTCGCGCGACTACGCCGAGGCGGTGGCGACCCACACGCTGATCAAGCAGAAGTACGACTACAACCGCCAGGCGGACCTCTCGGTGGCGGCCCTGCACCTCGCGTTCGGCGAGCCGGCCGCGGCGGCCGTCGTCCGGGCGCGGTATCCGCTGGAGGAGACCCCCTGCGATCAGGCCACCATCGACAAGCTCGACGAGGCCATCTGTACGGCGCTGGCGAACCGCCTCGAGTCCGATCGGCTGGGCGCGCGGGCCTACGGCCATCTCCACGGCGTCAGCACGACCGACGACGGCTACGGCCGCGCGCTGGCCGACGTCGAGAAGGCGGTCGCCGTCCATCCGGAGAGCCCGCGGATGCAGGCGAACCGAGGGCTGCTCCTGACGCTCACCGGCCGGCATCGCGAGGGCGCCGAGCAGCTCGTCGAGTGGGCGCCGGCCCTCCCGATGGCCGCACGGATCATTTGCCTGATCAGTGCGGCGTATGCCTACCTGCGGGCCGGTGACCTCGCCCGCGCCGCGGCCGCCCACTCGACCGCGCTGACCTGGCTCGGCGGCCTCATGGATCTCGAGGCGCTCGACGGCGAGAGCTTCCCCCGGCCCGCTCAGTGGATCCCGGCCGGCGGCCGGCCGCACAACGCCGGCACGGCCGCCGACGCCGCGGAGATCATCGCCAAGACCCTGGAGGCGGCGGGAACGGACGAGGGCGAGGACGTCCAGTATTTCGCCGCGCTTCTCGGCTTCTTCCGGGCGCATCTGGCGGAACTCGAACAGCAGTTCGCCGAGTACACGGCCAAGTTCGGTCCCGGCGTGCGGGTGCCGTCGGCCTGAGTCATGGCCGCCCCGCACGGCCGGCCGGCCTGCCCTGCCGGCCCGCCTAACCGGCTACGGCACGGACGCTAGGCCGCCGGCGCGGACAGGTCCTTTCGCGGAGCGTCGGCGGCGGCGCTGGGCGAGGTCCCGGTCGAAGTCGGCGATGTGGGCGGCAACGTCGTTCTCTTCGTCGCGGACGGCGAGCGCGACGGCGACGTCCTCTCCGAGGTCGGCGAGGTGGTGCGCCGCTTCGTCGCCGCCGTGGTCGGCGTGGCGGCGGGATCGGCCGGCAGGGAGGCCGGCAGCGAGACCGGCGACGTCGGGGGCACGGCGGTGCTGCTGCCCGGCGGCCGCAGCGCATAGAGGGTCCCGCTCGCGCTGACCGCGAAGAGTCCCGCATCGTCGCCACTCGCCGCGACATCGAAGCGGTCCCCGGTCACGTTCTGCCACAGCAGACTGCCGGTGCGGCCGTCCAGCCCCACGAGCCGCCCGTCCGGATAGGCCACGTCGACCTCGCCGCCGCGCACCACCGGGATCCCGGCCGCGCCGCCCCGCTCCGGCCGGTACCGCCAGCGCACCTGCGACGTCCGGGCGTCCCACGCGCTGATCGACCCGTCCGCGCCGGCTGCGTGGACCACCCCGTCGCCGCCCGCGATCCGCGAGATCGAGACCTCGTCGGCGATCCCGTCCAGCTCCGCGCCGTCCTTCAGCTCCACACAACGGACAGTGCCGTTGGCGATCGCCACACACACCGCGTCACCGGCGACGACCGGTCCGTCAGTCACGGTTCCCGCCTCGGCTCGCCAGAGCAGCGCTCCCTGCGCGCTCACGCCGTTCAGCTTGCCGTCGCCGGAGGCGACCACCACGACCCCGTCGCTCACGACCGGCGGGGTGACGATCTTTCCCTCGGCCCACGCACGCCAGCGTCGGTGTTTCTCCCCGATTTCGTACGCGTAGAGCACCCCGTCCCCGCCACCGGCGTAGACCCGCTCCCCGTCCACGGCCGGCCGAGCCGCCACGTCATGCCCGGTGTCCCGGTGCCAGATCTCATTCCCGTACGTGGCGTCCACGGCGACGATCCGCCCCGCTCCGGTGACCGCGTAGGCGACCCCACCCACGATCCGCGTGCCGGCCCGCGCTCCCGCCCCCAGCGCCATCTCCCAGGCCAGTGCGCCGTCGGTGCGCCGGAACGCCCGCAGCGTCCCGTCCTGCCCGCTGACCAGAATCCACTGGCCACCGACCGTGGGCGGCTCGACGGCCGCCACCCCCGTGTTCACCCGCCACACCACCTGCGCGCCGTCCGCCTGGGCAGACGCCCCGGCCGAGCCTCCGCTCCCGGCCGGAACTTCGCCGCGTCCCTCACTCCAGGGCCAGGCCGCCAGGGCGGTCACCGTCGTGACGGTCAGCAGCACGGCCACGAACCCACCCACGATCGGCCACCGATAGGCCCGCCATCGCGACCGCCCGCCAGCGCCCGGCCCGCCAGCGCCCGGCCCGCCAGCGCCCGGCCCGCCAGCGCCCGGCCCGCCCGCGCCCGGTGGCCCGCCCGGCCCTGACCAACCCGGCCCACCCGCGCCTGGCCCACCCGGCCCTGGCCAACCTGGTCCACCCGCGCCCGGCCCACCCGCGCCCGGCCCACCGGCGCCCGGCCCAGTCGGCCCGCTCGGCGCGCCCGCGCGCGGCCCGGACACTGTCGAGGGTGGGCCATCCGATCCCAGGGCCGACCTCAACGGCGGCGAGTAGACGACCGGAGACCCGGCCGGCGCAGGCGACCCGGGGGAATCCGGTGGCATCTGAAGACCCGGTGGCCGCACCGACACCGGCAGGCTGGCCACCGCCGCGGGCGGCAGCCTCCCCGGCCGATCCGGCGGCCCGGACACCGAGGCGGCAGGCCCTGCCGACGGGCCCGGCGTGGCAGACACCGGCCGCGGGCCCGGCGTGACCGGAGGCGGCGACGAGACGGGTGTGGCCGGCTGCGCGCTCGACGGCATCTGCCCGGCGCCGGCTTCCGCGTTCCGTGGCGGCGACAGCAGCACGAAGCCCGGCGCACCCGGCGCACCCGGGATCTCCCCCGGACCGCTCAGCCGCGCCGCCCCCAGCGCGATCCCCAGCTCTGGCTGCTCGTCCACGACGACCGGCCGTTCGAAAGCCTTCGACACCATCAACCCGACCAGCGGGATCCGCGACGACCCGCCGGCCAGCACCACGCACCGCAGCGACGACGCGTCCGCCGAGGCCGATCGCAGCGCCCGCCGCATGGCCTCGACCGTCTCGTCCAGTGCCGGGGAGATCATTGCCTCGAAGTCGGAGCGGCGGATCCGCACCCGCGTGTGCAGCCGCGGCAGCGCCACCCCGATCTCGGCCTCGGTGTCGAACGACAGGCTCTCCTTGGCCTCGACGCATTCGCGCCGCAACCGGGCCAGGGCCTCGGTCACGGCCGCGTCGTCCAGGTCGAGGCCTGCCAGCCGGTCGCCGAGGGTCGACCGCACGTGCTCGAGCACGGCCTCGTCGAAGTCGATCCCGCCCAGCTGCTCGACGCCCTGCGGCTCGCCCAGCATCTCGAAGCCGTCGGCGGTCTTGCGCAGCACCGCCGCGTCGAAGGTGCCGCCGCCCAGGTCGTACACGGCGATGGTCTCCCCGACCGCGACCCGGGCCGTGCCCGCGTAGCGCACCGCCGCGGCCTCCGGCTCTGTCCGCAACGAAACGGACGGCAGGTCGGCGAGCCGTGCCGCCTCCATCAGCCGTTCCCGCTTGTAGGGACCCCAGTTGGCCGGGTGGGTGAGCACGATCCGGCTCGGCGGCCCGCTGTGCCCGTCGGTCACGGCCGCCACGACGTGCCGCAGCAGCCGCGCGGTCAGCTCGTGCGCCGCCATCGGCGTGTCGCCGAGCAGCACCGGCACGGGGTCGCCCATCCGGCGCTTGAACTCGCGGGCCAGCCGGGTCGGCGCGGACTCGCCGCGGCGCTGGGCGGCCTCGCCGATCAGCACCTCGCCGTCATCGCGCAGGAACACCAGCGAGGGAATCTCCGGACCGCGCCCGCCGAGCCGGACAGTCTCCAGTAGGCCGTCCACATTGATCGCGGCGGCCGTGTAGGTCGTCCCGAGATCCACCCCGAGGCCGTACTTCATTCTCCGGATGCTAGGCGGCCGGAGCGAACGTGAATATCCCTCAGAGGCCTGCCGTCGACGCCGAAGGTGGTCGCGTTCCGGATCGGTGCGCACCAATGCCAGGGCCGCGTCGAAGGCGGCCGCGGCTTCGTCGCGGCGGCCCATCCGGGCGAGCAGCTCGGCGCGCACGGCCGGCAGCAGGTGGCTGTCGCGCAGCGCCTGGTCGAGGCCGTCGAGCAGGGCCACGCCGGCCTCGGGCGCGCCGGCCTCGGCCACCGCCACGGCCCGGTTGAGGCGGACCATCGGGGACGGGTCGCGGCGCTCCAGCTCGGCGTAGAGCAGGGCTATTCGCGGCCAGTCGGTGGGCGGCGGCTTGGCGTGCTCGGCGGCGATCAGGGCCTGCAGGTGGTACTCGCCGGGCATCGGGACCGCCTCGAGCAGGCCGAGCAGCGACTGCCCGCGGGCGATCTCGTCGTGCCGCCAGCGGGAGCGGTCCTGGTCGGGCAGCAGCACCAGCCCGCCCTCGGGGCCGACCCGGGCGTCGCGCCGGGCGTGCTGCAGCAGCATCAGCGCCAGCAGCGACAGCGTGCGCGGCTCTCCCGGCAGCAGCTCGCCGACGAGGTAGCCGAGCCGGATCGCCTCCCCGGCCAGCCGCGGCCGGATCAGCTCGGGCCCGGCCGTGGCGCGATAGCCCTCGGTGAAGATCAGGTAGATCGCCTTGAGCACGACGTCGAGCCGCTCGGGCAGGTCTTCGGCCGCGGGCGCGCGCAGCGGGATGCCGGCCATCGCCATCTTGGCCTTGGCCCGGGTCAGCCGGGCCGACATCGTCGGCTCGGACACCAGGAACAGGCGCGCGATCTCGGCGGTGCTCAATCCCGCGACGAACCGCAGCATCAGCGCCGCCCGCGCGTCCGCCCGCAGCGCCGGGTGGCAGCACACGAACAGCAACCGCAGCCGCTCATCAGGGATATCGGAGATGTCGAATTCATCGGGAAAGACCGCGGGCGCGGGGTCGGTGATCAGCAACGGCAGGCGCCGCGCGTCCGCCTCCTCCCGGCGAAGACGATCAAGCGCCCGCCGATGGGCCGTGGTCCAGAGCCAGGCGCCCGGGTTGGCAGGCACGCCCTGCGCGGGCCAGACGCGGGCGGCCGCCACGAACGCGTCCTGCAGGCTGTCTTCCGCCACGTCGAAGCGGCGCAGCCGGGTGACGAGCAGGGCGAGCAGGCGTGACCACTGTTCGCGGTACGCCCGCTCGACCGCCTCGTCCACGGTCAGCTGCCCGTCTCCGGGTGCATGACCACGGGCCGGACCTCGACGATCGGCTCCGGCAGCTGCCGCGCGATCTCGAGCGCCGCGTCCAGGTCGGCCGCCTCGATCAGGTAGAAGCCGCCCAGCTGCTCGGCGGTCTCCGCGTACGGCCCGTCGGTCACGCCCACCCGGTCGGTGTTGCGCACGGTCGTCGCGTTCGCCGAGCGGGCCAGCTCTTCGCCGCCGAGCATCGCGCCCCGTTCCCGCAGCATGGCCATGAACCGGGCGTGCCGCTCATGGTTGGCCTGTTGCTCCTGTTCGTCGCGGGACTCCCAGACCTTCTCGTCGCCGTAGATCAGCAGTGCGTACTGCATCGTTGAGCTCCCTCCCAGGCGCCGCCCTGTGCGGCGCCGGCGAAGTGATGACGCCGTCACCCCATCAGATTCGACAACGCCGGGAAGAGAATTTCAGGTGAGCCAGCCGGGGCGGATCAGGCCGGCCTCGTACGCGTAGACGACCAGCTGGGCGCGGTCGCGGGCGCCCAGCTTGATCATCGTGCGGCTCACGTGGGTCTTCGCGGTCGCCGGGCTGATCACCAGGCGGGCGGCGATCTCGTCGTTGGACAGGCCCTCGGCGACCAGCACGAGGACCTCCCGCTCGCGCTCGGTGAGCTGGTCGAGCTGCACGGGTGCGACGACCCGCCGGCTCTGCGCGGCGGCCTTGCCGGCGAACTCGCCGATCACCCGGCGGGTCACGCTCGGCGAGAGCAGCGCGTCGCCGGCCGCCACGGCCCGGATACCGCGCAGCAGCTCGACCGGCTCGGTGTCCTTGACCAGGAACCCCGAGGCTCCGGTGCGCAGCGCCTCGAAGACGTACTCGTCGAGTTCGAACGTCGTCAGGATGACCACCCGCGTCTCGGCCAGCGCGGGGTCGGCCGCTATCCGCTTGGTGGCCTCGAGCCCGTCCACGCCCGGCATGCGGATGTCCATGAGCACGACGTCGGGATGCGTCTGCTGCGCCTGCTTGACCGCCTCGAGCCCGTCGGCCGCCTCGGCCACGACCTGGATGTCCGGTTCCGCGTTGAGCAGCGCCCGGAACCCGGCCCGCACCAACGCCTGGTCGTCCGCCAGCAACACCGAGATCATCCGGGCCTCCCGCCGTCGATATCATGCTCGTGATCATGGTCGTCGGGCGTGGGCAGCAACACCGACACCAGGAAGCCGCCCTCGACCGGCCCGGCCTCGACGCTGCCGCCCAGGCTCTGCGCGCGCTGCCGCATCCCCCCGATGCCCGTCCCCTCGCCAGAGCCGGCGTCGTCGTCGGCCACGGCCGGACCCTCGTTGCGGATCGCCAGGTGCAGCGCGGTGGGCAGGTAGTCGACCGCCACCGACGCCGTCGCGCCCGGCCCGGCGTGCTTGCGCACGTTGGTGAGCGCCTCCTGCACGATCCGGTACGCCGCGCGGTCGACCTCGGGCGGCAGCGGCCGTTCGGCGCCCGTCACCTTCGTGATGATCGGCAGGCCGGCGTCGGCGGTCAGCTCCTCGAGGCGGCTCAGCCCAAGCGAGGGCTGCCGGGGCGCGGCCTCACCCTCGGCGCGCATCACGTCGAGGACCGCGCGCACCTCGCGCAACGCCTCGGAGCTCGCCGTCTTGATCGCGGTGAGCGCCTCGCGCGCCTGCTCGGGCCGGCTGTCCATGAGGTGCAGCCCGACCCCGGCCTGGACGTTGATCAGCGAGAGGTGATGGCCGAGCACGTCGTGCAGCTCGCGGGCCATGCGCAGCCGCTCCTCGGAGGCCTGCCGGCGTTCCTGCTCCTCCTTGGCGCGGGCCCGCTCGGCCCGCACCTTCATCATCTCGGCCATGTGCTCGCCGCGGACCTTCGCCGCCCCGCCCAGGAAGATCAGCACCGCCATGCCGACCGCGAGCAGCACCAGCGACCGCAGATCGGCATGGGCGCCGGCGGGCAGGCCGAGCCGAGCCGCGAAGACCCAGCACGTCAGAAAATAAGCGGCATATCCAACAAAGGCGGCGGAAATGGCCGATCGCGTCCGCCCCATCTTGGCGATGTTGAACAGCGCGATCCCCGGCGCGACCGCGATGGTCCACCGCGGCGACGAGAACGTGGCGAAACCCAGCGACGCGGCCGCCGCGACCGCGAACGCCGCCACCGGAAAACGCCACCGCGCCAGCAGCGCCACCGGCCCCACCAGCAACAGCGCGTAGACCCAGAAGGTCATCGGCCGATAGACGCCGCCCTCGGAGAAGGCGTTGTTGGCCCCCACGACCTGGAAGAAGCCGGCGATCACCGCGGCGCCGGCCCCCACGCGCCGATGGCGCCGGTACTCGGCCGACGAGAACCGCCCGGTGCGGCGATCCTGCCGCCACGGCGGGCCCCACGGGCGCTCTTCCTCCATGCGGCCGAACCTACGGCACCGGGCACATCTGCCGCATCGGAGCACGGTCGTACGACCCCGGTCGTATGCGCGGTGCTCAAGGCGTACGAGAAATGGGTTTGAACCGCCCAAAAGCCGCAGCCAATGATGCGACGTGGAGCCGACGCCCTCAGGGCGGCGAGAGCCGACTCTGGAACCACGACGCCCCACGAGGAGGAGCACGTGAACGAGAACACGACGAGCGGCCCGGCCCGGATGCGCACCTCCGACCAGGAACGCGAGCGGATCGCCGAGATCCTGCGCGCCGCCATGACCGAGGGCCGCCTCACGCTCGAGGAGGGCGAGGAGCGCCTCGCCGCCACGTACGCCGCAAAGTTTCGCGACGAGCTCGGCCCGCTGACGGCCGATCTCCCCGACGGTGGCCGGCGTGCCGTCGCCGAGACGCCCCAGGCGCGTCTCGCGACACGCCGACACCTTCAGCGCCACGCCGGATTCGTGGTCGTGGTCGCGCTGTTCCTGACCGGCCTGTGGGCGCTCTCGGGCGCGCACTTCTTCTGGCCGGCCATCCCGCTGGTGTTCCTGGTCATGGGTCTGGCGCGGCACGCGCGCTGGCGCCACTACGCCGAGCACTACGCCCCGCACCACCACGTCGCGCCGTGGAACGCGCCCGGGCATCGGTGAGCTACGACACTCCATAGTGGATGTGTCGGTTGTTGATCACTCCTCTCCGCTCTGCCAGAGTGACCGGGTTTGCGCGGAGAGGGTGGTCAATACCGATGATGGGACCGTCGCACGCTCTTTCGGGAGCGGCAGCCTGGCTGGCCGGAAGCTGGGCGCTGGACGCGTTCGCGGGCTACAGCCAGTCACCGTTGGCGGTGGCCGTCGGCGCCACGGTCTGCGCGGGCGGCGCGCTGCTGCCCGACCTCGATCTCTCCGGCAAGGTGACGCGCAACCAGGGCGGCGCCACGGTGGCCCGCACGTTCGGCGTCTTCTCGCTGTTCGCGGCCGAGGTGATCGAGAAATTCTCGCTCGGCATCTACACGGCGACCCGCCTGAGCAAGGACCCCCGCCGCAACAACGGCCACCGCACCTTCACCCACACCCTGCCCTTCGCCGCGCTGGTCGGCTGGGGCACGACCGCCCTGGCCACGCACTACGGCAAATGGGCGGTCGTCGGCATCATCTTCTTCATGGCCGGCCTCGCGCTGCGCGGCCTCTTCGACGAGTGGGCCGAACGCGCCGGCTGGGTGATCGTCACGCTCTGCTCGGCGGCGATCGCCTGGTTCACCGCCGCGAACCTGCCCGGCGACCGCGGTTATCCGATGCTCGGTTTCGCGGTCGGGGTCGGTTGTTTCGTGCACCTGATGGGCGACATCATCACGTCCGCGGGCGTGCCGATCCTCTGGCCGATCCCCATCGGCCGTCGCATGTGGCCCATGGTCGGCGTCCCGAACGGCATCGCGGTCAAGGTCGGCGGCAAGACCGAGACGGTCATTCTCCGCACGGCGTTCACCGTGGTGGCGCTGCTGGCGATTGCCGCGATGTTCGCTCCCGGTCTGCTGCATCGCTTCGAGCCGGATGCCTGGGCGGGCGAGCGGTAACGACAGCCGCACCGGCGGCGGCTGATTCACGGTGTTTCCATGAGTCGATCACCCGGGCTTTCATGGCCTGCGTCGGATCATGTGCTCCGCCCAGGCCGCGAGCTCAGCCGGCTCGGGCCTGCCCAGTTCGAGGTGGAGCGCCGCGAGGAACTCCGGGAACTCGAGCAATGCGCTACCGCCGGGATGCCCCGTGGCGGCCATCGCCAGGCCAAGCCCCGTCCATGCGTCGGCGTCGCCCGGGTCGTCGCGGATCTGCTCGGCAAAACCATTCTCTGCCGCGGCCGGGTTGCCGGCGAACAGCGACAGATCGGCGTCGGTCAGACCCGCGCCCCACGGCTTGTCACGCACGTCCACGTAGTGATCCAGTTCGGCCAGGCGGCGTCGGGCCAGGCCCAGCCGTGCGCCTGACCAGTGCCGAGTCTCGCCGTCGGCCACCACCTCGAGCTGCGTGACCAGCACCGGGTCGGCGCCGCCTGCCCGCCATTCCCGGACCAACGCGGCAACGTCCCGCGCCCTCGGACGGTTGTGCCGGATCCGCCACCCGGCGCGATGCCCGT
Source organism: Actinoplanes sp. NPDC051513 (assembly GCF_044454685.1). Lineage (NCBI taxonomy): Bacteria > Bacillati > Actinomycetota > Actinomycetes > Micromonosporales > Micromonosporaceae > Actinoplanes > Actinoplanes sp. NPDC051513. The sequence goes on from NZ_JBITDW010000012.1 coordinate 21,224, forward strand.
CCGCGACGAGACCGACAAGCGCCCGGGCCTTCGGATCCCGACGGTCGTCCGGCCAGGAATCCATCTCGTCCGCCAGACGGGCGGTGAAGCGATGGCCGATCTCGGTCAACTCACCGTCGACCGACGCTATCCCCAACGCTTCGCGGGCCTGTGCCCGAGCGTAGGCGAACTCGAAATCGCCGAGCCCGTCCAGCTCGCCAGTCGCGAGCCGCTCCACCCGCCAGAAGGCGGCGATGCCGGAAAACGCATAGATACCCTGGAGCAGGCCATCGGCCGGACGCGGGTCGTCCCGCCATGGCGCATAGAGGCAGGACTTCCCCGGACCTCGGGTGAGCACCTCCACATGCATCAGGCCACCGAGCTTGATGTGCATGCTCTCGTGCACGAGAGAGACGGCCATGGTCACCGCCTCCGGCGGCAGCGAGCACATGATCGCGCCGAACGCGTCGCCGCTCGACGCGCTGCGGGTGTCCCATCCCTCGCCGACCGGGAGCGGCACCAGTGAGGTGACGCCGGCGGCGATCGCCTCGGCGACCGGCCGATGTCGTTCGACGAGGATGGCCCAGGCTTCGTCCAGCAGGCTGGTCCAGCGCTCGACGTCATCGCGGGAAAGCCGGACCGGGTCAACCGGATCCGCGAGATCGCGCATCGGGTCGAGGTCGTCCAGCCAGACCACCAGACGCAGATCTTCGCCCACGGACGCCGACCGCAGCGGCCACCAGCCCGGCCCCTCCGAGCCGTCCGGCGGCACATCGATCCGCACGTCCCCTCGGCTGAGCCAGACCTGTCCGTCCGCCGTGGCTACCTCGGCGGTATCCCATTGTGGACAACCGTCGAACCTCGCCATACCGCGCCGCGGCAGCATCACCCGGCCACGGCGCAGCGGAACCGCAGCTCGATAATCAAGTCCGGCGGCGGCGGAAGCGACGGCCGCGACTGCGTGCAGCTGCCCGAAGTCGACCCACGAGGGCGCCGTCGATGCCGTACCGCCGCCGTGTCGGCGCAACACGTAGGCCAGCCACGCACCGACCTGTGGATGCATGAGGATTTCGCCCATCGCGTCGGGCGCCCTGTGCTCGGCTCGCTCGAGCGCCGAGAAGGCCTCCTCGATGGGCGGCAGCGGTCCGGCCGATTCCGGATCCGCCGCTGCCGCGTCGAGGAACGCCCGTAGCATCACCAACCGCCGGCGGGACTCCGCGGCCCACAGCTCCGCGATCACCGCGGGCCCGCCGCCACCGGCCGCGAGCTGGTCGAAGCTCGCGTGGCTCAGCCGGATCTCGTTCTGCCCGGCCAAGACGATCCTCATTCGCTTGTGCTCTCTCTCGAAGTGTTGACGGCGGTCAGTCCGCGCGGCCGGGCGGCCCCGAGCCACCGAGATTGACGCGTGGGCGCTCGACCTGCCGCAGCAGGAGACGTACGGCCTGGGCCAGCTCTCGGCTCTGATCGGAACGAACGTCGCTCAGCGAATGTCCGCTCAGCGAGACCTGCTGTGCGTGGACAGCATCGACCTGCACGGTCATCGATTTTCCCTCAATCGAGTCTTTCGGCGGCTTTCGCCGTAATGAATCTACTTATACGCTCTCGTAGCTCACCTTAGGGCGAAAATAGGTAAGAATGACCATCAACCAGATATCCGGTGATATATCTCCGTCGACCGCTCGCGCGCCGGGAGAGTATGCCGCTGAGCACCGGCGAAATCCATAGGGACGACGGGCACATCGGGCACGGGCGGAATGTCACACCTGGGAGGCACACTGACCGCATGCCCGTCGCGGTGGATCTGCCTGCCGTACACCGTGGCACGTTGCGGACCTCACCGCCACGACCGCCACGCGCGAGTCCCGGGGGCCCCTAGAGCGGCATGGGGTCGACGTCGCAGTTGGCACGCTCCCCCACCAGCGCCGCCGCGATCACTGGGTGGTCGCGGCCGAGCACACGCTGGTAGGCGGCGATAATCGGCCCGGGATCCTCTCGCCGGTCGAATGCGAGGTTGAGCGCCACGGCCAGGGTGGACGGGTGGTCGCCGCCGAGCACCTCCTGCGACTTGCGGAAGGTGTCCGCGTCGAGCTGCTGGGCGGCCTCGTGGTCGCCGCGCGCGGCCAGGTCGCTGGCGAGGTTGGTGGCGCAGGTGAGCGTGAGCACATGGCGCGACCCGAGCCGCTCGCGCAGCCCTTGGTAGGCGGCGTTGTCGTGCTCGTACGCAGCCTCGAGCTGCCCCAGCAGCCGCAGCACGATCCCGAAGTTGGTGCGGGCGTAGAGCGTGTACGGATGGTCGGCGCCGAGCGTCCGGTGGTAGTCCTGCCAGGTCCGCTCGGCCAGCTCCCGCGATTCGACGACCTGGTCGCTCTCGCGCAGGTCGACGGCGTAGTTGAGCGAGCAGGCGATGGCCTCCGGGTTCAGCTCACCGAAACGGCGTCGAAGCTCGTTCATCGTCTCCAGCGACAGCTTGCGGGCCCGCGCGTGATGACCGGCCCGGCGCCGGGAGACGGCCAGGTTGCGGGCCGCCATCAGCGTCTGCGGGTGGTCGATGCCGAGGATCTTCTGGATCCGTTCGTACAGCTTCTCCTGCAGCCGGTTGGCCTCGACGTAGTCGCCGCGTTCGCGCAGGTCGAGGGTGAGCCCGTTCTGGCTGAGAAGCGTTTCGTAATGATCGGCGCCCAGCACCTCCACCCGTCTTCGTACGGTGTCCATGTCACGCTCGAGCGCGGCCGCGAAATTGCCGTTGAGCCGGAGCGAGACGCCGAGGCTGTGGGCGATTTTCAGCGTGGCCGGATCGTCAGGGCCGAGGACGCGGTCGGCGATCTGGTACGCCTCCTCCTGCAGCGCCAGCGCGCCCGCGAAGTCCCCGATGGGCAGCAAATCCTGGCCCACCAGGTTCATCGCGTCGAGCGTCTCCTCGTCCTCCGGGCCGTTGGCGACGCGCAGCCGGGCCAGGCAGTCCGAGCTGTACCGGGCCGCGTCTTCGAACATGCCGAGCTGCCGCAACACGTAAGCGAGCCATCGAGCCGCCTTGAGCAACTGCGGATCATCGGGGCCCAGCATGTCGGACCACCGCCCGACGACCTCGGCGGCCAGCTCTCGACAGCCCTTCTGGTCGCCCCAGTAGAAGTAGAACCCGATCACGTCGAGGACGAGCTGGCGGGCCCACTCGTCCTCGCAGCCGACCAGGTCGGAGGCGAGCACGTGCGGCAGCAGCGCGTGGAACCGCGGCCACTGGGCGGTGGCGCTCGGGTTGCCCGGGTTGCCGCCGGCCAGCAGCAGATGGGCGGCGTGCTCCATGTTGACCCGCTGCTCGGCGGTCAGCTGATCGAGGACGACCGTGCGGACCAGCCGGTGCAACTGGACGGTCCGCGGGTTGCCGTGGTTGAGCCGGGCCAGGCCGTATCGCTCGATCTCGCGCAGCGCCCGGTTGAGCCGGTTGGGGTTCTGCAGGGTCGCGTTCAGCTCGGGCGAGACCCCGACGTGGGGCGGCCCCACGAACAGCTCCCGCGAGATCGGCTCCGGAGCCATGAACGCGCACGCCTGCAGCAGCTGCAGCGCCGCCGGATTGGCCGCGCCGAGGTGCTCGAGCGCCACCGCCGAAGCGGCGGCCACGGCGACCTCATGCTGTGGGTCGTCCACCCGATCCGCCAGCTCCTGGCGCTTGCCGGCGAGCAGCCGCAGATACTCGTCGACCGGCGCCTGGGTGGCCGCCCGCCACGCGCTCGCCTGCCCGACCGCCAGCGGCAGGTCGTCGAGCATCGCCGCGAGCCGATCGGCCTCTTCGCGGGTCAGCCCGGGGTTGCGCTTGCGCAGCAGCGCGATGCTCTCGTCACGGGCGAAGACGCCGATCTCGAGGCTCTCGGCCAGCCCGGTCCACTCCTCGTTCCGCGAGGTGACCAGGACCTTTCCGGTCCCTCCCGTGGGCAGGTACGGCCGGACGGTCGCCAGGGTCTCCGCGTTGTCGAAGATCAAGAGCCAATTGGCGTACGGATGACCCGCCTGCAACGTGGCCTGGACGGCGGCCGCGGCCGTCTTCGCGTCCTGCCCGGGCGCCAGCCCGAGGCGCTCCCCCAGCTCCACCAGAGCGCGCAGGATTTGAGCCGGCTGTTCCGAAGGGACGAACCACACCACGTCGTAGTCGGCCAGATGCCGGTACGCATACTCGGTGGCGATCTGCGACTTTCCGACCCCACCCATGCCGTGCAGGGCCTGCGGCAGCACCGCGGTGACCCGCTGGCGGCGCAGCTGCCGGTCGAGCATGTCCAGCAGTTCCTCGCGCCCGGTGAAGTCGCCGTTGCGGGGCGGCAGGTTGCCCCAGACCGCGACCTCCCCCTCGGGCTGGAGCAGCGCGTTGATGGCGGTCGGCGCGAAGACGGTGGTATGGCCGCGCGGCGGGGCAGAGGCCGGGCGGGACGCGACCGGCCCGCTCGGCGACGGCACGATGGCCGGCGAGGGCGCGGGCGCGGTGTCGCCCAGGCGGGCGATGGCGGTCTCCAGGCGGGCGGCGCGCGACGCGTACGGACCGGAGAGCGCGCGCAAGATAGCGAGCTCCAGCCGCGCGTAGGAACCGGCCGCCGCCGAGGTCAGGTCGGGATCCGGCTGCGCGTCCGGCGCCTCGATCGCGCGAAGCAGGTTGCGCGCCAGGGGGATCCGGTCGCCCAGATATTCCGAGACGACTTCCAGGACGCGTACGGTGTCCTCGCGCGCCGCGAGCGCCAGCAGCTCCTCGCGCACCCCCGGGCGGAACGCGAGCTCGCCGGCGTCGTCGATGAGCAGCGGGCTGGTCACCACTTCGGCCAAGTGCACCGGCAGCGAGGCGGGCAGCAGCGCACCCTGCACGATGCGCAGCGCGTCCAGCTGCAGCGGCGCCGAGGCGACGTAGGTGGCCAGCTGGAAGGCGGGCGCCGAGGCTTCGGCCCGGAAGCGCCCGACCAGGTCGCGCGGATCGGCCCCGACCGGCGCCGCTTCGCCGGCCGGCCGGCGGCTCGGGCCGGGCACGCGGTCGGGGTCGGCGATGTGCGCCACCGCGTCCAGCCAGCCCTCGGCCGGCCCGCCGAGCAGCGACGCCCACCAGCTCAGCCAGCGCGGGCTCAGCTCCAGCAGCGGCACCACCACGGCCGCCTCGTGGAGCGGATCGTCGAACGGGTTGCTCCATTCGGCCGGCTCGCGGATCTGCAGCTCGCGGTTGGGCGACATCACCCGGGAGGCGGCCAGCTGCACCATCCGGGGGGCGAGATACGAGCGATACCAGCGCTCCTGCGGGTACGGGTTGACGATCGCGACCGGCACGACGCCGCCCCAGGCCTGCAACACCCGGTCGGCCGGCGGCTGCGCCCAGAACTCGGCCAGCCCGTCGCTGAGCACCATGACCAGGTCACCGGCCGGCGGGCCGGGCACCTCGGCCGAACGCCGGAACGGGCCCAGCGGGTAGGCGTTGACCTCGGCGAACACCATGCCGGCCAGCTCCTGGAAGGCGCGTACGGTCGGCGCCCACACCCGCATGGAGGGGCTGTCGTCGAGCACGACGGCAAGAGTCGACGCGTACGGTGTGAACCCGCGCAACGCCGCGGCCAGCCCTTCCCGATCGGGCAGCGCGGCCACCGGATGCGGATCGAACGGACGGCTCATGACTCCACCCCCGCATCGGTGAGCATCCGCCGCGGGTCGTCCCACAGCAGCGCCACCCAGTGCCCGAAGTGGTCCGGCTCGCCTGACCCGTAGGCCTCGACCCGGACCCGTCTGGTGGTGGCCGGCAGCGCCGCCGGCTCGCGGGTCAGCGACTCGAGGCCGTCGGTGCTTTCGGGCGGCCGGGACAGCCGCCGGTCCCACAGAATCACCGGGACCCCGGCCCGTAGCGCCTCGAACAGTTCCCGCCGGCCGTGCGGCGAGTCGGGCGGCTCGCTGAGCACGACCACCGCGTACCCGTTGTCTTTTTGTAGCTGCGCCGCCCAGGCTTCGATGCCGTCGGCGGCGCCCCAGAGCACCCGCCCGGCGAACGGCTTGGCGTCGATCTGGCGCCACTGGTTGCCCCAGACGCGCCGCACTCCCGGCTCGCGCATGCGCTCCCGGCTCCGCACCGCCACCGTGTAGGCCAGGCACAGCGGATCGGACCGCTCGAAGATCCGCGGTCCTTGGAACCACTGCACCGGCAGGTTGAGCAGCGCGGCCGGCATCACGAACTCGATGGCGGCCGGCTCGTCCGACTGGTTCCACAGGCGCTCGGCCTCGGCGACCAGCTCGCGAGCCGCCTCCTCGAGGTCGGCAACCGCCACATCGGACGGTCCTTGCGAGGTCGGGCGGGGACGCCATGGGCCGCCGCCCTCGTGCACGTAGGCACTGATGCGGCAGCTTCCCCGGTCGATGCCGTCGGTCATGATGTCGATCAGCAGGACCGGGCCCTCCGACGGCCGGGTCTCGCGGTCGCCCAGCCGCACGTGCAGCGCTTCGGCCACGCCGGCGGCCGCGGCCCGGCTCACCGCCCAGCCGACGAGCTCGGCGCCGACCGGATCCTCGCTCAGCGACCGGCCGAGCCGACCGACGAAGACGAGCGCCGGCGGTACGCCGGCCGCATCCGCGTTCAGCCCGGCCAGATGCTCGACGGCAGCGGCCGGAGTGGTGAGCACCTGGCGCGATGGCGGCGCCAGCTCGGGCACGGTGGCCTGCCACACCGCGCGGACATCCACATCGGACGGCAGCCGCTCCAGCAGGCGTTCGAGCTCACCCAACTCGGCCGGGGCCAGCGCCGGGAGCGCCCGCCCGCGCAGCTGGATGCCCGGCCGGCCGAGCGTGGGCGTCCGCCGCAGCAGTGCCCGCACATAAGCGGCGGCGGCGAGGGAGGCGAACGTGTGCCAGGTGTCGTTCTTGCCGGCCGACTCCGCGTAGTCGGCCACGCCGCGCACCATGAACCAGGCCCGGTCCTCGGCCGCGGTGCTGGCCGCTATCCCCGAGCCCTCCATCTCGATGGCGAGCATGTCCGGGAACCGGTCGGCCAGGTCGTCGCGGGCCCTTTCGTCGCTCATGAGCACGTCGCCCGAGCCCATCACGCCGTGGTGGACCCGGGGCAAGCCGTTGAGCGAGCGCTCCGGATGCGGCACCGGAACGCCGTGCAGATAGAGGACGTCGGTCTCGGCCGGCGGCCGCTGCGTGGGGTCGAGCCACCGCGCCCACGGGTAGTTGCCGCTCAGTTCCTCGAGCTGAAGCTCACGGGCCGCCCGTAAGAGCCGCTGGGAGATCAGGCCGGCGCTCTGCCGTCCGCGCGGCTCGGCCCGGCCGTGCTCGCGGCGCACGTGGGTGTAGTCCACGATCCCGTCGGTCGCCACGACGATGTCGCCGAGCCGCACATGCCGCTCGGGCGCCTGCGGTCGCGGCACCCCGCCGGCGATGCCCACCATGATCACGATCTGGACACCCGGGAAGGTGCGCAACATGTTGGCGCAGTTATACGCGGCGGAGCGGGTGTTGTCCTTGGACATCATCAGCACGGCCACCCCATGCGGGCGCGTCGCGTCGGTGCTCGGCAGGATCCCGGTGCGGTAGTGATTTTGGTCCTGCGGGTCTTGGTAGCCGCCGACGTCGTCGAGCAGGCTCACCACGGCGTTCGCCTCGCACGGCAGCGCCGTCAGGATGCCGATGGTCACCCCGTCCGGCGCGGCGCCCTGATCGTCGATCGGCCTGGGAAGCATCGGCCACGCTCCAGGATCGTCCCGGCGCAGATCAGCATGGTGCCGAAGATCTGCTGCGCACGAATCAACACCAGCGTCGTCCCGGCCGTCGCCGAAGTGACAGCCAAGATCGAAACGTCGGGTCAGCGCAGGGCGGGACGATGACCGCGATCAATATTAGGTATAGCAAATACCCGCAAGCGACGCACTGCCGCCCCCGATCAATGGCGGGCTGCGTGACCTGGGAGAACGGCGGTCGGCACGCGGGCACGCAGGGATTTCGCAATGCGCTCGCACGCCACCCCGAATTCCCACGCCTCGCTCCGTCCGCCGTGATCAAAATGCGGGCGCCGCCGCGCTGCGGCGGGAATCAAGTATCACCTATTCGGCAACCCCACGTGAAGGCGGGAAATACGCCGCCATTCGCATCAGATCAACGAACGAAATTGCGGAAATCGACCGTGCGCTCGGCCCACGCCGCCAGTTCCTCGGGGTCGGGCTCGCCGCCCAGGTCGCGGTGCAGCGCCAGGACGATCTCGGGGCGCTGGAGCAGCATCGTGGCACCGGGAAGACCCACGCCCGACTCTCCGGCATCGGCCAGGGCCAGGCCCAGACCGGTCCAGGCGTCGATCGACTCCGGGTCGGAGCGGAGCCGGTCGGCGAAGCCCTTGAGCGCACCGAGCGCGTCGTCGTCGAACAGTGCGAGGTCGGCGTCGCCGAGGCCGGCGGCCCAGGGCTCATCCCGGACATCGAGGTAGCGGTCGACCGCGGCCAGGCGCCGCCGGGCCAGTCCCAACCGGGCGCCGGACCAGCGTCGCGCCTCGTCCCCGGGCCACACCTCGGACGGTCCGATCGACACCGGCCCTCGCGCGCCTGCTCGCCACGCGTCGGCCAACGCGGTCACATCGGCGGCCGGCGGATGGCAATGCCGGATCCGCCAGCCGGCCCGATGGCCGTCCGCGACGAGAGCGGCGAGCTTCCGGACCTCGTCGTCCAGCGGGTCGGCGTGCCAGGTGTCCAACTCGTGCAGCAACCGGTCGGTGAAGCGGCCGCCTGCGCCAGTGAGCCCGCCTTCGAGCCGCACCACGTCGAGCGCCTCGCGCGCCTGGGCACGGGCGTAGGCGTACTCGAAGTCCGCAAGTCTGCCCCGCAGGTCGTGCGCCGCACGCTGACGCCGCCAGAACGCGGCGATACCGAAGAACGCGTAGATGCCCTGAAGCAGGCCGCCCGCCGGACGCGGATCGTCGCGCCACGGCGCGTAGAGGCACGGGCTGCCCGGACCCTCCGTAAGCGAGATCAGATGCATGAGACCACCCAGGCGAATATGGGCGAATTCATGCGAAAGCGAAACTGCCAATGTGACCGGATCGGGCGGCAGCGAGCACACGATCGCGCCGAACGCGTCGCCGCTCGACGCGCTGCGGGTGTCCCAGCCGTCGCCGCTCGGCAGCGGTGCGAGCGACGACACGCCGGCCGCCATCGCGTCGGCGACTGGCCGATGCCGCTCGACGAGAATCCGCCAGGCGTCGGTGAGCAGTTCGGTCCAGCTGGCCAGCGCGACATCGGAGAGCCGAGCCGGCGGGACCGGATCGGCCAGGTCCCGCAACGGATCGAGGTCGTCCAGCCAGACCGTGAGCCGCGGCTCGTCGCCGACGCTCACCGACCGCAGCGGCCACCACCCCGGCGCTTCGGGGCCCACATCGATACGCACATCCCCGTGGCGAAGCCAAACCTTGCCACCCTCGGTGGCCGCCTCGGCCGTATCCCATGGCCGGCAGTCATCGAAGGTTGCCATCCCGAGCCGGGGCAGCATCACCCGGCCCTCGCGCAGCGGCACCGAAGTGCGAAGTGGCAGGCCCGCGGCCGCGCAGGCGACAATCGCGATCGCGTGCAGCTGACCGAAGTCCACCCACCCGGGGGCTGATGAGGTCGTGCCACCACCGTGCCGGCGCAGCGTGTAGGCCAGCCAGCTGCCGACGTGCGGGTGCATGAGAATCGTCGCCACCTCGCCGGGCGCCGCACGTTCGGCACGCTCGAGCGCCGACCATGCCTCCTGCACGGAGGGCAGCGGTCCAGCCGACGCCGGATCCGCCACGGCGGCGTCGAGGAACGCCCGGAGCAGCACCAAGCGCCGGCTCGACTCCCCGGCCCAGAGTTCAGCGACCACGCCGGGGTCGCCACCGCCGTCCGCGAGCTGGTCGAAAGTCTCATCGCGTAACCGGATCCGGCTGAGCCGGGCTGCGTCGGTCACCACCGCGTTCGTACGCTCCTCGTCGAGCATCGGTCGATGTGTGTCCGGTCAGTCGGCGCGTCCAGGCGGACCATTACCGCCGAGATTCACGCGGGGGCGCTCCACCTGACTCAGCACCCGGCGGACCGCCTGGGTCAGCTCCGGGCTTCGGTCGACCCGCAGATCGCTGAGCGAATAGCCTTCGAGGGAGATCATCTCCGTCTCGGCGGCATCGCGCGAAACTGCGCTCATTCGACTTCTCTCATGCTGAAGCCCCCTGGTCACTCGTCAACTGTATGCGCGACGCACGGACACCCGCACGGCTATCACTCATAAGGGGCGGCCACCTAATCCTCCGATGGCAACCAGGACTACGGGGTGCTTTTTCCGGATTTAGACGGACACAATCCGGAGAGTGCCGCTGCAGCATGGCCGCGAAAGCGAACCTTGTCCAGTACCCATTCGGATATTTCCGTAGTGGCGAACCGCCAAAGCGTGAAAATGTCATACCCGGGAGCAAGACTGACGGCATGTTCGTCGCGGTGGCTCCCGATCCGGACGGCCTCGGTGGCCGTCTGGCTGAGCTTCCGGCCGCCCCGTCGCGGCACGTGGGTGATCTGGCTGCCGCGATCGCCGAGCGCGAGTCGTCAGACCAACCCCGCTGGGTCTGGTCGCACACCGCCGACGTCTACCCCGCCTTACTGCGTGCCGGCGTGCGTGTGGCTCGCTGCCACGACCTCGAGCTGACCGAGGCGCTGCTGCTCGGCCACGAGGGTCGCTGGGGCGCGCCCCGCTCACTCGCCGCCGCCCGCGCCCGGCTGCACGGGCTTCCGGTGCCCGCCGATCCGCCGCCGCGGCAGCCTGAGCCGCCGGGCTTTGCCCAAGCGGCGCTCTTCGAGACCAACTCCGCTCCGCCGGCCGCTGCCGGGTTCGATGTGCTTCAGGCGATTCAAGAGGTGTACGCCGACCAGTTGGCGCGCACCGCGGCCACCGAGCATCCGGGGCGGTTTCGGCTGCTGATCGCGGCCGAGTCGGCGGGGGCGCTGGTCGGGGCCGAGATGGGGCATGCGGGGCTTCCCTGGCGGGCCGACGTGCACGATCAGCTTCTGCGTGAGCTGCTCGGGGCGCCGCAACCCGTAGGGCCGCCCCGGCGGCTGGCCGAGTTGACTGGCGAGATCAACGAAGCGCTCGGCATGCGCGGGCTGCATCCCGACTCGCCGGCTGAGGTGGTCCGGGCCTTTGCCAAGGCCGGCGTCGACATCCCCAACACCAGGGCCTGGGTGCTCAAGCGGGTCGACCACCCGGCCGTGCGGCCGCTGCTCGAATACAAAGAGCTCTACCGCATCTGGACGGCTCACGGCTGGTCCTGGTGTGACTCCTGGGTGCGCGACGGCCGCTTCCGTCCGGAATACGTCCCGGGTGGCGTGGTCTCGGGGCGGTGGGCCACGCGGGGCGGTGGCGCCCTGCAGGTGCCCAAGGTGGTGCGCCGGGCGGTCATCGCCGATCCGGGGTGGCGGTTCGTGGTGGCCGACGCCGGCCAGCTGGAGCCTCGGGTGCTCGCCGCCGTCTCGGGTGACCGGCGGCTGGCCGCGGCCGCGGCCGCGGGTGACCTCTACGCGGCGCTCGCCACCGATTCGTTCGAGGGTGACCGGGGCAAGGCCAAGGTCGCCCTGCTCGGCGCGATGTACGGGCAGACCGGCGGCGCCGCGATTCCGGCCCTGGCCGTCCTCCGCAAGCACTACCCGGTGGCTTTCGAGTTCGTCGAGGCGGCGGCCCGCACGGGCGAGGCCGGCGGGCTGGTCCGCTCGTGGCTGGGGCGCACGTGCCCACCGGCCGCCGCGGCCTGGCGAGACGCGGGGCTCGATCCGCCCGAGGAAGCGGGCTCGGCCGAGTCGCCGCAGGGCGGGGCGTCGGGGCGGGCGCGGGGGCGGTTCACGCGTAACTTCGTGGTGCAGGCCACCGCCGCCGAGTGGGCGCTCGTGCTGCTGGCGGCTCTGCGCACGGCGCTGGAGGGCAGTAAGGCCGAGCTTGTCCTGTTCGTGCACGACGAAGTGGTGGTGCACTGCCCGGAAGAGCAGGCGGCGACGGTGGCCGAGGCGGTGCGCGCCTCCGCGGTGCAGGCGGGGCGGCTGCTCTTCGGGGACACCGCGGTGCGCTTCCCGCTCGATGTCTCAGTAGTTGGCGCGTACGCCGACGCGAAGTGATATTGAGGTAGGTTGGATGGTCCGAAGCGAGAGGCGCTGCAACGGGGTGACACCCGCCACGCTCGCTCGGTGAATTCCGACCAAGGGCGCCTCCGTTGTTACCACGGAGGTGGTCGGTATGGAGAAAGAGGCCCGTGTCGCTGAGCTGAAGCGGCTGCTGAGTGAGCGCATCCTGGTGCTCGACGGCGCCTGGGGCACGATGCTGCAGGGCGCCAAGCTCAAGCCCGAGGACTACCGCGGCGACCTGATCAAGGCCGACCACCCGCAGGACGTGACCGGCGATCCTGACGTGCTCATGCTCACCCGCCCCGATGTGATCCTCGACATCCACCGTCAGTACCTCGCGGCGGGCGCCGACATCACGACCACCAATACGTTCACGGCCACGAGCATCGCCCAGGCGGACTACGGGCTCGAGGCGTACGTGAAGGACATGAACGTCCGCGGCGCGCAGCTGGCCCGTCAGGCGGCCGACGAGGCCGCGGACAAGGACGGGAAGATCCGGTTCGTCGCCGGCTCGGTGGGCCCGCTGAACGTGACGCTCTCGCTGTCCCCCAAGGTCGATGACCCCGCCTACCGCGCGGTGACGTTCGACCAGGTCAAGGCCGCCTACGCCGAGCAGATCGCGGCGCTGGCCGAGGGCGGCGTCGACCTGCTGCTGGTTGAGACGATCTTCGACACGCTGAATGCGAAGGCCGCGATCGCGGCCGCCCACGAGGTGGCGCCCGACCTCCCGCTGTGGATCTCGGTGACGATCGTCGACCTCTCCGGCCGCACGTTGTCCGGCCAGACCGTCGAGGCGTTCTGGCGCTCGATCGAGCGCGCCCACCCGCTGGTCGTCGGCGTCAACTGCTCGCTCGGCGCGACTGAGATGCGCCCGCACGTGGCCGAGCTGGCCCGGCTGTCCGACACCTTCGTCGCCGCCCACCCCAACGCCGGCCTGCCCAACGCGTTCGGCGGCTACGACGAGACCCCGGCCCAGACCTCGGCCCTGGTCGGCGAGTTCGTGGAGTCCGGCCTGGTCAACATCGTCGGCGGCTGCTGCGGGACGACGCCCGCGCATATCGGACAAATCGCCGTCAAGGCCGCTGGGCAGAAACCCCGCGAGATCAACCCGCCGAAAGCAACGACCCGTTTCAGCGGCCTCGAGCCCTTCGAGATCGGCCCCGACACCGGCTTCGTCATGATCGGCGAGCGCACCAACGTCACCGGAAGCGCCCGCTTCCGCCGGCTGATCGAGGCCGACGACTACCAGGGCGCGGTCGCCGTGGCGCTCGACCAGGTGCGCGGCGGCGCCAACCTGCTCGACGTGAACATGGACGCCGACCTGCTCGACAGCGAGCAGGCGATGACCACCTTCCTCAACCTCATCGCCACCGAGCCCGAGGTCGCACGCATCCCGGTCATGATCGACAGCTCCAAGTGGAGCGTGCTCGAGGCCGGGCTCAAGTGCGTGCAGGGCAAGGGCGTGGTCAACTCGATCAGCCTCAAGGAGGGCGAGGAGGTCTTCCTCGAGCACGCCCGGCGGATCAAGGCGTTCGGCGCCGGCGTGGTGGTGATGGCCTTCGACGAGAAGGGCCAGGCCGACACCCGCGACCGCAAGGTCGACATCTGTGGCCGCGCCTATGACCTGCTGGTCAACGAGGCGGGGTTCGCCCCCGACGACATCATCTTCGACCCGAACGTGCTGGCTGTCGCCACCGGCATCAGCGAGCACAACGGATACGCGAAGGCGTTCATCGAGGCCCTCCCCCTGATCAAGCAGCGCTGCCCGGGCGCGCGCACCAGCGGCGGCATCTCCAACCTGTCGTTCTCGTTCCGCGGCAACGACGTGGTCCGCGAGGCCATGCACTCGGCCTTCCTGTACTACGCGGTCCAGGCCGGCCTCGACATGGGCATCGTCAACGCCGGCCAGCTCGCCGTCTACCAGGACATCCCGGCCGAGCTGCTGGAGCTCGTCGAGGACGTGATCTTCGACCGCCGCGAGGACGCCACCGACCGTCTGGTCACCTTCGCCTCGACCGTCACCGGCAAGGGCAAGCAGCGCGAGGTCGACCTGTCCTGGCGTGAGGCGCCGGTGGCCGAGCGGCTGTCGTACGCGCTGGTGCACGGCATCGTCGACTACATCGAGGCCGACACCGAGGAGGCCCGGAAGCAGCTTCCCCGGCCGCTCGAGGTGATCGAGGGCCCGCTCATGGACGGCATGAAGATCGTCGGCGACCTGTTCGGCTCCGGCAAGATGTTCCTGCCGCAGGTGGTCAAGAGCGCCCGGGTGATGAAGCGCTCGGTGGCCTACCTCGAGCCGTTCATGGAGGCCGAGAAGGAGCAGGCGCGCCTCGAGGGCCGCGTCGAGACCAGCCGCGGGCAGGGCAAGGTCGTGCTGGCCACGGTCAAGGGCGACGTGCACGACATCGGCAAGAACATCGTGGGCGTGGTGCTGGGCTGCAACAACTACGAGGTGATCGACCTCGGCGTGATGGTGCCGGCCGCCAAGATCCTGGACACCGCGGTGGCCGAGGGCGCCGACGTGATCGGCCTCTCCGGACTGATCACCCCGTCGCTCGACGAGATGGTCTCGGTCGGCGCCGAGATGGATCGGCGCGGCCTCAAGCTGCCGTTGCTGATCGGCGGCGCGACCACGTCGCGGCAGCACACGGCGGTGCGCATCGCCCCGGCGTACGCGGGCTCCACGGTCCACGTGCTCGACGCGTCCCGGGTGGTCGGCGTGGTCGCCGACCTGCTCGACCCCGACCGCGCCGAGAAGCTGGACACCACCAACCGGGCCGACCAGGAGCGGCTGCGCCAGCAGCACGCGAACCGTCACGCTCAGCCGTTGCTGACCATCGAGCAGGCGCGGGCCAACCGCGAGCAGGTCGACTTCAGCGACCTGCCCACTCCCGCTTTCACCGGCGTACGGATGGTGGAGCCGTCCATCGCCGAGCTGCGCGAGTTTGTCGACTGGACGTTCCTGTTCCTCGCCTGGGAGCTCAAGGGCAAGTTCCCGGCGATCCTCGAGCAGCCGGTGGCCCGCGAACTGTGGGACGACGCCAACACCCTGCTCGACAAGATCATCGCCGAGGGCTCGTTCCAGGCGCGTGGCCTGTACGGCTTCTGGGGCGCCCACTCCGAGGGCGACGACATCGTGCTCGACAACGGCGCGAAGTTCCCGATGCTGCGCCAGCAGACCGAGAAGCCGGCCGGCCGCGCCAACCGCAGCCTCGCCGACTACATCGCGCCTGAGCTGACCCGCGGCGGAAAACAGAATGACAAATCGCAGAAAAAGGGGGATCACCTCGGTGGCTTCGCGGTGGCGATCCACGGCGCGCAGGAGCTGGCCGAGCGCTACGAGGCCGAGAACGACGACTACCGGGCGATCATGGTGAAGGCCCTCGCCGACCGGCTGGCCGAGGCGTTCGCGGAGTACCTGCACCTCAAGGCCCGCCGCGATTGGTTCGAGCCCGACGCCCAGCCCGTGCTGGAAGACCTGCACGCCGAGCGGTTCCGCGGCATCCGGCCGGCGTTGGGCTACCCCGCGAGCCCCGACCACAGCGAGAAGAAAGACCTCTTCGAGCTGCTCGGCACCGACGCGATCGGCATGGCGCTCACCGAGTCGTACGCGATGATGCCCGCCGCCGCCGTGAGCGGCCTGATCTTCGCGCACCCCGGTGCGCGCTACTTCACCGTCGGGCGGCTCGGCAAGGACCAGATCGCCGACTACGCGGCCCGGCGCGGCATGCCGGTCGAGGAGGTCGAGCGGTGGCTGCGGCCGAACCTTGCATACGACAGCGATTCAGCGAGCTGACAGCGTCGTCACAGGGAGTGCTCGACAGGCCACTCTACCGTTGAAGACATGAGTGGCTTCATCAAGCGGTTCATATATTCGATGCTCGCCCAGAAGATGCAGAGGATGTCCCACCGGCGCGGCCACCCCGGCCGGCCGTACGGCTACCACGGTCACTACAAGCACCACGGCCACTACCGCTACCACGGTCACTACCGGCACCACGGTCACTACCGCCGGCGCCGCTGGTAGCGGTCGGCCTCAACCGAGGCCGATCAGGCGGTCCAGGAGCGGGAACTCGTCGTAGTCCTGGCCGAAGTCGCCGAAGTGGCCGTCGTTGCGCACGATCTGGGTGCCGCCGAGGCGGTCGAACATGGCCCGCCCCTGGCCGGCGTCGCAGCCGTAGGGGTCGTCCGCGGAGTTGATGAAGAAGATGTCGCGCTGTGCCCGTCGAATTTGTGAGCGGCGAGCACACCGGGCAGGAACGAGGCGATCGGCTCGACGTTCAGGCCCGGATAATGCGGCACCTCGACGTCGTACCCCCGGCCCCGGAGCCGTTCCGCCAGCCACGGGTACCACGCGACGGTCGGATCGGCCCCGGTTCCATGGAAGATGATCGTTCGCACCCGCGGACTTCAACCCGCCTCGCTCGATCGCGCCCACAGGTTGATGCCCGACTCGGTGGCGTACTTGTCGATCTCGGCCAGCTCGTCGGCCGTGAACGACGTGTTGTTCAGCGAGGCCACGTTGTTCTCGAGCTGGGCCACGCTGCTCGCGCCCAGGACGACCGAGGTCATCCGGGGGTCGCGGATGGACCAGGCGATCGCCATCTGGGCGAGGGACTGGCCGCGACGGGCGGCGATGTCGTTGAGCGCGCGGATCTTGTCGAGGTTGCCCGAGGACAGCAGGTCGGCGGACAGCGACTTGTCCTCGCTGGCCCGCGACCCTTCCGGAACGCCCTGAAGATAGCGGTTGGTCAGCATGCCCTGCGCCAACGGCGAGAACCCGATGCAACCCGCGCCGACCTCGGACAGGACGTCGAGGAGCCCGTCCTCGATCCACCGGTTCAGCATCGAGTACGACGGCTGGTGGATCAGCAGCGGCGTCCCGAGGTCGCGCAGAATCGCCGCCGCCTCGGCCGTTTTGGCCGGCGAATACGAAGATATCCCGACATACAGCGCCTTACCAGCACGAACGGCCGAAGCCAGCGCACCCATGGTCTCCTCCAGCGGAGTGGAAGGGTCCAGGCGGTGCGAGTAGAAGATGTCGACGTAGTCGAGGCCCATCCGCTTGAGCGACTGGTCGAGCGAGGCGGTCAGATACTTCCGCGACCCCCACTCCCCGTACGGCCCGGGCCACATGTCGTACCCGGCCTTGGTAGAGATGACCAGTTCGTCGCGGTACACCGCGAAATCGGCGGCCATGTGCCGGCCGAAGTTGGCCTCCGCCGAGCCGTACGGCGGCCCGTAGTTGTTGGCCAGGTCGAAGTGGGTGATGCCGAGGTCGAAGGCCCGCCGCAGGATGTCCCGCTGCGTCTCGAACGGCTTGTCGTCGCCGAAGTTGTGCCAGAGCCCGAGCGAGATCTCGGGCAGCTTGAGCCCGCTGCGCCCGGTGCGGCGGTACTCCATCGACGAGTAGCGGTCGGCAGAAGCGTCGTAGACAGACACGAAATTGTCCTCAGGGAAGAAGGGTGAGGTCGTCGGCGGAGAGCGACAGATCGACGGCGGCGGCCGAATCGATGATCGAGGCGGGGCGGGAGGCGCCCGGGATCGGGATGACCACCGGCGACTTGGCGAGGTGCCAGGCGATACATACCCGCTGCGGGCTGACTCCATGACGCTCGGCGACCGTGGCGAAGCCCTCACCCAGGTCGCCGGCCCGCCGGATGCCGCCCAGCGGCGACCAGGGCAAGAACGCAATCCCCAGTTCGTCGCAGAGCGCGAGCTCGGGCGCCGAGGAGAGGAACGACGGCGAGAACTGGTTCTGCACCGACACCAGCCGGCCGCCCAGGATCTGCTGCGCCTCGAGGATCTGCGCGGGGTTCGCGTTGGAGACACCGGCCATCCGGATCTTGCCGGCGTCCAGCAGGTCGCGGATCGCGCCGATCGAGTCGGCCCACGGCACGTGCGGGTCGGGACGGTGGTACTGGTACAGCCCGATGGTCTCGACGCCGAGCCGCTTGAGCGAGGCCTCGCAGGCCTCGAAGACGTGCGACGGCGAGCCGTCGATCGTCCAGCTGCCGTCGCCGGGGCGTACGTGCCCGGCCTTGGTGGCGACCAGCACCGACGACGTGTCGCCGCCGTAGGAGGCGAGCGCCCGCGCGATCAGCGTCTCGTTGTGCCCGACCTCGTCGGCGTGGATGTGGTAGCTGTCCGCGGTGTCGATCAGGGTGATGCCGGCGTCCAGCGCGGCGTGGATGGCGCGGATCGAGCGCTCCTCGTCGGGCCGCCCCTCGATCGACATCGGCATGCCGCCGAGACCGATGGCGCTGACCTGGACATCGCCGATACGTCGAGTTTGCATGACCACAGCCTGGTTCAAGCCCCTGCCCCCGTCCAACAGAAGAAACCGCTCGGATTCAGCACCTAGACTGCTGAATCGTGGAGCTACGTCACCTCGAGTATTTCGTCGCGGTCGCCGAGGAGCGGCATTTCACCCGGGCCGCCGAGCGGATGCGGGTGGCCCAGTCCGGATTGTCCGCCTCGATCCGGGCCCTCGAGAAAGACCTGGACGCCGAGCTGTTCGTCCGCAACACCCGCCGGGTCGAGCTGACCGACGCGGGCCGGGCGCTGCTCACCGAGGCGCACCGCACGCTGGCCAGCGCGTCGGCGGCCCGGGACGCGGTGGCTGCGGTGCGCGGGCTGCTGCGCGGGAGCCTCACGGTCGGCTCGGAGCACTGCCTCGGGGTGATCGACCTGCCGCCGGTGCTGGCGTCGTTCCGCCGGGCGCACCCGGGGGTGGAGATCCGTCTGCGCTACGCGGGCTCGGGTCAGATCGTGGAGCAGATCCGGCTGGGACGCCTCAACGTGGGCTTTGTCGCGCTTCCCGGGCCGCCGCCTGACGGCGTACGCGTCATGCCCCTCGCCACCGAGGACATGATGTTGCTCACCCACCCGGGCCACCCACTCGCTGATCTTGATGTTGTCGACGTCGACGAGATAAAGGACGAGGACTTCGTCGACTTCAGCGCGGACTGGGGCGCCCGCCGGGTGAACGATCTCGCCTTCGCCCGCGCCGACGCCGAGCGGCGGATCAGCGTCGAGGTCAACGACGTGCACACGCTGCTCGACTTCGTTCAGCAGGGGCTCGGGGTGGCGCTGGTGCCGGCCCCGGTGACCCGCAAGCCGCAGGCGAAGGGCCTGCACGCGGCGACGCTCAAGACGCAGGAGGCGTCCTGGCAGGTGTCCGTGGCCCTGCCGGCGACCCCACCCGGTCCCGCCACCACCGAACTGTTACGGCGCGCGATACCGGGCAAGATGACCCTATGAGTGAAGGACTGAACGTAGCCGTCCTCGGCGCCGGGATCATGGGCGCCGCGATGGCGAAGAACATCGCGAAGGCCGGCCACACCGTCACCGTGTGGAACCGTTCCGCGGACAAGGCGGCGGCCACCGGCCTTCCCACCGCTGCGACTCCCGCCGAGGCCGTCCGCCACGCCGATGTCGTGCTGACCATGCTCTTCGACGGCGAGACCGTGCGCGAGGTCATCGAGCAGGCCGCGAACGCGCTGCGTCCCGGCACGTACTGGATCCAGTCGACCACTTCCGCGCCCGCCGACGTCGCGAAGCTCGCCGCGGCGGCCGCCGAGCGCGGCGTGATCTTCTTCGACGCGCCCGTGCTGGGCACCCGTCAGCCGGCCGAGGCCGGGCAGCTCAGCGTGCTGGCCGCCGGCCCCGAGGACTACCGGGCCGCCGTGCAGCCGATCTTCGACGCGGTCGGCGCCCGGACCGTCTGGACCGGAACGGACGCCGCCGACGCGAGCGCCACCAAGCTCAAGCTCGTCGCCAACAGCTGGGTGCTGGCGGTGACCCACGGCGCGGCCGAGACGCTCGCGCTGGCCAAGGGGCTGGGTGTGGCGCCCGACGCGTTCTTCCAGCTGATCGAGGGCGGACCGCTGGACATGGGCTACCTGCACGCCAAGTCCCAGCTGATCCTCGAGGACCGGCTGACGCCGGCCAGCTTCGCGGTGGGCACGGCCGAGAAGGACGCCCGGCTGATCGTCGAGACCGGGCAAGACCATGGCGTACGCCTGGACGTGGCGGCCGCCGGCGCCGAGCGCTTCCGCCGGGCGGGCGAGCAGGGCCACACCGACTCCGACATGGCCGCCTCGTACTTCGCGAGCTGGGACTAGGACCGCCCGCCGGGAACGATCAGCCCCGACTGGTAGGCCGCGACGACGGCCTGCGTACGGTCGCGCGGCGCGAGCTGCCCAGGCGCACCGCCTGCGCGCCGTCGGCCGCGCTGCTCACCACAGTCGTCGCGGCGTGGTGAGCGGCCCGGCGCCTGACTGGCCGCCGCGGTGAGGTGGTGGCTGGGCAGGTTTGCCGTGGCCTGCTGCCCGGTTGCGATGGGGTTTGCCATGGCCCGGCGGCTGCCCGGTTGCGGTGAGTGCGGCCGGTCGCGCGTGGTGGGTGGCACCGCCCGGGATCCCGTCATGCGGTGGCGGCTCTCAGCGGGCAGCGCGGGCGGGCGACGCGGGACAGCAGTGCAGCAGGTGGCGTGCCACGCGGGACAGCCCGGCAGCCGCGCGCGGAGGGTGACCCACCGCGGCGCGTGGCGACTCATCGGGGACTTGGCGCAAACCCGTATCAAATGAGCAAGCGCCACCGACGCTCCTGGCGCGACCACGGCGGAAAGCGAGCACAGCGGGACCGGCGCGGCCGGCGCGGCCAAAAGCGAGGCCGGTCCCCGTTGTCGCGGCGTTACTTGACGGCGCCGGCGGTGAGGCCCGCCTGGATCTGTCGCTGGAAGATGGCGTAGACGACGATCATCGGAAGGATCGACAGGGTCAGCGCCGCGAACAGCGTCGACCATTGCGCGTGGTAGCCGGCCGACACGCTGATCTGCGCGATGCCCTGCGTGAGCAGCATCTTCTGCTCGGCGCCCGGGCCGCTGATCACCACGACCGGCAGCAGGTACTGGTTCCACTGCCCGACGATGTTGAAGATCGTGATGCTGACCAGGCCGGAGCGGGCCATCGGCATCATGATCTGGAAGAACTTGCGGGTGTGGGACGCGCCGTCGACGGTCGCGGCCTCCTCGATCTCGTACGGCAGCGTCTTGAAGAACGCGGCCAGGAAGAAGACCGTGAACGGCAGCGAGTAGGCGATGTAGACCAGCACCAAGCCGGTGTACGTGCCGAGCAGCCCCATGTTCTTGAGGATGTAGAACAGCGGGCCCAGCGCCATGAACGTCGGGAAGGCCAAGCCCGAGACGAACAGGTAGTAGATGAACCGGTTGCCGAAGAACCGGTAGCGGGCCAGCACGTACGCGGCCATCGAGCCGAGCACCATGGTGCCGGCCGTGCTCAGGATGACCACGATGACGCTGTTGAAGAAGTAGCGCCCGATGTGCGCTTCGTTCCACGCGTCGACGTACGTCTGGAAGGAGAAGCTCTGCGGCAGCGCGAACGGCTTGCCCAGGAAGATCTCGGTGTTGGTCTTGAACGACGCGAGCAGGACCCAGATGAGCGGGCCGGCCGTGACGAGCGCCCACAGGATCAGGCCGATGTGCGCGAGGCCGGTGAAGGCGTTGACATCCTTCTTGGTGCTGGGCTTGACGCCGGCGCTCTTGTGCCTGGTGTCGGGGACGACGTCGGCGCCGGGGACGCTGGTGATGTTGGTCATCTCGGTCCGCCTCTCAGGCTTCGACGGACTCGCGGCGGGTGACCCTCAGGGTCAGCGCGGCGAAGGTCAGGGTCAGGAAGAACAACACGACACCGAGCGCGGAGGCGTAACCGACCTGCGAGAACTCGAAGGTGTTGCGATAGATCATCAGGCTCAGCACCGACGAGGCGCCGTTCGGGCCGCCGCGGTCGACGGTCATGATGTTGACGAGGGCGAACGCGTCGAACGCCGCGATGCCGAGATAGACCCAGGCGACCTGGATCGTGCCCCACAGCAGCGGGATCGTGATCCGGAAGAACAGCGTGATGCGGGAGGCGCCGTCCAGCGCGGCGGCTTCGTAGATCTCCTGGGAGATCGAGCCCATGCCGGCCGAGAACAGCACCACGTAGAAGCCGATCGCCTGCCAGATCAGTACGACCAGGATGCAGGTCATCGCCCAGCGCTCGTCGGCGAGGAAGAGCCAAGGGCTCCACGACTCCGGCAACAGGCCGTTGATCATGCCGCTCTTGTCGGGGCCGAAGACCCGCTGGAAGATAACCGCGATGATCGCGAGGGCCAGCAGCTGCGGGAAGAAGAAGATGATCCGGTAGATCTTCGAGCCGTGCACGCCGCGGGTCGTGCCGCCCTTGTGGGTGCCGCCGACGTTGAGCAGGAACGCGAAGACCAGCGCGACGGCGACCGTGATCAGCGGCAGGAAGATCAGCAGGAACAGGTTGTGGCGCAGCGACTTCCAGAACAGGTCGTCGTTCCAGAGCTTCTGGAAGTTCTCGAAGCCGATGAACTTGATCGGGCCGAAGCCCGACCAGCTCGTCATCGAGAGCTGGAAGCTCTGGATGTACGCCGCGACCACGAAGGTGCAGTAGAGCGCCACCGGCACGACAAGGAAGCCGATGATGAAGGGATACTTGCCGTGCCGCATGGCGCCTACCTCTTAAAACTCAGCTACGGGTGAACTTGGTGATCGAGGAGTCCTTGGCGACGGCCTGGGAGGCCGCCTCCATCCGCTCGCAGAACTTGTTGGCGTCGCCACCCTTGAACATGAGGTCGTTGACGGCCGCGCGCGACTCGTCGTCGAGCTTCTTGTACCAGGTGTCGAACAGGTAGCCCATGAACACGTCCTTGCCGGCCTTGCCGAGCACGTCGTTCGCACTGGTCAGACCGGGCGAGATGGTCTGGCCGTCGGCCGCGCCCGCCACCACCGTAAGCGACTTGGTGAGCTTGGTGAAGCCCAGCGCCGCCTCCTTGGAGAGCATCGCGCGGATGTACTCCTTGCCGCCGGCCGGGTTCTTGCCCTTGGCCGCCGCGAAGTAGATCTCGCCGGCCGCCGCGTTGATGGCGGTCGCCGGGAGCTTGTCCGAGGCGGACACGCTCGGGTACGCCTGCACGGCGTACTCGAAGGTGGGCGGGGTGTCCTTGGCCTGCTCGTTCTCGAGCCAGGAGCCGCAGGGGTAGAACGCCAGCTTGTCCTGGTTCTGCTGCAGCTGGACCTCGGTGTGCTTGAGGCCGAGGAACGTCTTGTTGATGTACTTGGTGCCGATCTCGCCCCAGGCCTGCGCGGCCTGCTTGATCGGGTCGGCCGTCCACGCGCCGGGCTTCAGGTTGTCGATGTCCTTGAGCGCCTGCTCGGTGCCGATCTTGGCGGCGCTGGTGAGCAGGGCGCGGACCATGTAGTACGACGCGTTGGCGCCCGCGTAGCCGAACGCCGTGATGCCGGCCGCCTTGATCTGGTCGCAGAGGGCGGTGAACTCGGCCCAGGTGGTCGGGTTCTTCCAGCCCTTCGAGTCGAAGAGCTTCTTGTTGTACCAGAGGCCGAAGACGGTGAACGAGTAGTTCATCGCGAACGGCTTGCCGTCGTACGAGCCCTGCTCGACGGCGCCCGGCACCAGCGTCTCGGCGACGGTCTTGCCGGAGACGTCCCAGGACGGCGCCGCGAACAGGTCGGTCAGGTCGGCGGCCTGGCCGGCCTTGACGATCGCGCCGAAGTCCATCAGGTTCGAGCCCGAGTTGTTGATCATGTCCGGCGGGGTGCCGGCGTTGATCCGGGGCTGCACGACCGTCGAGATCTGCTCGGTCGTCGAGTACGTGATCTTGGCGTCCGGCCACTTCTTGTTGAACAGCGGGGTGTCGACGTCGGTGGCGTAGGCCGTGCCCAGACCACCGTTGAAGATGATGATCTCGACGCCCGCCTTGGGGTCGATGCCCAGCGGGTTCTCGGCCGACTTGGTGCCGGTCGACTGCTCCTGGGTCTTGTCGTCGTCACCGCCGCTGACACACGCGCTCAGCATGCCCACCGCGGGGGTGGCCATCAGACCGACGGCGGCCGCGCGACGCAGCAGCGTACGACGATCGACCTCGGCCTTGGCGAATATCTCGGTCACAGCATCTCCTCAGTGCTTGTGCTCATTGCTGGGGAACCCCGATCAGCCCTTCACAGCACCGGCGGTGAGACCGGTGGCGATGTTGCGTTGGATGATCAGGAAGAAAATCACCACCGGGATCGAGGTGATGATCGCACCGGCCATGAGAGGACCCCAGGCGGTACCGCGGGTTGTCTGGTTCTGCAGCAGCCAGGCCATCAGGTTCTGCTTGGCCGGGCTGTTGAGCGTGTTGATGATGATGAATTCGTTCCAGGCCTGGATGAACCCGTAGACGCTGGTCGCCACCAGACCGGGACCGGTCAGGGGCAGGATGATCCGCCAGAACACCTGGCCACGCGAGCAGCCGTCGATCAGAGCCGCCTCGTCGAGCTCGCGGGGAATCCCGGAAATGAAGCCACGCAGTGTCCACACGGTATAGGGCAAGATCAGGACCAAGTAGGTGATACTCACACCGATCAGACTGTTGGTCAAGTTTGCGCTCTGCAGCATCAGGAACAGCGGGATCAGCAGCGCGAGCAGCGGCACCAGCTGCACGCCCAGGACGACCAGGATGATCGCCTTGCGGCCGTAGAAGTTGAACCGGGCGATCGCGAGCGAGGCCAGGAAGCCGACCACGAGCGCGCCGGCCACCGCCAGCAGCGTGACGATCAGGCCGTTGAGCATGTTCTGCAGGAACAGCGGCGCGTGGAAGGCCGACTTGAAGTTGTCGAAGGTCGGGTGCTCCGGCACGAAGGTCGGCGTCAGCGCCAGCACCTCGTTGGCGGGCTTGAACGCGGTGTTGAGCACCCAGTAGACCGGGAACAGCATGAGCAGCGAGAAGATCACGCCGATGGCGTTGGCGGCGATCGTGCCGCCGCGGCTGCGGCCGACGGTCACCACGCCGTCATCGGCCCGCTTTCGTGTGCGTACCGCGGGGGCGCCCGGAGTCGTGGCGACCATCAGTCCACCTCCCCGATCTTGAACATCTGCCGGATGTAGAAGGCCATCACACCGAGCATCAGCAGCACGGTGATCACCGAGATCGCCGAGCCGAGGCTGTAGCGGGACTGGCCGAACGCCTGCGTGTACGAGTAGGTCGCCAGGGTCTGGAACTGCGGCTCCGGGTGGCCGTCGCGCAGCGCCCAGTTCTGGGTGAACAGCCCGAAGTCCCAGATCACCGACAGCGTCGTCACGATCGTCAGCAACGGCTTGAGGATCGGCAACGTGATGTTGCGCAGCACCTGCCAGGGCGACGCGCCGTCCATCGTGGCCGCCTCGATGAGCTCCTTCGGCACCTGCGTGAGCCCGGCGTTCAGGGTGATCGCGAGGAACGGGATGCCGGCCCAGACCACCAGCGTGGTGATGACCGACCAGCCCTGCCACGGGTTCACGAACCAGCTGTGGTTCTGGTAGTCCACCCCGGGCAGCAGGTCGATCAGGTAGTTGAGGACGCCGAAGTCGGAGTCGGTGATCCAGCGGAAGGCCTGGGCCGCGACCAGCTGCGGCATGGCCCAGACGAACATCATCGCGACGATCATGAAGAGGCGTACGCCGCGGGCGACGCGGCGCATCAGCAGCGCGATCCCGAGCCCGATGACGACCGAGACGGTCACGGCGACCACGGTGAACGCGACGGTACGGCCGACCACGGTCCAGAAGACCGAGTCGGTGAGGACCTTGGTGTAGTTGTCGAAGCCGACCCACGGTGGCGTGCGCCCACTGATCAGCTCGCGCAGTCGCATGTTCTGGAAGGACAGCACGACCATCCGCACCAGCGGATAACCGAGCAGCCCGGCGAGCAGCAGCAGGGTGGGGATGGAGAGCAGCCAGGGAAGGCCGGCGGTCTGACGGCGGCGCGGCCGGTTCGCGCGGCCGGGGGCACGGTGCGGTGTGGACCCGCCCGTCCGGCGGGTCGCCGGGGTTTCGACGACGGACATCAACAATCCTTCTCGTTTTGCTGCCGCCCGCCCCTGTCGTCAGGGGCGGGCGGCTGCATCTAAAAAGTCAGCTCTCGTTGAGCGTCGTGTTGATCTGGTCGTCGGCCCACTTGGCGCCGTCGGCCACGGACTTCTTGCCGGTCAGGATGTCGGTGAGCATCGTCTGCAAGACGTTGCCCTTCTCGACGTCCGCCCACTTCTCGGCATTCGGGGTGAACCAGCTGCTCTTCGCGGCGAGAGCGGCCGGGGCGATGGTCGGGTTGTCGGTCGCGGCCTTGTCCAGCAGCGCGGTGGAGTTCGGCAGCGCGTTGGCCTTGATCAGGCCGGCCATCGAGGTGCTGTCGGTGAAGTACTTGATCCACTGCGCAGCCAGCTCCTTGTTCTGGCTCTTCGTTGCGACGCCGAGGTTGGAGCCGCCGAGGAAGGACGGGACGTCGGGCATCGGCGCGGCGGCCAGCTTGCCCTTGACCTTGGTGTCGACCAGCGGGGAGTTCGGGTCGTTCGGGTCCTTCTTCACCTGCTCCGCGGCGCCCTGCTCCCAGGCGTTGCCGTAGAACATGCCGGCCTGGCCCTGGGCGAAGATGCCGGCCTGGTCGTTCTCGTTCTTGGTGGGGTCGGCCTTCGAGTACTTCTTGACCATGTCGACCCACTTCTGCAGGCCCGCGATCGAGGACGGCTGCGAGAGCTGGCCGGCCCACTTGTCGCCGTCCTGCTTGGCGATCTCGCCGCCGGACGCCTTGACCCAGGACATCGCCGCGTACCAGTACTGGCCCGGCATGTAGACGGCGCCGAACTTCGCTTCCGCCTTCTGCGCGGCCTGCAGCTTGTCCGCGTCGGCCAGGAACTCGTCGTACGTCTTCGGTGCGTCGGCGATGCCGGCCTTCTTGAACAGGTCGGTGCGGTAGATCAGCACCCGGGCGCCGGCGTAGTAGGGCACGCAGTACGTCTGGCCCTCGAAGTCGCAGGCGCCCTTGAGGCCCTGGAGCCAGCTGCTCGAGTTCTCGTAGTCGGCCGGGTTGATCGCCGCGAACGCCTGCGAGAACACGTACTTCGGGAACTCGGTGTTGCCGAGCTCGATCACGTCCGGCACGTCGGTGCCGGCCAGTGTGGCGTCGAGCTTGGTGAGGTGGTTCGCCCACTGCTGGTACTCGACCTGCACCTGGGCGCCGGTCGCGTCGCTGAACCGCTTGGACGCGTCGTCGACCACGCCCTTCCAGGCGCTCTGCGCGTCGACCATCAGCCAGACCTTGATGGTCTTGCCCTTGCCGTCGACCGGGCCGGAAGCGGACGTCGTGGGGGAGTCATCGTCGTTGGAGCCGCAGGCGGCGGCGCCGAGCAGCGTTGCGGCGATTGCCGCCGCTGCCACGATCTTGCGCTTCACGCTTCCTCCATATATGAGAAATCAGGGATTTTTATTCCGTTTATGGGCGGTGGTGGGGTGGTTGGACGGGTCATGACGAATGCCCGTCCTTGGCGGCCTTGTGGCCGTGGACGGCTTGAGCGGTTACCTGAAAGGCCGCGTGCGAACGTTCGTGGGTCCGCTGCGCGACCGCGACATAGAGAAGATCGAGAACGACCAGCTGCGGATGCCGCGCGCTGAGCGCATCCGGCCGGAACGTCGTCGCCTGGGTTGCGGTGAGCAGAACGATGTCGGCGAGCTCGGCGAGCGGTGACTTCGGGAAGCTGGTCAGGGCGATCGTCGTCGCCCCTCGGCTGCTCGCCTCGGCCAGGAGCTCGATCGTCTCGCCGGTCTCGCCCGAGTGCGAGATGCCGAGCGCGACGTCGCCGGGCCGGGACAGAGCGGCGCTCGCCAGGCCGTTGTGCACGTCGGTCCAGGCCCACACCGGTACGCCGATGCGGTGCAGGCTGAACTGCATCTCCTCGCCGACCAGCGCGCTCCCGCTGGCGCCGAAGATGTTGACCCGGGGCGCCACCGCGATCGCCACCGCGGCCCGCTCCACCTCGGCGAGGTCGAGCAGCGCGGCGGTGTCGTGCATCGCCCGGGTGTCGGCCGCCATGATCTGCCCGAGAACCCGCGCGAGCGGATCGCCGGGCTGGATCTCACGGCCGATGTCCACCGTCCAGCCGGCGCTTCTCGCACGGCCCGTCTCGGCCGCGATCCCGAGCCGCAGATCGGCGTATCCGTCGAAGCCGAGCGCGCGGCAGAACCGGGTGACGGTTGCCGGTGAGGTGCCGCTGCGCTCGGCGAGCTCGACGATGGTGGCACGCGAGGCCCTCGCCGGGTCGGTGAGCACCTGCTCGGCCACCCGCCGGAGCGCGCCGGTGAATTCCGGCAGCAGCGAGCGGACCCGCAGGAGCACCCCGTCCGACGGCTGGCCCTGATCGGCGACCAGGGAGTCGACGACCGCGGTCGCCGCGGCGCCGTCCATCTCTGGCTCGCTCATTGGCCACCCTTTCAGGAAGGACTGTTTACTGTCGCGGTAAAAGTTCTTACTAAATGGCCCTCCGTGTCAAGACCGTGGGCGAAGTTTTCAAACCGTTACCTGACCTGCGCTGATGAACGCGTGTTACGACGGGAGCGCTTGACCGCCATCGATCCGGAAATGTTCTTTACGACGTGACCGCCGTCACCTGGACGGTTACATGCCGGTTTGTGGTAGCCGCTTCGGCCCGTCGACGCACGCCGTTCGACCCATGGCCGATAGCCCGTTCAGCCGACCTCGCGAACGGTTCGTAACACTGAGGAAGCCCCCAGAAACAAGATCAAAACTTTTACCGTACGGCGTGGGAGCGTTCCCGCCGATGCGGTCCGCACCCGCGGTCGCGGGCCGCTGGTTGCATCCTCGCGCTGGTCACCCGGCCGCCGGGCCATGCCGCCGGCGCCTTGGCGGCGCCGTCGGCGTCACCCTGCGCCAGACATGAAGCGGCCCGCGACCGTTCACTCACCGTGGTCGCGGGCCGTACCAGCGCTGTGTGGACCCTCAGGCGGACTCGCGGATCGCCTCGATGAAGGCCTCGGAGCGGTGTTCGAAGTTGCGGTATCTGCCATAGCTGGGCGCCGCGGGGGACAGCAGCACCACGCCGCCCTCGGGCGTCAGCTCGCGCGAGAGGCGGACGGCGGCGGGAAGGTCCTCGGCGATCTCCGTCCGCACTCCGGGCAGCCCGGCCAGCGCCTCGATGATGCGCGGGCCCGAGTCGGGAATGCCGATCACCGTGAGTTCGCGGCCGGTGAGGAACTCGCGTAGCGGAGCGTAGTCGAGGCCGCGGTCGGTGCCGCCGACCAGCACGGTGAGCGGGCGGCTCGCGTACGCGTCGATGGCATGGATCGTGGCGTACGGGCTCGTCGAGAGCGTGTCGTCGACGAAGGTCAGCCCGGACTTGTCCTCGATCTCGGCGAGCCGGTGCGGCAGCCCCTCGAACGACTCGACCGCCGCCTGCAGCTCGTCCTTCATCCCGGGGATGTCGACGCCGAGGCCGTCCAGCACGGCCATCGCCACGCACAGGTTGCGGCCGTTGTGCGCGCCCTTGAGGTGCAGCGCCTCCCGATGGAACAGCGGCTCGTCGGAGCACATGATCCACTCGTCCTCGACGCGGAAGCGCGAGTCGTCGGCGCCGGCCGGGATCGGCGGGAAGCCGTTGAGGTCGCAGAGGCCCCGGATCTCGTCGCGCAGCCGCAGGTCGGCGCCGTTCACCACGATCATCTCGGGGCCGTGCCGCAGCAGGTTGAGCTTGTCGCGGTAGTACTCCTTCTCTCCCCCATGCGCGTCGAGGTGCTCGGGGAAGAGCGAGGTCACCACGGCGACCCGCGGCGAGTCGACCAGGTCGGCGCACTGGTAGCTGGAGAGCTCCAGCACGTACAGCGCCGCCGTGGGCAGGTCGAGCAGCGGCACACCGATGTTGCCGCCGAAGACGTTGGGCCGCCCGACGGCGGCCAGCAGGTGGCTGACGAGGCTCGAGGTGGTGCTCTTGCCCTTGCTGCCGGTGACGCCGATGGTTCGCGCTGCGTGATCGGCCATCCAGAGGGCGCTACCCCCGGTGATCGTCACGCCGCGCTCGCGCAGCTCCTTCATCCACGGGTGCGTCTGCGGCACGCCGGGCGAGCGCACGACCACGTCGGCGGTGACGAGGGCCGGGAAGGCGTGGTCTCCCCCGGCGAGCGGCGCGAGGGCGGCGAGCTCACCCTCCCAGGGGATGGAGAGGAAATTGGCGCTGTCGTCGACCGCGATGAGACGGGACGGCTTGTGCGCGGCGATCGCGGTCACGGCCGCGCGACCCTCCCGCCCGGTGCCCCAGACCGCCACCGACCGGCCGTTCAGGTCTGCCACACGCACGTCGCATCCTCCTCGTCGAGTCGCACTAGTATTGCCGGTCGGTCACACGTCAGGAGTTTTGGGTGCGGTTCGACGTCATGCGCTTTCCCTCGTACGCGTTCGACCCGCGGACGGGGGTCGCTACGTTCGACTACCTGCTCGACGGCCCGTCGCCGTTGTCGTTCACCGAGACCATCACGTTCCCGGTGGCCGACCGCCCGGTTCCCGAGGCGTTCCACCGCGTGCTCGACCTGCTGCACGTCGTCGCCGGGGTGAGCTACTACAAGGTCGGCGCCCCCGCCCGCGTCGTCGCGCCGTCGCCGGTCCCCCGGGCCGCCGCCGACTACTTCACCGCCATCTACACCCACGGCATGGCCGAGTACGCCTACCGCAACCAGCTCCCGCACGTCCTGGAGCAGACCGTCGAGGTGCCGGGCGAGTCGGCGGACGCCGCCCCGGTCGACAACTCGCTGGGCCGCCCGCTGTCGGCGGTCGGCGGCGGCAAGGACTCGATCGTCACGCTCGAGATCCTGCGCGCGGCCGGCCTCGACCCGGTCCCCTTCTCGGTCAACCCCAACCCCGTCATCACGGCGGTCAACGCGGCCTCCGGCCTGCCGGCCCTGGCCGCCCGCCGCCGGCTCGACCCGCTGCTGTTCGAGCTCAACAAGGCCGGCGCGCTCAACGGCCACATCCCGGTCACCGCGATCAACTCGCTGATCGCGATCGCCACCGCCGCCTGGCACGGGCTCGGCCCGGTCGTGATGTCCAACGAGCGCTCGGCCAGCGACCCCAACCTGATCTGGAACGGTCACGAGATCAACCACCAGTGGTCGAAGGGCGTGGCCGCCGAAGGGCTGCTGCGCGGGGCGGTCATCGCGCACAGCGGGCTCACGGAGCCGTACTTCTCGCTGCTGCGCTCTCTGTCGGAGCTGCACATCGCCCAGCTGTTCGCCCGGCACGACGCCTACGACGACGTCGTGACCAGTTGCAACAAGGCGTTCAAGCTGCACGACCCGACCGCGCGGTGGTGCGGCGACTGTCCGAAATGCCGCTTCGTGTACCTGGCGATGGCGCCCGCGATGCCGCGCGAGCGGCTCAACCACATCTTCGGCCACGACCTGTTCGGCGACACCGCCCAGGTGCCCGGCTTCCTCGAGCTGCTCGGCATCGACGCGCACAAGCCCTTCGAGTGCGTCGGCGAGGTCGAGGAATCGCTGGTCGCGCTGTCGATGCTGACCGACGACGCGCCGGTGCTGGTCGCGCTGCGCGCCGCGGTGCCGCCGTCCGCGTGGGCCGAGGCCTCCCGCGAGGCGGTCCTCACCCCCGGCGGCGAGACGTTCGTGCCCGAGGCGTACGCGAAGGTTCTGGGCTCTTCGCTCTGATCCGCGCCTACTCGGGCGCGTCGTGATGGATCTGGTCGGGGGTCACGCCCAGCAGCCGCAGTGCCGCGCTGGTAGCGGCCAGCATCAGCGGCGGCCCGGCCAGGTAGACCTCGTGCCGTGACCATTCGCCGTAGGCGGCGACCGCGTCGGTGACCAGGCCGGACGCGTACGGCCCGGGGTCGCCCTCGGAGACGACCGGCACCACCGTGGCCCGCTTCGCCGAGCGGGCGATCTCAGCGATCTCCTCGATGTCGTAGAGCTCGGTGAGATCCCGCACGCCCCAGAAGAGCACCGCCGACCGCGCGTCGCCGGTGTCCGCGAGCTCGGCCAGGAGCGCCTTGAGCGGGGCCACCCCGGTGTCCCCCGCGATCATCAGCAGGTTGCGGTCGGGGCGGTCGGGCAGCCCCATCTCACCCTCGGCCCGGCCGATCCGCACCTCGTCCCCGACCTGGGTGTGGTGCACGAGGGTCCCGCTCACGCCCGTCTCGGTCTTGGCCCGCACGTGCAGCTCGACCAGATCGTCCCGGCGCGGCGCCCCGGCCAGCGAGTACGGCCGCCAGACCCCCGGCACCCGATCCACCTGGATCCGCGCGAACTGGCCCGGCCGGAACGGCATGGGGAGGTACGGCCGCAGCTTGACGACGGCCAGATCCGGGCGCCGCAGCTCGTGCGAGACGACCTGCGCGGTCCAGACCGGCGGCTCGTAGCCGGCCGTGGCCTCGCCGTGCAGGATCCACTCGTAGAGGTGCTGCCAGGTGGAGCGCCAGGCCACCTCGAATTCCTGGCGCCACTCCCCCGCGCCGGAGCCGGCCCGGATGGCTTCGGCGAGCGCCGCGCCGGCGAACTGGAGTTGTCCGGGCTCCACACCGCAGGCGGCGAGCGCTCCGCCGAGACGGGCGCTGCCGCCGACCAGCACGGGCGGCTGGTCGAGGTGGTCGACGAGCCAGGTGAGCCCTTCGGCCAGCCGCTCGGTCTGGGTCGCGGCGTTGCCGGGCAAGGCGGAGAACAAGGCCGGGCTGGCCGCCAGCAGCGCCTCGCGCAGGCGGGTGGCCACGGCGGCGGCGCCGCCGGCGAAGGCGAGGCTCTCCCGCAGGAGGCGCTGGGTCTGCTGGAGCAGCGCGTCGTCGGCGGGGTCCATGCCGTCCACGGCCGGCGTCCGCCCCGGGGCGGCGACCATCGGCGGCGTCATGCCCTCGAGCCGGGGATGGCGCGCGCCGGTGGCGTCGAAGCTTCCCGGCTCGGCCGCGGCCCAGCGTGGGCGCCCCAGCCCGCCGTCGGGCCGTTGTTTGTCGGTGGGGGCGGGCTCGAGTGCCGTCGTTCCGGCCTGCTCCGGCTCCGGCGGGGTCAGCTCGATGCCCGGCTCTGGTCGGACCGGCGTGAGGCCGGCGAAGCGATTGCGGCTCAGCTGGCCGGCCCGTTCCTCGACGTCGTACTCGTCCTCGCCCGTCCCGAGCTCGCGCGGCCGCAGCAATGAGCCCTGATCAAAGAATGACCGGCCACCCACGCCAGGGGATTTTTCCCCTGCGACGCCCATATCGGATTCGTCGGTTTCGCCCAGATCGCCGGATGCCGGCTCGACAGCCTCGCCTCTGGACGCCGGCTCCACATCGCTCGCCGCCCAGCCCGGCCGCACCACCGCCGGCCCAGCCTCCAACTCGGTCCGCTGCGGTGCAGCCGGAAGCGCTTCGTGCATCTCTGCAGCCGACTGATTCCCCGCAGGCTTGTCTCCCGCAGACCTATCGCCTGTAGGTCGCCCGCCGAGTTCCTCCGGCGAGGTCAGCGCCGCCGCCGCGTCCGCAGCCCCCGCGGCCACCGCGTCCGGCGCGGCCTGCCGCAGCCGAATCGCGCGAAGCAGCGCCAGCAGGTGCTGATCCGCCCCCGAACCCGAGCTCGATCCGGACGACACAGCCACACCCCCGCTCAGCGGATCACGCGAACAGTACAACCGTACTGCCGCGCCGGGCCCTTCGTCCTCCTACCCACCCACGACCGGATCACGCTCGGCTAAGCGCCACCCACGACCGGCTCACGCCCGCTCGTGCGCCACTACGAGACCGGATCACGCCCGCCCGAGCGCCGCCATGGCCGCCCGAGCCTGCCCGTTCGGGTCGTCCCCGATCGGCCGCAGCACCACCGTCGCCGCCCCTGCCTCGTGCAGCGCCGCGACCTGCGCCGGAATACCCTTGGCCGGCCCGAACAGCCCGAACACGTCCGCCGGCGCCACGCCCAGCCACTCCGCCTGCCCGGCGACAACCTCCCGCACGGCAGCCGCGGCCCGAGTCGCGTCGTCGTCCACGTGCAGGAACGCGAACACGATCAGCTCGTGCCCCGGCCGGTCCCCCGCCGCGCGCCCGCGGCCGATGTGCTCGAGCGCCGAGACGACCTCCGCCGGCCCCGCCCCCTCGGCCAGGATCGTCCCGTCCGCGACCCGCCCCGAGAGCTCCAGCGACTTCGGCCGCACCACTCCCGTGACGATCGGCGGCGGCTCCGCCGGCGGGTGCACCAGCCGTAGTCCGTCGACGGTCACCTCCCGCCCGTGCAGGACCACTTCGTCGCCGTCGAGCAGCCCGCGCACCGCGACGATCGTCTCCTCGAGCAGCGCCAGCTTCCGCGTCGTCTCGGCGCCCACCTTGCGCATCCATTCCGGTACGCCGTGGCCCACACCCGCCACCAGCCGCCCCGGATGCACCCGCGCCAGGTTGCCCATCTCCATGGCGAGCAAAGCCGGATTGCGCAACGCCACCGGCGCGATCCCCAGCCCGACCCGCAGCCGCTCGGTGGCCGCGAGCGCCAGCGCCGCCGAGCTGATCGACCCGGTCCACCCGAGGTCCTCGACGACCCAGAGATCGTCCGCGCCGATCGCCTCGAGTTCCGCGGCGAACCCGGTCAACTCCTCGGGCGCGCGCCCCCGGTCGAACATGAACCCGACCCGTGGCGCCAATTGATCTCCCGTCACGCGCTCACCCTAGCCGTCGCTACGATCCGCTCTTACCGTTGCGCTCCCTGAGGTGATTGACAGCCCCGGGAGCCTTTTGACAAGATCTCGGGGCACCTTCACGCATCAGCGCGTGGGGTAATCCGCATGAGGGAATGAAGCCTGTGATCCGGGTTGGCCGAGCGGCCGCCTGACGCCTACGGCACTGGCGGTCCGACGTTTCTTGTCGTCCTGATCGTCCCTTTCTCATGCGTAGAGGTAAAACCTTGAACGTGGATGCCCGCATCCAGCAGTCCGTCGTGTCCAATCTCTCCGGCCGCCCCGCGCCGATCCGTTCCGGCCCGTTCATCCTCGGCATCGACCCTGCCACCGAGAGCCCCGGAATCAACTACGCCACCCCCATCCCCGGCGCCCCCATTTCGGCCGCCGACGTGTCGGCGATGGTCACCGCCTTTTGCGATGCACAACGCAAACCCCGTCTCGAGTACGTCGTGAGCACCGCCCCCGATCTGGAGCGGTTGCTCCTGGAGGCCGGTTTCACCATCGAGGAGCGCCACGAATACCTGATCTGCCTCCCCGAGACACTGTCCGTACCGCCCACCCCCGACGGTTTCGTCCTCCGCGAGCCGTCCACCGACGATGACCGGGCAGCCATGTCCGCCGCCCAGCACGAGGCCTTCGGCGGCACCCCGGAGGCGTCCGCAGCCGACGTGGCCCGCATGTCCCGCCTCCAGTCCCGAGGAGGCGTGGCGGTCATGGCCGTCACCCCCGACGGCGCCTGCGCCGGCGGCGGCCAGGCGGTCCCACCGAGCGACGGCGTCAGCGAGGTGGCCGGCATCGCCGTCCCACCCGCCTACCGCCGCCGAGGCGTGGCAGCAGCCTTCACCGCCGACATCACGTCCCGCTTGTTCAACCGGGGCGCCGAGATCGCCTGGCTCGAGGCATCCGGCCCTGACTCATGGCGCATCTACGAGCGGATCGGCTACCAGCCCACAGGCATGCGCCTGTACATCTCGATGCCCTGACAGCGTTCGGGCTGCCCGGCCTGGTACCGGGCAGCCCCGCCCGCCGATCACGCATGCAGTGGGGTTCGGCCGGCGCGGCACCGGCCAAGCCTCACCACTCGCGGGGTTCAACCGGGCTTTCCATGGCTCAGCACCTGCCCGGTCACGCCGGGCGCCGCCCCTCACGCTTGACCAGTGGCCACGCCGGCTCAAATCGAGATCGCTTTCATTTTCGACAACGTGTCAAGAAATGACGCCGGGAAGAATGGCATGAACGAACGGCGTTCCAGGCTTACCGCCGCATTCCCAGGAGTGAAATAATTCTGGTATGCGACAGCTGCAGTTCTTCACCTCAAGCCAACTGGCCAAGATGCGCGATAGAACTGCGTCGCGCAGTTATTCTCCGGAGAAAGATGAGTTTCGCCGCGAGCACGCCCGGCATCGAGATTGGGGCCTCGCCCAACGGCACGCACGCAAGCTGCTGGCCAGTCGCCGCAGCGGCAGCGAGTGGGCCAAGCTAACCGCAACCGATCCCGGCCCGGCAGTCCCGGCGTCCGCCGCGTCGCAGCCGTCGCCGCAACAATCGCAGCCGCCTCCGCAGCAGCCTGCGCCCCAGCCGTCGTCGCTGCGACCAGCGTCGCAGCCGTCGCAACGGCCGCCGCAGCCCCAGCCGCCCCAGCCCCAGCCGCCGTCAGCCGCCGCAGCCCCAGCCCAGCCGTCGCCGCAGCCGCCGTCGCCGCAGCCGCCGTCGCCGTCGCATTCGCTGGTCGGGTGTTCTTCGGCTCGCGGCGTTTCAATTCAGGGCCGCCGCCGGCACCATTACGGCGTCGCCGACGGTTCCGTGCACGCATTTTTCCGGGCTCGGCGAAACATTTCCGCCACAGCTCGGCAGTTTCCCGGGTTCCTCATTCCGGCAGGCCGCCACCGGTGTCGATCGATGCCTCCGCTTGTCGGGGCCGACCCGCGATCGGCAGGACAGAGAACGGGCGATCCGGGCGATCCCGGTCCAGGAATAGGCGTCCCGGCCGGCCGGGGCGATGCCGCCGGGCCGGCCATGGCAACGGGCTCACGAGCAGGGCGAGCCGTTCACCGTGCAGGAGTCCGGTGTGTCCGAGCCCCCGGCCCGGTCGAAATGGAACCTCAGCTGCCCACTCGATCCGGCCGCGAGCGGCACCGAAGACGTCCAGGTGAACGTGTTTGCCCGCTGCACCAGCGTCGGCTGCGGCAACGACTCGAGCCACGACGTCCGCAGGCTCCCCGGATAGGTGATTTTCACGACCCAGTTCTGCGGGACGCTCGTACGGTTCGTGACCAGCACCTCGCCGATGAAGCTGTCCCCATAGGACTCGACAACCCGATACTTCCCGACGACGTTCGCCGGGGCGGCGGTCGTCTCTCGCGGCGGCCTGATGACTGCCGGCGCCGTCCGGCTGGGAGTCAGAGCGCCGGAGGGCGACGCCGGCGAGGACGGCACGAGGCTGATCGGCGCCTGCACCCCCGATGTCGTCCCCGGAAGCGTGAACGGCGGCTCCGGCGGCGGTAGGGTCCGAGGCGTCGCGTGCCCCGGCAGCAGCCGGACGATCGTGACGACGGTGAATGCGACAAGGGCGACGACGCCCAAGACAGTAGGGATCCACGGAAGAACACGCATATTGCCGGAGTTTTCCCGCATTTGCCCTCATCCCGGTGAAAGCTCGCATCACCGGCGATAGGGTATCGATCAACAAGCGCGTGGGAAAGACCTCAGGAATTAGCGGCAAAGTTCCCAGAAAGCGATCGCCGCCGCCGTGGCGACGTTCAGCGAGTCGACCCCGTTCCGCATCGGAATGCTGACCCGCACATCGCTGGCCGCCAGCGCCGCCCGCGTGAGCCCAGGCCCCTCGGCCCCCAGCATCAGCGCCGGCCGCTCCCGGTCGGATTCGCTCAACTCCTGAAGCGGCACCGCATCCGCCCCCGGCGTCAACGCGAGCAGCCGGAATCCCGCGGCCGACACCGTCTTGAGCGCCGCCGGCCAGTCCTCGGCCTTCACGTACGGGATCGCGAAGACCTCGCCCATGCTCACCCGCACCGCGCGCCGATACAGCGGATCCGCGCAGTTCGGCGACAACACGACCGCGTCGATCCCGAGCGCCGCCGCCGACCGGAACAGCGCGCCCAGATTGGTGTGCGTGTTCAGCCCTTCGAGGACCGCGATGCGACGGGCGCCCGCGAGCAGTTCCTCGAGCGACGGCAGCTCCCGCCGGTGAAACGACGCGAGGACCCCGCGATGCACATGAAACCCGGTGATCGACTCGAGCACGGCCGGCGTCGCCGCGTACACGACCGCGTCGTCGGGCAGATCCTCGAACTGCCCGACCCGCTTCTCGTCCACGAGCACCGACCGCAACCGATAGCCCGCCCGCAGGGCACGCCGTATCACCAGCTCGCCCTCGGCGATGAACAGCCCGTTCGGCGGTTCCCACCGAATGCGCAGCTCCAGGTCGGTCAGCGCGCGATAGTCCCCGATCCGCGGGTCG
The DNA here is from genome assembly GCF_044454685.1 of Actinoplanes sp. NPDC051513. Taxonomy (NCBI): domain Bacteria; kingdom Bacillati; phylum Actinomycetota; class Actinomycetes; order Micromonosporales; family Micromonosporaceae; genus Actinoplanes; species Actinoplanes sp. NPDC051513. Next base: position 59,330 of record NZ_JBITDW010000012.1, read on the forward strand.
TCCGCGCCGTCAACCTGATGCACCACCATCCCGCCATTGTGACGGGTGTGTTCGCTCAGCCGGTGCGCCGGTTCCCGTACTGCTGCCGGGGCGACGACACGACCCCGCGGCCATGCTGGTGCTCCGACGTCTGTGCCCCCCCAACCCCGTGCGAGTGCTTCTTGTGCTTCGCCGCCCGCCGGGCCGCCCGGTTGAGAAACTCCTCCTCGGGCTGCGCGTCCTGCTGTTCGTCCTGCTGCTCGTCCTGACCGTCAGACATGCCCGCCAGCCTATAGCCTGAGCCGGTTATGACGACCGAGTTGCCGACTCCCCGCCTGATCCTGCGCCAGTGGCGCGACTCCGATCGCGATGCCTGGCACGCCCTGAACGCCGACCCCGGGGTCCGCGAATTCCTCGGCGACCCGCTGACTCGCGCCGATGCCGACGCCGTTCTCGAGCTCTTCCGCACCGACCTGGAAACCCGGGACTGGGGTTGGTGGGCGGTGGCCCTACGCGACACCGACGAGCTGATCGGAATGGCCGGCCTCGACCCGGTCGACGAGGAACTCGACTTCACCGGCGTCGAGCTGGGCTGGCGTCTCGCCCGAGCCCATTGGGGAATGGGCTATGCGACGGAGGCCGCCCGATCGGTGATCGATCACGCCTTCCAGGTCTTGAATTTCCCCGAGCTCCTGGCCATCGCCGCCGCCGGCAATTTCCGTTCCCAGGCCGTGATGCGCCGTCTCGGAATGACCCACGTCCGCGATTTCACCGACCCGACCCAGCCACCACACCTGGCCGCGTCGGCCCTTTACCAGATTCAAAACCATATTAGGTACGAGGAACGAAAGGCCCCCGCCGCGCGGCCACGCTGACTGCAACACCGGCTCCACGCGCGGCCGCCGGGCTGTCCCGGCCCCCGCCCCGCCGGCGCTACCGCGCCGCGCCGTCCCGGCCCCCGCCACGCCGGCGCTACCGCGCCGTCCCGGCCCCGCTACGCCAGCCTGCCGCTGCTGGCGTCAGGCCCCTCAGGATCCGCGGGGTGAGCTGACCTGCCACCAGGGCGGCCAGCGCGAGGGCGAAGCCCGCCAGCTGCGGCGCCGTGAGCGTCTGGCCGAGAAGGACAACCCCGGCCGTAGCCGCCACCAGCGGCGACAGCAGGCCCAGCAGCGCCGTCGCCGTCACCGGGAGCACTCGCACTCCGGCGAACCAGAGCGTGTAGGCGAGCAGCCCGCCGACCAGGCCCAGCCAGAGGTAGCCACCCACGGCCGGGACGTCGATGTGCTCGGGGACGCCCTCGATGAGCGCCACCGGGACCAGCAGGACCAGCCCGCCCGCCGTCAGCTGCCAACCGGCGAAGGCCATGGGGCGCACGCCCTCGGGCCGGCCCCAGCGCTTGGTCAGCGTCACGCCCAGCCCCATGGCCATCGCGCCGGCCAGCCCGGCCGCGATGCCGGCGGCGTCCAGCGCGGCATTCGGGCCGAGGACGACCAGGCCCACGCCGGCCACGCCGACCAGTCCCCAGGCCAGACGCCAGCCCGACAGCCGCTCGCCGAGGATCGCCACCGCCAGGAACGCGACGATGATGGGCTGGGTCGCGCCGAGGGTGGCCGCCACGCCGCCCGGCAGCCGCTCGGCGGCGAGGAACAGCAGCGGGAAGAACGCCCCGATGTTGAGCGCGCCCAGCGCCAGGGCCCGCCACCACCAGATCCCGCGCGGCAGCTGCCGCGTGATCGCCAGCGCGAGCAGTCCCGCCGGCAGCGCCCGCATCAGGCCCGCGAACAGCGGATGCCCCGCCGGCAGCAGCTCGGTGGTGACGACGTAGGTGGTGCCCCAGACGGCCGGGGCGAACGCGGTGATCGCGGTGGTGGCCACCCGCCCGCCGCCGGCGGCCGGTGCCTGTGTCGAGGGAGAAGCCGTGATGGTCATGCCTTCAGCGTCGGCCCGCAGCCATTGATGAGTCCAACACATACTTTTCAGAGCAGCGATCGCATATCACGATAGATGCGTGGAACTGCAGCAGATGCGATACGTGCTGGCCGTAGCGGCCACCGGCAACTTCACCCGCGCCGCCAAGCAATGCCTGGTCGTGCAGTCGGCGCTGAGCCACCAGATCGCCGCCCTGGAGCGCGAGCTGGGCGCCAAGCTCTTCGCCCGTACCAGCCGCCGGGTAGCCCTCACTCCCGCCGGCGAGGCGTTCCTGCCCGCCGCCCGAGCCTGCCTGGAGGCCGCCGACCGCGCCGCCGCCGACGCCGCGGCCGCCACCGGCGAGATCCGCGGCCGCCTGACGGTGGGCATCATCCCCACCGTGACCGGCATCGACCTGCCGCGGGCCTTGCACGACTTCCTCCGCGCCCACCCCCAGGTCCGGATCGCCCTACGCTCGGCCGGCAGCGACGACCTGGCCGCCGGCATCCGCGCCGGCGAGGTGGACGTGGCAGTCCTGGGCCTCCCCGAGTCGGTCAAACCGCGAGGCGTCCGCCACCGAGCACTGAACCACGACCACCACGTGGCCGTAGTCGCCCCCGATCACGCTCTGGCTCGGCTCGCCCGTGTGGACCTGGCCACCCTCGCCTCCGAGCCCTTCGCCGACTTCCCCGCGGGAACCCCCGGCCGCGCCCAGAGCGACCTGGCCTTCGCGGCCGCCGCCCTGACCCGGGAGGTCGCCTTCGAGGCCATGTCCACCGACTTGATGATCGGCCTGATCCGCCGCTCCCTGGCGGTGGCTCTGCTCCCGTCGCGCTTCGTGGCGGACCTCCCCGACCTGGTCACCATCCCCGTGACCAACGGCCCCGCCCGAGTCGAGTACCTGGCCTGGAGCGACTTCAACCCCACCCCCGCGGCGACCGCCTTCCTCGAGATCGTCGGCCACCCCGCCGCGTAGGCCTGCCCGGCCGGCCACCGACGAACGGCGTCGGCCGCAGTCGGCCACCGACGAGCGGCGAGCGGCGACGGCAAGCGGCGACGGCAAGCGGCGACGGCAAGCGGCGACGGCAAGCGGCGACGGCGAGCGGCGTCGGCCTCAGTCGACCCGGTAGGTCAGGTGGGTGGCGTGGCCGGAGGCCCGGACGTGGATCTGGCGCAACGCCCGGGGCGCCGCGCCGACGAAGAGCGGAACCCCGGCGCCCAGCAGGACCGGCGACAGGTGCAGGCGCAGCTCGTCGACCAGACCGGCCTCGATGGCGCCGCGGACCGTCTCGCCGCCGCCCATGATGACGACGTCGCGGTCTTCGGCCATGGCTATGCCCTTGGCGACCGCGCCGGCGATGCCGTCGACGACGAAGGTCACCCGGTCGGCCAGGCGCACCTTGTCCGGCGGGTTGCGGGTCACGACCAGGACCGGCGGCTCGGCCGCGAGGCCGGCGCCGTAGCCCATCTCGTCGTTCCACCCGTCCGGCGCGTCCACGATGTCGAACAGCCGCCGCCCCATGACCACGACCCCCGTGGCGGCGACCGACTCCTCGAGGACGGCCCGGTCGATCGCGTCAGGCTGGAGCGCCCACGTGTGCAGCCCTTCACCACCACGCCCGAGACCCATGTCGGGCCCGACATCGGGCCCGGTGACGAACCCGTCCAACGACACCGAGATGTCGGCGACCACCTTGGCCATGACCGCTCCTTCCATCGGCGCGCCTTCGCGAGCCGCTCTCCGGAGCATGCCACCCGGGTACGACAGTCGCGCCCCCACCAGCACGCCAACATGTCTCGCCCAACGCAATACCCGCTCGGCAGGATGCCCGCGGAACGAGAAACCCGCCCGGCAAGACGCCCGCGGAACGAGACGTCCGTCCCGGCCGCGAGGGCCGGGTCGGCGGCGGTGACTCGCACCCGCGGGTCGATCGGCGTATCGAGGTCGCACGCGAACAGCAGGAGCGCCGCCCGGTCGCCGCCAGCAAGACGGCGCAACGAGACGCCCGCCCAGAACCGCGCGGAACGGGCGTGGCGTCAGGCCCGGGGAATCAGGCGCGCGCCCGTCCAGGCCAACCCCGTGCCGGCGGCCAGCAGCAACAGCGCCCCCACCGTCGGCAGGGGCTGGCGCGCATACGAGCCGGCGCCCATGGCCGCGGCCGCGAGCATCAGCAGGATGCCGTCGGCCGGGTTGACCAGCCGGGAGCGGAAGACCGCCCACCCCAGCAAGAGCCAGCCCGCGCCGGCGGTGGCCGCGGCCACGGTGGCCGCCACGCGGAGCTGGTCCGGCGTCAAGGGGGCGCCCTCGGCGAGCGCGCCGGACGGCAACGCCGCCAGCGGCAGGGTGAGGATCGCGCCGGCCAGGCCGGTCAGCAGGCCGAGGATGGCCGTGCGGCGGGTTCGGGTGGCGGCCAGCAGGGCGGCCAGGGCGATCATCGCGATGGTGGACAGCCAGTCGGCGGCCAAGCTCACGGCCAGCGGGCCCGGTGGGGTGTCGATGCCCAGGGTCAGCCAGCCGTCGAGGACCGCCGCGGCGGGGAGGGCCCAGAGGGCCAGTCGGGCGTAACGGCGGACGGACCAGATCCAGACCGCCTCGCGTACGGGCAGAAGGTGGTCCTCGTCCGCCTCGCCGGCGGCCGGGCGCGCGCCGCCGACCCACGTCGGAGAGACCCGCAGCGGCCTACCGCTCGCCGTGTGGTGATGGCTGCTGCTCATGGCTCCGCCTCGCGTGGGCTCAAGCCGAGCGGCCCGGGGGCAACCGGTCGGGATCCTGCGCAGAGCATTCCAAATGTCCGCTTGACTCGCAGGCGATCTCAGAAAAGTCGCACAACGCCCGGGTCCGATTTGTCCCCTCGGAGAGCGATCATCACTCCGAGTAACGCCGCGGCGGTGACCCGGTGCTGTCGGCATGCGGTGACGACACCCGGAGGGTGAACTGGGTCGACCGATTTCGAATTTCTTTGGAAGGGCTATGAGCTGCGGGAACACCCCGAGTCGAGGGAGATTTGGACGGGTCGGCGGCAATCGGCGTTGAACCCCGTCGCGGGTGGGGTCCGTACTGGGGGCCGACCGACCACATCGACGTCCACGAACGAGGAGTGATGATGAGATCGCGCGCGTACCGAAGGAACCAGAGCCCCAACCGGCGGAAGGTGTTAGGTGCCGTGATCGTGGGGGGCGTTCTGGCCGCGGCCGGACTGGCCGGTGTTCAGCTCGCGAACGCCAGCACCACGCCCAAGGCCGCCGATGTGATCTCGGTCGAAGGTCAGCAGTTCGACGTGTCGCAGTGCGAGGCGCTGGAGATCGCCGGCGGCGACGTGATCTGCGACGGCGAGAAGCTCGCGCCGCAGCAGGAGCAGGGCGCCGACGATGCCGCCCTCGCCTCGGCCCAGGCGCTCGAGGCAGCCTGCGACACCTTCGCGGCGGACGCGGCAGCGGCCGAGGGCCAAGGTGCCGAGGAGCAGCAGGGCGCCGAGGAGCAGCAGGGCGCGAAGGCCGCCGCGGCGGCCAAGGCTCAGAACAAGAAGCTGGCCACCAAGTGGGCCAAGGCCATGAAGGCGGCCGGCGAGCAAGCGGCCGAGGACGAGCAAGCCGGCGCGGGCGAGCAGGCCGGCGAAGGCGAGCAGGCCGGCGACGACCAGGGCGCCGCGGACCAGAATGCGGCAGCTGCCGCGGCGGTGACCTCGGCTCAGAAGGCTCTGCTCCAGACCTGCCTCGCGCTGGCCGACGCCAAGGCGGCCGCGGGCATCGCCGGCGGCGCCGGTGACCAGGGAGCGGGCGAAGAGGGCGGCGCCGACCAGAGCGCCGAGCCCAGTGCTGAGCCCAGCGCCGAGCCGAGCGAGGAGCCGAGCGCGGCGACCAAGGCCAAGAAGTGACCAAGGCCAAGAAGTGACCACAGCCAGGAAGTGACCAAGGCCAAGAAGTAAGGAACCGAGCAAGGAACGGCCGGCCCGAAGACCCCCGGGCCGGCCGTTTCCGTAATCAGAAACTAGGCTTTCTCGCGGGACGCCACCCCGTTGTAGTCGGCCCCGCCGAGAGCGGCCGACGGCGGGATCGGCTCGGGCGCCGGCAGTGCGGCCGTACGGTCGGGATCGGCCGAGACCTGAGCCTCCGCCACCCGGACCTCCTCGTCGACCTGAGCCGCCGCGTCCGCCGCAGCCTGCGCCGCGGCCGCCGCCTCGCGCTCGACCGATGCCGAATCCACCGACTCGCGCGGCTTGTCGCCGACCATGTTGGCCAGCCCACCGAGCGCCCCGCCGAGACCCTCGAGGGCCTTGTTCAGCTCGGCCGGCACGATCCACACCTTGTTGGCCGTGCCGTTCGCGATCTGCGGAAGGGCCTGGAGGTACTGGTAGGCCAGCACCTTCTGCGACGGGTTCGCCGTGTGGATCGCGTCGAACACCGTACGGATCGCCTTGGCCTGGCCCTCGGCCTGCAGGATGCGGGACTGCCGGTCGCCGTCGGCGCGCAGCACCGCCGCCTGCTTCTCGCCCTCGGCCGTGAGGATCTGGGCCTGCTTGTGGCCCTCGGCGTTGAGGATGGTGGCGCGACGCTCGCGCTCGGCGCGCATCTGCTTCTCCATCGAGTCGCGGATGCTCGGCGGCGGCTCGATCGCCTTGATCTCGACCCGGGTGACCTTGATGCCCCAGCGGCCGGTGGTCTCGTCGAGCACCGTGGAGAGGTGGCGGTTGATCTCCTCGCGGCTGGTCAGGGCGCGCTCGAGGTCGAGGGAGCCGATCACGTTACGCAGCGTCGTGACCGTCAGCTGCTCGATGGCCTGCAGGAAGTTGGAGATCTCGTACGTGGCCCGGACCGGGTCGACGACCTTGAAGTAGAGGACCGTGTCGATCGACACGACCAGGTTGTCGGAGGTGATCACCGGCTGCGGCGGGAACGAGACGACCTGCTCGCGCATGTCGACCTTGCTGCGCACCGCGTCGACGAACGGCACCAGCACGTTCAGGCCGGGGGTAAGGGTGCGCTTGTACTTGCCCAGGCGCTCCACCACGTCCATGCGCTGCTGCGGGACGATGCGGATGGACCGCAGCAGCGTGACGATGGCGAACACCACGATCACGATGATTAGTACGCCGATCACTGCTGACATGGCGCCTCTCTATATGTTGGGCAGATCGTCGCGCCACACGATGGCAGTGGCGCCGTTGACCTTGACAACCCGGACGCGTTCACCCGGGAGGTACTTCTCGGTGCCGTCGAATGAGCGCGCCTGCCACAGCTCGCCCTCCAGCTTGATCATGCCGTGGTCGCCGTCGACCTCCTCGATCACCGTCCCGTGGGTGCCTTCCATCGCCTCGATGCCGAACGGCATGTCGCCGCTCTCGAGGGCCGGCTTCGCGTGGCGCAGGATGATCGGGCGGATCGCCCCGACCGACAGCCCGGAGAAGACGGCGAAGACGATGACTTGCAGCAGCAGCGGGGCCCCGAGCGCGGCGGCACCGGCCGCGGCGAGAGCGCCCACCGAGAAGAAGATGATCAGGAGGGTGGCCGTGAAAGCCTCGGCGATCGCCAATGCGATGCCGAGCACGATCCAGAGAATCGCTTCCACTCTTCGATCGTTGCACGGCGACGCACGCGTTGCGATGCCGCATCTCAGGCGGAGCCCCGGCAGTTAATCAGAACAGTCATCACGTCGAGAGGGTCCACCGTGTCGCTGCTGCCGGAGACGGCCCGCCGGGTCGATGAGATCGCCGCCCGGGCCCAGTCCGAGGGGCGTACGCCGTCGCTGGCGCTGGCCATCGTGCGTGACCGCGCTGTCCTGCACTTCGCGGGCGTCGGCGAGCACCCCGTGCCGGACGCGAAGACGCAGTACCGGATCGGCTCGATCACCAAGACATTGACCGCCACGATGGCGATGCAGCTGCGCGACGAGGGCTTCTTCGCCCTGGACGACCTGCTCTACCGCCACCTGCCCGGCACCCCGATCGGCGGGGTGACGCTGCGCCAGCTGCTCGGGCACGTCTCGGGCCTGCAGCGCGAGCCGGACGGTCCCTGGTGGGAGCGCGCCACCGGCGGCGACGTCGACAAGCTGCTGGCCGATCTCGGGTACGACAAGTTGTCCGGCCCGCCGTTCCGGCGCTACCGCTACTCGAATCTCGCGTACGGCCTGCTGGGCGCCGTGCTGGAGAAGGTCACCGGCGAGTCGTGGACGGCGCTGCTCGGCAAGCGGGTGCTCGATCCCCTGGGCATGAAGCGCACCACCTACCACCCCATGGAGCCGTTCGCCCGGGGCTACGTGGTGCACGCCCTCGACGGCAGCCTGCACGAGGAGCCGCGCCTCGACGCCGGCGCGATGGCCCCGGCCGGCCAGCTCTGGTCCACGGTCACCGACATGGCGAAGTGGGCGGCGTTCCTCACCGATCCCGCTCCCACGGTCCTTCCCCGCGAGACCGTCGACGAGATGTGCGCGCCCGTCGTGATCAGCGATCTCGAGTCGTGGACCGGCGGCTACGGCCTCGGCCTCCAGCTCTTCCGCGTCGGCGAGCGCGTGTTCGTCGGCCACGGCGGCTCGATGCCCGGGTATGTCGCCCACCTGGCCGTGCACCGCCGTACCCGTCTGGGCGTGATTGCCGTCGCGAATTCGTATGGCCTCATGAACACGCATATCCGAGATGTCGCTCTTATGGCTTTGAATACTGCTTTGGACGGCGAGCCGGAGACGCCCCGATCCTGGCAGCCCCCGGCTCCCCCGGCCGGCGAGGCGGCCAAGCTGGTCGGCCGCTGGTGGTGGATGGGCCGCGAACACGAGATCCACGCGACCGGCGACGCGCTGAAGATGACCGGCCCGAGCCATTGGTCGCGTTTCACGCGTGAGGCGCCCGACCGCTGGCGAGGCGTGGCGGGCGAGAACGAGGGCGAGGTCCTGCACGTCCTCCGCGACGCCGACGGCGCCGTGACCAAGATCGACATCGCCACCTTCGTCTTCAGCCGCAATCCGTTCGATCTGGCCTGACCGGCGATCGTCGCTGATATCGCACCAAAGGATGATTCATCGTGAGATGACCGACCGATGGGATTTCTCCGCGCCCTTTCGGATGATTGGTGCGGGAGGATCGGACATTGGATCAGTCGCTGTTCACCGTCACGAATCGAGTGGATGCGCACGACCGGCGGCAGGACGAACTGTTCGAGTTCGGCGCGGAGGGGCAGAGCCGCACCTTCGGCCGCGACCACGAGGCATGCGACATCGTCATCTGGCCGGCGCACAACGGCACCTCGCTCGCCCGCCGGGCCGGCGAGATCTGGCGCTGGGGCGACGAGCTGTGGATCCGCAACCTCTCCACCACCCACGAGATCGACATCAGCACGCCGGGAAATCCCCCTGAGCAGCCGTTACGCCGGCGGCGCGACCATGCGGCCCGGGGCGCCGCGTGCAGCATTCCGGGCCCGATCGCGGTCGTCACGGCGCCCGGCGGCTGCCTGCTGGAGATCAGGCAAGACCAGATCGCGTACGCCGGGCAGGCCCTCGACTACGGCCTGGCCGAGCCCACCGTCGCGGTCGTGCCCGAGGTCCCCGACGAGTACCGGCGGCTCGCGGCCGCGCTGTGCGAGCCACTGCTGCGCGGCAGCCGGCTCCCCGCCGCGTACGCCGAGGTCATGGCCCGCCTGAAGCTGTCCAGCCTGCGCGCGTTGCGACGGGACGTCGAGGCCCTCTGTGAGCATTACACGGGCGCGTCCGCGCAGTTGGCCCGCCGGGTCGAGCAGCGCCGCCGGCGGCAGGAGGCGACCCTCGGCGGCCTTCCCGATCCGGTCCGGCACGGCGCGATCTACAAGTTCGACCTCCCGGATTCTGCCGACGCGAGCGCGGCCGACTCCCGGGCCGGAGGTCTGGCGTTGCCCGATTACTACGAGGTCGCGATTCTGCTGGTCCGGCACTACCGCATCACCATCGACGATCTCGTCCTGATTCCCGCTGCCGAGGCTTCCTAGTGTCGAACGATCACATCGACCCGGAGCCTCCTCCGGGTTATCTCCTGGAAGATCGGATCTCCGCCGGCGGCTCGGCGGTGGTCCATCGCGCCCGGAGCCGCCGGTTCCGCGATCCGGTGGCCCTCAAGATCTGGCACGAGCCGCTCGACGCCGTCGGGCGGGAGCGGTTCCTCCGCGAGATCGGGGTGCTCCGCGCGCTCGCCGGTGATCCGCACGTCATCCAGATCCTCGACGCCGGGGCGCCGCCCGACCGGCCCGCCTGGCTGGCGATGGAGCTGTGCGACGAGTCGCTGGCCGACCGCATGCGCCGCGGCCCGGTCCCGGCCGGCGAGGCGTTCGCGCTCGCCGACGACATGCTCGCCGGGCTCGCCGCCCTGCACGCGAACGGTCATCTGCACCGCGACATCAAGCCCGAGAACGTGCTGCTCGAGGACGGGGTGGCGAAGCTCGGCGACCTGGGCATCACGGCGCCGGTCACGGCCCTGACCGAACACCACCTCGCGGGCACCGGGCCGTACCTGGCGCCCGAGCTCGCCACCGGCCAGCCGACCGTGCGCACCGACCTCTACGCGGCCGCGCTCGTCCTCGACCAGCTCTTCGAGCCCCTCGGCCTCGATGCGGTCACCCGGCTGCTGACCCGGGCATCCTCGAGCCGGCCCGCCGACCGCCCGGCCGGCGCCGGGGAGCTCCGGGCCGCGCTCGCCGCCCTCGACCCCCATCCGCGGGCGCCCGCGCCGGAAACCCCGGCACCGGAAAGCCCCGCGACGGAACGCCCGGCATCGGAAAGCCCCGCAACGAACAGCCCGGCGTCGGAAACCCCGCCGGCGCACGAGCGAGGCCGGCGGCTGAGCCCCCGCCTCGCCGTCACGATCGGCGCGGTGCTGGTGCTGACGACCGTCGGCGGTTGGCGGCTCATGCCCGCCCTCCAGGCGACCGCCGATCCCGTGACTCCGCCCGCGAGCGCGCCGTCCGGCGCCACCATCAGCACGACGTCCGCCGCGACCAGCGCTTCGCCAGCCATAGCTCCGGCAACCGGCACGTCGCCGGCGCTGAGCACGCCGCCAACGGGGAGCACGACGTCGCCTGCCACCCCGCCGGCCGGATCGCGCCCCACGCCGGCCCCGGCCCCGGTCACGGCGAGCGCCGGCCCGAAGGCCCGACCCGCGACGACCAAGCCGACCTCGCGCGCCTCGACCGCGGCGGTGAAGGCCCCGGACGGGAGTGACTGCTTCGACACCGCCGTGTCCGGGAGCTTCGACCTCGAGCAGGACACGATGATCGCGGGTGGCCCCAACTACACCAGCGCGGCCTGCCACGACATCCACATCAAATTGACATCGGCGACCTATCGGACGTACGCCCGCTCCTGCACCGAAACGGCGGACGGCGGATCGATCGTCGGGTGCAGCACGTGGATCCTGCTCTCCTACGCCGACACCTGGGACACGCTGTCGACCGGCGTCGCGGGCGGCTCCCGATGGCAGTTGCAGATGCGCGCCGAGGACGCGGAGACCGTCGAGTTCCAGTACACCGAATGACCTCGCCGGCGGGGAGGGCAGGCCTGCCCTCGCGCTTGTGGCGGCCGGCGCCGGATGCTTCCCCGGCACGACGTCCGCCACTCCACGCAGCAAGAGGTGATCTCCATGGGTCTCGCACAACGACACCGCACCCGCCGGATCGGTCTGTCCGCCGCCGTGCTGGCCGCCTGCGCCGGACTGCTCGGCTTCACCGCCGCCCGGGCGAACGCCGCGACCGCGCCGCCGGTCCACCGCAGCGCCGCCCCCGTGGTCGGCATCCAGGCCGGCCCGGGCGGCCACGGGTACTGGCAGGTCGCGTCCGACGGCGGCGTCTTCGCCTTCGGTGACGCGAAGTTCTACGGCTCGATGGGCGGCAAGTCGCTCAACAAGCCGATGGTCGGCCTCACGTCCACGCCGAGCGGCCGCGGCTACTGGGAGGTCGCCGCCGACGGCGGGATCTTCGCGTACGGCGACGCCGGCTTCTACGGCTCGATGGGCGGCAAGCCGCTGAACAAGCCGGTCGTGGGCATGGCCGCCACGCCCAGCGGCCGCGGCTACTGGCAGGTCGCTGCCGACGGCGGGATCTTCGCCTACGGCGACGCCGGCTTCTACGGCTCGATGGGCGGCAAGGCGATGAACGGCCAGGCGGTCGGGCTGGCACCGACACCGTCCGGACGCGGCTACTGGATCGCGGCCTCGGACGGCGGGATCTTCGCGTACGGCGACGCCAAGTTCTACGGCTCGATGGGCGGGCAGCCGCTGAACAACCCGGTCGCCGGGATCGCGGCCGCACGCGACGGCAAGGGGTACTGGCTGACCGCGTCCGACGGCGGCGTGTTCGCGTACGGATCGGCCGTGTTCCGTGGGTCCATGGCCGGCCGCAAGCTGGGCGGCGCGGTCAACGCGATCACCCGCACCCCCGACGGCGGCGGATACCTGATGAGCGGCGTCGACGGCGGCGTGTTCGCGTACGGGAACGCCGGCTACTACGGCAACACCAGTTACACGCCGCCGACGCCGCCGGCCGGTTCCATCGGGCAGAAGGCCGCGAACCTCGCCGTCGGCTGGCGTGGGTACGACTACCACGGCGTGAACAACGACATGTGGCACGCGAGCTACAGCCCGCAGTACTGGTGCAGCGACTTCGCCACGTACGTCTGGCAGCACGCCGGCCGCTCGGTGCCCACCTACCCGGCGGTCGCGAGCTTCTGGAAGTGGGCGCAGAACAACGGCCGCGCCACGACCGACCTGTCGCACCCGCACGTGGGTGACGCCCTCTTCTACGGCAGCAGCCACGTCGCCATCGTCATCGTCGTGAACGCCAACGGCACCATCCTGACCGCGGACGGCGACACCGGCGGCAAGCGCGGCAGCGAGGCCACCTTCGCCGGCACCGCCCACGTCCTCGTCCACGGCCCGTTCGACCCGCGCACCCGCAAGGGCCCGATCGGCACGATCACCGGACTGGCCACGATCGCCTGAGAGCCGCCATCGCCGGGTCACCTCGCCACAAGCGGGTGGCCCGGCCTTTTTCGTACGGGTCTCGCACCGCCCCCCGCGGAAGGCCGGTCGCCCCTACGATGAGCGCGTCGGGCGAGCCGAGGAGGACGCTGCCGTGGTCGAGCGCCGCCCGTTCGCCTGGCTGCCCGCCGGGGTCGTCGCGGCCGGCGTGACCGCGCTGCTGCTGATCACCGCGGGGGGCTACGGCTACCACCGCGACGAGCTCTACTTCCGCATGCTGGGGCAGCATCCACAGTGGGGCTACGTCGACCAGCCGCCGTTCACGCCGCTGATGGCGCGCGCCGGGATCGAGCTCTTCGGCGACACCGTGTGGGCCATGCGCGTCCCCGCCGCGATCCTGCTGGGCCTGGTCGCGCTGGTGGCGGCGGCGATCGCCCGCGAGGTCGGCGGCGGCGCGGTCGCGCAGGCGCTCGCCGCGTCGGGGGCGTTCAGCGCGGTCCCGCTCTCGGGCGCACACGTCACCTCGACCGCCGACGCCGATCTGCTGGTCTGGCTCGGGGTCATCTTCTTCGTCATCCGGGCGCTGCTGCACGAGAGCCCGCGCGCCTGGCTGGGCGCGGGTGTGGTCACCGGCCTCGGCCTCTACAACAAATACCTCGTGGTGCTGCTCCTGCTCTGCATCGGCGCGTCGATCCTGCTGGTCGGGCCGCGCAAGGCGCTGCTCTCGCCGTGGCTGTGGGCCGGCCTGGGCCTGGCGCTGCTGATCGGCCTGCCCAACCTGATCTACCAGGTGGCGAACGACTTCCCGCAGGCGAAGATGGCCGAGGCGGTGGCCGAGAACAAGGGCGACGACTCCCGCACCCTGCTGCTCCCGCTGCAGCTGGTGTTGCTCGCCGTGCCGCCGGTCTGGATCGCCGGCATCGTCACGCTGCTGCGCGACCGAAAGCTACGACAGATTCGAGCGCTGGCCGTCGCGTACCCGTTGATGGTCGTCCTGGTCTTTGTGATCGCCGGCCAGCCCTACTACACGATGGGGCTGCTGTACGGCCTGTTCGCGATCGGCGCCGTGCCGACCGAACGCTGGCTGAGCGGCCACCTGACGCGGCAGATCGTTGCCGGCTCGGCGATCGTGGCGCTGACCGGGTTCGGCGTGGTGACCGCGCTGCCGCTGGCGCCGCCGAAGACCTTCGCCGGGCTCAACGAGACGATCGCCGATCAGGTCGCCTGGCCCGAGTACGTGCGCCAGGTCGCCGATGTCTACGAAAGCCTCCCGCCCGACGACCAACGGCGGGCGGTCCTGTTCACCGGCAACTACGGCGAGGCCGGCGCGCTCGACCGGTACGGGAAGGGCCTTCCGGAGGTCTACAGCGGACAGAACGAGCTGCACCACTTCGGGCCGCCGCCGGACGACAAGACCGTGGCGGTCGTCGTGTTCCAGGCGCCGCCCACGGTTCTCGGCGGCAGGTGTGAGGCCCGCGCCGCGCTGCACAACAGCGAGGGCGTCGAGAACGAAGAGCTCGAGGCCAAGGTGTACGTCTGCCGCCTCGCCGAGCCGTGGCACACGCTGTGGCCGCGCGTGCAGCACTATGACTGACATGAGCTTCGACAGCGTCGCGCCGATCGTCCCCGTACGCGATCTCGATGTCGCCCTGGACCGCTACCGCCGCCTGGGTTTCGCCGTCCGCGCCTACGCCGGCCCGCAGCGGTACGCCTTCGCCGACCGCGACAGCGTCTCGCTGCACCTGAGCGAGCACGGCCCGAGCGAGCACGGCCACGAGCACGGCCCGAGCGAGCACGGCCCGAGCGAGCACGGCCACCAGCACGGTCACGCGCACACGTCGGTGTACCTCTACGTCTCCGACGCCGACGCGGTACATCGCGAGTGGACCGGCGTCGAGGGCCATCTCTCCGAAGTGGAGGACACGCCGTGGGGGATGCGCGAGTTCGCGTACGCCGACCCGGACGGCGTCGTGTTCCGCGTCGGCCACCACTTGCCGTGACGAGCCTCGACGGCGCGACCGACTGGATCGACGGACGGCCGGCCACGGACGGCCGCGTCGTGCTCGTCAACTTCTGGACGCTCACCTGCATCAACTGGCTGCGCCAGGCGCCGTGGATCCGGGCCTGGTGGCGCGCCTACCGCGACGACGGGCTGGTCGTGGTGGGCGTACACACGCCGGAGTTCTCCTTCGAGCACGACGCCACGCTGGTGCGGCGCGCGGTGACCGAGCGCGGGATCGACTATCCCGTGGCCGTCGACGACCACTCCGCGATCTGGACGGCCTTCGACAACCGGTTCTGGCCCGCGCTCTACTTCGCCGATCGGGACGGTGTGATCCGCGACTTCCACGTCGGGGAGGGACGGTACGAGGAGTCCGAGCGCTCCCTGCAACGGCTGCTCGGGGTCGACCGCCCGCTGACCGCCGTCGCGGGGAACGGGGTCGAGGCGGCGGCCGACTGGGATCACCTGCGCACGCCCGAGATCTATCTGGGCGGCGGCGCCGAGCCGGGACGCCGCGCGTATCTGCATTTCAACCAGTGGGGCACGGCGGGCGAGTGGACGGCCGACCCCGAGAAGATCGTGCTGGCCGAGCCGGGCGGGAGCATCGCCTGCCATTTCCAGGCCCGCGACGTACACGTCGTGCTGTCACCGGGCGCCGGCGGTCCCGTTGCCTTCCAGGTGTTCCTCGACGGGGAGGCGCCCGGGCGGCATCGCGGGACCGACGTCGACGAGGGCGGCCGCGGCATGCTCCGGGACGGCCGCCTCCACCACCTGATCCGCCAGCAAGGGCCGGTCCGCGAGCTCACCGTCGAGATCGCCTTCCTGGGCGCCGGCGTCGAGGCGTACGCGTTCACGTTCGGATAGGCCGAGCGCCAAGCCGGCCGCCACCACCGCGACGCCGAGCCAGACGAGCAGGGACGGAAGCGGGCCGCCGAGCGCCACCCCGGTCGCCGCGGCCGAGATCGGCGCGACCCCGGTCAGCAGCCCGGCCCGGGCCGCGCCGACCCGCTGGACGCAGGTGTACCAGAGCACGAACGCCAGCGCGGTCACCCCGACCGCCAGATAGGCGCCCGCCAGCAGATCGGCGGTGTTCAGCCGCAGCACCGCGCCCGGACCCTCCCACACCACGCCGGTCACGGCGAACAGCACCGCCGCCATCCAGGTCGAGTGCACCGACACGCCCAGCGGGCCGTGCCGCCGCAGCACCGGCACCGCGAGCAGCGTGAACCCGGCCTCGCAGGCGAACGTCACCACCGCCCACAGCAGACCGATCCGGTCGGCCCGCCCGAATCCCTGCACCAGCGCCGCCCCGGCGGTCACCACCACCGCCGCGAGGACCAGGCGTGCCGCGGGCGGGTGGCCCTCGAGCAGCGGCCCGAGCACCGCGAGCAACACCGGCACGCAGGCCACCGCGACCCCGAGCACGGCCGGCTCGGCGTGCCGGGCGCCGAAGACCAGGGCCAGGTTGAAGGCGAACATGCCGGTCACCACGACGCCCGCCAGCCAGAGCCATTCGGCGCCGCGCGGGCGCACCAGGCGGCGGGCGACCAGCGTCAGCAGCAGCGAGGCCACGGCGTAGCGCAGGGCCTGCACGGTGAGCACGGGCGTGTCGGCGAGCACGCCGGAGACGGCGACGCTGCCGCCGACGAAGACCATGCCGGCGGCGCCGGCCAGGAGCGGTAAGGCTTTCACGCCACGAATGCTTCCGGCGGGTATGGTCCGGTTGAAGGGCCAATCCTGATGGGCAAAAGGAGGACCAATTTCCGGATCCGACTTTCTCCAGCTGCGCGCCGAGGATGCGCCGGTCAAGGGCCTCACCGCCTGGCTGACGGCGGGCCTTCGCGACGCCGTAGCCGCGCGCCGGCTCGCCTCGGGCACCCGCCTGCCCGCCACCCGGGTGCTCGCGGCCGATCTCAAGATCTCCCGAGGGGTGGTGGTCGAGGCTTACCAGCGGCTGATCGACGAGGGTCTCGCGACGGCCCGCACCGGCGCCGGCACGACCGTCCTCCACCTGGCCGACGAATCGGCGATCTCGTCGGACAGGCGGACCACTCTCAGCAAGCTCCAGCTTCCCCTCCCGCCGAGCGAGGGCATCGACCTCTCTCCCGGCGTACCCGATTTGTCGGCCTTCCCGAGGGCGCAATGGCTGCGGGCGGAAAAGGCGGTCCTCGACGGGATCACCGCCGCCGACCTGGGCTACGGCGACCCGGGCGGCACCCCCAAGCTGCGGGACGAGCTGATCGGCTGGCTGCGGCGCACGCGCGGGGTGCGGGCCGACGCCGACGACATCATCGTGGTGAGCGGCGTGGCACAGGCCCTCGCGCTGCTGGCGCAGACGCTCCGGGCGAGCGGCGTGACCGCCGCCGCCGTCGAGGATCCCGGTTCGCTCGGGGCGCGGGATCAGATGACCCATTGGGGCGTACGGCCCGAGCCCGTCCCCGTCGACGACGAGGGCATCCAGGTCGACCGGATCACCCAGGAGGTGGCCGTCCTGACCCCGGCGCACCAGTTCCCGACCGGGGTCGTCCTGAGCCCCGCCCGCCGCCGCGCCCTGCTGGAGTGGGGCGGCCTGATCGTCGAGGACGACTACGACGCCGAGCACCGCTACGACCGGGCGCCGGTCGCCGCCCTCCAGGGATCGGCGCCCGAGCGGGTCGCGTACGCCGGAAGCGTCTCCAAATCCCTGGCGCCGGGCATGCGACTCGGCTGGATGATCGCCCCCCGCCGGCTGCAGCCGGCCCTGCTCCAGGCCAAGCACGACACCGACCTCGGCAACCCCGCCCTCCCCCAGCTCGTGCTGGCCCGCCTGATCGCGTCCGGCGACTACGAACGGCACCTGCGGATGGTCCGCTCCCGTCAGCGCCGCCGCCGGGACGCCCTGCTCGCGGGGTTACGCCGGCACCTCCCGCACGCCCGGGTCACCGGCGTCGCGGCGGGCCTCCACCTGCTGATCATGCTGCCCGCGGGGACCTCCGACGTTGCCCTGGCCGAGAGGGCGGCCGCGAACGGCGTACGTGTGCAACCGCTCTCGTGGCACCGCTTGGAACCCGGACCACCTGGCCTGGTGCTCGGCTATGCGGCGAATCCGCCGGATCGGCTGGCCGAGGCCGCGCAGCGGCTGGGCGAGATCGTCACCCCACGGTGACGTGGTCGATCAGCCGTTCCATCGAGTTGATCAACGGTGTCTCGACGTCCTTGTAGCTGCTCACCTCGCGCAGGATGCGCCGCCACATGTCGGCGGGCTCGCGCACGCCGAACGCCTCGCAGACACCCTCCTTCCAATTGCGGCCGGGCGGGATGACCGGCCACTTCTTGATGCCGATCCGCTCGGGCCGCACCGCCTGCCAGATGTCGACGTACGGGTGACCGGTGATGAGCACGTTCGGGTCGGTGACGGCGGCGACGATGCGGCTCTCCTTGGAGCCCGGGACGAGATGGTCGACGAGCACCCCGAGCCGGCGCGTTTTCGAGGGCTGGAATTCCTCGACGGCGAGAGCAAGATCGTCGATGCCATCGAGCGGCTCCACGACCACTCCCTCGATCCGCAGGTCGTCGCCCCAGATGCGCTCGACCAGCGCTGCGTCGTGGATGCCTTCGACCCAGATGCGGCTGGCCTTGGCGACCTGGGCCTTGACCCCATCGACGGCGATCGAGCCGGAAGCGGTGATCCGGCGCTGCTTCTCCACCTCGGCCGACGGCTTTCGCAGCGTGACCGCCCTGCCGTCCAGCAGGAACGCCGCCGGCGCCAGCGGGAAGTTGCGGCGCTTGCCGAACCGGTCCTCCAGCACCACCGCGCCCAGCTCGAAACCCACGATCGCGCCGCAGAACCCGGAGTCGGCGTCCTCGACCACCAGATCGGGTTCGGCCGCCACCTCGGGGACCACCCTCTTGCGGCGCCACTGACTCTTGAGCACGTCCTCCCCATACATGCAAGGCACCGTAACCCGTGCGTTGGGACACGCCCTTTCTGACGCTCCGGCCGAGACAACCTTCCCGGTGGGCACGTACCCTTGCTCGCATGTCCCCCGCTGCAGATGCGGCCACTCGCACCGCGCGGCGCTCGACCCGGTTCGCGGCCTGGGTACGCGCCTGGCGCGCGGGCTTGGTGCCGTTCGACGAGCTGGCCGGTGAGATCGCCGCCGACGAGGAACACCTCGTCGCCGACGCGCCCGGCACGTGGACCGACGTGCCTCTCCCCCACGGCCTGCCCGTCTTCGCCAAGGTTCACCCCGACGACATCCGCCTGGTGCTGCCCGCGCCCGGCGACCCCCGCGGCCTGCCCGGCCCCGGCGAGCTGACCGGCGCGGCCATGCTGGCCGGCGAGGCGGTGATGACCCCCTCGTTCGGGGTGGTGCCCGAGGTCAGACGGCACACCTCCGGCTCCGGGGTTGAGTTCGAGACCGTGCTGTGGCGGGTCCACCCGGTCGCCGAATACAAGCCGGTGTTCCAGATGGGCGCGGCCGAGGCCGAGGCCGAGCTGACCGCCGCGCTCGGCGAGGCCACCGCCCAGCTCACCAAGCTCGACGTGGCCCAGTGGAAACCCGAACTGGCCGGCGCCCTGCAGGCGCTGCGCCGGCCCGAGAGCACGGCCACGCTGCCACCCGGCTTCGACCCCCGCGCCCGGCGGCTGTTCGCCCGCGCGAGCGTGCTCGACCAGGTGCTCGCGCTGGCCGAGACCAACGCCCCCGGCGGCGCCATCAACGGGTACGAAGCGCAGCAGCGCGACGCGGCGCTGCGACCACTCATGTCGGCCTGCCGCCAGGCGCTCGTGGCGGCCTGCAATTCGCCACTGCATGCCTGACAAGTTCGCCCACTGCACGTTCTGCGGGGCGCGGTTCACGCCCCGCCAGCGCTGGCCGCGCCGCTGCGCGGCCTGCGGCGAGACCAGCTATCAGAACCCCAAGCCGGTCGCGGTGGCGGTGCTGCCGGTGGGTACGGGCCTGCTGGTGGTACGCCGGGGCATCCCGCCCGCGCGCGACCGGCTGGCACTGCCCGGCGGCTACGTCGACGTCGGCGAGTCGTGGCAGTCCGCGGCGGCCCGCGAGCTGTTCGAGGAAGTCGGCCTGAAGCTGGAGGCCGGCGGCGTGACCCTGTTCGACACGGTCAGCGCCCCCGACGGCACCCTGCTCGTCTTCGGGCTCTTCCCGCCGCTGGCCGACGCGTCGTCGATCCCGGCCTCCCGGCCGAACGACGAGTCCCTCGGCTGGGAGATCCTCTACGGCCCGACCGAGCTCGGCTTCAGCATCCACACCGCGGTCGCGAACCGGTTCTTCACTCCGCCAGCTCGACGGTCACTCTGACGAGGTCGCCCGGCTCGACCGACTGCGCCTTACGGACGGCCTTCTTGACCGGCAGGACGTACACGCCCATCTTGCTGTCCGGGAAGATCGACGTACGCCACGTGGTGAGCCCCACGGTCGCCTTGACCTTCACCGAGCCGAAGCCCCGCCGCTGCCCGCCGGTCAGCTCCCGGATCTCGTCCGACGCCTCGACCGGCAAGCTCACGAACGTCCAGCTGTCGTCGCGGCGCGCCTGCCAGACCCACAGCTCGGCCTCGAATTCCACCAGCACGCGGTCCAGGATCGCACCTGGTGATCGCAGTTACTAGAGTCCTGCTGTCAGGCGACCCGGAGGAGGACCCCCATGGCCCGACGCACGCTGCTGATCGCGGCAACGGCGATGGTCGTCGTGGCCGTCGGTGCGACCGTCGCGCTGGTGGCCGGCCGTACGTCGGGCAGCGCCGCCGCGACGCCCAGCGTGCCCGGCAACCCGCGGGTCAGCGGTCTCAGCTGCAAGGCCGTCACCTTCGCCTGGGACGCCGCCACCGACGACAAGGAGGTGGCGTTCTACGACGTCTACCACGACGGGCAGCTGATGAAGTCGGTGACAACCCTGTCCACCGGGCTGACCGTCGCGCCGGGGGCGAACTGGGGCCTCTACGTCAACGCCCGCGACGCGGACGGCAACGTGTCGCAGGCCAGCACCACCGTGCCCATCACGGTGCCGCAGTGCACCTCCGACAAGAAGGCGCCGACCGCGCCGACCGGGCTCACCGGCAGCGCCTCGGGCACCTCGGTCACGCTGCGGTGGAAGGCGGCCAAGGACAACGTCGCAGTGAAGTCGTACGACATCTACCGCGGCGCCGAGAAGGCCGGCTCGGTGGTCGGCACCACGTTCACCGACAGCGGCCTGAAACCGAAGACCGCGTTCTCGTACTCGGTGGTCGCCGTCGACGCCCAGGGCAACGCCTCGCCGCGCAGCCGGCCCAAGAAGTTCACCACCGGCGCCGCCTGCACCAACCCGGTCTGCGAGGTCACACCGGTCGCCACCGAGACCGACATCCCGTGGGGCCTGACCACCCTCCCCGACGGCAGCATCCTGTACGCCCGCCGCGACGCCCACGACCTCATCAAGCTCGACCCCGCCACCGGGGCCAAGAAGAACGTCGGCACGGTGCCGAACGTGCAGAGCACCGACGGCGAGGGCGGCCTCACCGGTTTGGCCATCGCGCCCACCTTCGCCGCCGACCACTGGCTCTACCTGATGCACACCTCGCCCACCGACAACCGGATCGTCCGGATCCAGCTGGTCGGCGACAAGCTCCGGCCGAGCACCGAACAGGTCCTGCTCACCGGCATCCTGCGCAACAAGTTCCACGACGGCGGCCGCCTGCGCTTCGGCCCCGACGGCAAGCTGTACGCCGCCACCGGCGACGCCCAGAACGGCGACAACGCCCAGAACAAGAAGGGCCTCAACGGCAAGGTGCTGCGGCTCGACCCCGACGGCAGCGTCCCCGCCGACAACCCGTTCGGCAACTACGTGTGGAGCTACGGCCACCGCAACCCGCAGGGCCTCGCTTTCGACTCGCAGGGCCGGCTGTGGGAGCAGGAGTTCGGCAACGCCATCATGGACGAGACCAATCTCATCACCAAGGGCGGCAACTACGGCTGGCCCAAGTGCGAGGGCACCAGCGGCGACTGCGGCGGCTTCATCGCCCCCAAGGCCACCTACACCACCGCTGCCGGCTCCTGCTCCGGCGTGGCGATCGTCCGCGACGCGCTCTACCTGGCCTGCCAGCGCGGCGCCCGGGTGTACCGCTCGCAGATCGCCGGCGACGCCCTCACCGGCACCCAGCAGTACTTCAATGGCACCTACGGCCGCCTGCGCACCATCGAGCCCGCCCCCGACGGCGGCCTGTGGCTGACCACCACCAACGCCGGCGACAAGGACAGCGTCCCCGACAACAGCAACGAGAAGATCCTCCACGTGGCACTGGGCGGGTGAGCCTCCTCCGGCATCCGGCCCTGCGCCGGATCCTGCCCGGCCTGCTGGTCTCCGCCCTGGGCGACGGCATGAGCCTGGTCGCGGTGGCCTGGCTCGCCGTCTCGATCGCCCCGCCGTCCGGAGCCGGCGTCTGGGTCGGCCTGTCGGTGGCGGCCTACGCCCTCCCCGCGACGCTCGGCGCCGCCCTGCTGGCACGCCGGATGCGCGCTCTGCGCGCCGCGAGGTTGGTGGAGGCCGACGCATGGTTGCGCGCGATCACGCTGGGCACGGTGGCGTTTCTCGCGGTGACCGGTGCTCTTTCCCCGGTCGCGTACGTCGTATTGCTCGCCCTTTCCTCGCTGTTGCACGCATGGGGCAACGCCGGGGCGTACACGCTGATCGCCGAACTGCTCCCGCCGGACCAGCGCCTGGCCGGCAACGCCCTGCTGTCCACCTTCACCCAGGCCGCGATCGTCGTCGGCCCCGCCCTGGCCGGCGTACTGGCCGCCCTGCTCGGTCCCGGCTGGGTGATCGGAATCGACGCCCTGAGCTTCGCGTTCCTGGCCATCTCGTCCCGGTGGGTGCCCACCGGACCACCCCCGCCCGCACCCGAGACCGGCGGCTGGCGCACCATCCTGGACCGGCCCCAGCTCCTGGGCCTGATCGTCGTGACCGGCGTCTTCTTCTTCCTCTACGGTCCGGTCGAGGTGGCCCTGCCGGTCCACATCGCCGAGGATCTTTCGGGGTCGGCGCGCTTGCTGGGCCTGTATTGGACGGTCTTCGGCGTAGGCGCCACGGTGGGCGCCATCTCGGCCGCCGCGCTGAAGAACCGCCCGCCGTGGCTCGTCGTGGTCGCCATCATCATCGGCTGGGGCGCGGCGCTGCTCCCGCTCGGCCTGACCGAAGCCATCCTGCCGGGACTGCTCGGGCTCGCGGTGGGCGGCCTGATCTACGGGCCGTTCAACGCCATCGCCACGGCCTTGTTCCAGCGGGCGTCTCCACCCGAGGTGCTGAGCCGTGTGCTGGCCACCCGGGCCGCGCTGACGATCCCGGCCACGTCGCTGGGCACGCTGCTGGGCGGGCCGTTGGTGACCGCCATCGGCGCCCGGCCTACGTTGCTGGCTTCGGCGCTGCTGACGATCGCGCTGGGGGTGGCGGTCGCCGTCGCCCTCTTCGCCCGGAGGCGCGCGGCGCCGTCTCGGCCAGGGTGAGTGCCGCCGGTCCCGGTTGCCGGTGACCGCTCATGGTGCCGCCTGTCGCGGTTGTCGGTGGTTGCGCTGCGCTGCCCATGGCCGGGGGCCGTGCGTGGCCACCCTTGGTGCCGCCCGTCCCGGGCCGTCAGTTGCCGTTCGTTTCGAACGGCAACTCCCCGCCTTCCAGCGCATCAGCGCCACCGGCCGCACCCGCCGCGACCACGCACGACCCTGGCCCATGAGCAGCACAGCCCGACAACCCGGCGATGTCGCCGGCTCAGATCTGGCCCGCCGTGGCCAGCTCGGCGATGAGCAGCTGGATCGCCGGCGCGCAACGCTCGGTGTCGGCCGGCGTGAACCAGGCGATCTCGCCGATCTCGGCGGCCGCGACCGGCGAACCGGCGTAAGCGCCGCCCGTGAAGCAGACCAGGCGGACCGACGTGCCGGGTGGACGGTTGTGGGCAGGGGCCACAATCTCCGTGTAGAGGGTGAGATCGGCAGGGTTCAGGACGAGCCCGACCTCCTCGCGCACCTCGCGCGCGGCTGCCTCGGCGTACGTCTCGCCGGGCTCGGGCTTGCCGCCGGGCAGGTAGAAGGCGTCGGTGTAGTGGGGGCGCACGACCAGGACCCGCCGGTCCCGGACGCAGACCCACGCCGTCGCGATGATCGTGCTCGTCACCGGGCGAGCCTAAGTCGCGCGGCTAGCATGTGGACTTTCGGGGGAGGGAGGCCAGTGACGGGACCGGTGTCGGATCCGTGGACGCTGGCCGTGCACGGCCGGGAGCGGGACGGGGAACGGGGGTTCGAGCCGTTCGGGACGGCCGTGGCGATCTCGCCGCGGCGGGCCCTCACCTGCGCGCACGTGGTGGCCGGCCGGCAAGAGGTCTGGGTGTCGTTCCCCCGGGTCACCACGCTGTGGAAGGTGCGGCAGCGGGTCGAGCGCGTGGAGTACGACCCGGACGAGCCGGCCATCGCGGACGTGGCGGTGCTGCATTTTGCCGAAGACCTGCCTGCGGCGGTGGAGCCGGCGCGGCTGCGGGCGCCGGAACCGGAAGCGCTGCTGGGGCTGCGGTGGTGGGCGTTCGGGTTCCCGGCCAGCAGCCTGCCGCACGGCAACGAGGCTCAGGGCGTGGTCGGCGCCCGGCTCGCGCACGGCTGGGTGCGGCTCGACACCGACTCGCCGTACCCGGTGGAGCAGGGGTTCAGCGGGGGCGGGCTCTGGGTGCCGGACTACGGCGTGGTGGGGATCGTGGGGCGGGCGCGGATCACCGGCGAGCGGCGCGGGGACGCGCAGGCGCTGACGATCGCGCAGGCCGACGTGTTCCTGCCGGGCGAGAAGCTGCGGGTGCTGGTCGACTGGACCGCGGTGGACGCGGGGCCGGTGGCGATGTCGTCGTGGGGCTGGGAACTGGCGACGGACCGGGAAGCGGGACGGCACTGGGTGCCGCGCGGGCGCGGGGTGACGACCGAGGCCGAGCGCGGGTTCCGGTTCCGGGGGCGGACGACCGCGCTGCGCGAGATCGTGGCCTGGCTCGAAAGGACGACGCCCGATCGGCGGGTTCTGGTGGTCACCGGGTCGCCGGGGGTGGGCAAATCGGCGGTGCTCGGGCGGATCGTGACGACGGCCGACGCGAAGCTGAGGGCACGGCTGCCGGCGGAGGATGTCGCGGTGCGGGCCTCGCTCGGGTCGGTGGCGTGCGCGGTGCACGCGAAGGGCAAGACCGCGTTGGAGGTGGCGAAGGAGATCGCCACCGCCGCCTCCGTCCCGTTGCCGCGGGAGCCCGAGGAGCTGGCCGTCGCGATCAGGGAGAAACTGGCGCAGAACACCAACAGGTTCAACGTGGTGATCGATGCGCTCGACGAGGCCGACACGGCCGACGAGGCCCGCCTGATCCTCAGCAAGGTCGTGCTGCCCCTGGTGCAGACGTGTGCGGACAAGGGCGCGCAGGTGGTGCTGGGCACGCGGCGCAACGACTCGCGGGGCAGTCTGCTGGCCGGGCTGGCCGGCGAGACCTACACCATCGACCTCGACGAGGGGCGCTACTCGGAGCTGGACGACCTGCAGGCGTACGCGTCGGCGACACTGCGCCTGATCGGCGACGAGCGGCCGGGGAACCCGTACGAGAACGAGGCGATAGCCAACCCGGTGGCGCGCCGCATCGCCGAGCTCGCCGAAGGGAATTTCCTGGTCGCCGGTCTGGAGGCGCGCCGGCGCGGGATGTACGACACGACCGCGACCGGCCCGGGCAGCGTGACCCTGACGCCCTCGGTCGACGCCGCGCTCGACGCGTTCCTCGCCCGGCTCTCCCCGGTCGGCGGCATGCCGGCCCGCGAGGTGCTGACCTCGCTCGCCTACGCCGAGGCGCCGGGCTGGACCACCGCGCTGTGGAAGGCCGCCGCCGAGGCGCTCGGCGGCCGCGTCGCCGAGCCGGCGCTCGACCGGTTCGCCCGCTCGGCCGCCGCGAACTTCCTGGTGGAGACGTCGCAGGAGGGGCACGAGTCGGTGTTCCGCCTGTTCCATCAGGCGCTCAACGACGCCCTGCTGCGCCCCCGCGGCCGGGGCGGCGCCCGCGCCGACGAGCGAGCCCTCGTGGGAGCGTTCCAGGCGCTGGGCCGCGAGCACGGCTGGTCCGCGGCCCCGTCCTACCTGCTGCGCTCGCTGGCGGGGCACGCGGGACGCGCCGGGCTGATCGACGACCTGCTCGCCGACGACGACTTCCTGTTGCACGCCGATCTGCTGCGGCTGATCCCGGCCGCGGCCGACGCGACACGGGAGAGGGAACGCGCGCACCTGCTGCGGCTCACCCCTCAGGCGGTCACCGCGCCGGCCCCAGAGCGGGCCGCGCTGCTCAACGTCGTGCAGGCGCTCCAGCTGCTGCCGCCGACCATCGTCCACCCGGCGATGCCGTACCGGGCGCGCTGGGCGCACACCGCGCCGCGCATCGAGCACGCCGCGCTCGAGGGGCACACCGACTGGGTCAACAGCGTGTGCGCGGTGAAGGGACTGCTGGCCTCGGCCGGCGACGACGCGACCATCCGGCTGTGGAACCCGGCGACCGGCCACGAGCAGGCGGTGCTGACCGGCCACGCCGGACCGGTGAACAGTGTCTGCGCGGTGCGGGGCATGCTCGCGTCGGGCGGGAACGACGGCACGGTACGCCTGTGGAACCCGGCCACCGGCCGTCAGCAGAAGCTGCTTCGCGCCCACACCGGCCCGGTCACCGCGGTCTGCGCGGTCAAGGGCCTGCTCGCCTCGGCCGGCGGCAACACGGTGCGGATCTGGGACCCGGGCACGGGCCGCGAGATCGCCGTGCTCACCGGCCACACCGACTGGGTGAAGGCGGTCTGCGCGGTCAAGATCCGCGGTCGCGAGCTGGTGGTGACAGCCAGCAAAGACCTGACCGTGCGGCTGTGGGACCCCGAGACCGGCGCGCAGGAGACGATCCTCGAGGAAGACGCGGCCTGGATGACCACGCTGCGGTCGGTCACCATCGACGGCCGGTCGTTGCTGGCGGCGTCCACGATCGACGGCACCGTGCGGCTGTGGGATCCGGCGAGCGGGCACGACTTCGCGGTGCTGCGCGGTCACACCGGCCCGGTCAACGCGGTCTGCACCATCGGCGCGAAGATCGCGACCGCCTCCAACGACACCACCGTGCGGCTCTGGGACCCGCACACCGGCCGGCAGGAAGCGATCCTCGAGGGCCACGCCGACTGGGTGAGCAGCGTCTGCGCCGTCGACGGCATGCTCGCCTCGGCCGGCGGCGACCGCACCGTGCGGCTGTGGGACCCGGCGACCGGCCACCGCCACGCGGACGCCGAGGCGCACGGCGAGCAGGTCCGGGCGGTGTGCGCGGCCGGGGACGGCCTGCTCGCGTCGGCCGGGGAGGACGGCGCCGTGCGGTTGTGGGAGCTGGCCGACGGCGCTCAGCGCCACGAGTTGCGCGGCCACCACACCGGCGGGGTCAACGCGATCGCCACCGTCCCGGTGCGCGGGCAGACGCGTCTCGCCTCGGCCGGCGACGACGGCACGGTCCGGCTGTGGGACGCGACGGCCGGCCGCCCGCTGATCGTGCTGCGCGGCCACACCGGCCGGGTGCGCGCGGTCGCGGCCGTGGTGACCAACGGGCGGGTGTTGCTCGCCACCGGCGGCGACGATCACACCGTACGGCTGTGGGATCCCGCCACCGGCCACCAGCAGGGCGTCCTCAAGGGCCACAACGGCACGGTCAACGCGGTGAGCGCGATCAACGTCGCCGGCCGGGTGATGATCGCTTCGGGCGGCGACGACCGGACCGTACGCCTCTGGGATCTCGCTCCCGGCCGCCGACCGCGCATCCTCGCCGGCCACGCCGGCCCGGTCACCGCGGTCTGCGCCATCAACGGCCTGCTCGCCACGGCCGGCGACGAGACCGTACGGCTGTGGAACCCGGAGTCCGGCCTGCTGGAGGCGGTCCTCGAGGGGCACACCGGCCCGGTGACGAGCCTCGCCGCGGTCGACGGCATGCTCGCCTCGGCCGGCGGCGACGGCACGGTCCGCCTCTGGGACACGCGCACGGCCCGCGCCACCACCATCCCCATCCACTTCCCGGTCAGCTCCTGCGCGGCGGTCGGCGGCGGCCTCGCCGTCGGGGTCATGGCCGGCCTACTCGTGCTGGAGATCGCCGCGGCGTGACGACGTTCAACGAGTTCGTGGTCAAGGTGCACAGCCGGTGCAACCTGGCCTGCGACTACTGCTACGTCTACGAGTCGCCCGGCCAGTCGTGGCGGGAGCAGCCGCGGCTGATGACCGACGAGACGTTTGCCGACGTGTGCCGGCGGATAGCCCGGCATCGCGACGGTCCGGTCAGCCTGGTCTTCCACGGCGGGGAGCCGCTGCTGGCGGGCGCCGCGCGGATCGAGCGCTTCGCCACGCTTGCGCGGGAGATCATCGGGCCGGTCCGGCTGCGTCTGCAGACGAACGGGACGCTGGTCACCGCGGGCTTCGCCGCGGCGTGTGCGCGGCAGGGCATCCGGGTCGCCGTCAGCCTCGACGGTGGTCGCGCCGCGAACGACAAGCATCGGGTACGGGTGGGCGGAGGGTCGAGCTTTTCCCGCGTACGGGAGGGGATAGCCCTTCTGAAGGCGGAGCGTGACGTCTTCGCGGGGTTGTTGTGCGTGGTGGACACGTCGAACGACCCGGTGGCGACCTATGCGGCGCTTGTCGAACACCGGCCGCCGAGCGTGGACTTCCTCCTGCCGCACGCGAACTGGGCCGCGCCGCCGCCGAGACCGGGAACCTACGGTGACTGGCTGGTGGCGGTCTTCGAGCGCTGGTACCGCGCGCCGGTGCGGGAGACGCGGGTGCGGCTCTTCGACGACATCGTGACGCTGGTGCTGGGCGGGAGCGTGGCATCGGAAACCGTGGGTCTGGCGCCGGTGCGGGTGGCGGTCTTCGAGACGGACGGGTCGCTCGAGCAGGTGGACGCGCTGAAGACGGCCTATCCGGGCGCCGCCTCGTTGCCCTCCGACGACCTGAACGCGGCCATGTCGGCGCCCGGGGTCGTGGCGCGGCAGATCGGAGCGGCCGCGCTGGCCCCGGAATGCCTGCGCTGCCCGGTGCGCGACGTGTGCGGCGGCGGCAACTACGTGCACCGCTACCACCCGGCGCGCGGCTTCCGGGCGCCCTCGGTCTACTGCGCGGACCTGCTGAGACTCGTCACGCACATCGCGGCGGCGGTGCGGTCCGACGTGGCGCGGCTCAGTCGATCACGATGACCGGGGTGCCGGCGCCGACGTGGTCGAGCAGGGTCTGCTGAGCGGCGGCGGGCAGGCGGATGCACCCGTTGGAGACGCTGCGGCCGAAGGCGGACTTGCGGTACCAGGCGTGGATGCCGGTGTGCGCGTCGCGCAGACCCGGCGCGACGGCGTCCCGGTCGTCGGGGACCGCGCCGAGGACCAGGGCGTCCTTGCCGGCGTAGACGGCGCCGTGGGTTCCGGTGCGGCCGAGCACGAAGGTGCGGCCCAGCGGGGTGGGCGTCCGGGTGCTCCCGGTCGCCACGGTCCAGCTCTCCGCGCGTACGCCGTCACGCAGCCACGTCAGGTCGTGCGTGCCTCGCCGCAGGATGAGTTGGTCGCGCAGCGGCCGCGAATGCCACCCGCCGGCCGGCAGCCAGCCGATGCGCCGGTTGGTGGAGGGCAGGAGCACGGCCACCCAGCCGGGCCGGCGCTCGACGATCGGGACGGTGACCTCGACGCCGCGGATGCTCGGCGGCAGGAACGCCCGTGGCCTGCCGCCCGGCGCGTCGTAGAGGGGTAGCTTCTTCGGAGCGTGGAGTCCCTCGGTGAGCGGGGTTGTCGCCGTTGGCGCCGGGTCCGCCGGGAAGCCGCTCGGCACGTGGCGGTAGGTGATGACCGGCAGATCTTTCGGAGCTTTGATAGCGACTTTTACCGGTTTGGCGGTCTTCTTGGGTTCTATCGGAGCGGCGGGATGCGCTATCACCGGGGCGGGGACAGGGGCGGGGGCTGTTGCCTTGCTCAGGCCCGCGATCACGCAGAACGACAGCACCAGCGCGCACACCGGTGCCGTCCGTCGGGTACGGGCCAGACTCACCCGCACACCTTAGGCACCGTTGCGCCGAATTCGTGGCGTTTCAGCCCTCGCGCATCAGCGCCACCGCCGCCGCCCGGCTGCGGACCTGGAGGCGGTCGAAGACGTTCTCGAGGTGCTTGCGGACGGTGGAGTCGGCAAGGCCCAGGCGGCGGGCGATCTGTCCGTTGGTGTAGCCGGCCGCGACCAGGCCCAGCAACTGCCGCTGCCGGTCGGTGAGGTTCGTCGTGCCCGGCGTGTCGCGCAGCCGGTGCAGGTGCGGGCGCAGGAGGGTGAGCAGCGCCCGGTCGCGCTCGCCGAAGTCGGCCCCGCGGCCCCGGAACAGCACCAGCCGCACCGTGCGCCGGGCCGGGCTGGGCAGGCAGAGCATGATCTCGCGCTCCACGCCGTTGGGGCGCAGGTAATCGGCGTACATGCCGGTGTTCTTCAGCTCGCGCAGCGTGTAGAAGTCGGAGAACGTGGTCACCCGGCTCTGGTCGCCCGAGTCGTCGGGGTAGCTGCACGGGCGGCAGGCCGCGTAGTGCCGCCAGAACGCGGCCTCGTCCGACTCGCCGTCCCGCGGGAGGTCCTGCCCCCACGGCATCGTGCGGCGGTCGCTGTCGAGCTGGAAGAACGCGATCGCGTCGCAGGGGATCAGGGCCATCAGGCCGTGCAGTACCGACCACGGCAGCGCGCCGGGGCTCGGGGCAAGGTCGTCGGGGTCGGCGACGCGGAGCATGGTGCGCACGTCGCGATCACTGAGCGTCATCCGCTGTGCCACGGACTCACGGTAGACGGGGCTCGCTCGTACGACGAACGTCGTATGGCCCGGCGGACCGTCCCGCCCGCAGTCTTGCCTGCATGGCTGGATTGTGGATACCGGGTCCGCCGCTGAACGTGGCGCGCGGCGGGCTGATCAATGCGACATTCAAGACGGCGTACGCGATCGGGGGTTTCACCACCGGGTTCGGCACCGAGTTGGACGCGGTGGAACGGCTCGACCGGGACCGCGGACGGTGGATGCCGGTGGCGCCGATGCCGACCGCGCGGGGCAACCCGGCGGCCGCGGCGGCCGGCGAGCGGATCTACGTGTTCGGCGGCTTCATCGGCGACAAGCCGGTCGATGTCGTCGAGGTCTTCGACCCCGCGAACAACCGGTGGCAGGTTCGCCGCCCGCTGCCCGGCGGCGGGCGGGGCGGCGCGGCGGCGGCAACGGCCGGCTCGCCGACCGCCACGGCCGCCGAGCGGATCTACCTGGTCGGCGGCTTCGACGCGGACGACATCGCCACCGGCGCGGCCGAGGTCCACGACGCGGCGGCCGACGTGTGGCGCGGCGTCCGGCCGATGCCCACCCGGCGCGGCCTGCTCAAGCTCGCGGTGGTGGGCGGCCAGATCTACGCGATCGGCGGGCGGGACGACAACGCGGTCTCCCAGCGGGTGGTGGAGCGATACGACCCTGCGACCGACACCTGGCACGCCGCGGCGCCGATGGGCACGGGCCGCGGCAACCCGGGCATCGGCGTGGCGGCCGGGAAGATCTACGCGGTCGGCGGGCAGGGCGCGGGCGTCGCGCTGCGGACCACCGAGCGGTACGACCCGGCGGCCGACCGCTGGGAGACGCTGTCGCCGCTGCTGGCGGTGGGCCGCAGCTCGCTCTCGGCCGACCACGTCATCATCGGTGGCAGGGACCTGCTGATCGCTTTCGGCGGCTTCGAGATCGCCGGCGGGACGCCGGTGGCGAGCGCCCGCGTGGAATCGCTAGCGCTCTGAGTCCCGGCTCCGCGGCCGCACGCGGCCTCCTACGCTTGGCGGGTGACCAACGTACGCATCGTCCACCTGACCGGCGACGCCTTCGCCGCCCTGGCCGCCGGCGACCTGACGGCGGCGAACACGGCCAGTCCCGTCCCGGTGTCGGAGTACCTCGCCGGGCCGGAGTGCCGCGGCGTCTGGCAGCGGCGGCTCGGCCAGTTCCAGGACGACCCGGCCACCGGCGGCTGGGTCACCGGCATCATCTGGGACGACTCCCTGGGAAGCGCCGTCGGGCGGGCCGGCTATCACGGGCCGCCCGACGAGGACGGCATGGTCGAGATCGGCTACGCCGTCGACCCGTTGTTCCGCCGGCGGGGATACGCTCGCGCGGCGCTCGAGGCGCTGCTCGCCCGGGCCGAGCGGGAGCCGTCCGTTCGGCGCGTACGCGTCAGCATCAGCCCCGGCAACGTCGCCTCGAACGGCCTGGCCGCCCAGTACGGCTTCCAGAAGATCGGCGAGCAGTGGGACGACGAGGACGGGCTCGAGTACATCTACGAGCTATGACGTGCGCGTCCAATCGAAGGTCCGCTTCACCGCCCGCTGCCAGTTGCGGTACTCGGACGTACGGATCTCCGGATCCATGGTGGGCAGCCACTGGGCGGCCCGGTGCCAGTTCTGGCGCAGCCCCTCCAGGTCGGGCCAGTAGTCGACCGCGAGCCCGGCCGCGTACGCAGCGCCCAGCGAGACCGTCTCGGCCGCGAGCGGCCGCACCACCGGCACGTCGAGCACGTCGGCGAGGAACTGCATGAGCAGGTTGTCGGCCGTCATGCCGCCGTCCACCCGCAGCGTCGTGAGGTCGAGGCCGGAGTCGGCGTTCATGGCGTCGACGACCTCGCGGGTCTGCCAGGCGGTCGCCTCGAGCACGGCGCGCGCCAGGTGGCCCTTGGTGATGTAGGACGTGAGCCCCACGATCACCCCGCGTGCCTCGCTGCGCCAGTACGGCGCGTACAGACCCGAGAAAGCGGGGACGATGTAGCAGCCGCCGTTGTCGGCGACCGTGCGCGCCAGGGTCTCGATCTCGGGCGCGCTGGCGATGAGCTCGAGCTGGTCGCGGAACCACTGCACGAGCGAGCCGGTGATGGCGATCGAACCTTCCAGGGCGTACGCGGCCGGTCCGCCGGCGATCTGGTACGCGACCGTGCTGAGCAGCCCGTGCGTCGACCGCACCAGCTCGTCGCCGGTGTTGAGCAGCAGGAAGCTCCCGGTGCCGTACGTGCATTTGGCCTCGCCCGGTGTGAAGCACGTCTGCCCGAACAGCGCCGCCTGCTGGTCGCCGAGCGCGGCCCCGATCCGTACGCCCGGAAAGGCCGCCACCGCGGTGCCGAAGACACCGATCGAGGGCCGCACCTCGGGCAGCATGGCCCGCGGAACGCCGAAGAAGGCGAGCGCCGCCGGCGACCAGTCGAGGGTATGCACGTCGAGCAGCATGGTCCGGCTCGCGTTGGTGACGTCGGTGACGTGCAGGCCGCCGGTGAGCTTCCAGATCAGCCAGGTCTCCATCGTGCCGAAGAGGATCTCGCCGCGTTCGGCGCGTTCCCGCAGCTCCGGCTGGTGGTCGAGCATCCAGCGCACCCGAGGCCCCGAGAAGTAGGTCGTGATGGGCAGTCCGGAGTCGTGCTCGACGCCGGAAGCGCCCGGGTCTTCCTTCAACAGACGCACGAGGTCGTCGGTGCGGGTGTCCTGCCAGACGATGGCGTGGCCCACCGGCGTGCCGGTGTCGCGGTCCCAGAGCAGGGTGGTCTCGCGCTGGTTGGCGATGCCGACGGCGGCGACCTGCTCCTCGGTGATGCCGGCCCGGCGCAGCGCCTCGGGCCCGAGGCGTTCCACGTTGCGCCAGATCTCGGCGGCGTCGTGCTCGACCCAGCCCGGTTTGGGGTAGTACTGCTTGTGTTCCTGCTGGGCCAGGGAGACGAGCCGGCCGCGACGGTCGAAGACGATGCATCGGGTGGACGTCGTGCCCTGGTCGATGGCGACGACGTAGCGCTCGGTCATGGTTCCTCCCTGAGGCTCAGCGCCGGGCGGCTCCGAGTTCGCGGGAGATGGCGCGAGCCGCGTCCCGGACGTAGACCACGAGGTGCTGGTGCGGGTGGTAATGGCTGTCGCAGATCCGCTCGACCAGGCCGGCGATGCCGATGGCGCCGACGACGAGTCCGCCGTACCCGCGGATCGGCGCGGCCACGGACGCGGTGCCGGGTGTCATCTCCTCGATCTCGCGGCTCCAGCCGTTGTCGCGTACCTGCTGGAGCTCGGCCGCGAGCGTGGGCGCCGTGCGAATGGTGCGGCGGGTGAATCGGACGAGATCCTTCGCCGGCACAGCGCCGGCCGCCCGGTACGCGAGGAGCACCTTGCCCAGCGCGGTGGCGTGCATCGGCAGCAGGTCGCCGACGTCGAGGGTCTGGAACGTGTCGTCCGGGCGGAACACGTGGTGGATGATCTGCACCTGTCCGTCCAGGACGGTGCCGATGCGGACGGACTCGCCGCTGCGTGCCGCAAGCGGGTCGGCCCAGTTGATCGCGTGTGAGCGCAGTTCGTTGACGTCGAGGTGGCTGGTGGCGAGGCGCAGCAGGCCGGCGCCGAGCCCGTAGCGGCCGGAGACGCGGTCCTGGTCGACGAATCCGACATGTTGCAGAGTGCGGAGAATGCCGTGAGTGGTGCCCTTGGCCAGATCCAGCGAGCGGGCGATCTCGCCCAGCGCCAGGCGCCCCGATCCGCCCGCGAGCAGGCGCAGGACCGCGGCGGCCCGCTCGATGGACTGCACTGTTCCGGGCACGTTTCCGACTCTATGTCAGCGTGTGAACGCCAACCGTGGCCGATGTTCGACAATGCCGAACGCCCTTCATTGCCCGTGTCCTGCCCGCTACCTAGCGTCCGGTGCATCGAGCAAGGAGGGCACATGGCAGAACGTCTGAAGATCCCGGGCTTACTGGGCGAATTGGCCGCCGAGTTCGCCGGGACCATGATCCTCATTCTCTTCGGTGTCGGCGTCGTCGCGCAGGTCGTGGCGGGCGGCTTCGGCGACCACGACAGCATCGCCTGGGCGTGGGGCCTGGGAGTGGTGTTCGGCGTCTACGTCGCGGCGCGGATCAGCGGCGCGCACCTCAACCCGGCGGTCACCGTCGCGCTCGCGGTCTTCAAGGGCTTCGAGTGGCGCAAGGTGCTCCCGTACGCCCTGGCGCAGTTCCTCGGTGCGTTCGCCGCCGCCCTGATCGTGCGCTGGATCTACAGCGATGTGCTGCACGCGGCGGACCCCCGTCTGACGATCAAGACGCAGGGTGTGTTCTCGACCCTGCCCGGCAACGGGGTTCTGCCGGTCTCGCACTCGACCGCGTTCTTCGACCAGATCGTCGGCACGGCCATCCTGCTGTTCCTGATCCTGGCCATCACCGACACGCTGAACACGCCGCCGCAGGCGAACCTGGCCCCCTTCATCATCGGCCTGGTCGTGGTCGGGATCGGCATGGCGTGGGGCACCAACGCCGGGTACGCGATCAACCCGGCCCGTGACTTCGGTCCGCGACTCGCCAGCTTCCTCACCGGCTACGGCGGTGCGTTCCGCGATCAGACCGGGTATCTCTATTTCTGGATACCCATCGTCGCTCCCGTCATCGGTGGCGTGGTCGGCGCCGGCCTGTATCAGGTCCTGATCGGGCGGTTCCTGCCGTCCGCGGACGAGCCGCAAGAGCCGGGCCGGATTCCTACGCCGCCCGGCGAAGAGAAATTGGAGGCGAACCGTGGCTGACTTCGTCGGCGCAGTCGACCAGGGCACGACCAGCACCCGCTTCATGATCTTTGATCATGGAGGCAACGAGGTGGCCCGCCATCAGCTCGAGCACGAGCAGATCCTGCCGCAGGCGGGTTGGGTCGAGCACAACCCGGTCGAGATCCTCGACCGGACGACCACGGTGATCCGCACCGCCATGCAGAACGCGAACCTGCAGGCGACCGACCTGGCCGCGCTGGGCGTGACCAACCAGCGCGAGACCGCGGTCGTCTGGGATCGCCGGAGCGGGCGGCCCTACTACAACGCGATCGTCTGGCAGGACACCCGCACCGACCGCATCGCGTCCGCCCTCGACCGCGACGGCCGCGGCGACGTGATCCGCCGCAAGGCCGGCCTGCCCCCGGCCACGTACTTCTCCGGTGGCAAGATCCAGTGGATTCTCGAGAACGTCGACGGCGTACGGGAGGCGGCCGAGCGCGGCGACGCCATCTTCGGCAACACCGACAGCTGGCTGCTGTGGAACATGACCGGCGGCGTCGACGGCGGCAACCACGTCACCGACGTCACCAACGCCAGCCGCACGATGCTGATGAACCTCGAGACCCTCCAGTGGGACGACGAGCTGCTCGGGTTCTTCGGCATCCCGCGCTCGATGCTCCCCGAGATCCGGCCTTCGTCCGACCCGAACACGTACGGCGTCGCGCGCTGGCCCGGGACGCTGGGCGGGGAGGTCGCCCTCACCGGTGACCTCGGCGACCAGCAGGCGGCGACCGTCGGCCAGGTCTGCTTCTCCCCCGGCGAGGCCAAGAACACCTACGGCACCGGCAACTTCATGCTGCTCAACACCGGCACCGAGCTCGTACGGTCGGAGAACGGCCTGCTCACGACGGTCTGCTACAAGTTCGGCGACGCGGCGCCGATCTACGCCCTGGAGGGCTCGATCGCGGTGACCGGCTCGGCCGTGCAATGGCTGCGCGACCAGCTCCACGTGATCAACTCGGCGGCCGACAGCGAGACCCTCGCCTCGACCGTGCCCGACAGCGGCGGCGTGTGCTTCGTGCCCGCGTTCTCCGGCCTGTTCGCGCCGTACTGGCGCTCCGACGCCCGCGGCGCGATCGTCGGCCTGTCCCGCTTCAACACCGACGCGCACATCGCCCGGGCCACCCTCGAGTCGATCTGCTACCAGAGCCGCGACGTGGTCGATGCGATGGCACAGGACTCGGGCGTGACCCTCGACGTGCTCAAGGTCGACGGCGGCATCACGGCCAACAACCTCTGCATGCAGATCCAGGCGGACGTGCTCGGCGTCCCGGTCAGCCGCCCGGTGGTGGCCGAGACGACCGCGCTGGGCGCCGCCTACGCCGCCGGTCTCGCGGTCGGCTTCTGGAAGTCGACCGACGAGCTGCGCGACAACTGGAACGAGTCGCAGCGCTGGCAGCCGTCGTGGACGGATGAACAGCGCACCGAAGGGTATGCACGGTGGAAGAAGGCGGTGCAGCGCACTCTCGACTGGGTGGACGTGGATTGATCATGACGGCTCTGTCACCGGAGTATCGGGACTCGGCGCTGGCCGCGCTGGCCGGCGCCGAACTCGACGTCCTGGTCGTGGGCGGCGGCGTGGTGGGCGCAGGCTGCGCCCTCGACGCCACCACCCGCGGCCTGTCCACCGGCCTGGTCGAAGCGCGCGACTTCGCCTCGGGCACGTCGAGCCGATCCAGCAAGCTCATCCACGGCGGCCTGCGCTACCTCGAGATGCTCGACTTCGCGCTGGTCCGCGAGGCGCTGCGCGAGCGGGGTCTGCTCCTGACCCGGCTCGCGCCGCACCTGGTGCGCCCGGTGCGCTTCCTCTATCCGCTGCAGCACCGCGCCTGGGAGCGGGTCTACGCGGGCACCGGGGTCACGCTCTACGACACCATGGCGATGAACGGCGGCCTCCCCCATCACCGCAACCTGACCCTGCGGGGCGCGCTGCGCGAGTGCCCGGCGCTGAAGAAGGACGCGCTGGTCGGCGCGCTGCAGTACTACGACGCACAGGTCGACGACGCGCGGCACACCATGTTCCTGGCGCGCACCGCGGCGGCGTACGGCGCCCACGTGGCGTCCCGCGCCAAGGTGGTCGGCTTCCTGCGGGAGGGCGAGCGGGTCACCGGCGTACGCGTGCAGGACCTCGAGCACGACCGCACCTTCGAGGTCCGCGCCCAGCAGGTGATCAACGCGACCGGGGTGTGGACCGACGACACCCAGGCCCTGGTCGGCGAGCGCGGCCAGTTCCACGTCCGCGCCTCCAAGGGCATCCACCTGGTGGTGCCCCGGGACCGCATCCAGTCGAAGACCGGGATCATCCTGCGCACCGAGAAGAGCGTGCTCTTCGTGATCCCGTGGGGCCGGCACTGGATCATCGGCACCACCGACACCGAATGGTCGCTCGACAAGGCGCACCCCGCCGCGTCCAGCACCGACATCGACTACCTGCTCGAGCACGTCAACGCGGTGCTGGCCCGGCCGCTTTCGCGTGAGGACGTGCAGGGCGTCTACGCCGGGCTGCGGCCGCTGCTCTCCGGCGAGTCGGAGTCCACGTCGCAGCTGTCGCGCGAGCACACCGTCGGCAGCCCCGTGCCCGGCCTGGTGGTGGTCGCGGGCGGCAAGTACACGACGTACCGGGTGATGGCCCGCGACGCCGTCGACGCCTGCGTGCACGGCCTGGGCCGCTCGGTCCCGCCGTCGTGCACCCAGGTCGTGCCGCTGGTGGGGGCCGACGGCTTCGCCGCCCTGTGGAACCGCCGCCGGCTGCTGGCCGCCGAGTCCGGCCTGCACGTGGCCCGCGTCGAGCACCTGCTCGGCCGGTACGGCACGCTGGTCACCGAGGTCCTCGACCTGATCGCGGCCGACCCGACGCTGGCCGGCCCGCTCGAGGGCGCCGAAGACTATCTGCGCGCCGAGATGACCTACGCGGCCAGCCACGAGGGCGCCCGCCATCTGGAAGACCTGCTCACCCGCCGTACCCGCGTCTCGATCGAGACTTTCGACCGGGGCGTGGCCGCCGCGCCCGTGGCCGCGGCGCTGGTGGCCGGCGTGCTGGGCTGGACCGACGAGCAGACGGCTCGCGAGGTGGAGAACTACCGGCTGCGGGTCGAGGCCGAACGCCGCTCCCAGGACCAGCCCGACGACGAGACCGCCGACGCCGCTCGCCTGGGCGCCCCCGACGTGGTCCCGATCAGCGGTCGCTGATCTCCCGCCGGCCCGCGCCGGAAGGCCGGCGGCCGAAAGCCGCCGGCCTTCCGG
This sequence comes from Actinoplanes sp. NPDC051513, assembly GCF_044454685.1. Classification (NCBI taxonomy): domain Bacteria; kingdom Bacillati; phylum Actinomycetota; class Actinomycetes; order Micromonosporales; family Micromonosporaceae; genus Actinoplanes; species Actinoplanes sp. NPDC051513. Next base: position 97,980 of record NZ_JBITDW010000012.1, read on the forward strand.
ACCATCAGCGCTTCGCCACCCAGCGCACCCGGCGGGTGCGCCACACGGCTAGCAGGCCGAACAGGATCAGCGCGACGCCGATCGCGGCGATCGCGAAGACCGGGGCGCCGGTGATCGGCAGGCCGCCACCCTGGCCGCCGTTGTTCCCGTTCTGCCCGCCCGCGGTTCCGGTCGGGGACGGGTCGGCGGTCGGCGGCTTCGTGATGGCCGGCACCTGGTCGGCGCCGCCGTTGAACGCGTCCTTCTCATCGGTCGTCCGGGCCACCTCGGTGAGCGACTTCTGGACGGTCGCCGGCAGGGCCGGGTACTGCTGCTTGAAGTCGGTGTCGTTCACCGGCTTCACCTTCACCGGCTGGGTGAAGTCCACGCCGCCGGCGGTGACCACGAACCCGTCCGGCGTCGTGTAGACGACGCTGTTCAGCTCCTTCAGGTACTTGTCGTAGATGTCCTTCGGGTTCCACGGGTCGATCGCCTCGAGCGTGTCGACGTTGTTGCTGTCGATCCCGAACTCCTCGGCCCTGCCGTTCTTCGCCAGCCGCTGCCGATACCACTCGGCCGCGACCCGGCTGATGTAGACGCGGCGCAGGTCGACGTAATCCGGCGACTCGTTCACCAGCCGGGTCAACTCGGGCACGATCACCGCGCGGTAGATCTCGGTGGCCGCCTTGGAGTCGCCCGGGCAGGTGAAGTCGCTGCCGGGCATCTGGAAGTCGGCGCCCTCGGTCTTCACCTCGAGCGGCGCGTCCAGGATGTAGAGCTCCGATCCCGACTCACGAACCGTGGCCTGCTTGGGGACGATCCAGTCCCGCTTGCAGAACTTCTCGAGGCCGGCGGCCTCCATCCGGGCCCAGAACTCCTTGCCCACCGGCTGGTTGGGGTCGAGCAGCTTGGTGCCCGACTCCTTGAGCGTGAGGTCCGACTCCAGCAGGATGCGGCCGACGTCGGTCTGCGCCAGGTCCGCGTCGATGACCCGGTCCGGCTCGTCCGGGTTCAGGTTCACCCAGAACTTCGACGGCTGGACGGTCATCCAGACATTCATTGCCGTGTACGCGTCGTAGATCGCACCCGTGCCGTCGGTGGACGGCTTGCCGGGCGTCGTCGGCGCCTTGAACGAGTAGGTGTTGCCGGTCGCCCCGTCCGACACGTATCTCAGCTGCACCGAGGAGAAGTCGATGCCGCCCGGTCGCCCGGGGCCGGTGATCCGTTGTGCCGACTGGCCGATGCCGCTCTGGGTGTTCTCCGGGATGTTGATCCGCCCCGGCGCCCCGTTGACCTTGAGTTGCTTGAGGGCCAGCGCCTTGTAGCCGGTCTTCGTGTTGTTGGCCCGGTCTCGGATCGCCTTGATCTCGTCCGCGTCGTCGCCCGGCCGGCCGTTCCACTGCCACGAGTAGGTGAACTTGCTGCGGACCCCGGCGGTGCGCAGCTTCGGGTCACACTTGTTGGCGCACGGCTCCAGCTCGGAGAACCCCTCGACGATCGGCGAACCCCGCGGCGCCTGGTACGACACGCGGCCGGTGGCCGGGTCGAACACGACGCGCTGGGTCTTGCCGTTCATCTGGTCGAGGAGCCTCTCCTCGGAGTGCGCGAGGCTGTCGCTGTACCCGATGATGTACGTGCCGTCCCGCAGCTTCGCGATCGCGTAGTTCGACGCGCCGGCGTTCTTGAACAGCTTGTCGGTGGTGCCCGGTGGCTTGTTCTGTTGCAGCCACAGGCGCGCTTTCTGCAGATTGCGGCTCAGCTCGTTGCAGCCGTAGACGACCTGGCCGTCGGCCGTGACCGGCGGGCAGCCCGGATCCACCGCCGACAATGCGGCGACGGCCCGGCCGGCGAATGCCGGGTCGGCGGGCAGCCCGCCGACCAGCGACCAGAGCAGCAGCAGGACCGCCGCCAGGCGCCCCCAGATGGCGGTCCTGGTGGTTCTTTCCATCGATTCCGTCGTCCCTTCTACCCGCGCCGCGAAGTAGCCCCCATGGCGCGCGGAGTATCGGTTTGGAGGCCCGTTCACCGAAGCCTCTTCATGCGTGATCATCAATGTCACGCGGACTCGACGGATCCTAGATGGTCAATTTCCTCCGGATGATCCCGTACGACATTTCGGATATTTCATTCAAAGTCCGAATAGGTGCCCTCGGCGAGCTCGTAGTACAGAGCGTCCCAGTACGTGTCGGTCCGGTCCGCGGGCGGATCGATCCCCGCAATCCCCGCCCGTACCTCCTGGGCCGCGTCCGCGCAGGTCTCGGGGTCGCCGTGGGTGAGATCCCGTTCGTGCTCGAGCACCAGCCGCACCGACCGGCCGAACTGCTCGATGCTCGAGTTCACGAAGTTCGGCGGCAGCCCGTCCGGCCGCGCCAGGTGAACCTCTCCTGCGGCCGAATCGAGACAGAACTCACCCGCGAAGAGCCCCGTGCCGTACCCGAACCGCAGCACGCGCCCGATCCCCGGCACCTCCGCCTCGGCCAGTTCGGGGCCGAGCGCGAAGTTGACGCTCTCCTCCTGCTTCAACATGGCGACGGGCAACGCGGCAGCGAGAAAACGCTCGCGCGACTCGGCCGGCAGCGACTCCCACCCCGGCACTTCTTCGACAGGCGCAGACATGCCGGCCATCCTAGGGGCGACCGTCAGTCGCGTTCGGCTCTCCGCAACCCGTGGGCCGGTGTCCACCACTCGACGACCAGCACCGTGGCCTTCTCGTCGAGGTGGGTGTGCACCACCTCGACGATGTCGGTCCGGAAGGCGTCGCCGTCCGGCACGGCGGTTCCGGCGATCTTCGCCTCGCCGGGCCATTTCGCCTCCTCACCCTCGACGGGGTCGACGGTGGCGCTGTGCAGGGCGAACCGAGCGTCGCGCGCGAGGTCGGCGCCCTTGCGCGAGGCCGGCATCGAGCCGAAGGTCAGCTCGCCCTCCACGAAGGCCGCCTCGATCCCGGAGATCCGTGGCGCGCCGTCGGCCCGCAGCGTCGCCATCGTCTTGTGCCGGTGCGCCTCGAACAGCGCCCGTACCCGCGAGGCGAACTCCGGTACGGCCTCCTCGACTTCCCGCCATGCCGTCATCGGATCTAGATCTCGGCGATCAGGTCGGCCACCGAGTCGACGATGCGGGACGGGCGGAACGGGTACTTCTCCGCCTCCGCGCGCGTGCTGATGCCGGTCAGCACCAGGATGGTCTCGAGCCCGGCCTCGAGCCCGCACAGGACGTCGGTGTCCATCCGGTCGCCGATCATCGCCGTGCTCTCGCTGTGGCCCTTGATGGTGTTCAGGGCCGAGCGCATCATCATCGGGTTGGGCTTGCCCACGAAGTACGGCTCCACGCCGGTGGCCTTGGAGATCATCGCGGCCACCGAGCCGGCGGCGGGCAGGGCGCCCTCGTTGGACGGGCCGGTCGCGTCGGGGTTGGTGCAGATGAAGCGGGCGCCGCCGCCGATCAGGCGGATCGCCTTGGTGATCTGCTCGAAGCTGTAGGTGCGGGTCTCGCCGAGCACCACGTAGTCGGGGTCGAACTCGGTCAGCACGTAGCCCGCCGCATGCATGGCCGTCGTCAACCCGGCCTCGCCGATCACGTACGCGGTGCCGCCCGGCCGCTGGTCGGCGAGGAACTGCGCGGTCGCCAGCGCGGCCGTCCAGATCGACTGCTCCGGCACGTCGAAGCCCATCCGGTTGAGGCGGGCCTGCAGGTCGCGCGGCGTGTAGATGGAGTTGTTGGTGAGGATGAGGAAGGGCTTGCCGGACACCTTCATCCGGTTGACGAACTCGGGCGCGCCGGGGACCGGCTCGCCCTCGTGGACGAGGACCCCGTCCATGTCGGTGAGCCAGCTCTCGATGGCCTTGCGCTCGGTCATGACGCTCCTCGTCGCTGGGGTGTGGGGCAGCAGCCGCCCGGGCAGTCGTCCCAGACCGGGAGCGTACCGAGTCGCCTTCGGGGCTGCCCGGCGGTGCGCTCCCGCACCAGCTCGCGGATCATGGTGACGAAGCGCTGGTCGGTGCCGGGGGTGGCCGCGCGGGCGTAGCGGAGTCCGAGCCGCTTCGCCGTCTCGGCGGCCTCGTTGTCGAGGTCCCAGATCACCTCGAGGTGGTCGGAGACGAAGCCGATCGGGCTGACCACCACTTCGGTGACGCCCTTCTCGGCCAGCATCGCGAGGTGGTCGTTGATGTCGGGCTCGAGCCACGGCACCTGCGGCGGCCCGGAGCGGCTCTGCCAGACCAGGTCCCACGGCAGGTCGTCGGCGGCCTCGGCGCCGACCAGGCCGGCGGTCTCGCTGAGCTGCGCGGTGTAGCGGCCACCCTCCGGGCCGGCCGCGTCGGCCATCGAGACCGGGATCGAATGCGCGGTGAAGACCAGCCGCGTCGTTCGCCGCCGGCGGGGATCGAGGGTTTCCAAGGCATCGCGTACGGCCGACACGTGCGGCCCGACGAATCCGGGGTGGTCGTGGAACTGGCGCAGCTTGGAGATCATCGGCGCGCCGGGGCCGACCTTGGCGCGGGCCCGCGCGATGTCCTCCCAGTACTGCTTACAGGACGAATACCCGCCGTACGCGCTGGTGGCGAAGCCGAGCGCATGGGTGACGCCGTCGTCGCGCATCTGCGCCACGGTGTCCTCCAGCATCGGATACCAGTTCCGATTGCCCCAGTACGTCGGCAGGTCGATGCCATTGGCCGCGAAGTCGGCACCGACCGCGGCCAGCAGGTCGCGGCACTGCTGGTTGATCGGCGACACACCCCCGAAATGCATGTAGTGCTCGGCGACCACGGCGAGCCGCTCGTCGGGGACGCCGCGCCCGCGCACCACGTTGCGCAGGAACGGCATCACGTCGTCAGGCTTCTCGGGACCGCCGAAGGACAGCAGGACGAAGGCGTCGTAGACCACGACGCCTATCTTCCCACCGGGTCAGGTGCCGACCGCGTGGAAGCCCCCGTCGACGTGGACCACCTCACCCGACGTGGCCGGGAACCAGTCGGAGAGCAGGGCGCAGACCGCGCGGGCGGCGGGCTCGGCGTCGTCGAGGTCCCAGCCGAGCGGGGAGCGCTCGACCCAGGCCTCCTCGAACTTCTCGAAGCCGGGAATCGACTTGGCCGCCATCGTGCGTAGCGGGCCGGCCGAGACCAGGTTGCTGCGGATGCCCTGCGGGCCGAGGTGCAGCGCCAGGTAGCGGGAGGCGGACTCGAGGCCGGCCTTGGCCACGCCCATCCAGTCGTAGACCGGCCAGGCCAGGGTCGCGTCGAAGGTCAGACCCACGATGCTGCCGCCGTTCGGCATGAGCGGCAGGCAGGCGGTGGCGAGCGACTTGTACGAGAACGTCGAGACCTGCAGCGCCTTGGACACGTCCTCCCAGCCGGCGTTGAGGAACTCGCCGCCCAGCACGCTCTGCGGGCCGAACGCGATCGAGTGCACGACGCCGTCGAGGCCGTCGACGTGCTTGCGCACCTGGTCGGGCAGCTCGGCGAGCTGCTCGTCGTCGGTGACGTCGAGCTCGATCACCGGGGCCGGCTTGGGCAGGCGCTTGGCGATCCGCTCGACCAGGGACATCCGGCCGAAGCCGGTCAGTACGACCTCGGCGCCGCTCTCCTGGGCCACCTTGGCCACCGAGAACGCGATGGATGCGTCGGTGATGACGCCAGTGACGAGCAGCTGCTTCCCGTCGAGTAATCCAGACACGGATTTACGCTCCTATTTCACAAAAAGTCAGTGACCCATGCCGAGTCCGCCGTCGACCGGGATCACCGCGCCGTTGATGTAGGCGGCGGCGTCCGAGGCGAGGAACGTCACCGCGGCCGCCACCTCGTCCGTCGTGGCCAGACGGCCCGCCGGGACGGCCTTGATGATCTCCGCTCGGCGATCGTCGGACAAGACCGCGGTCATCTCCGTGTCGATGAACCCGGGCGCCACCACGTTCGCCGTGATGTTGCGGCTGCCCAGCTCACGAGTAATGCTGCGGGCCATGCCGACCAGGCCGGCCTTGCTCGCGGCGTAGTTCACCTGACCGGGTCCGCCGTACAGGCCGACCACCGACGAGATGAAGATCATGCGGCCCCACTTGGCGCGCAGCATCTTGGAGCTGGCCCGCTTCGCGACCCGGAACGAGCCCTTGAGGTTCGTGTCGACGACCCGCTCGAACTGCTCGTCGCTCATCCGCAGCAGCAGCGTGTCGTCGGTGATGCCGGCATTCGCCACCAGCACCTCGACCGGGCCCAGCTCCTTCTCGATCTGGGTGAAGGCGGCGTCGACGGCGGCGGAGTCGGTGATGTCGCACTGCACGCCGTACAGCCCCTCGGGCGCGCCGGTGCCGCGGTGCGTCACCGCGACCCGGTCGCCGTTTTTCGCGAACGTCTGGGCGATGGCCAGGCCGATCCCCCGGTTTCCTCCGGTCACCAATACCGTGCGAGCCACGACGGAACGCTCCTCATACCCAGGTAGGGGGTGCCGATTGGCACCACGGGGTCACGACGGCACGGCAACACCGCCGTAACCTGCCCGGGTGGAGATTATCCGCCCGGTGACGAGGCGCAACGCTACCGGGCCGCTGCGCCGGCTGCTCTGGCAGCGGGAGGTGCCACGGCCCGCGCCGAGGCGTCGTTTCTGGGTGTACGTGGCGCCGCTGGGCCTGCTCGCGCTGATCGGGCTCGGCTTCGTGGCGGCCGAATACATCGAGGACAACCGGGTCCTGCCCCAGATCGTGATCGGGATCATCGGGGCCGGCACGGTGCTCCCGGTGGCCGTCTGCCCGCGCTGGCCGGTGCTGGCCTGGCGAATCGCGTACCCGTTCATGTTCCTCGGTGTGATCAACGCCGACCCCAAGGAGTCCTGGCCGTGGAACACGGTCCAGATCCTCGTCGTCCTGCTCGTGCTGGGCCGGCTCGCGGTCACCCAGGATTCCGCCGTCACGGTCTGGGCGACCACGTTCAGCCTGGTCCCGGTCTTCCTGTACGCCAAGGACGCGAACGCCTGGGGCGCCGCGGTGCTGCTGGTGGCGATCGCGGCGCTCGGCAACATCGTGTACCGGCGGCGGCACACCCGCGAGCTGGTCGCCGAGCAGGAGGAGCTCACCCACCTCGAGCGGGCCCGGCGCTCGGTGCTCGAGGAACGGGCCCGGATCGCCCGCGAGATGCACGACGTGGTGGCCCACCACATGTCGATGATCGCGGTACGCGCCGAGACCGCGCCCTACCGCGTCACCGACCTGCCCGAGAGCGCCCGGAACGAGCTGGCCACCATCGCGCAGGCGGCCCGGGCGGCGCTTACCGACATGCGCCGGCTGCTGGGGGCGCTGCGCGCCGAGGACGGCGAGGCGCCCACCGGGCCGCAGCCGGGCCTGGCCGACCTCGACGACCTGGTCGCGACCACCCGCGCCGCCGGAGTCGACGTCACACTCGCCGCCGACGGGCTGACGGCCGTGCCCGAGACGGTCGGCCTGGCCGCGTACCGGATCATGCAGGAAGCCCTCGCCAACGCGGCGCGCCACGCGCCCGGCGGCCCGGTGACCGTCGACGCTCGCGCCCTTGACGATCGTCTGGAGCTCACCGTGCGCAACAAGCGCACCGGGTCTTCGACGCCGGGCGGCGGGCATGGTCTGATCGGGATGCGCGAGCGGGCGGCGCTGCTCGGCGGGGAGCTGACCGCCGAGCCCGAACAGTTCGACTTCGTAGTGCGGGCGAGGCTGCCGTTCGGGAAGGTTGACGAATGATCAAGATCCTGATCGCGGACGATCAGGCGATGGTCCGCGAGGGCTTCGGCGCGCTGCTGGCGGCCCAGCCCGACATGCTCGTCGTCGGCGACGCGCCCGACGGCGAGACCGCGGTGGCCAGGTCGCGCGCGCTCGACCCGGACGTCGTGCTCATGGACATCCGGATGCCGGTGCTGGACGGCATCGAGGCGACCCGGCGGCTCGCCGGCGGCCCCAAGATCCTCATCCTCACCACGTTCGACCTCGACGACTACGTGTACGAGGCGCTGCGCGCCGGCGCCAGCGGCTTCCTGCTCAAGGACGCGCCCTCCGCCGACCTGATCAACGCGGTGCGCGTGGTGGCGGCCGGCGACGCGCTGCTCGCGCCCTCGGTGACCCGGCGGCTCATCGCCGAGTTCGCGGCCCGCAAGGGCGCCCGGCCGAGGCCGGCGGCGCTGAACGCGCTGACCCCGCGAGAGACCGACGTGCTGCGGCTGATCGCGCGCGGCATGTCCAATCAGGAGATCGCCGACGAGCTCGTGGTGGCCGAGCAGACGGTCAAGAGCCATGTCGGCCGGATCCTGACGAAATTCGACCTGCGCGACCGGGCGCAGGCGGTGGTTTTCGCGTACGAGACTGGCCTCGTAGTTCCGGGGTAGGGGTTCGGATTGCGCTCTGTGGAGTGACGATCCCGGGGGTTTCGCGGCCGGAGCGTACGGCCCATGCGAATCCTCCCTGGTCTGCTCGCCCTGACCCTGCTGATGCCGATCCCGGTCGCTCCGGTGGTCTCCCACGTGGCCGCGGAGACCCACCTCCCGGCGTTCACCGAGGCGTACCGCGAGACCGCCGTACGCATGCTGGCGAGCGGCTGCCCGTACGCGACGTGGGCCGCGCAGGGCCGGCACTTCCTGTTCTTCGACCCGCACGGCGATGGGAAGACCGCCGAGGTGTTCGGCGATCTCAACCGCGCGTCGCGGATCGCGATCCTGGTGCCCGGCGTCGACAGCACGCTGGCCGACTACGACCGCGGCCTCGGCGGCGTCGCCCGCCGCGCCCCGGGCGTGCAGGGCCGCACCCTCTACCAGCAGCTCAGCAAGCGCGACCGGGACGTCGCGGTGATCTCCTGGCTCGGCTACGACCCGCCCGAGGGCCTCGGGCTGGCCGCCGCCACCGAGGGCCGGGCCCAGGCCGGCGCCAAGCACCTGGTCACCTTCGTGCGGGACGTGCTGCGGCAGCGGCCCGGCGCGGCCGTCACGCTGATCGGGCACAGCTACGGCTCGATCGTGGTCGGGCTCGCCGCCCGTGACCTGCCCGAGGTGCGCGACGTGATCACCCTCGGCGCGCCCGGGATCGGCGCTGCCCACGCCGCCGACCTCGGTGGCGCCCACGTCTGGTCGGCGCTCGCCCCGCAGGACTGGATCCGCCGGATCCCGCAGGTGCGGGTGCTCGGCCTCGGGCTCGGCCGCCGGCCGTCCTCCCCCGCGTTCGGCGCCACCGAGCTGCCGACCGGCGGGGTCGCCGGGCACGACTACTACCTGGTCGAGGGCAGCGCCACCCTCCGGGCGGTCACCGACATCGTCCTGTCGGGTGGTCCTCGCCACGCGGGGGCCACCCACGTTTCTTAAGTTGCCTTTAAGGGGTACAGTTCGCACGGCTCGAAAACCTTGTCGGACAAGGAAATCCGAGTACTGACGGCCCGGCCGCCGACGTGATGTCGGCCCCCTATTCTGGGAGGTGATCGCTGTGCGAGATAGCGATCCTCCTAGTCGTGGCCGGGCCTCGCGTCAGCGCGCCTGACCGCTGACGTCTTTCCCGCCTCGCATCCCCGGTCCGCCGACGCTTCGGCGTGGCCGGCTCTCGTCGTGTGCGCCGCGACAACGGGATGCGCAGGCGCCGGCCGCGACGTGACCTGAGCGCTTGCCCCCACGCCAGTTCACAAGAGCGGAGTCTGCCGTGAAGAACTTCGTCGCGCCCCTGAGCTTCACCATCGCCGCCGCCTGGGTGATCGTCCTGTTCGTCCTGGTGCACGGCAACCCGTGACCCATTATGGGAGGCGGGACGTCCACACGAGACTCAGTGCCGCCGCCACCAGGCCGAACAACAGCGCCGCCCCGGCGTACCACTGCGTCACCTCGCGCGGCTCGACCCGATGGCCGATCGAGCTGCCCATGTCCTCGTACACCTTCTTGAGCTCGCCGACCGACGCCGCCTCGTAGAAGAAGCCCTTCGTCTGCTCGGCCAGCTGCTGCAACGACAACCTGTCGACCGGCACCCGCTGAAGGTTGCCGCGAATGTCGACCACGCCCGTGTCGGTGCCGAACGCGATCGTCGACACCGGCACATTGGCGCTCGCGGCCGCGCTCGCGGCGTCCTCGATCGACCGACCCGATGTCCGATATCCGTCGGAGAGCAGCACGATCCGGGCCGGCGGGGCGCCGTCCGCGCCGTCGGCCGGCACCGTGCGAATGGCGTCCAGCGAGGTGAACACCGCCTCGCCGGTCGCCGTCGCCTCGGCCAGCGTCAGCCCGTCGATGCCCGAGATCACGGCCGAGCGGTCCTTGGTCGGCGAGACCAGCACGTTCGCCGACTTCGCGAACGACACCAGGCCCAGGTTGTACGACGGCGGCAGCTCGTTGACGAACGCCTTCGCCGCCTCCTGCGCGGCCTCGATCCGGGTCGGCTCCACGTCGTCGGCCTCCATCGACAGCGACACGTCGATCGCCAGCATGACGGTGGCCCGCTCGAGCGGTTCCTGCTTGTCGACCGACGGCCGGGCCAGCGCGGCGCCCAGGATGAACAGGCTGAGCAGGAACGCGGTCGCCGAGACGTGCCGGCGCCAGCCCAGGCCCTTGGGCGCGATCGCGCGCAACAGGTTGACGTTGGTGAAGCGCATCGCGTACGTCTTGCGGCGGAACTGCCGCCAGACGTAGACGCCGGCCATCGCGAGGACGGGCAGCAGCGCGAGCAGCCACCACGGTTCCAGGAAACGGATCATCGCGTGGTCCCCCGGGTGCGTGCGTGTCGCTGGGCGGCCACGAATCGGACCATGTCCAGCAGCCAGTCGGTGTCGGTGCGCAGGCGCAGGTGGGCGGCGCCGGCCGCGCGCAGGCCGCGGGCGATGGCGCCGCGCTGCTCGGCCGCCGCCTCCGCGTAGCGGCTGCGCAGCTTGGAGTCGGAGGTCTGCACCTCGTGCAGCTCCCCGGTCTCGGGGTCGGCGAGGGCGAGCACGCCCACGTCCGGAAGCTCCAGCTCGCGCGGGTCGACGACCTCGATCGCGAGCACGTCGTGCCGCACGCGGAGCTTGCGGAGCGGGCGCTCCCAGCCCTCGACCGGCGCGAGGAAGTCGGAGATGACGCAGGCCAAGCCGCGACGGCGGGGCGGCCGGTTCAGCATGTCGATCAGCTCGCCCAGGTCAGCGCGGCCGGGCCGCACCTGCGTGCGGGCGATCGACCGGAGCAGGCCCTGCGCCTCCTTGCGGCCCGGCCGGGCCGGCAGGCGGACGACCGGCGGGTGGTCGGGCTGGGCGGTCTTGCGAAAGCCCTTCTTCGGTACGCCGGGGCCGGTGCCCACCACCGCGCCGATGCGGTTGCCCCCGCGCACGGTCAGATGGGCCATCGCGGTCGCGGCGGCGATCACCAGGTCACGTTTGAGCCACTGGGCCGTGCCGAAGTCGAGGCTGGCCGACAGGTCGACCGCCAGCCAGGTCTCCAGCTCGCGGTCGGCGACCGTCTGCCGCACGTGCGGAAGCGTGGTGCGGGCCGTGACCGGCCAGTCCATGCGCCGCACGTCGTCGCCGGGGCGATATTCCCGGGACTCGCCGGCCTCGGTGCCCGGACCGGGCAGCAGGCCCACGTAATCGCCCTGGAGCAACCCGTCGAGCTTGCGGGTGACCAGCAGCTGCAGCCGGCCGAGCACCGCCTCGGCCCGGGCCGCTCCCTCCAAGGGCGGCTGTTCTAGTGCTGGGCCGGCCATGCGTGACCTGTCTGCGGGCCGCCCACGCCGACCGACGCCGGCTGGTTGCCGTTGGGCGAGGTGCCCTGGCGGGACGCCACCGACGGCATCGGGACGCTCTGCATGATGCGGGCGACGATGTGGTCGGCCGGGATGTCGTCGGCCAGCGCGTCGTAGGACAGCACCAGGCGGTGCCGCAGGATGTCGGGCGCGATGTCGGTGAGGTCCTGCGGCAGCGCGTAGTCGCGGCCGCGGAGCAGCGCCAGCGCGCGGGTGGCCCGGACGATGCCGAGCGAGGCGCGCGGGCTCGCGCCGTACTGGATGAGCTGGGCGACATCGGGCATGCCGTGCTGCGCGGGAGCGCGGGTGGCCAGCACCAGCCGGACGGTGTAATCGACCAGGGCGTTGTGCACGAAAACCTGGTCGGCGCGGCGCTGGAGGCCGAGCAGATCTTCCGGGGCGAAGACCTGCTTGGGCTCCGGGGGGCTCACCCCCATGCGGTAGACGATCTCGCGCTCCTCGGAGTCGGTCGGATAGCCGACCAGGATCTTCATGAGGAAGCGGTCGCGCTGGGCCTCGGGCAGAGGGTAGACGCCCTCCTGCTCGATCGGGTTCTGGGTGGCCATGACCAGGAACGGGTCGGGCACCTCGTGGGTCTGGCCGCCGATCGACACCTGATGCTCGGCCATGACCTCGAGCAGCGCCGACTGAACCTTCGCCGGCGCACGGTTGATCTCGTCGGCGAGCAGGAAGTTCACGAACACCGGGCCGAGCTCGACGTCGAACTTCTCGGACGTCTGCCGGTAGATGCGGGTGCCGACGATGTCGGCCGGGACGAGGTCGGGCGTGAACTGGATGCGGGAGAACGTGCCGCCGACGACCTTGGCGATGGTCTCGACCGCGAGCGTCTTCGCCACCCCCGGGACGCCTTCTAGCAGGCAGTGGCCGCGCGCGAGCAGCGCCACGAACATCCGCTCGACCATCCGGTCCTGCCCCACGATGACGCGCTTGACCTCGAACATGGCCCGCTCGAGCTGCGTCGCGTCCTGGGCGGGAGGCACCGGAGCGCCTCCGGAACTCGGCTCGTTCTCGGGCGTGAGCGGCTGGGCCACCGGTCCTCCACAGCGGTCGGCAAAGCAGTTATGACGAACAAGACTTACACGACCCACCTGAAAGCGCGCTCGGTGTCCCCGCATAACGCGCTGACCGCGGCACACGCCATGGTCCAGTCGTGTCGATCTTTCGGCGCGATGTGCGGAACTTGGCACCGACAGCGGGAGGATGCGCTTCGCCGTGAACCGTGTAACATCTGACCCGTCGCCGGGCGACTTCCCCCGTGGTCGCCCGGCGCTCAAGCCCTTCGATGCCCCTGTCCGCGGAATGCGCGGACCAGGGGCTTTCGCATATCTGCTCCGGGGCCGAGCCCCGGACCCCACGGTGCGGTGGCTGCGGTGGCTGCGGTGGCTGCGGTGGCTGCGGTGGCTGCGGTGGCTGGCGTGGCTGGCGTGGCTGCGGTGGCTGGGAGTGGCTGGGTGGGGCACCTATCGTTGGGACTGTGGTTGAGGATCTCGAAGCCCAGTGCTCGGCCAAAGGGTGCCGTTCGGCGGCTGTGTGGGCGCTGCGGTGGAACAATCCGAAGCTTCACGCGCCCGGCTATCGCAAGACGTGGCTGGCTTGCGACGAGCACCGTGAGTCTCTCGGCGGCTTTCTCGACGTGCGTGGTTTCCTTCGGGAAGTGACGCCCTTCGGTGCGATCTCTTAGGCTTCACGATGTGAATACGCCGTCCGCGCACGCCGTCGACGCCCTCGAACCCTGGCCCGACACCGTCGTCTGGCGGCCTGTGTCGCCCAAGCTGATCACAGTGGAGCTGATCGCCCGCGCCGTCTGGGTCCTGGTGCTGCTGGTCGGCCTCGGCATCGGGTGGGCGCTCGCGCCGTACTGGATGTGGCCGGTCGGCATGGGGCTCGTCGTGGCCTACGGGATCTGGCGCTCGTTCGTCACGGTCCGCGCCGTCCGGGCGTGGGGGTACGCCGAACGCGACCAGGACCTGCTCGTCCGGCACGGGCTGCTCATCCGGCGGCTGTCGATCGTCCCGTACGCGAGGATGCAGTTCGTCGACGTGACCGCGGGGCCGCTCGAACGCGCGTTCGGCCTGGCCACCGTGCAGCTGCACACCGCCGCCGCGGCCAGCGACGCCAAGGTGCCCGGCCTGCCGCCCGAGGAGGCGTCCCGGCTGCGCGACCGCCTCACCGCCCTCGGCGAGGACCGGGCAGAGGGCCTGTGACCACCACCCCGCCCCCGGCGCCCGCCCCGCCGCCGGCGTCTTCCCCACCGCCGACGCGATCGCCGGCTGCCGTCGCCGAGCCGCGGCGCCGGTTGCACCCGCTCAGCCCGATCCTGCACGGCGCGAAGAGCATCGCCGTCGTCGTGGCCGCGCTCTCCTGGCAGACGCTCTCCCAGGTCGGGCTCGAGCGGTTCGCGCTGGTCGTGCTGGTCCTCGCGCTCGGCGTCGTGGTGTTCTCGCTGGTCAACTGGCTCACTACCGGCTACCACGTGGTCGGTCGCGAGCTACGCATCTCCGACGGGCTGATCTGGCGGCGCAACCGGGCCATCCCGCTCGAGCGCCTCCAGACCGTCGAGTTGCGCCGGCCGCTGCTCGCCCAGCTCACCGGCCTCGCCGAGCTGCGCCTCGAGGTCGTCGGCGGGAGCAAGACCGAGGCCCCGCTGGCCTACCTGACGGTCCGCGACGCGGCCGCCCTTCGGGAACGGCTTCTGGCGCTTGCCGGCCGTACACCCTCGCCGGAAGCGCAACAGACCGCCGGACCGCAGGTCGCGGCGCCCAGCCTGGAACGCCCCCTGGCCCGCGTCTCGAACCGCGACCTGGTGGTCAGCCAGCTGCTCACCCCGCAGGCGTTCTTCCTGCCGGTCGGTGTGGCGTTCGTGGTGCTCCAGTTCGTGCTCGAGGCCCAGTGGTCCTTCATCGGGATCGCCAGCACGGTCACCGCCATGGCGGGCGTGCTGCTCCAGCCGGTGCGACGGGTCCTGCAGGACTGGGACTTCCGGCTCGCGCGCGACCCCGGCGGACGGCTCGTGGTGCGGTACGGGCTGCTCGAGACCCGCAGCCAGATCGTGCCGCCGCACCGGGTGCAGTCGGTGGGGGTGACCTGGCCGCTGCTGTGGCGCGGGCAGAAGTGGATGCACCTGCGGCTCGACATCGCCGGATACGCCGGTGAGCAGGGGTCCGACAGCAAACGATCCGATCGGCTGCTCCCGGTCGGGGAGTTCGAGACCGCGCGGGGGCTCGTGTGGGAGGTGCTGCCGGGGGTCGATCTTGCAACGCTCGCGACGACGCCGCCGCCGGCCCGGGCGCGGTGGCTGCACCCGTTGGAGCTGCGGTACCTCGGAGCGGGGCTCGCGCCGGAGGTGTTCGTGTCGCGGTGGGGGCTGCTCACCCGGGAGATGAGCGTCGTGCCGTACGCGCGGCTGCAGAGCGTGCGGGTGGTGCAGGGCCCGTTGCAGCGGCGGCTGGGCCTCGCGACCGTGTACGCGGACACCGCCGGCGGCCGGTCGGGGCAGGCCCGCGATCGCGATCTCGCGGAGGCCTGGGCCCTGGCCGAGCAGCTCGCGGTGCGGGCCCGGCTCGCCCGGAGCCCGATTGCCCCGTCCCCGCAGGCGTCACCTGAGGTCGAGGCGTTCTGGCAGCGGCCCGTGCAGCCTTAAGCTCTTGGCATGGAGCTTCCGGAGTTCGCGCCCGGTATGAACGCCCGGGTGGAATTGACCGTCACCGACGCCGACACGGCCCAGGCCCTCGGCTCGGGCGACGTGCCGGTGCTGGGCACGCCGCGGGTCCTAGCGCTCGCGGAGGCCGCCACCGTCGCCTGCACGGCCCGGCAGATGCCAGGCGGCGTGACCACCGTCGGCACCCGGGCCGAGGTGGAGCACCGGGCGCCGACTCCCGTGGGCCGGCACGTCACCGCGCTGGCCACGCTCGCCAAAGTGGACGGCCGCAAGCTGCTGTTCGAGGTCGTCGTCCGGGACGGTGAAACGCTGGTGGCCGAGGTCCGCGTCGAGCGGGTGATCCTCGACCGTCAGCGCTTCATCCAGAAAGCCCTGGGTTCTCTGGGAGAGGCCTAGATCAGCGCTCCCCAGCGGGCCACCAGCTCGTCGTTCGTCGGCATCGCGGTGGCGCCGCCCTGGCGCTCGCAGACCAGGCCCGCGACCGCCAGCGCGAACCGCACGTTGCGGTGCCAGCCGGCCAGGTCGGCCGGGAGTCCGTCGGCCAGCAGCCTGCGCACCAGCGCCCCCATCACGGAGTCGCCGGCGCCGGTCGCGTCGATCGCGGCCACGGCCGGCGCCGGCAGCATCTCGGCGCCGTCCTTGGTGGCGATGTAGGCGCCCTTGGAGCCGCAGGTCACCACGACCGCCTTGGCGCCGAGCTCGCGGATCTGCTCGGCCGCGGCCGCCGGCTCGGCCCCGTCGTAGAGCACCGCCGCGTCGGCCGAGCTCAGCTTGACCAGATCGGCCGTGGCGAAGAACTCCTCCACCAGGTCACGCAGGTTCGAGATGGACTTCGCGTCCGGCAGCAGCGTCGGCCGCACATTGGGGTCGAACACCTTGATCGGCCCCGAGGTCTGCCACGCTTCCCGCGCCGCCGACCGGAACGGCTCCCGCAGCAGGCAGATCGACCCCGCGTAGAGCACATCGGCATCCATTACGGCCTTCTGGTCAAGATCTTCAGGCTCGAGCAACGCGTACGAGGGCGGCTCGCCGTAGAACGTGAAGGTCGGCTCCGCCCCCACGAACGTCGTCACCGCCAGCGTCGTCGAGACCGGAACCCGCTTGACCCCGCCCAGCCCCACCCGGGCCTCGCGCAGGAAGGCCGCCAGCCGATCGCCGAGGACGTCGTTGCTGAGCGACCCCACATACTGCACCTCGCCGCCCAGCCGCGTCGCCGCCACCGCCACGTTGAGCGGCGCGCCCCCGATCGCCTGCCGATAGATCAGCTCCCCGTCGGCATGCGCCTCGAGCAGGTCGATCAGAGCTTCCCCGAGCACCACCGCGTAACCCATGGCATCAGCCTTCCGCCCCCGGCCGTTCCACGCCAGTGCCCCTGCAACAGGTCCTGATTTGGCATGATTTCACCATGTTGATCCGAACCCTGTCGCTGGCTGTACCTCTGACCCTGCTGACGGCCTGCGCCAACCCCATTGACATCCGCCCGCTCGCCTCCGCCACCACCGGCGTCTCGGCCTGGACCATCTACCAGTCCGCCGGCCCCGCCGCGGCTTCCACGCTTCCCGTTGCGCCCTATCTGACCGCTTCCGGCACGTTCCTCCCCTACCGTCCGGGTTCCACGGCCGTCACCTACAACCCCGCGGTGGTCCCGCCAGGAGCGGCTGCCGAGCTCACCATCACCAAGACCGGGTACGGCTCCGAGGTACGCCTGACGGCCGGCGGCCTGATCCCTCACCGCATGTACGGCGCGCACCTGCACACCAAGCCCTGCACCGCCGTCCCCGAGGAGGCCGGCCCCCACTACCAGAACCACAAGGACCCCGCCGCGACCCCCACGTCCCCGTCGGCGAACCCGATCTACGCCAACGCCCAGAACGAGATCTGGCTCGACTTCACCGCCTCGGCAGCCGGCGACGCGTCGTCATCCGTCTCCCACGGCTGGAACTTCGACCCGCAGTCGCCGCCGCGCTCCCTGGTCCTGCACGAGACCCACACCATGACGGCCTCCGGCGAGGCCGGCAAGGCAGGCGCCCGAGAGGCCTGCCTGACCCTCCCACCCGCCTAGCCACCACCCATGCGTTCACCTCTCCACGCCCACCGGCTCCACGCACACCGGCCGCCGCCCGCGCGCCCGCAACCCACGGCCCCACCGCCCGCGCGCCCACCGCCCGCGCGCCCACCGCACGCGCGCCCACCGCACGCGCGCCCACCCGCCTCCGCGCCCACTCGCTCGCGCGCTCACCACCCGCTCACGTCCGCTCCGCGCCCACCAGCTCGCGCGCCCACCGGCTCGCGCCCACCCGCTTGCGCTCCCACACGCCCGCGCGCCCGCCGCGCCCGCTCCGCACCCTCAACCACGATCCTGATGACTTGCCGCGCACCCCGAACGGCAAGTCATCACCGCCGAAGCCCACCCCGGCAGCCCAGCCCGACCTTGATGACCAGCCCGACCTCGATGAAGTGCCGCACGCACCGAACAGCAAGTCATCACCACTGAAGCCGCGCGCTCGGCCTTGCGGCCGCTCCGCCATCCGCGCGGCGGACGGCGAGGGGCGCGTCGGGTGTTTCCGGCGCTACCAGACGCTTCGGGCGAAACGCGCGCTATGGCCGTTACCGGGCGGCTAGGTCGCGTTGCGGCAGCCGCCGCAGGCGGGGTTCGGGGCGGATTTGGCGGGGCGGACCTAAAGCGTACGGATAGATGGGTGTTGATTTTGATTGGCACGCGGCGGTGAAAATGATCATGGGGGGATGGCGGTCTGCTGTCTTGGGAGGAATGGCGGTAACGTCGGGGGCGGATCGACGAGCGGGAGGCAACCCATGGCTGAGCAGGGACAGAAGCAGGCTGCGCCGAAGACGGAGTCGCACGACCCCGACTTCCCGGAGGCGTTTCTGCAGTTCATGCGTAGTGGGTGGCGGGAGGATCCGCTCGAGGTCGCGGCGCTGCCGGAGGCGCCCAACTACGAGAAGCGGCGTGCGGCGCTCTCGGAGGCGTTCCCGGGTGAGACGCTGATCATTCCCAGTGGGAACGAGAAGGTTCGTGCCAACGACACGGATTACGCGTTCCGGCCGGGGAGCGACTTCGTCTATCTGACGGGCGACCGCGACCCCGACAGCGTGCTGGTGCTGCGGCCGACCGGGTCGGGGCACGACACGACGCTGTATACGCGGCAGCGGAACTCGAAGGACACGGACGCGTTCTTCCGCAGCCGCAACGGGGAGCTGTGGATCGGGCGGACGCACACGCTGGGCGAGAAGGCGACCGAGCTCGGGCTGCAGACGGCGCCGCTGGGTGAGCTGGGGCCGGTGCTCGCCGGGTCGGCGCCGGGGCGGACGCGGGTGCTGCGCGGGTTCGACGCGAACGTGGACCGGGCAGTGCTGCAGTACGAGCCCGACCGGGAGAAGCCGCGCGACCGCGAGCTGGCCTGGGCGCTGTCCGAGCTGAAGCTGGTCAAGGACGAGTGGGAGATCGCCCAGCTGCAGGCGGCGATCGACGCGACCGTGCGCGGGTTCGAAGACGTGGCACGGGTGCTGCCGGCCGACCGCGGGGTCAAGGAGCGGCTGCTCGAGGGCGTGTTCGGGCTGCGGGCCCGGCACGACGGCAACGACGTCGGGTACGGCTCGATCGTGGGCGCGGGGGCGCACGCGACGATCCTGCACTGGGTGCGGAACACCGGGGTCACGAAGCCGGGCGAGCTGCTTCTCATGGACATGGGTGTGGAGGGCGACAACTTCTACACCGCCGACGTGACGCGGACGGTGCCGGTGAGCGGGACGTTCACGCCGCTGCAGAAGCAGGTCTACGACATCGTGTACGCGTCGCAGCAGGCGGGCATGGGTGCGATCAAGCCGGGGGTCAAGTTCCGCGAGGTGCACAAGACGTGCATGCGGGTGCTGACCGAAGGGCTGCACGACCTCGGGCTGCTGCCGGTGAACGTCGACGAGGCGATGGACGAGAAGAGCACGGTGTACCGGCGGTGGACGCTGCACGGGTTCGGGCACATGCTCGGCATCGACGTGCACGACTGCTCGAACGCGCGCAACCAGAACTACCGCGACGGCGAGCTGGCCGAGGGCTATGTGCTGACGGTCGAGCCGGGTCTGTACTTCCAGCCCGAGGACGACCTGGTGCCGGCCGAGCTGCGCGGCGTCGGCGTGCGGATCGAGGACGACGTGCTGGTCACGGCCGACGGCTGCCGCAACCTGTCGGCGGGGCTGCCGCGTTCGTCGGCCGAGGTCGAGGCGTGGATGGCGTCGCAGCGGGAGGCGGGTCCGCGCCTGCCGTCTTGAGGCTCGGGGCTCAGGCGGGGGTGTAGTCGGCGACGGTCCAGCACTCGGCGCCGGTGGGGCCCTCGTCGCTGACGTTGATGACGACCTTGACGGGGTGGCCGTCCTTACCGTCGTAGGTGGTGGTCACCTCGCCGCCGTCCTCGTTGGCCGTCTCGGCCATGTCGCGCAGCTCGGCCAGGGTCGGCACGTCGATCTCCTCGCCGTCCTGGCCGGTCACCGGGCCGAGGTCCACGTCGGAGCTTGCGGACGGCCGGACCGAGGCGCCGGTGCGCTCCGCCTTGGTCACGGCGCCGGCCTGGACGGTCACCTTGTAGCGGCCCAGCGGCGATGCGTCGTCGCAGCCGCGGGTCAGGGTGTACGTGTACGACGCCGGCTCGGTGAACGGCGGCGCCGACCCGGCGACCGTGGCCGCGGGGGCCGAGGCGGACGCGGACGCGCCGTTCCAGGTGGGGCTGTCGGAATGCGACGAGCACCCGGCGACGAACGCCACGAGCGCCATGCCGCCGACGCCCAGAGCCAGACCGCCGAGTCGCACCATTGCCTCCACCAAGCCCGCCGCCGAACGCGACGCCCATGCCGAAACGCGAAGAGTCTTCCGCGCGGCGCAATGTAGCGCAGGCATGCACGCCGAGCGGTCAGAGGTCGGCGACGAAGACGGCCACCGAGCGGGCCGGCACCGACAGCACCCCTTCCGAGGCGGTGGCCGTGCGCAGCAGCGGGTCGGCCGAGGCGGTCAGGTCGGGGTGGGTGTGCAGGGCGAACTCGGCCAGGTCGGGCACCGTCTGGACCGCCGGCTCCTCGGTCGCGTTGAAGACGACCACCACGCGCCGCCAGCGGGGGTCGAGGCCCGTCCCGTCGAGGCACATCACGATCACGCCCGGCGCCTCGCCCGGTCCGCCGAGCGGGAACGTCAGGCGCCGCTGCACCTCCTCGCCCGTCGGGAGGCCGAAGACCGGCGTCGAGCGCCGCACGCGCAGCAGCTCGCGGTAGCGTTCCGCCGTCATCGCGATCAGCTCGGGCGACGGCACCAGCGACGGGTCGGCGAGCAGCGGCGCCGCCCACGGCCACTTGTCTTCGTTGTCGTGGGCCGGCGGCAGGCCTATTCCGAAGCCGTTGCCCTGGCCGGGCTTCCAGCGGATCTGGTTGAACCAGTCCCCCGAGTTGAACGAGTTGCGGTCGAGCGACTTCGACCGCAGCCGCTCGCTGCCCAGCGCCACGAAGCCGACGCCCTGGCCGAGGACGACCAGCGACAGGGCGAGGATCTGCATGCGAGCCCGATCGATCGGCGCGATGTCGCGGGGCAGCTTGAAGGCGAGCGCGTCGTACAGGATCTCGTTGTCGTGGGCGTCGACGTAATTGACCGTCTCGCCGGGCGCGAGCGAGTAGCCGCTGGGTGAGCCGTTGTAGTCGATCTGGGCGCCGCTCTGCTCGCCGCCGGTGTGGGTGACGAACCGGTACGTCGAGAGCCCGCCCGCCAGCCCCACCTTGATGCGGTCGTGCAGCCAGAGCGGGGTGCGCGACCCGAGCCCGCTCGCGAAGCCCTGCGCCGACGGGTCGTCGCCGAACGAGCCCTCGCCGCGGACCGCGTCGCGCAGCCGGTCGTTGAACGTGCCGATGCCGGTGCCGGCCATGTTGACCTGGGTGGCCTGGGCGAAGCGCGCGTCGTACGCCACCTCGCCGAAGTTCCAGCCCTCGCCGTACAGGTAGATGTCTTTGCCGCCGGGAAGGTGGTCGAGGGCGACCCGCACCTCGAGGATGTTGGCCCGCGGGTGGTGGCCCATCAGGTCGAACCGGAAGCCGTCGACCTTGTAGACGCGGGCCCAGGTGAGGATCGAGTCGACGACGAGGCGGCCCATCATCGTGTGCTCGGTGGCGGTGTTGGGGCAGCAGGTCGACTCGGCCGTCGAGCCGTCGGGCAGCAGGCGGTGGTAGTAGCCGGGGACGACCCGGTCGAGGACGGCGAACTTGTGCAGGCCGTCTTCCATGGCGTGGTTGTAGACGACGTCCATGACCACGCGCAGGCCGGCCTCGTGGAGCGCGGCCACCATCGTGCGGAACTCGAGCACCCGCGACGCGCCGGACGGATCGACGGCGAAGCTGCCCTCGGGGGTCGTGTAGTGCCACGGGTCGTAGCCCCAGTTGAACCCGTCTTCGTCGGCGACCGCCATCACCGCGGCCTGCTGTTCGGCCGAGTCGGGTGGGAAGGAGGCCAGATCGCAGGCGGGTTCTTTCTGGTCGGCCCGCCGGTCGGGGACGGTGGCGAAGTCGAACGCCGGCAGCAGGTGCAGGTGGGTCAGGCCCGCGTCGGCGAGCGACCGCAGGTGACGCATGCACGCCGCGTCGGGCCGGGCGAAGGCCGCGTACGTTCCCCGCTCGGGCGGCGGCAGCGAGCCGTCGAAGATGGAGAACTCGCGGATCGACACCTCGGCGATCTGCATGCGGGCGGGCGCGACCGCGGGCGGCGTCGTGAGGGATTCCCAGCCGGGCGGCATGAGCGCCGGGTCGTCGAGGTCGACCAGCAGGCTGTGGGTGGAGTCGGGGGCCAGGGCCAGCGAATACGGGTCGGTCACGCTGGTGGTGACGATGCTCTGGGCGGCCTGGTGCCAGACCTCGACGCGGTAGCGGTAGTAGCGGCCCAGCCATTTGCGCTTGCCGGCGATGGTCCACACGCCGGTGAGCGCGTCGCGGTCCATCGGCAGCACCCGGGGCTCGTCGGCGGGGGTGCGGAACAGCTCGAGCGAGACCGTGCGCGCGGTGGGCGCCCAGACCGACAGCTGCGGCCGGTCGTCGATCATGGCCAGGCCGAGCTCGGTGTCAGCGGCGTCGGCGTAGAGGTCGTCGAGCACGCCGGGCAGTTGGACGGCGGTCAGCGCGGTGACCCGGCCCCCGGCGTCGCGGCCGACCGCGAGCAGTTGGCCGCGCAGCAGATAGCCCAGGGCCGCGTCGCCCAGCTCGCGCACCGAGAACGCGCGGTAGGCCCGCAGGTGGGGAAAGCGGCGGCTCTGGGCCTGGAAGAGGCCGCCGGGGCGCGGGGTGAGCGGCAGCGTGGTGAACTCGCCGGCGATCTCGTCGCCTTCCCGCCGCACCGTGCCGCCGGCCGAGGCGACCAGCGTGAACGTGACGGCGCGCTCGGTGAAACGCTCGGGCAGCGCGACCGTGGTGCGGTCGAGGAATACGGCGAGCGAGCGGGCCGGGTCGAGCTCGGGACCGAGCGTGCCCACGTCGGGCAGCAGCGGCGCGACCGTCTCGGCGAGCAGCCACACCATGCGGGACACGGTGAGATCGAGCCGCTGGTCATCGGGGAGGTCTTTGGTGTCGCCGCGGTGGAACACGAAGCGCAGGCCGGCGGCGTCGGGCCGGATCGGGACGCGAAAAACGGCGCCGAAGGCGTCGTATGAATCCGGAGATATCGGGCGATCCCACGAGGGCTTACGCGGTGTCCCCTCCCAGGCATGCAATCCCCACCCGGCGTAGTCGCCGCCCGGCCGGCGGTAGTGGATCACCACCACATCGGCATCAGAATCGGACAAATCGGAGGGTGGGGACGTATAGATCGCGGGGTCACCCGGACGCAGCCAAATCTCGGAGGCAACCGACGGATCAACATGACGATCCTCATCGACATCCTTGATCCCGGCATGATCCACCAGGACAAATCCGACATCACGCGCGTCGGAAGCCAGGCGAACCCAGGCGAACCGCCCGTAGGAGTCCTCACCGACAAAAGGGGCGCCACCCGGATAGCCGTCGCTCTGACCGGGCGCGAGGTCGCCCCACGCGTGCAGCCACCACGGCGCATACTCACCGTCGGGCCGCGCATAGTGCACGACGAGCCACTGCGGCCGGCTTCGGGCGGTGGTCGCAGTGGGAACGATCTCGATCGTGGTCACCGGATCATCCTTGCACCGGCGTACGACAGTTTCAGTGGGTCGCGACGACAGTGGTGATCCGAGGGCCGCTCGAGTCCGTACGGAGCAGGTAGTGGAAGCGCTCGCCGGTGAGCGCCTGGCCGTCGCTGTCCAGGTACTCCCATTCCACGGCGACCAGGGTCAGCGCCTCGGAGAGCTGCCGCACGTCGAGAAACTCGGCGTTGGCGGCGACGATCCGCTGGTCACGGTAGGCGGGAGCGGCGCCGAGGAAGGAGAGGGCCACCGCGGCGGGTGAGGTGAAGGTGAAGCTGTAGGAGTCCGCGACGACCATGCCGGGCAGCGCATAGCAGCCGGCCACCGCCGCGATGTCACCCGTCGTGAGGGCGACGCCGTAGCGGTCGAAGAAGTCTGTCAGCAACGCGAGGTCGGTAGGGGCCTGCACGGCAGGCCGTTTACCCATGGGGGACACGGACACAAACATGAAGGTGCTTTTCCTGATCAACGACGCCTTTGGCATCGGCGGAACCATCAAGACGACGTTCAATCTGGGCGCCGCTCTGGCGGCACGCGGTCACGAGGTCGAGGTCCTGAGCACCATTCGCCACCGCGACGTGCCGAAACTCCCGGTCGATCCGGCAATCCGGCTGATGTCGCTGGTCGACGCCCGGCCCGGGCACCCCGATCACGCCGGCGACGCGCCCGGCCGAGGGGAGCCGCCGAAGATCTACCCGAAATCGGACTTCCGCTCGGCCGACTACGACCAGTACATCGAGGATCGCTACCGCCGCTACCTGCGCGGTTCCGCCGCCGACGCGATCATCGCGACCCGTCCGGGCCTGATCGCGTACCTGGCCTCCTTCGGCCCGCGGCAAAAGATCAAAATCGGGCAGGAGCATTTGGTACGGGGTCAGCACCGCGCCGCGCTTCGCAAGGTGATGCCCCGTTACCTGCGTGGGCTCGACGCCTTCGTCACCGTGTCCCAGCGCGACGCCGACGACTACCGCGAGAACGTGCGCTTGTGGCGTACCCGATTGGCGTTCATCCCGAACGGTATCCCCGCGCCGGCCGTGCCCCCCTCCGATGGACGAGCGAAGCTCGTCGTCGCGGCCGGCCGACTGGTCCCCAGCAAGCGTTACGACCTGCTGCTCCGCGCCTTCGCGAAGGTCGTCGCCGAGCGGCCGGACTGGCAGTTGCGGATCTACGGCGCCGGCAAGGAGTCACCGGCGCTGCGCGCGCTGGTGCTCGAGCTCGGGCTGCACAACCACGTGCGGATGATGGGGCAGGTCGCGCCGATCGAGCCGGAATGGGCAAAGGGTTCGATCGCCGCGGTGGCGTCCGACCGGGAGCCGTTCGGGATGACGCTGGTGGAGGCGATGCGGTGCGGGGTGCCGGTGGTGAGCACCGACGCGCCGCACGGGCCCGGTGAGATCCTCCGGAACGGGGAGGACGGCCTGCTCACGCCGGTGGGGGACGCGGACGCGATGGGCGAGGCGCTGCTCCGCCTGATCAACGACGAGGACCTGCGGCGGCGGATGGGCGCGGCCGCCCTGGCCAATTCCGCCCGCTACGACCCCTCCATCGTTGCGGAACAGTATGAGCAGCTGTTCACCGAGCTCGCCGCACGGAAGCGCCGGCTGCTGCCCGCACGGCGACGCGAGCCGGTGACGGTGCTCGGCCCCGCGTCGTCGGTCGCCCTGCCGACGCTGGACTGGGACGGCCTCGCGCCCCTGCCAGACGATGTCTCGATTTTTCCCGACAAAAGGGTGCGCAGGGTCGACGGCACCCCGATCCTGGCCGGCCTGCGCGATACCCGCCACCTGGTCGACGGCCCGATCGGCGCCCGGATCCAACTCCCCTTCCGCGACGACGACGGCATCCTCGCGGTCCGCGTCTGGGACCAGCCGGTGTACGCCGAGGTCGGCGACGTCGACGCCGACACGGACGGCATTCACCTGACCGGCCGGCTCTACGGCGCCCACTGCGACGCGCCGGTCCTGGAGGCCACCGACGGCGCCACCACCCGGGAACTCCCGGTGATCGCCGACGGCGCCATCTTCCGCGTCACGATCCCGGCCCTCCCGCCGGGCGTGTGGACCTTCCGGCTGCGTCATGCCGCCACCGCCGACCCCGTGATCCTGGGAAGATTCCGGGACGACATCGTCGACAAGCGGACCGCGTTCGTGCTCCCGCCGGCCACGACCGGCGACGTCACGCTGCATCCGTCGTATACGGAGAGCAACGAATTCGCGGTCCGCGCCACAAGCTGACCCCGCCTTGCGCGGGCTTACAAGACGGACGTACGGTTTAAGTGAGACGTGAACCGAGAGTTAGGTTCACCTAACTCCGAAGGCGCCCTAGCGGGTGCGAAAGACTGACTTCGACTTCCAGTCGCTGGGTGTGAAGGAGATGACGTGGCCAGCCTCGACACCTTTGGTGCGAAGAGCGAGCTGCGCGTCGCAGACGCGAGCTACGAGATTTTCACGATCGACAAGGTCGAGGGGCACGACCGCCTGCCCTACTCCTTGAAGATCCTCCTGGAGAACCTGCTCCGGACGGAGGACGGCGCCAACATCACCGCCGACCACATCCGGGCCCTCGGCGGGTGGGACCAGACCGCCGACCCGAGCGTCGAGATCCAGTTCACCCCGGCCCGGGTCCTCATGCAAGATTTCACCGGCGTGCCCTGCGTGGTCGACCTGGCCACCATGCGCGAGGCCGTGAAAGACCTGGGCGGCGACGCCACCAAGGTCAACCCCCTCGCCCCGGCCGAGCTGGTCATCGACCACTCGGTCATCGCCGACCTGTTCGGCCGGGAGGACGCCTTCGCCCGCAACGTCGAACTGGAGTACCAGCGCAACCGCGAGCGCTACCAGTTCCTGCGCTGGGGCCAGACCGCGTTCAACGAGTTCAAGGTCGTCCCGCCCGGCACCGGCATCGTGCACCAGGTCAACATCGAATACCTGGCGCGCACCATCATGGAGCGCAACGGGCAGGCGTACCCCGACACGGTCGTCGGCACCGACTCGCACACCACGATGGTCAACGGCCTGGGCGTGCTGGGCTGGGGCGTCGGCGGCATCGAGGCCGAGGCCGCGATGCTCGGCCAGCCGGTCAGCATGCTGATCCCGCGGGTCGTCGGCTTCAAGCTCGCAGGCTCGATGCCGGCCGGCACCACCGCGACCGACCTCGTCCTCACGATCACCGAGATGCTCCGCGAGCACGGCGTGGTGTCGAAGTTCGTCGAGTTCTACGGCCCCGGCGTGAGCGCCGTGCCGCTGGCCAACCGGGCCACCATCGGCAACATGTCGCCCGAGTACGGCTCGACCGTCGCGATCTTCCCGATCGACGACGAGACCATCAAGTACCTCAAGCTGACCGGCCGCAGCGAGCAGCAGGTCGCGCTGGTCGAGGCGTACGCGAAGCGGCAGGGCCTCTGGCTCGACCCGAACGCCGAGCCCGCCTACTCCGAGAAGCTCGAGCTCGACCTCTCGACGATCGTCCCGTCGCTGGCCGGCCCGAAGCGCCCGCAGGACCGCGTCCCGCTGAAGAGCGCGAAGCCAATGTTCCGCGACGCCCTCAGCAACTACGTGCAGGACGAGGGCCACGCCGACGAGGCCAGCGCCGAGTCGTTCCCGGCCAGCGACTCGCCGGCCAACAACGTCAACGACCCGGCCGACAAGCCGCACATCTTCAGCGCGGCCAAGGGCGCCAACGGCCGCCCGTCCAAGCCCACCCGGGTGGTCGGCGAGGACGGCACCGAGTTCGAGCTCGACCACGGTGCGGTCGTGATCGCCGCGATCACCTCCTGCACCAACACCTCGAACCCGCAGGTCATGATCGGCGCTGCGCTGCTGGCGAAGAACGCGGTCGACCGCGGCCTGACCCGCAAGCCGTGGGTCAAGACGACCCTCGCCCCCGGTTCCAAGGTCGTCATGGACTACTACGACCGGGCCGGCCTCACGCCGTACCTCGACAAGCTGGGCTTCAACCTGGTCGGCTACGGCTGCACGACCTGCATCGGCAACTCCGGGCCGCTGCCCGAGGCGATCTCCGCGGCCGTCAACGAGGAAGACCTGACCGCGGTCAGCGTGCTCTCCGGCAACCGTAACTTCGAGGGCCGGATCAACCCGGACGTCAAGATGAACTACCTGGCCTCGCCGCCGCTGGTGGTGGCGTACGCGCTGGCCGGCACGATGGACCTGGACATCACCTCGGAGCCGCTCGGCACCGGGAGCGACGGCCAGCCGGTCTACCTCAACGACATCTGGCCGAGCGCCAAGGAGATCGACGACGTCATCGCGCACGCGATCGGCGCGTCCGGCTTCAGCGAGGCCTACTCGGACGTCTTCGCCGGCGACGAGCGGTGGCAGTCCCTGCCGACCCCCGAGGGCCAGACCTTCGAGTGGGCGGACGACTCCACGTACGTGCGGAAGCCCCCGTACTTCGAGGGCATGGCCGCCGAGCCGTCCCCGGTGAACGACATCTCGGGCGCCCGGGTGCTCGCGAAGCTCGGCGACTCGGTCACCACCGACCACATCTCGCCGGCCAGCTCGATCAAGGGGGACTCCCCCGCCGGCAAGTACCTGGCCGAGCACGGCGTCCCGCGTCACGAGTTCAACAGCTACGGCTCCCGCCGCGGCAACCACGAGGTCATGATCCGCGGCACGTTCGCCAACATCCGGCTGCGCAACCAGCTGGTTCCCGGCGTCGAGGGCGGCTTCACGGTCAACCACCTGACCGGCGACCAGACCACGATCTACGACGCTTCGGTGGCCTACCAGGAGGCGGGCGTCCCGCTGGTCATCCTGGCCGGCAAGGAGTACGGCTCGGGCTCGTCGCGTGACTGGGCGGCCAAGGGCACGATGCTGCTGGGCGTGCGCGCGGTCATCGCCGAGAGCTACGAGCGCATCCACCGCTCCAACCTCATCGGCATGGGCGTGCTGCCGCTGCAGTTCCCGCCCAAGACCAATGCCGAATCGCTGGGCCTGACCGGTACCGAGACCTTCACCATCACGGGCGTCACCGCGCTCAACGACGGCGAGATCCCGCGCACCGTCACGGTTCGCACCGACACCGGCGTCGAGTTCGAGGCCGACGTCCGCATCGACACCCCCGGCGAGGCCGACTACTACCGCCACGGCGGCATCCTCCAGTTCGTGCTGCGGAAGATGCTGCACAGCTGACGCTTCCGGGCCCCGCTCGTCGTCGCGACGGGCGGGGTCCTTTTTGTTCCGTTGCTCGTCCAGTTCGACCTATGTCATGCTGGACGACATGTACCTGGACATCGTGATCCTCAGCCACCTCCAGCGCGGCCAGGTCCATGGCTACGAGCTCAAGCGCAAGGTCGCCGCGACCACCGCGTACGCGTTGCACAACAACACGCTGTATCCGGCGCTCCGCCGCTTCGAGGAGTCCGGCGCCGTCACCAAGACCGCCGAGCCCCAGGAGGGCCGCCCGCCCAAGCACGTCTACGAGCTCACCGACCTGGGTCGCGAGCTGCTGCACGACATGCTCGCCGACCTGCCACCGTCGCTGGCCGCCGACGAGCCGGAATTCCTCACCCGCGTCGGCCAGTTCGAACAGCTCACCCCGTCCGAACGGCGCGGGGTGCTCGCCGCCCGCGCCGAGGCCCTGCGCGGCCAACGCCAGCACCTGCGCGACCTTGCCGAGCGCACCGCCGCCAGCCCCCGCAACCACCGCTGGGGCGGCCTGGTCGTGGCCGAGCTGGCCGACCGCATCGACCGCGAGCTGGCCTGGATCGACCGCCTCACCGCGCAGGCCGATGAGACTTAGCCCGCTCATGCAGCTGGGCCTCCTGGCCGGTCCGCTGCTGACCATGGTGGACTCGTCGATCGTCAACGTCGCAGTCCCCGACATCGCGAGCGAGCTGCACGCCGGCCTGGCCACCGCGCAATGGGTGGTGAGCGGCTACCTGCTGGCCCTCGCGGCCGGCCTGACCACCACGTCCTACCTGGCCCGCCGCTTCGGCACGATGCGCGTTTACGCCGCCGCGCTCGCCGCGTTCCTGCTCGCCTCGGCCGCCTGCGCCGCCGCTCCCGGCATCGGCGCGCTGATCGCCGCTCGGGCGGTGCAGGGCTTCACCGGCGCGCCGCTGGTTCCCCTGGCCATGAGCGTCCTGCTCGGCCGCCAGGGTCGCGAACGCCGCATCCCGGTCGCGGCCGGCCTGCTGTTCTTCCTGGCCCCGGCGATCGGCCCGTCGCTGGGCGGCCTCCTCATCGCCGCCGACGGCTGGCGCTGGATCTTCCTGATCAACCTTCCCGTCGGCGCCGTGGCCCTGCTCGGCGTCCGCCGCCTCCCACCCGAGGTGGCTCCCCCGGCCGAGGGCCACACCCGCCTCGACCCGCTCGGCCTGCTCCTGCTCGGCGCCGGCCTGGTGAGCGTCCTCTTCGGCGCCACCCACGGCTGGACCGAACCCCTGTCCCTGGTCACCCTGGGCGGCGGCGGCACGCTGCTTTTCCTGTACGCCCGGTGGGCCCGGCACACGCCGAGCCCCGCCGTCGACCTCACCCTGCTCCGGCACGGCCGCTCGGCCCTCGCGTTGGCCCTCAGCGTGACGTCGTCGGTCGTGGCCTTCGCCGCGGTCTTCCTGCTCCCGGTCTTCACCCAGTCGGTCCAGCACCACTCCGCCTTCGCCACCGGCGCGGCGCTTCTCCCCCAGGGCCTGATCACCGGCGTGGGCATCGCTGCCGGTCAGCGCCTGGCCGCACGACACGGCGCGCGCGCCCTGGTGACCACGGGCTTCGCGACGCTGGCCCTGGCGAGTGCCGGCCTGCTGCTGCTGACCGCCGCGACCCCGCTGTGGGCGACGGCTCTGATCCTCTCGGGCCGCGCGGCGGCGATCGGCTTCGGCATCACTCCGCTCCTGTCGGTGATGCTCGACCCGCTGACCGACGCCCAACTGGCCGACGGCAACACGCTCTTCAACATCGCTCAGCGCCTGGGCGGCTCGCTCGGCGTCGGCGTCCTCGGCTCGCTCCTAGCCACCCGCGCCGCTCACGTCGGCGCGGTCCCGGCCTTCCACGAGATCGGCCTGATCCTGACCGTGGCCGCGGCCGGCGCGGCCCTTGTCTCGCTGCGGCTGCCCGGCCGCGTCGCGGCTCAGCCGGTCAGCGCCTGAGTGATCTGCCGCGTGGTCTGGACGGCCACCCGCTCGTCGGTGGCGGCGTAGGAGCAGTACGCGTTCAGTCCCGCCGTCAGCGCCCACCCGCGACCCCGCGCCCACGTCGCGTCGTCCACCTCGAGCGCCTCCCGGAACACCCCCCGCGGGCCGGCCGACATCAGCGTGAACGCGATCCTCATGTCCCGCGCCGGGTCGCCGACGCCGAGGCCGCCGAAGTCGATGACCGCGCTGAGCCGACCGTCCACCGTCAGCAGGTTGCCGGTGTGGAAGTCGCCGTGGAACCAGACCGGCGGCCGGTCCCAGCCCGGCGCGGCCAGCGCCGCCTCCCACACCAGCCACCGGGACACCGCCCACGGCCACGGAAAGCCCAGATCGGGCCGCCCCACCGCAACCGGCGCCGGAACGCCGAGCGGCAGATGCGGGGCGAGCCGGGGGCAGCCAGCGGATCTCCTTCTCGGCCTGCCGATGGCCCCGCCGTGCCGCGGCAGCCGCAGGTTTCACCCCGATCAGCGCCCGCTGCCCGGACGACCGTCACACCACGACACGATGGGAGGCCGATGAGAGAACCCGCGGTGAGTGAATAGGCTTCGGGAATGGATGACAAGAATGTGCTGGACCGGATCCACGGTCTGGTCGATGAGGAGCACAAGCTGCGCCAGCAGCTCGGCAAGGGCGAGATCTCCTCCAGCGAGGAGCACGCCCGGCTCAAGGAGCTGGAGGATGCCCTGGACCAGTGCTGGGACCTGTTGCGCCGGCGCCGGGCCGCCCGCGAGGTGGGCAACGACCCGAACGGCGAGCAGGCCCACAGCGTCAACGAGGTCGAGGGCTACCTGCAGTGATGATGCGGCCCGGCCGCGGCCGCCGCGTGGACGGTGGTCGCGGGCCGGGGCGCGTGCGCCGGGTCATCGCAGGCCCGCCTCGTGCAGCAGGCGGTCCAGCAGGTCGTCGGCGTCGACCCGCAGGCCGCGCTGGGTGAACCAGGCGGCCACGTTGCGCACGTCGCGGGCGATGAAGTCGGCGCCCTGCGGGTTGGCGACCACGTCGACGATCTGCGGCAGGTCGATGAGCACGAGCGTGCCGTTGTGCACCATCGTGTTGTACGGCGACAGGTCGCCGTGCGCCACCTGCGCCCGCGCCAGCACCGACAGCGCGTCGGTCATCTGCCGCCACAGGTCGGCCAGTTCGCCGGGCTCGGCCCGCATCTGGGCGAGCCGGGGAGCCGCCTCGCCGGTCTCCCAGTCGCCGATGAACTCCATCATCAGCTCGGTGCCGAGCAGCTGCACCGGGTAGGGCACCCGGACCAGGCCACTGGCCTGCCCGATCTGCCACAGCCGGCCGAGCGCGTCGAACTCGGCGGCCGCCCACTGCCCGGCGATCATCTCCTTGCCGAACGAGGTGCGGTTGTTCATGGCCCGCATCTCGCGGGAGCGGCGGACCCGCCGGCCTTCGAGATAGCCGGCGTCGCGGTGGAACAGCCGATGGTCGCCGTCGCGGTAGCGCTTGGCGGCCAGCATGCTGACCTTGTCGGTGTCGGGGATGTGCCGGCGGACCAGGAAGACGTCGGCTTCCTTGCCGGTCTTGAGCATGCCGAGCTCGTCGTCGACCGCGGCGTGTTCGGTGCGGACCCAGTCGGGTCGTGGGTCGGGGCCGTGCAGGGCGCCGTCCCACGTGGACCAGTTGTCGCCCGTATCGGGCAGGTCGGGCTCTTCGGCGAGGCGGGGCTCAAGGCGCCCGCGCTTCAGGAAGTCTGGCTCGTCGTCGTCGAACTTGCGGCGGCCCTTGCGCATGGTCGCGGGGCCGGAAGAGTCGTGCTCTCGCACTGGAGGGTCTCCTCGGAGAAAGAAGGAAGGAAGAAGATCTGGACAGCAGGCATCACAAAGACGGCCATGTGGTCCACCCCCCTCTTTCTCGTAGGAACGGGCACAGCTTGCCCGAGCCCCGGAAGTACCCGCAACTGATTTATTGCGCGGCCATGATCGCGGACAAGCCCTGGATCACGTTGCCCACCACGCGGGTCGGCGCGAACCGGTTGTCTACCCACTCGCGCCCGCGGTGCAGCCAGACGCTGGGCAGCCCCATCGCCGCCGCCCCGCCGATGTCGGCCTCCGGGCTGTCGCCGACCACCCAGGCCCCGCCGAGCCGCATCCGCACCCGCTGCGCGGCGAGCGCGAAGATCCGCGGGTTGGGCTTGCTCACCCCGGCCTGCTCCGAGATCACCCAGTCGGCGACATAGCGGTCGAGGCCGGTACGGCGGATCCGGCTGTCCTGAGCCTCGGTCTGCCCGTTGGTGACCACCACCGGCACCAGCCCCGCGTCGCCGGCGATCTGGAGCGCGCAGCCGACCAGCGGGTCGAGCTTCTCGAACGCCAGCGGCCCCTCGTGCAGCTCCTCGAGCAGATCGATCGAGGGGACGTTGAGCTGATAGCGGTCGCGGATGAGATCGGCGAGATCCCACCGCGGATAGAGACCGTCCGCGTCAACGGAGAGTAACCAGTCGAGATCGTCCTGTGGCGCCCCGATCTCGTCGAGGAATCCCTTCGCCCACAGCCTGAAAGCACCGCTGCGATCGAGCAGGGTGTCGTCGAGAGCTATCAGGACAAGAGGCACCCGCGCACTTTACGTGAGCTAGGGCGTAAGCGAACAGTCCAGGACTGTTAACAACTTCCGGGCCGGATGGCGAAATTTGCATCATCCGGTCATGGCGCCGACGACCGTTGACAAGACGTACGTACGGATTGCAGAACAAACCGCCTGCGTGACACGATCCATGGCGTGCCCAGAGTAAGCCAGGACCAGCTCGAGGCGCGACGCCATGAGATCCTCGCGGCGGCGCGCGACTGCTTCGCGCGGTTCGGCTACGAGGGTGCCACGGTCCGCCGCCTGGAGGATGCCACCGGCCTGTCCCGTGGCGCGATTTTCCACCATTTTCGCGACAAGGAATCGTTGTTCCTCGCCGTGGCCGAGGACGACGCGGCCGCCATGGTCGAGACCGTCGCCCGCAACGGCCTCGTCCAGGTGATGCGCGACCTGCTGGAACGCGCCGGCGGCAGCGAGGGCGACACCGCCGGCTGGCTCGGCACCCAGCTCGAGGTCTCCCGCCGGCTGCGCACCGACCCGGCGTTCGCCAAGCGCTGGGCCGAGCGCTCGGCCGCCATCGCCGACGCCACCCGCGACCGCCTCCAGCGCCAGCGCGAGGCCGGCGTGCTGCGTGGCGACGTGCCCGTCGAGGTCCTCACCCAGTTCCTCGAGCTCGCCTACGACGGTCTCGTCCTCCACCTCGCGACCGGCCGTCCGCCGGGCGAGCTGAGCCGGGTCCTTGACCTGGTGGAAGAAGCGGTGAGACGGCGCTAGACAGCGTCTGCACAATGAGGCCATGGAGGACACCTGGGGGATTCCTGGCCCGACCTTTCTCATCGGGTACATCATCGCGCTGATCGTGGTCGCGGTCATCGCCGCGGTCAACCGCAAGGCCCTCTTCCGGGGCGACCGCAACGCCCGGGTCGACGACCTCGGCCCGCAGCAGATCGCCTACCTCAACGGCGGCGACCGGCTCGCCGTCTACTCCTCGATCGGCGGCCTGCGCGCGGCCGGCGTCCTCGGCACCGGCGCCGGGAAAACGCTCGTCCAGACCGGGTCCGTCCCGGCCGGCGTCACCCCGCTCGACTCCGCCATCCACCACGCCGCCGGCAACCAGGTGCGCACCCGCTACCTGCTCGAGGACCAGTGGGTCCGCTCGGCCCTCGACGACCTGCGGGCCGGCCTCGAGCGCCGCGGCCTCGCGGTCTCCCACGACACGATCAAGCAGGCCCGCATGTGGGCCTGGGCGGCCGGCGCGCTCACCCTGATCGGCATCTTCCGGCTCTTCGCCGGCATAGCGAACGACAAGCCGGTGCTGTTCCTGTTCCCCGCGGTGGGCGCCGCGATCTTCATGACCTTCATCCTGGCCCGCGCCAAGCGGGTCGCCACCACCACGGCGCTCAACGGCCTGCGGCAGCTGCGCGTGCAGCACGGCTATCTGGCGCCGCAACAGTCCCCGGCGTACGCGACCTACGGCGCGGCGGGGGCGGCGATGGGCGTGGCGTTGTTCGGTACCGCATCGCTGTTCGCCATGGATCCGGCTTTCGCGGCCGATGCCGAGATCCAGCGGATCGCCGCGGGTGGCCTCTCCAGCGGGTCGTCCGGCACGGGCGGCAGCTGCGGGAGCAGCAGCTCCTGCAGCGGTGGGAGCTCGTGCGGTGGCGGCGGGGGCGGCTGCGGCGGGGGCGGTGGTTGCGGTGGCTGACGACGCGTACGGGGTGGGCATCGGCTGGCGCCCTGAGATCTCCGGTTTCGTCGCGGGCCTGCCCAGCCTGCGCTTCGCCGAGGTCGTCGCCGAGTCCGTCCACCCGCACGGCGAGCTGCCCGAGGGCCTGCCGCAGCTGCTCGACCGGGGCGTGGCGGTCGTGCCGCACGGGGTACGGCTGTCGCTTGGCGGCGCCGAGCCGGTCGAGCCGCAGCGGGTCACCCACCTGGCCGCGGTCGCCGAGCGGCTGGGCGCGCCGCTGGTCAGTGAGCACATCGCGTTCGTGCGGGCGGCCGGCGTCGAGGCCGGCCACCTGCTGCCGATCCCGCGCTCGTGGGAGGCGATCGAGGCGGTGGTCGCCAACGTCGCCCGTACCCGGAAGGAGCTGTCGGTCCCGCTGGCGCTCGAGCCGATCGCCGCGCTCTTCGACTGGCCCGACAACGAGATGTCGGAGGCCGACTTTCTCACCGAGATCCTCGACCGGACGGACGCGCTTCTGCTGCTCGACATTGCCAACGTGTACGCGAACGCCCGCAATCGCGGCGAGGACCCGCTCGATCTGCTCGACAAGCTGCCGCTCGACCGGGTGGCCTACGTGCACGTGGCGGGCGGCGCCGAGCACCAGGGGCTCTACCACGACACGCACACCGACGCCGTGCCGCAGGCGGTGCTCGACCTCGTGGCCGAGTTGTGCGCCCGCCACCGGCCGCCGGCGCTGATGCTGGAGCGGGACGGCGACTATCCGCCGGCCGACGAGCTTCGCGGCGAGCTGGACGCGATCGCGGCAGCCTCGGGCTATCCCGCCATCACCCGGCCGCCGGTCGCATGACCGGGCCGCACGGCAAGGGTGACCACCCGCGACAGCCCGGCGGCGCACCGGAGAGCCTGGCCACCCGCCAAGCCGGGCTCGTCGCCGCGTTGACCTCGGGCAAACCCGTACCCCCTGGATTTGATCTTTTCAAGGTCGACGCGGCGCGAGTCGCGCTGTTGCGCAAGCGCGCCGGTGAGGTCGCACGGCAATGGCCGATGCTGGCCGCAAGTTTCGGGAACCGATGGAAACTTGCGTTTGCCGAATGGGCGGCGGCTCGCCCGACGCAGGGTTCGTTGCGGGACGGCTGGGACCTCGCGCGCGACCTGCTCTCCCGCGATGCCCTGCCGGCGACGGCGGGCGAGGAGCTGGCCGAGCGCGAGGCCCGGTGGATCTATGACGGCGCTTCCGCGCCACGGCCGCGTCGTGGTCCGGCCCTGCGGTCCGCCGCCGGCGCCGTCGTGGCGCAATTCGCGGGCCGCGTACGGGTGATCCGCCGTCCCTCGTGATCAGGCGGCCGGGACCTTGTCGAGGAAGCCGAGCACCCGCCGGATGCGGCCGTCCTCGCCGAGCTCGGCCACGTCGAAGCCGACCACCACGGGCTCGCCCGGCACCGCGCCGAGGTTCCAGGTGAAGCGGGCCTGGTCGTGGTGCGCATCGACGGCGCCGCCCGGGCTGAACGTCAGGCCCGGGAACTGCTGCTGCACGGCGCCGATCAGACCGTCCAGGGCGTCCCGGCCGCTCACCGAGGCGAGCGGGTCGACGTAGCGGACGTCGTCGGCGAACAGGTCGTCGATCCGCTTGCGCCGGGCGGCCGCGTCGGTCTCGTTCCACACGGCCAGGTACCGCTCCACCACGTTCTCGAAGTCGCTCATCGTCTTTCCTTCCGTCGTCGCTGTCTGACGGGGACCACCGTCGCCCGGCGGCGGTAGTGCCGTCGATTACGCCGGAGGTAATGGCGGCCGTTCCCGCGCGGCGCCTACGCTCCGGCCATGAGCGACGTGGGGGTGCTGCTGCGGTCGTGGCGGACGCGGCGACGGTTGAGCCAGCTCGAGCTGTCGTCGCGGACGGGGGTGTCGGCGCGGCATCTGTCGTTCGTGGAGACCGGCCGGGCGCAGCCCACCCGCGACATGATCCTGCGGCTCGCCTCGCGGCTGGACGTGCCGCTGCGCGGGCAGAACGAGCTGCTGCTGGCCGGCGGGTTCGCGCCGGCCTGGGCGGAGTCGTCGCTGGGCGGCGCCGCGCTCGCCGAGGTGCTGTCCTCGCTGCGCGACGTCCTCGAGGGCCACTCGCCGTACCCCGCGGTGCTGATCGACCGGCACTGGACGATGATCGACGCGAACGCCCCGGTGTCGATGCTCGTCGAGGGCTGCGCGGCCGAGCTGCTCGAGCCGCCGGTCAACGTGCTGCGGCTGTCGCTGCACCCGGACGGGATGGCGCCACGCATCCGCAACCTCGCCGAGTGGCGCACCCACGTGCTGCACCGCCTCGACCAGCAGGCCGCGCACACGGCCGACCCGGTGTTGCGCGCGCTGCACGCGGAGCTCACGGCGTATCCCGGCGGGCTCGTGGCCGAGCGGCCCGGCGGGCTGGTCGTGCCGCTGCGCGTCGACGACCTCTCGTTCTTCAGCATCACGTCGGTGCTCGGCACGCCGCTCGACGTCACGCTGGCCGAGCTCGCCATCGAGTCGTTCCTGCCCGCCGACGCCGCCACCGCGTCCGCTCTGCGCCGCCGCTGAGTGTCTGCGCCGCCGCTGAGTGTCTGCGCCGCCGCTGAGTGGGCCGGCGCCGAGTGGCAGGATCGGAAGTATGGATCTCGGTCTCGACGGTCGCGTGTACATCATCACCGGGGGTTCACGCGGGCTGGGCTTCGCCACCGCGCGGGCGCTGGTCGCGGACGGGGCGGAGGTGGTGCTCTCCTCGCGCTCGGGCGCCAACGTCGCCGAGGCCGCGGCATCGCTCGGCCCCCACGCGTACGGCGTGGCCGCCGACCTGACCGATCCCGAGACCCCCGATCTGCTGGTCCGCGAGGCGAACGCCCGCTTCGGGCGCCTCGACGGCGCATTCGTCTCGGTCGGCGGCCCGGCGATGGGCACAGCGGCCGGGGTGACCGACGACCAGTGGCGGTCGGCGTTCGAGACCGTCTTCCTCGGGTCGCTGCGGGCCATGCGGGTCTTCGCGGGGGCGCTGACCGACGGTGGCGCGATCGGGATCGTGCTGTCCACGTCGGCGAAGACGCCGCTGACCAACCTGGGCCTGTCGAACGGGCTGCGGCCGGGCCTGGCGATGGCCGCGAAGGACATGGCCGACGAGTACGGGCCGAGGGGCATCCGGGTCTTCGGGCTGATGCCCGGCCGGATCCTGACCGACCGCAACCGGGAGCTGTTCGCGGCGACCGGCGACGCCGAGGCGGCCGCGGCACACACCGCCGAGGCGATCCCGCTGCGCCGCATCGGGGAGCCGGAGGAGTTCGGCAAGGTGGCGGCGTTCGTGCTCTCGCCCGCCGCCGGCTACCTGACCGGCCTGGTCATCCCCGTGGACGGGGGTTCCCTGCGTGCCCTCTGACCGGCGGCCGGCAGCCCCCGCCGACGAGTTTCGCCGGCCGGCCGCGGCCGAGGTCGCGGCCGCCGTGGGCCGCACCATTCCCGACCTCGTCGGCCCCGGCCTGCGGGTGCTGTTCTCCGGGATCAACCCCAGCCTCTACTCGGCCGCGACCGGCCACCATTTCGCCCGTCCCGGCAACCGCTTCTGGCCGGCGCTGCACCGCTCCGGCTTCACCCCGCGACTGCTGCACCCGTCCGAGCAGTCCGGCCTGCCCGCCATGGGCCTGGGCATCACCAACGTGGTGGCGCGGGCGACCGCGCGGGCCGACGAGCTGTCCCCGGCCGAGCTGGTCGAGGGCGGCGAGATCCTGGCCGCGCTGGCCGCCCGCCACCGCCCCCGGTACCTGGCCGTCCTCGGCGTGACCGCCTACCGCACCGCCTTCGGCCGCCGCACAGCCGCGATCGGCGCGCAGGACGAGACGATCGGCGGCGTGCCGGTATGGGTGCTGCCCAACCCGAGCGGCCTCAACGCGCACTTCCAGCTCGACGACCTGGCGGTCGAGTTCGCCCGCCTGCTGGCCGCTGTCGATGTCCTGGATCGTGCTCCGCTACCGTGATGGGTCATGACGACCAGGATCAGCGAGTTGCTGGCTACCGCCGCCGAGCGGACCGTTGCGGTGGTTGACGGCATCGAGGACGACCAGCTCCTCAACCCCACCCCGTGCACCGAGTACCAGGTGCGCGACCTGGTGAACCACCTCTTCCAGGGTGTGGTGAACTTCCAGGCGCTCGCCGCGAAGCAGCCCGTCGACTGGGCGGCCGCGCCCGATTTCATCGACGGCGACTGGCGCTCCCGGTTCGCACAGGAGACCCGCAAGGTCGTCGAGGCCTGGTCCGACCCGGCCGCCGTCGAGGGCGACAACCCCGCCATGGGCATGTCGCAGGAGCTCGTCGCCAACCTGGCGCTGGTCGACCTGACCGTGCACGGCTGGGACCTCGCCCAGGGCACCGGGCAGGACTTCACACCGGCCCCCGAGGTCGTCGCCGCGATCGGCCCGTTCACCGAGCAGATGGCCCCGAGCGGCCGCGAGATGGGCGTCTTCGCCGAGATGACCGACTTCCCGCCGGACGCCGACGACTTCGTCCGCCTGCTCGCCCACACCGGCCGCAAAGCCGGCTGACGCAGGTCAGGGCTCGATCGAGCCCGCCGGCACGGTGACCACCTCGATGTCGCTCTCCTCGTAGGGTGGCGCCTCCGGCGAGGCCGCCACCGCGAACTGCGTGCGGTACAGCTCCGCGTACAGCCCACCGGCCGCCACCAGCTCCTCGTGCCGGCCCCGCTCGACGATGCGGCCGTGGTCGAGCACGAGGATCTGGTCGGCGTCGCGCACCGTCGAGAGCCGGTGGGCGATCACCAGCGCCGTCCGCCCCTGAAGCGCCGCCGACAGCGCGCGCTGGACGGCCGCCTCCGACTCGCTGTCGAGGTGAGCGGTGGCCTCGTCCATGATGACGATCGACGGGTGCTTGAGCAGCAGCCGCGCGATCGCTATCCGCTGCTTCTCGCCGCCGGAGAAGCGATAGCCGCGCTCCCCCACCACCGTGTCGAGGCCGTCCGGCAGGGCGTGCACCAGGTCGGCGACCTGCGCCCCGGCCAGCGCCGCCCACATCTCGTCCTCGGTGGCGCCGGGCTTCGCGTACCGCAGATTTTCGGCGATGGTCTCGTGGAACAGGTGGGAATCTTGGGTGACGACGCCGATGGCGTCGCGCAGCGACCCCAGCGTGGCGTCGCGCACGTCGACCCCGCCCACCAGCACCGCGCCCTCGGTGACGTCGTAGACCCGGGAGACCAGCATCGACGTCGTCGACTTGCCGGCGCCCGACGGCCCGACCAGCGCGACCATCTGCCCCGGCTCGACGGTGAAGTCGACGCCCTTGAGCACCGGCTCGGACTCGGTGCGGTCGAGGGTGGCGACGTCTTCCAGGGTCGCCAGCGACACCTCGCTCGCGCTCGGGTAGCGGAAGTGCACGTCGCGGAACTCGACCCGGCCCGCGCCGGCCGGGATGCCGACCGCGCCGGGCTTCTCGGAGATGCCGGGCGCGAGGTCGAGCACCTCGAAGACCCGGTCGAAGGAGACCAGCGCGCTCATCACGTCGACCCGCACGTTGCTCAGCGCGGTCAGCGGGCCGTAGAGACGGGTCAGCAGCAGCGCGAGCGTGACCACCGTGCCGGCCGTGACCGAGCCGGTGACCGCGAGCCAGCCGCCGAGCCCGTAGGTCAGAGCCTGGGCCAGCGACGCGACCAGCAGCATTGCCACGAAGAACGTGCGCGAGAACATCGCCTGCTGCACCCCGATGTCGCGCACCCGCTCGGCGCGCGAGGCGAAATGCGCGGCCTCGTCGTCGGGGCGGCCGAACAGCTTGACCAGCAGGGCGCCCGAGACGTTGAACCGCTCGGTCATCGTCGCGTTCATCTTGGCGTCGAGGTTGTACGACTCGCGGGTGATCTCGGCGAGCTTCTTGCCGACCCGGCGGGCCGGGATGATGAAGACCGGCAGCAACGCGAGCGACAGTGCCGTGATCTGCCAGGACAGGCTGAACATGACCGCGGCCGTGAGCACGAGCTGGATGACGTTGCTGACCACGCCGGAGAGCGTCGAGGTGAAGGCGCGCTGCGCGCCCATCACGTCGTTGTTGAGCCGGCTGACCAGGGCGCCCGTCTGGGTACGGGTGAAGAACTGCAGCGGCATGCGCTGGACGTGGTCGTACACCCGGGTGCGCAGGTCGAGGATGATGCCCTCGCCGATGCGAGCCGAGTACCACCTCTGGGCGAGCGACAGCAGCGCGTCGACGACCGCGAGCGCCCCGATGGCCAGGGCCAGGCGGATGACCACGCCGGCCGCGTCGTCGCGCCCGCCGGTGATCGCGTTGACCACGTGGCCGGCGAGCAGCGGGGTGGCCACGCCGATGAGGGCGTCGAAGACGACGGTCACGAGGAAGACCACGATGTCGCGGCGATAGGGACGGGCAAAGCGCAGGATCCTGCGGGTCGTGCCGCGGGTGAGGCGGTGCTGGGTGACCCGATCGGAATTCTGGATCGAGCGCAACATGCTCCAGCTCGACATGGCTGGTGAGGGGCCCATCGGTTCACCTCCCGGGCTGTCGTTCGGCGGGCAGGTGACAGTCTGCCCGGCGGGTACGACAACTCGGGACGGCCTTGATTTACTCCCGGCTTACTCGCCGGCGCCGAGGAGATCGCGAATACGGCGGGTCTGCGCCTCACGCTCGGCGCGATCCTGCTCGGCATAAGATCGCTGACCGATCCCGCTGAACAAGCCCTTGATCTCGGGAACCGCCCCGTCGGGAGCATTCAGAATGGCCGCGGAAAGATCGGAAACGGCGCCTTCCAACTCGGCGGCGGGTACCACCGCGGTAGCCAGTCCGATCCGGTCGGCCTCGTCGGCCGCGATGCGACGCCCCGTGACGCAGATCTCCAGCGCGCGAGAGGGACCGACCAGCTCGGCCAGCCGCTTCGTGCCGCCCAGATCGGGCACGAGGCCGAGCGTCACCTCCGCCATCGAGAACCGCGCATCGTCCGCGAGAACGCGCATGTCGCAGTTCAGAGCTAGCTGGAATCCGGCGCCGATGGCATGTCCCTGTACCGCGGCGATCGTCACGATCGACGGGTTACGCAACCAGCTGAACGCGGACTGGAAGCCCGCAATGCGATCCGCGCACTCCGACGGCGACAAGTGTGCGAGAGTGGCCAGAGAAGAATCCCCGTCGGAGCGCGCGACCGACAGATCCAGGCCCGCGGAAAACGCGCGTCCCGCACCACGCACAATGACGACTCGCACGTCGCCAGGTAATTTCCGTGAAATGTTCGCGAGCTCGGCCCACATCGCAGGAGTCTGCGCATTGAGCACCTCGGGCCGGCACAACGTCACCGTTGCGACCGGCCCGTCCAGGTCGTAGCGAACGCCCGCCTCGTCGGCAGGAACGGCACTACCGGGCTCGACGTTGTCCGGCGTCACGCCTTCTTGCGCCGGCGAGCGCCGCCGCGCTGGCGGAGCTGCACGCCCGACTCGGTGAGCACGCGGTGCACGAATCCATAGGAACGTCCGGTCGAAGCCGCGAGCGCGCGAATGCTCTCGCCGGAGGTGTAACGCTTGACCAGATCCTTCGCCAGTGACTGGCGCTCGCTGCCGACGATTCGGCGACCCTTCTCAGTGCTGGTGGCTGTGCCGGTGGCTGCCATGTTGAATCCTCACGTCCCAGACTGTGCGGTTCGATACGGTCCCACCTATTAGACCGCCTCCAACGATCATGCGCTAGGTATCCTGGCTTAGCCAACGTGCCCATTTAGCACTGTCAGGAACTTGACGCTGACCACCCGCATCAATGTCAGACACTTAACAGACGTTAGGGCCGCCGATTTTCCGACCACCTGGTAGGTAGCGGGACCCCCACGCCCAAGACCATCGATCACCTGCGGAAACACTCGATCGAGGACCCACAGTGACGGGACATGACGCACCGTCGATGTGACGAACACGCACCGCCGTGATCGCGAGTGTGCCAACTTTGCCGCGCCCGGACCCGTGTCCGGGCTGCCCGCAAACGCCCGAACGTCGCACTGTCTGTGTGGGCACCAGTTGACAACTGACGATCGTTCGGGCATCAGCTGACTCGATTCAGCCCTACGAATCCGGGACGAACCGGCTCATGCCAACTCGACGAGCTCCAGCAGGTCGTCGCTCCACGCGTCCTCGTCGCCGTCCGGCAGCAGGATCGCACGGTCGGGCTTGAGCGCCTGCACGGCGCCCGCGTCGTGGGTGACCAGCACGATCGCGCCCGGGTAGTTGGCGATCGCGTCCAGCACCTGCTCGCGGCTGATCGGGTCGAGGTTGTTGGTGGGCTCGTCGAGCAGCAGCACGTTGGCGCCCGAGCAGACCAGCGTGGCCAGGGCCAGCCGGGTCTTCTCGCCGCCGGAGAGCACGCCGGCCGGCTTGTCCACGTCGTCGCCCGAGAACAGGAACGCACCGAGAATCTTGCGCAGGTCGGTGTCGGTCTGGTCGGCGGCCGCGCTGCGCATGTGCTCGAGGATCGTGCGGTCGACGTCGAGCGTCTCGTGCTCCTGGGCGTAGTAGCCCAGCCGCAGGCCGTGGCCCGGCCGCACCTCACCGGTGTCGGGCGTGAGCAGGCCGCCGAGGATGCGCAGCAGGGTCGTCTTGCCGGCGCCGTTGAGGCCGAGGATCGCGACCCGGGAGCCACGGTCGACCGCGACGTCGACGTCCGTGAAGATCTCCAGGCTTCCGTACGACTTCGACAGCCCCGACGCGGTGAGCGGTGTCTTGCCGCACGGGGCCGGGTTGGGGAAGCGCACCTTGGCCACCTTGTCGGAGACGCGGGTCTCCTCCAGGCCGCCGAGCAGCTTCTCGGCCCGGCGCGCCATGTTCTGCGCCGCCACGGTCTTGGTCGCCTTCGCGCGCATCTTGTCGGCCTGGGCCATCAGGGCGCCGGCCTTCTTCTCGGCGTTGGCCCGCTCGCGGCGGCGCCGGCGCTCGTCGGTCTCGCGCTGCTCGAGGTACTTCTTCCAGCCGACGTTGTAGATGTCGACCACCGAGCGGTTGGCGTCGAGGTACCACACCTTGTTGACCGCGGCCTCGAGCAGCTCGACGTCGTGGCTGATCACCACGAGGCCGCCCTTGTGCTGCGCCATGTAGCCGCGCAGCCAGGCGATCGAGTCTTGATCGAGGTGGTTGGTGGGCTCGTCGAGCAGCAGGATGCCCTTGCCGTTCTGCCCCGAGTCGGCGAACAGGATGCGGGCGAGCTCGATGCGGCGGCGCTGGCCGCCGGAGAGGGTGCCGATGGTCTGGGCGAGAGCCCGGTCGGGCAGGCCCAGGTTGGCGCAGATGCGGGCGGCCTCGGCCTCGGCGGCGTACCCGCCCAGGGCCGAGAACTGGTCCTCGAGGTGGCCGTAGCGGCGGACGAGCTTGTCGTCGGCGCTCTCCTCGAGCTCGACCTCGAGCTTCTGCATCTCGGCGAGGATCGCGTCGAGCCCGCGGGCGGAGAGCACCCGGTCGCGGCCGGTGACGTTCAGATCGCCCGTACGCGGGTCCTGCGGGAGGTAGCCCACCTCGCTGGTGCGGTCGATGGCGCCCGTGTACGGGCTGCCCTCGCCGGCCAGCACCTTCAGCGTGGTGGTCTTGCCGGCGCCGTTACGGCCGACCAGGCCGATCCGGTCGCCGGGCTGCACCCGCAGCGTGGTCGGGGACAGCAGGATCCGGGCGCCGGCACGAAGTTCCAGTCCGGTGGCGGTGATCATTTCGAAACTCGCTCTCGAGAGGAAGGCTGACTCCGGGCACACGAAAGCGCCGGCCAGCTAGTGGTCGGCGCGGGGCAGGTCAGCCTTCGCAGAGCAGCACTCCGCCATACTACCGGGCGTGCAGCAGCACCTCCCACCCGATTACCGACCAAGATCAACGGGTATCCGTGGCGCAACCCCGCGTCAGTGAGGATGAGATGGAACTCAACGAGAACGCTGACATCGACACCAGCCAGGTCGAGGACCAGCGTGGGTCGGGTGGGGGCGGCGGCTTCGGCGGCCTGCCCATCCCGATCGGCGGAGGCGGTCTGGTCGGCCTCATCATCACCGTCGTCCTGCTCGTGGTCGGCGGCTACTTCGGCGTGAACCAGCTCGGCGGCAGCAGCGGCAACTC
This sequence comes from Actinoplanes sp. NPDC051513, assembly GCF_044454685.1. Taxonomy (NCBI): domain Bacteria; kingdom Bacillati; phylum Actinomycetota; class Actinomycetes; order Micromonosporales; family Micromonosporaceae; genus Actinoplanes; species Actinoplanes sp. NPDC051513. The sequence goes on from NZ_JBITDW010000012.1 coordinate 142,970, forward strand.
GGGCGACAACACCAACCTCCAGCAGGAGTGCGCCGACCAGAAGACCGCGAAGACGAAGCTGGACTGCCGCAACGTTCTCTACATCAACTCGATCCAGGCCTTCTGGAAGGAGGCCGAGCCCCAGTACTTCGGCAAGCAGTACCAGCCGGCCAAGACGGTCCTGTTCGCCAACCGGGTCAGCACCGGCTGCGGCGCCGCCGACTCCGGGGTCGGCCCGTTCTACTGCCCCGCCGACGACCGGGTGTACATCGACCTCACCTTCTACCAGCTGCTCGGCAAGCAGTTGGGCGCGCCGGGCGAGTTCGCCCAGCCCTACGTGCTCGCCCACGAGTACGGCCACCACATCCAGGACCTGGTCGGCACCGAGGCCAAGATGCGCCGGGCCCAGCAGCAGACGTCGTCGAAGGCCGAGCAGAACCTGCTCTCGGTGAAGCTGGAGCTGCAGGCCGACTGCTACGCCGGGGTCTGGGCGAACCACGCGACCGAGACGAAGTCGGCCAACGGCCAGCCGATCTTCAAGAGCATCACCGACCAGGACATCCAGGAGGGCCTGGACACCGCCAAGCAGATCGGCGACGACACGCTGCAACAGCGCGGCGGCCAGACGATCAACCCGGCGGAGTTCACCCACGGCACCTCGGCCGACCGGCAGAAGTGGTTCAAGAGCGGCTTCGACTCGGGCGACCCGGCCAAGGCCTGCGACACCTTCGCCTCGGGCGCGGTGCAGCAGGGAGACTAGGGTCTGGGTCGATGTGGGGGCCGCAGCCCGTCTCCCACGTCGACCCAGACCCTAAGGCTCCTTCACCAGCACGGACACGGCCCGGGCCCCGGCGACCGCGGACACCAGCACCGCGTGCCGGGGCTCGGGCACGTCCAGGAATCGCTCGGCGCGCAGGCGGGCGAGCGGGGCCAGGGTGGGTGCCGCGAGAACCGCGTCGACGGCGGAACGGTCACCGCCGGTGACGAGCACGGCCATTTCCCGTACGCGCGGAAGAAGAATGCGCCCCACGATGCCGGCGCCATCGGCAGCCGCCGCTTTTGCCTGATTGTCGCGCCGGCGCGCGAAGCGCTGCTGCGACCAGCCCCCCGCCGCCGTGCGCCCCTGGACGTAGTGGGTATCCACCTTGGACGCGAGCAGCTCGGGCCCGTCGGCGATGCCCACCGCGACCGCCCCCTTGCGCGCGAGCAGCAGCCCCACCCGCCGCGACGCCTGAGCCTCACGGATCAGCTCGGCCATGGTCTCCACCGCCGGCGCGCCGGGAGGCGTGCGCCATTCCGCCGAGGCGCCGTCCTCCGCGATCAAGGTCAAACCCTGTTCCGCGTACGCCCCGTGCCGGGTCACGAAGTTCTCGAGCCATCGTGGCAGCCGTTCGGGAGCGACATCGACCCACTTTCCGCCGCCCGCCGCCGTCCGCTCGCCCATTCTTGTCAGACTACGGTGGCAGGATGCTGGCCGTGACCGACCTGGCAGGCACCCTCCTCGGCCGGCTCGACGCCGACTTCTCCGTGCGGCGCGACCCCGAGCGCGCGGCGGCGATGGCCGCCTACATGCGCGACCAGTTCGAGTATTTCGGCCTGGCGGCCCCCGCGGTGCGCGCCGTCGAGCGCTCGGCGTTCGCCGGGCTCCCCCGCCCCACGGCCGACGACCTGCGCGCCGTGACGCTCGGCTGCTGGGAACGCGACGAGCGCGAGTTCCAGTACGCGGCCTGCGACTACCTGCGAAAATTCGTGTCGGCGGCCGATCCCGGTTTCGTCCCGGTCCTGCGCACGCTGATCACGACGAAGTCCTGGTGGGACACGGTCGATCCGCTCGCCACCCGGGTCACCGGCGATCTCGTGCGAGCCCATCCCGCGCTGGTCGGCACGATGGACGCGTGGTCGGCCGACGAGAACATGTGGCTGGTCCGCACGGCCCTGCTGTTCCAGCTGCACTATGGCGAGGCCACCGACACCGAGCGGCTCTTCGAGTACTGCGCTCGCCAGGCGGGCCACCGCGATTTCTTCGTCCGCAAGGCCATCGGCTGGGCCCTGCGCCACTACGCCCGCACCGACGCTTCGGCGGTGCGGGCGTTCGTGGAGACGACACCAACCCTGTCCGGGCTGTCGAGGAGAGAAGCGATGAAGCATCTCTAAAGGAGGTGGATGGCGAGGATCGCGATCACCGCGGCCGAGACCAAGGCGGTGATCATGCGGCCCCGTTCGCCGGTGAGGAGGCGGCCGATCAGGGAGCCGCCGCCCGCGATCAGCAGCTGCCAGCTCGCCGAGGCCAGGAAGGCGCCGATCACGAACCAGGCGCCACCGCCCTCCCCCGAGCGCCCGAGCACCAACGCCGCGAAGTAGACGACGGTGGCCGGGTTGAGCAGGGTCAGGGCCAGGATCCCGGTGTAGGCGCGCAATGGCGTGGCCGGCTTCTCCGAACGGGCCTCGCCCGGCTTGCGGAAGGCGGTCCGCGCGGTCAGCACGGCCAGGCCGAGCAGCACGGCGGCCGCCGCCCAGCGCAGCGGCGTCGCAATCGGCGCGATCAAGCCCGCGACGGCCGCGCCGCCGACGACCGCGATCAGCGCGTAGATGCCGTCGGCGGTCGCCGCGCCCATGCCGGCGGCCGCGCCGACCCGTAGCGAGGTGCGGGCGCTGAGACCGGCGATCAGGACGCCGATGGCGCCCACGGGCATGGCGACGCCGTAGCCGGCGATCACGCCGGCCAGCAACGGCGCGCTCACGACAGCTGCTGGCGGACCGACCCTTCGAGGACGGGCGTCTGCTGTCGGGCGGCCCGATCGGCCGCGGCGACAGAGACGAGCGGATGCTTCAGCAGCGTGGTCATGCGACCAGGATGGCGGCGCGCGCCCGGACGGCGCCACCGATTTTCACCCCCCGGCGGAGGCAGGCGGTGGAGGCAGGCGACGACGCTCGCGCCTTGCCCGGCGCGGGCCTACGGGTTGCCCACCAGCCAATTGCCGATCCGCTGGTCGACGTAGGCCAGCACGGTCTCGATGTCCCCCACCATGTCGGGCATCCGGGCCAGCGCCACCAGCGAGGCATGCAGCTGCCCCGACCCGGCCGCCAGCCAGCTGTACTCGTCGAAGAGCGCGTTGAGGTCGGCGAGCCACCGCTCGTTGGTGGCGCGGAGGCTCGCGAGCCGCACCCGGAACGTCTCCAGCTCGCCGCGCATCTCGTCGGCGCCGGCGACGGACTTGCTCCGGTCCAGCTTGCCGAGGACGTCGGGCGTCCGCCGGCGGCGCTCGAGCAGGGCCACGGCGCGCGCGGCCGCGATGATCGCGCCGGGCCGGTCGGTCAGCGACGCCCAGCCGTCGGTGACCACCCCGAGGAGGCTCTCGGCGAGCCACGCGGCGTTCGCGTCGTCGCGCTCGGCCCGGTCGAGCACCGCCGTCGCCGTGCGCAGCCATTCGTCGGGCGAGGCCGCGATCAACCCGCCGAGCACGTCGACCGCGGTCTCGGTGGGGCAGTCGTGGTGGCCGGCGAGGGTGCGCAACAGCGTGTCGGCGTACGCGATCTGCATTTCCGGCTCCCAGCCGGGGAATTCCGCGGCGATCCGCACGCAGCGCCGGTAGGTCTCGGCGGGGTCGGTCCCCGAGACCGGCAGCAGCCAGACCGCCATCAGCGCCTGCGCCGCGGACGGGCAGTTGTCCCGCCACCACGAGGCGAACATCAGCGTGGTCGGACCGAGGCGGGAGTCGAGCAGCGGCTCCACGGTGTGCCAGACCAGCTCGTTGTTCATGCAGCCCTGGAAGAACACCCGCCGGCGTCGCGCCTCCATCTCGTAGCTGTCGGTGATCGTGGCGCTTCCGCGCTCCGACTCCGCGCGCCGGAACAGCCAGTGCGGGTCGACCCGCGGCGCCGTGAACGTGCCGTCGTCGAGCGTGATCCGCACGTCGCGCCCGCCCGGACCCGTACACCGGTCGACCGCGAGCGAACCGACCAGCGTGCCCCAGCCCTCGTTGTCGAGCTGGGCGTGCCAGAGCAACGCGTGGTCGTGCCACTGCCGGAACGGCTCGTAGTGGGCGGGCTCCGCGAGCTCCCCGAAGCGCAATCCGCCCGACGTGACGACCGCGAGAAGCATGAGATTCGCCGTGTACGCGGCGAAGCGGGCGGCCACCGTCTTGCCGGGGGCGGGACGGTACCCGGAGGCGGGCCAGTCCCCGCTGCGCTCGCACTGCCGGAACATCCGGATCAGCACGTCGGTCCAGCGTTCCCGCTCCTCGGGCGCCATCGTGGCCGCGCGCCCGGCGAGGAACTGCACGATCGGCGCCCGGGCGGTGAGCGGCGCGACCGACAGCAGATCCGTCATCAGGTCGTTGCCGGTCATCGGCCGCACCGCCATGGTCACGGCGTCGCGCGCGACCGCCTCCGCGAGCAGCTGCCAGGTGAAGCGGGCAACCAGGTACTCGCCGAAGGTGGAGTGCAGGAACTCGTACGCCCGCCGGGTCGCCCCGCCCCGGACGGCCTGAGCCCGATGCACGAAGAAGAAGCGCCCGAAGATCAGCTCGGATTCGGTGAGCGCGTCGGCGCTCACCGTCGGTGTGCGGCCGGGAGCGGGGTCACCCAGCGTGGCCCGCAGATCTTCACCCACCGCGTCCTCGGTGACCCACTGCGCCGAACGGTTGAGCATCGCGAACGCGACCACGGCGAGCCGGGTCAGCTCCTGCTCGGCGAGCGCGTCGAGGGCCCCGGGCGAGAGGTTGGCGAAGGCCTTGCCGACCTCACGGCGGGCGAATCCGACCAGCAGCTGCTCGTAGAGCTCGCCGGTGGTGAGCGGGCCGGCCGGGCCGTGGCGCAGGGCCTTGCCGTCGCTGTCGTAGAGGGCGAGCATCAGCAGCAGCAGCGGCTGGGACGCGAGGTCGCGATGCGCGAGCACATCGTCGGCGGCCAGGTGGATGGTGTTCGCCTCGTTCCACGCGTCCACCCAGCCCCGGATCCGCGGCTCGTCGAAGGGCTGCAGACGCAGCAGCATCGTCTCGGGCGGCAGAGTGGCGCGGTTGGCGACGCTGGTACGGCTGGTCACGATCACGGCGGCGGCCCGGCCCTGCTCGCGCTCGCGCTGCTGGAACTCGGCCGCCCGCTGCAGGAAGTCGTTCTGGCTGACCCCGGTGGCCTGCAGCAGCTCGTCGAAACCATCGAAGACGATCACGGGTACGGCGTCGATCGAGCGCGCCAGCGCCGGCCACGTCGTCTCCTCGGTGGTGGCGGCGAGCACCGCCTGCTCGATCTGCTGCTGCAATGGCAGGGCGCTGTCGACGTCGCGCAGCGGCACCCTGATCGGCAGGAACCGGGTGGTGGAGAGCCGGGCCGCGAGGATGCGGGTGAGCACGGACTTGCCGGCGCCGGGCTGGCCGAGCACCAGCATCGGGGCGCGAAGGGCGCGCGGCGTGCCGAGGTACCCGGCCAGGAAGCGGTCGATGTCGTGGCGCACGCCGGCGTTCTGCCAGAAGGCCTCGTCCACCGGGGAGGCGTCCGTGCGCTCGGCGACCTGGAACGCGGGCGGGATGTAGCCGCGGTCCAGAGTGGGCACGTCGAGCCCGTCCGGCAGGTCGATCGACTCGACGATGCGGTGCTCGAGCATGGCGGCGTGGGCCCGCTGGAGGGCCTTGGCCACGCCCTCGGCCTCGTTCTCGGCGGCGGCCTCGCGCAGGAGCCGTTCCAGCTCGCGCAGCGACGGCTCGAGGGCGTCGAGCCGGCCCTCGATCGCCTTGCGGTGCCGGTGGTCGATCCACAGGGCCATGTCGGGGCAGTCGGCCATGAGGTTGAGCAGCATCTCGTCGTACCGCTGCCGCGCCCGCCGCCCGCCGGCGTGGATGTCGCCCAGCAGGATGTTCCGCTCGCCCTCGCTGAGCTCGTCGAACGGGGCCAGGCCGGCGAGGAAGCGGCCCAGGTCGGCGGTGAGCCGGTCGTAGAAACCCTCGAGGGCGGCGAGGAACCGCTCGTTCGGGATGTGCGGCTCGGGCATCGGCACCCCGGCCCGCAGCGCCGCCGAGGTGAGGTCGCGCGCGCCGTCGGCGCCCTGGCCGGCGAGGCGCAGCTGATCGTGCCGGGTGAGCCGGGCCCAGGACAGGTCGACGTCGGCGATCGCGTCGAAGTACGCGGCGATCACGATGATGGTATGCGCGGCGGCGAGCCGGTCGGTGCGGTCGCGGCGGCCCGAGCCGACCATCGCGCGGGCCGTGGTGTTGACCAGCTCGCCGGAGACGCGGGCCAGCTCGGCGCGCAGGTCGAGCAGCGCGAGCAGCTGCGGCGCGGCCACGGCGGCGCCCGCGAGCAATCCGCCGGTCATTGTGTTGACGCGCTGGTAGACGGCCGATTCCGGTCCACCGCCGAGGATGCGTACCGCGTCCGCGTAACTGATCGTCCTAGCCACGACACCGATTGTCGCATCCCGCATTCATATTTACCGATGTCGGGCATAAATGGAATGATCCTCGTATAAGTGGCAGTATCCGGTTTGTGGGTCAGGAGTTGCTGTACCGCAGCGAGCGGACACAGGTCTCCCGCCAGACCGCACCCGACGGCGACGGGGCCGTTGTGTGCAAGCGCGCCCTCGGCCCCGCACCCCACCGGGGCTCCATCTTCGTCCTGACGCTCCCCCTGTCCCCGCACGACGGCCCCCACCAGTCCACCCTCCACGCCGCCGCCACCGCCCCCGGCTGACCCGCCCGACCCCTCGCCGCTCGACGCCCGGCCCCTCGCCGCCCGGCCCCCTCGCCGCTGGCCGCCCGCCGCCCACCGCCCACCGCCCGCCGCCCGCCGGCCGCCGGGCGCCGCCGAACTTGATGTCTTGCCGCGCGCTCGGCGCGGGAATTCATCAACGCCGTGTGGCGCCCAGCGGGATGGCGGGAACCGCCCACCCAGAAGGTCGTCAGGCCGGATACGGTGGGGGCGTGCGGGTGGTAGCTGAGCTGATCCTGGTGCGGCACGGGCAGAGCCTGTCGAATGTGGCCTTCCCGGCCGCGGACGCGAAAGGTCTCCTCGATGCGGAGGTGAGCGGCCGCGACGCCGAGGTCCCGCTCACCGAGATCGGCGAGGCACAGGCCGCCGCGGTCGGCGGCTGGCTCGCGGCCCTGCCGTCCGAGCAGGTGCCGCAGGTCGTCATCACCTCGCCCTACCTGCGGGCCCGCGAGACGTGGCGCATCGCCGCCGAGTCGTCGGGCCTCGACCTCCCGTCATCCAAGACCGACGACCGCCTGGTCGACCGCCTGATGGGCGACCTCGAGATGATGACCCGCGCCGCGGTGGCCGAGCGCTTCCCCGGCGAGGCCGCCCGCCGCTCCGAGGCCGGCGAATACCGCTACACCCCGCCAGGCGGCGAGTCCTTCGCCGACGTGGAGGCCCGCCTGGCCTCGTTCCTCACCGACCTGAACCGCGACCACGCCGGCGACCGCGTGGCGGTGGTCGCCCACGACGCCGTGGTCCTGATGATGCGCGCCGTCATCCAGCAGCTGGGTTGGGACGAGGTGGTGGCCATGGAACGCGCCGAGGGCACCGTCCGCAATGCCTCCGTCTCCCAGTTCCTCGCCCGCGAGAACCGCCTGGAACTGGTCCGCTACAACTCCGTGGAACACCTCCCCAGCGTCTGATCCACACAGGTGCCAACCCACCGGCGGGGCCCAACCGACCGCAACGCACCCCGCGACGGCACACCCAGCCAGATGGGCGCGGCGGCGCGGCCCAGCCAGATGGCGCGGGCGGCGCGGCCTCCAGGGCGGGAGCGGGCGGCTTACTCCGTGGGTGACCACCTCAGCAGGTCGGTGAATACCGAACGGTCGCCGTCGATGCGGAGGGTGTCGGCGGGGATGCGCTGGTAGAGGGCGAGGACCAGGTCGCTGGCGGAGCCGTGGACGGTCGTCACCGGGTCGCCGCTCGCGGCCGGATCGAAATCGACGCCCGCGGGAGACAGGTCGACCAGCCAGGTCGGACCCTCGGTAGCGGTGAAGGCGACTCGCGCGGGGCGGTGGGGCCACGGGCCGAGACAGGACATGCCGACGCTGAGGAACTCGGCGACGCCGTCGACCGCCACCGCGGCGGGGAGCGGGTCGGGTTTGCCGGCGGATTCCTGCGCGTCGTACGCGTGGACGGCCGCCTCCTGCACCTGGTGGCGGGCCACCGCGCCGGCCGTCATGGGGGCGCCGGAGGGTTCCCACCACGTCCACGCGGGGCTGTCGGGGCCGGCGGCACGCAGCGCGCCCAGCAGCAGGGCGGTCGACGCGGCCGACCACTCGAGCAGGTCGCCCTGGGGGTCGATGTCGCCGCGCTGCTCGGTCGTGGGTGGGCCGGATGTGTCGGCCAGCCTCGTGGTGACGGCCCAGAAACGCTGGACCGAGCCGAGGTGGTAGATGAGGTCGTCGAGCGTCCAGTCGGGGCAGCCGGGCACGCGAACCTCGAGCGACGACGCGGCCGCGGCGGCGGAGCGCAACGCCGCGGACCGGTCGTCGATCAGGGTCAGAAGGTCATCGAAGGGAGGCGTCTCGGTCATCCCCCGGTTCTATCAGCGGGGTACGACAGAAACGGCTCAGACGTTGAAGCCCAGCGCCCGCAACTGCTCGCGGCCGTCCTCGGTGATCTTGTCGGGGCCCCACGGCGGCAGCCACACCCAGTTGATCCGGAAGTCGTTGACCAGGCCACCGCCCGGGCCGGTGGTGAGCGCCGACCGGGTCTGCTCCTCGATCACGTCGGTGAGCGGGCAGGCCGCCGAGGTCAGCGTCATGTCCAGCGTGACCACGTTGTCGTCGTCCACGAACGTGCCGTAGACCAGCCCGAGGTCCACCACGTTGATCCCGAGCTCGGGGTCGACGACGTCCTTCATCGCCTCCTCGACGTCCGCGATCGACGCCTTCGCCACCGAAGCGGCGGGCGCGGCAGACTCAGCAGACGCGGCGGGCTCAGCAGGCGCGGCGGGCTCAGCAGACGCGGCAGCCTCAGCAGGCGCGGCGGCGTTGAGGTCGACCGCAGGCGCCTCGGTAGCCGAGCCGGCAGCGGCGGCCGCGGCACGCTCCTCGGCCAGCCAGGACGGAGTCTGGTCGGTCAGGGACTCGTCAGCAACGGACTGGTCAGCAACGGAATTGTCAGTCATGCCTTCACCTCCGGGCTCACGCCCACGTCCACGCCGGCACGCGCCGCCGCGTCCTTGAAAGCCATCCAGGGCAGCAGCGCGCACTTCACCCGGGCCGGGAACTTCGCCACCCCGGCGAACGCCACCGCGTCCCCGAGCACGTCCTCGTCCGGCTCGACCTGCCCACGACCCTGCATCAGCTCGACGAACGCCTCGTGAACCGCGGCGATCTCGGCGGCCGAATGCCCCACGAGCAGCTCGTGCAGAACCGACGCGGAGGCCTGCGAGATGGAACAGCCCAGCCCGTCGTACGAAATATCAGAGAAATCCGAGGCGACCCGTACGGTGATCTCGTCGCCGCACGTCGGGTTCACGTGATGGGCTTCCCCGTCGAAGGGGTCGCGCAGCCCGCGCCCGTGCGGATGCTTGTAGTGATCGAGAATGATCTCCTGGTACAGGGTGTCGAGCATCATCAGCCGAACACCTTCCGCACCTGGTCGAGGCCCCGCGCCAGCGCGTCGATCTCATCGGTGCTCGTGTACAGGTAGAACGACGCCCGCGTCATGGCCGGCACGCCGAAACGGGCGCACGTCGGCTTCGCACAATGATGTCCCACGCGTACCTCAACACCGAGCGCGTCCAAGATCTGCCCGACGTCGTGCGGGTGCACTCCCTCCACCGCGAAGGAGACCGTGCCGCCTCGCCCTTCGGGCGTCGCGGGCCCGAAAATGCGAACTCCGGGCACATCGTTCAAGGTCTTCAGCGCGTACGCCGTGATGTCCTGCTCGTGCTGGTGGATCGCCTCCATGCCCAGCCCGGTCAGGTAGTCCACGGCCGCGCCGAGCCCGATCGCCTCGGCAATCGGCGGCGTGCCCGCCTCGAACCGCGCCGGCGGGGCGGCATAGGTCGTCCCCGCCATCGTCACGGTCTCAATCATCGAGCCGCCACCGAGGAACGGCGGCATCTTCGCGAGCAGCTCGAACCGCCCCCAGAGCACGCCGATGCCGGTCGGCCCGAGCATCTTGTGCCCGGTGAACGCAATGAAGTCGACCCCGAGCCCGCGCACGTCGACCGGCAGGTGCGGCACCGACTGCGAGCAGTCGAGGGCCACCAGCGCGCCGACCTCACGAGCCCGCGCCACGATCCGCGAGACGTCGTTGATCGTGCCGAGCGTGTTGGACATGTGCACAACCGAGACCAGCTTCGTGCGCTCGTTGACGAGATCGGTCAACGAAGACTCGTCGAGGCGGCCGTCGTCGGTGATGCCGAACCAGCGCAGCGTGGCGCCGGTCCGCTCGCAGAGCAGCTGCCACGGGACGATGTTGGAGTGATGCTCCATCTCGGAGATCACGATCTCGTCGCCCGGTTCGAGCGCCAGCATCTGCCCGGCCGAGTGGGCGATCAGGTTGAGCGCCTCGGTCGAGTTCTTCGTGAAGACGATCTCGTCGGGCGTGCCGGCGTTCACAAACGCCGCGATCTTGGCGCGGGCGTCCTCGTACGCCGTCGTCGCCTCGGTGCCGAGCGTGTGCACCGAGCGGGACACGTTGCCGTTGTGCCGCTCGTTGTGCACGCGCATGGCATCGAGCACCTGGCGAGGCTTCTGCGAGGTGTTAGCGCTGTCCAGATAGACCAGGGGGTGGCCGTTGACCTCCCGCTCGAAGATCGGGAAGTCGGCTCGCACCCGGCCCACGTCGAACGTCATTGTTCCGCTCCCCGACTCAGACCTGGGCGGCCACGTAGCGCTCGTAGCCCTCGGCTTCCAGCTGCTCGGCCAGCTCCGGCCCACCCTCCTGGACGATCTTGCCGGCGACGAAGACGTGCACGAAGTCCGGCTTGATGTAGCGCAGGATCCGGGTGTAGTGGGTGATCAGCAGCAGGCCGGTCTCGCCGGTCTCACGCACCCGGTTGACGCCCTCGCTGACGATCCGCAGCGCGTCGATGTCGAGGCCCGAGTCGGTCTCGTCGAGGATCGCCATCTTCGGCTTGAGCAGCTCGAGCTGCATGATCTCGTGCCGCTTCTTCTCACCGCCGGAGAAGCCCTCGTTGACGTTGCGCTGGGCGAACGCCGGGTCGATCTGCAGCTTCTCCATCGCGCCGCGCAGCTCGCCGGCCCACGTACGCAGCTTCGGCGCCTCGCCATCGATCGCGGTCTTCGCGGTACGCAGGAAGTTCGCCACCGACACGCCGGGCACCTCGACCGGGTACTGCATGGCCAGGAACAGGCCCGCGCGGGCACGCTCGTCCACGGTCATGGCCAGCACGTCCTCGCCGTCCAGCGTGACCGAGCCGCCGGTGATCTGGTATTTCGGGTGGCCCGCGATCGAGTAGGCCAGCGTCGACTTGCCCGAGCCGTTCGGACCCATGATCGCGTGGGTCTCGCCGGCCTTCACGGTGAGGTCGACCCCGGACAGGATCGGCTTGAGCTCGCCCTCGGGCAGCTTCACCGACACCTTGAGGTCGCGGATCTCCAGGGTGCTCACGGCATTACTCCATTACTCGGCTCGGTCGAAACGTAGATGTCGCCGTCGCGGATCTCGACGGGGAAAACGGCCACCGGCTCGGTGGCGGGCAGGCCGGTGGGCGCGCCGGTACGCAGGTCGAACCGGGAACCGTGCAGCCAGCATTCGAGCGTGCAACCGTCCACCTCACCCTCGGAGAGGGCGACCGAGGCGTGCGAGCACTCATCGCGTACGGCATAGATGTTGTCGTCATCGGCGTGCACCACCGCGACGTCGACGCCGGAGATCTCCACCGAGATCGCCGAGCCCTTGGCGACGTCGGCGACCGCGCCGACCAGCTCGAAACTCACGCGCCCGCCTCGGTCAACCTCGCCTCGATCGCGTCACCGAGCCGCGTGCGCAGCTCCTCGACCGGGATCTTGTTGATCAGCTCGGCGAAGAAGCCGCGAACCACCAGCTTGCGCGCCTCACCCTCGGGGATGCCGCGGGCCATCAGGTAGAACAGCTGCTCGTCGTCGAAGCGGCCGGTCGCGCTCGCATGCCCGGCGCCGGCAATCTCGCCGGTCTCGATCTCCAAGTTGGGTACGGAGTGAGCGATCGCGCCGTCGGTCAGGATCAGGTTGCGGTTGATCTCGTACGTGTCGGTGCCGGTCGCCGTGGCCCGGATCAGCACGTCGCCCACCCAGACGGTCTTCGCCGAGGCGCCCTGCAGCGCCCCGCGGTAGCCCACGTAGCTACGGCAGTCCGGAACGGTGTGGTCGACCAGCTGGCGGTGCTCGAAGTGCTGGCCCGCGTCGGCGAAGTAGAGGCCCCAGAGCTCGGCGTCGCCGCCGCGGCCCGCGTACTCCACGGACGTGAACTGGCGGACCAGGTCGCCGCCGAGCGCCACCTGCACGTGCTGCGCCCGGGCGTCCTTGCCGACCCGGAACTTCACGTGCTGCGCCTGCACCGCACCCGCGTCCCACTCGGCCACCGTCACGAAGGTCAGCTGAGCGCTGTCTCCGATCACGACCTCGATGTTGTCGGCGAGCGTGGCCGTACCCGTCTGCTCCAGAACGACGGTGACCTTGGCGAACGCACCCACCTTGACCACGGTCCTGGCCGCGGCGGCATCGCCGCCCTTGCCCACCACACGCACGACGACCGCCTCGCCAGGCTCGGTCTCGGGCGCCACCTCGATCAGCGTGACGCCGTCGGCCGAGCCGTAGGCCAGCGCGGAGATCCGGTCGAACGGCGTCAGCACCGCCTCGGCCTGGTCGGCCTGCTTGACGTCGACGTGCTTGACCGACACGCCGACCGGCAGCTCACCGTGCTCGACCGCCGGCGCGACACCGTCCAGCTTCGAGGCGGTGACCAGCGCGCCGAGCCGCTTGAGCGGGGTGAACCGCCACTCCTCCTCCAGCCCGTTCAGGGCCGGGAAGTCCGCGACGTCGAAGGAGCGCAGCACCTGCGACTTGGTGCTGGGCGGGGCAAAAGTTTCCGTGGTCATGGTTTAACCGACAGCGCCTTCCATCTGGAGCTCAATGAGACGGTTGAGTTCGAGGGCGTACTCCATCGGGAGCTCCTTGGCGATGGGCTCGATGAAGCCACGCACGATCATGGCCATCGCCTCGTCCTCGGTGAGACCCCGGCTCATCAGGTAGAAGAGCTGGTCCTCGCTCACCTTGGAAACCGTCGCCTCGTGCCCCATCGACACGTCGTCCTCGCGGATGTCGACGTAAGGGTAGGTGTCGGAGCGGGAGATGGTGTCGACAAGAAGTGCGTCGCACTTGACCGTGCTCTTGGAGTGCGACGAGCCCTCCATGACCTGCACGAGGCCGCGGTACGAGGTACGGCCACCGCCCCGGGCGATCGACTTCGAGATGATGGTGGAGGACGTGTACGGCGCCAGGTGCACCATCTTCGCGCCGGCGTCCTGGTGCTGGCCCTCGCCGGCCATCGCGACGCTCAGGACCTCGCCCTTGGCGTGCGGGCCGGTCATGTAGACCGCCGGATACTTCATCGTCACCTTGGAGCCGATGTTGCCGTCGATCCACTCCATGGTCGCGCCCTCTTCGCAGGTGGCGCGCTTGGTGACCAGGTTGTAGACGTTGTTCGACCAGTTCTGGATGGTCGTGTACCGGCAGCGGGCGTTCTTCTTCACGATGATCTCGACGACCGCGGAGTGCAGCGAGTCGGACGAGTAGATCGGCGCGGTGCAGCCCTCGACGTAGTGCACGTACGCGCCCTCGTCGACGATGATCAGGGTCCGCTCGAACTGGCCCATGTTCTCGGTGTTGATGCGGAAGTACGCCTGCAGCGGGATGTCCACCTTGACGTTCTTCGGCACGTAGATGAAGGAGCCACCGGACCAGACCGACGTGTTCAGCGCGGCGAACTTGTTGTCGCCCACCGGGATGACGGTGCCGAAGTACTCCTGGAAGATCTCCGGGTGCTCCCTGAGCGCCGTGTCGGTGTCGAGGAAGATGACGCCCTGCTCCTCGAGGTCCTCACGGATCTTGTGGTAGACCACCTCGGACTCGTACTGAGCCGCGACGCCGGAGACGAGGCGCTGCTTCTCGGCCTCGGGGATGCCCAGCTTGTCGTACGTGTTCTTGATGTCGTCGGGCAGGTCGTCCCAGCTCGCCGCCTGCTTCTCGGTCGAGCGCACGAAGTACTTGATGTTCTGGAAGTCGATCCCGGTGAGGTCGGCGCCCCACGACGGCATCGGCTTGCGGCCGAACAACCGCAGGCCCTTGAGCCGAAGGTCGAGCATCCACTGCGGCTCGCTCTTCAGCGCGGAGATGTTGCGCACCACAGCCTCGGACAGCCCGCGCTGCGCCGCGGAACCCGCGACGTCGGCGTCGGCCCAGCCGTACTCGTACTTGCCCAGGGCGGCGAGGTGCTCTTCCTGAGTGACGATCTGGTCAGTCATGTATCTGTCCTAACCGTGGTTGCTTGCGTTACAGGTGTGGCTTTTTCGCGTGTGGCTCTTTCGCGCGCCGGGGCGGGGATGTGCGTGGTACACACCCCGTCGCCGTGCGCGATGGTGGCGAGACGCTGCACGTGGGTGCCGATGAGCCGGGAGATGACCTCGGTCTCGGCGTCGCACAGCTGGGGAAACTCGGCAGCCACGTGGGCCACCGGGCAGGAGTGCTGGCACAGCTGCCCGCCGGACGCGATCGTCGTCGCGCTGGCAGCGTAGCCCTCGGCCGTCAGCGCCTCGGCGAGCGCCTCCGCCCTCTTGATCGGATCGTCGCCGGCCTCGCGCATCGCCTGCCGGCACCGCTCCTCGAGGGCGGCGACCTGGGACGCGGCGAACTCGCTGACCGCCGCCGGCCCGCTGCGCTGCGCAATCCAGCGCAGGGCGGCGGTGGCGATGCCGTCGTAGTGGTGCGGGTTGAGGTCTTCACGGGCGGCCGCGGTGAGCGCGAACGCCTTCGCCGGCCGGCCCCGCCCACGCCGGCCCTGGTGACGGACCTCACGGGTCTCGACCAGCCGGTCGGCAAGCATCGCGTCGAGATGCTTGCGGATCGCCGCGGGGCTCAGCCCCAGCTCGGCGCCGAGCTCGGCGGCCGTGGCCGCGCCACGCTCGAGCAACAATTGGGCGACCCGGTCACGGGTGCGCCCGTCCGACGCGCTGGCCTGCGCCACCGCACCGCTCCGGATCAGCACCTCGTTTTTCACTACGCTAACGTTACGTAATTCCGCCGGAGCCTGCAAACCGGCTCCGCGGTGATCCCGGCCACCGGGCTGCCGGAGTGGTTAAAAATACGCCGGACGCCCTGCGTACGATGCCAGAGGTGAAGCTTCCCGCGCTGCGCCCGATGGCCCTGGCGTCCCTGATCGCGAACATCGCGCTGGTCGTCACCGGTGCGGCGGTTCGACTGACCGATTCGGGTCTCGGCTGCCCCACCTGGCCCAAGTGCACCGACGCGTCCTACACGACGACGTCGGCGATGGGCGTGCACGGCGTCATCGAATTCGGCAACCGGCTGCTCGGCGTCGCGCTGTTCGTGGTCGCGCTCGGCTGCTTCATCGCGGCATGGCTGCAGAAACCGCGCCGGCGCCGTCAGGTGCGGCTGAGCCTGCTGGTGCTGCTGGGCATCCCCGGGCAGGGCGTGGTCGGCGGCATCACGGTGCTCACCAACCTCAACCCGTGGGTGGTCGGGCTTCACTTCCTCCTGTCGATGGCATTGATCGCCGCCGCGTACGCGTTGTGGCGCTCCACCGAGGAGGGCGATGGCGCTCCCGTCTTCCTCGTCCCCGCCCCCCTCCGCCACCTCACCTCCGTGATGACCGTTGCCAGCGCAGCCGTCATCGTCCTGGGCGTGGTCGTCACCGGCAGCGGCCCACACTCCGGCGACAACGGCGCCAAGCGCAACGGCCTGGACTCCGGCGCCGTCGCCCAGGCCCACGCCGACCTGGTGTTCCTGCTGGTGGGCCTCACCGCGGCCCTGTGGTTCGCGTTCCGCGCCGTGCACGCTCCCCGGGCCGCCCGCGCCGCATTCACCCTGCTGATCATCGAGCTGTCCCAGGGCCTGATCGGCTTCGTGCAGTACTTCACCCACCTCCCCGTGGCCCTGGTCGCCGCCCACATGCTCGGCGCCAGCCTGGTCTGGACCGGCACGGTCGCCGTCCTGCTGGCAATCCGCGAACGCCCCGTCGTCCTGGCGTCCGCCGCCCACAGCGACTCACCCACCCCGGCCGACTCACCCACGACCGCCGACTCACCCACGAACGCCGACCCGCTCACGGCCGCCGACCCCCTCACGGCCGCCGACCCCCTCACGGCCGCCGACCCCCTCACGGCCGCCGACTCACCCATGGCCGCCGACCCCCTCACGGCCGCCGACTCACCCATGGCCGCCGACCCGCTTACGGCCGCCGACTCACCCAGGACTGCCGGCTCACCCGCGGCCGCAGAGCCGACGCCGCCGGCCGACGCTCCCGTGCCCACGTCGCACTGAGCCCGGCGCGCTCAAGTCCGCGTCCTACCTGTTGCGGGCCCATTGCGCGTAGATCTAGGCGGCTTGCCGTGCGCTGCGAACAGCAATTCATCAACTCGCCGTCTCAGCGCACCGCTCGTCGTGTCTTATAAGTGGAAATATCCGGTACGGCACCTGCCCGCCGCTCAGATCGTGACCGCTCGCCCAGAGCCCAACTGAGCGCAGGCGCGGGGCAGCCCACGAAGCAAACGAGCGCCGGGCGCGGGGGAATCGCCGGGCGGGCGTGCCACCCAGCGAGCCGGCACCGCCGCGTGGGCACCGCCGCGTGGGCAACCGCCGCCGCATGGGCACCACCGCCACGTGAGCCCCCACCGCCACGTGAGCCCCCACCGCCACGTGAGCCCCCACCGCCACGTGAGCCCCCACCGCCACGTGAGCACCACCGCCACGTGAGCACCACCGGGGAACGCACCGCCAGAGCACACACCACCGGGCGGCCATCGCAGGGCTCGCGCCACTGGGCCGGCACCACGAGGGCACACACCGCTGAGCGGGCGCCGCCGAGCAGGCGCCGCCACCGAGCGGGCATGACCGAAGGCCCCCACCGAGCGAGTTTGGCCGAGCGCCCATGGGGTGGGGTCCACCGGCACCGCCCGGAAGCGCAGAGGCGGTGCCGGTGGACGGCGGCCGCACAGGGAGACAGTGGGCGGCCGCCACGCTCGTCATCGAGGTCTCTCCTTGAGGCTCACCTCCGTTCTGGAACCGCCGTGGCCGGAGACGGCGCGCGGGATTCCTGAAGTTGGTGGCCGGGCCGGCGGAGTCCGAACGCACCTGGCGCGGTGCCATGGCGGTTGATGCGCGCGGAGGCGCGGACTCGAAGCGTGGGAAGCGCACGCCTCGTTCGCGGCCGCGCCGGCCCGGCCCCGGCGGGTCAGTCGAGGGCCCGCCGGGCGGTCGGGGACCGACCGCCGGAGACGTGCGGGAATCTTGGGCGCCGCAGGGCGGGTGGGAGCTTCGGTCTCAAGGAGGCGGGTGGGTGCTTCGGTCTCAAGGAGAGGCTGCTGTGCTGCATGCGGGAAAGCGTGCCGGGTGGGGGCGATCAATGAAGCAGAGATTTGTGGCCTGTGGACGACACGCCGTTCATCCACAGGGGGCGCGCGGGGAACCGCAGGTCAGCGCGTCTCGTGGCGCCGAACCGTGCCCGACGGGGAACGGACGGGACGCGCGGGGCGAGGCCCAACGGCGGGGCGCGGCGCAACGGCGGGGCGCGGCGCGGTCCCCGTACGCGTGCAGGTCTTTAAAGAAGGGCGACCACGGCGTCGGCCAAGCGTTCCGCCGCTTTCGGGGCCGTGCGGAGGAACAGCGACGGCTCGGTGAGCTCCAGCTCGAGCAGCATGGGGTCGCCGTCGGGGCCGGGGATCAGGTCGACCCGCGCGTAGAGCAGGCTCCCCTGGTCGAAGGGGATCGCGGCCAGCACCTTCTCGGCGGTGGCCAGCTCGGCCGCGGAGGGCTGCCGGGCGGTGATCTCCTCGCTGCCGGGGTCGATCTCGCCCTCGTCGGGGCCGGTGAGCATCGGACCCTTGCGCACCGCGTGGCTGAACATCAGGCGGCCGGTGGCGTCGGGGAAGAACATCAACGCCGTCTCGCCGGCGGTGTCCACTGCGCTCAGGTACGGCTGGATCATCGCGGTGCGCCCGGCCTCGAGGAGCCGCTCGACGTGCGCCGTGGCCAGAGAGGACTGCGCGGGCAGGGTGTAGCGGCCGGTGTCCTGGCTGCCCGCGCTGATCGTGGGCTTGACGACCCAATCGCCGGATGCCGATGGGGTCCATGTGCCGCCCGGGGCCACATAGGTCGTCGGGGTCACCGGGACCCCTGTGGACGCCAGATCGTGCAGGTAGCGCTTGTCGGTGTTCCACACCAGGACGTCGGCCGGATTGAGCAGCCTCGGTACGCGCCGGGCCCAGGCCAGGAACGCGTCGCGGCGCGGGACGTAGTCCCAGGGCGAGCGGAGGATCGCCAGGTCGTAGACGTCCCAGTCGGCGTCCGGGTCGTCCCAGCGGACGGCGTCGACCTCGATGGACCGGGCGCGCAGCGCGTCGCGCAAGGGGAAGTCGTCGTCCCAGAGGTCCGGGAAGAGGTCGCAGGTAACGAGGGCGACCCGGGAGGCCTGCTCCCGGGTCGCGTGGGTAGTGGTGGACGTGGACAAGATCAGCGGGCCATGCTCCGGCGCGACATGGAGCGCCACAGGTCGTTGCTGGGTCGCATCTGCTCGAGGAGCTCGCGCTCCCACTCGTTCTCCACCTCGACGCCGGCGCTCTCGCACGCCTTGCGGGCGACGTTGGTGTCGTCGGCGAATTCGTCGGACCACTCGCCGTCCTGGCCGACGAGGACGATGCGGGCGCCACGCTTGCCGACGTACTCGATGACCGCCTTGGCACCACCGTGGCCGGCGGCGAAGGATTTGATCCCCGCAGTCAGTGTCGTATCGGAACCTTGAGCCATGACGGGCAGCCTAGGCAGATAAGACGCCGGAGCAAGCACCGTCAGTGCCATTTTGTGACGCCAATTACCTGCGGGTTTACCTCACAGACTCATTGGTATCAGCCAATTTCGCCCGAATTGCCCCATCCACAGATTTCCATCTACGGGGTGACCACCCGTAACCGGGAATCGGGGCAGACCGGTCAGACGAGCGCATCTACCGCGACGGCGATGAACAAGATCGTGAGGTACGTGATGCTCCAGTGGAACAGGCGCATCGGCTTGGCCGGCTCGCCCTTGCGCGTCCGCTGGACCAGCAGGAACGCCTCGCCGAGGAACAAAGCGCCTGTGATGATGGCGGTGACGCCGTAGATCGGGCCCAGACCGAGCGGCCAGGCCACGAGGGAGGCGACCACGGTGAGGACCGTGTAGAGGGCGATCTCGCCATTGACCCGGGCCGCGGAGCGCACCACGGGGAGCATCGGGACGCCGGCGCGGGCGTAGTCGTCCTTGTACTTGATGGCGAGCGCGTAGAAATGCGGCATCTGCCAAAAGAAAACAACTGCGAAAAGCGCCCATCCGAGCGCGGACACCGAGCCGGTCACCGCGGCCCAGCCGATGATCACCGGGGCCGCTCCGCAGACGCCGCCCCAGAACGTGTTGGCCGGGGTGCGCCGCTTGAGCCACAGCGTGTAGACGACGTCGTAGTAGAAGATCGCGCCCGCGGTGAGCGCGGTGGCGAGCCAGTTGGTGAAGATCGCCATCAGCGCCACCGAGATCACGGCGAGCGTCAGACCGAAGATCAGCACCGACCGCGGGGTCACGCTGTGTGTCGGGAGCGGGCGCCGCTTGGTGCGCCGCATCAGCTCGTCGATGTCGCGGTCGATGTAGCAGTTGAGCGCGCTCGCCGCGCCGCCCGCGAGCGCCCCGCCGATCAGCACGGCGGCGAGAGTGCGCAGGTCGGGCCACCCGCCGGCGGCGAGCATGAGGGCCGGAACAGTGGTCACCAGGAGCAGTTCGACGATCTGCGGCTTGGTCAGCGCGAGGTACGCGCGCACCACAGCCATCGGCTGTTTTGCCACCCCAGATTGGCGGCGCACTTCTGCGTCGACCGGCCGGTCAGCGCGCGAAGGGACGCCCGGCGCCCGTCCGGGGACGGGACGCTCGGTGATCATGCTCACGGACAGCCACCTTCCGGCATCGGCTTTAGCCACATCACGACCGTTGCCGGCGCCAGCCGGCGGCACGCTCGGACAGCCTACGCTCAGCCGAATGCGCTGCTCCGGCGACCCAGCGCGGGTGCACGCCGTCACACGTGGCCTGTCCGCTCTCAGCGTATGGGCCTGAGCCGTTCCCAGGGCGCGGGTTTACGGCAAGTGGATAGGGTCAACCTCAAAAGGGTTCCTAATCCATGCCCCGAGGAGCACAACCGACGTGGCTGCCACAGATCCTGCTCTCAATTGGTCCGACCTCGACCGCAAAGCGGTGGACACCGTCCGGGTGCTGGCCATGGACGCCGTCGAGAAGGCCGGCAACGGCCACCCCGGAACGGCCATGAGCCTCGCGCCCGCCGCTTATCTGCTGTTCAACCGCATCATGCGGCACGACCCGACCGATCCGCACTGGGCCGGGCGCGACCGCTTCGTGCTCTCCTGTGGGCACTCCAGCCTCACCCTCTACATTCAGCTCTACCTCTCCGGCTACAGCCTCTCCCTGGACGACCTGAAGGCGCTGCGCCAGTGGGACTCGCTGACCCCCGGCCACCCCGAGTTCGGACACACCTCCGGCGTCGAGGTCACGACCGGCCCGCTCGGCCAGGGCATCGGCAACGCGGTGGGCATGGCGATGGCCGCCCGGCGCGAGCGCGGCCTGTTCGACCCCGAGGGCGCCCCCGGTGACTCTCCGTTCGACCACAACGTTTATGCGATGTGCTCCGACGGAGACATCGAGGAGGGCGTCAGCCACGAGTCCAGCGCGATCGCCGCGGTGCAGAAGCTCGGCAACCTCACGCTGATCTACGACGACAACGAGATCTCCATCGAGGACGACACCCGCATCGCCAAGTCGGAGGACGCCGGCAAGCGGTACGAG
Organism: Actinoplanes sp. NPDC051513; assembly: GCF_044454685.1. Classification (NCBI taxonomy): domain Bacteria; kingdom Bacillati; phylum Actinomycetota; class Actinomycetes; order Micromonosporales; family Micromonosporaceae; genus Actinoplanes; species Actinoplanes sp. NPDC051513. The sequence goes on from NZ_JBITDW010000012.1 coordinate 163,990, forward strand.
GCGTACGGCTGGCACGTGCAGACCGTTTCGTGGCGCAAGGGCGACCCGGCCAAGGGCGACTACCACGAAGACGTCGAGGCGCTCTGGAAGGCGATCCAGGAGGCCAAGAAGGTCACCGACAAGCCGTCGTTCATCGTGCTCAAGACGATCATCGGCTGGCCCGCGCCGAACAAGCAGAACACCGGCAAGATCCACGGTTCCGCCCTGGGCGAGTCCGAGGTCAAGGCCACCAAGGAGATCCTCGGCTTCGACCCGAACGAGACGTTCGCCGTCGAACCGGCCGTGCTCGAGCACGCCAGGAAGGCCGCCGAGCGGGGCCGCGCCGCGCACGCCGAGTGGGAGAAGTCGTTCGGCGCCTGGGCGAAGGCCAACGACGAGCGCAAGGAGCTGTGGGACCGGCTCGCCGGGCGCAAGCTCCCCGAGGGGTGGGAGAAGTCGCTGCCCGAGTTCCCGGCCGACGCCAAGGGCATCGCCACCCGCGCGGCCTCCCAGCAGGTGCTCAACGCGCTCGCGCCGGTGCTGCCCGAACTGTGGGGCGGCTCGGCCGACCTCGCCGAGAGCAACAACACCACGATGAAGGGCGAGCCGTCCTTCATCCCGGCCGAGTACGCCACCAAGGAGTTCCCGGGCAACGAGTACGGCCGCACGCTGCACTTCGGCATCCGTGAGCACGGCATGGGCTCGATCCTCAACGGCATCACGGCCGACGGCCTCACCCGCCCGTACGGCGGCACGTTCCTGATCTTCAGCGACTACATGCGCGGCGCCGTCCGGCTCTCCGCGCTGATGAAGCTGCCGGTGATCTACGTGTGGACGCACGACTCCATCGGCCTCGGCGAGGACGGCCCGACGCACCAGCCGATCGAGACCCTCTCCGCGCTGCGCGCCATCGTCGGCCTCAACGTGGTCCGCCCGGCGGACGCCAACGAGACCGCGTGGGCCTGGCGGGGCGCCCTCGAGCACACCGACTCCCCCACGGCGCTCGCGCTGAGCCGCCAGGCGCTGCCGACGATCGACCGGTCGAAGTACGCGTCGGCCGAGGGTGTCCTCAAGGGTGGCTACGTGCTGTCCGACGCCTCCGACGGCGAGCCGCAGGTGATCCTCATCGGCACCGGCTCCGAGGTGCAGTACTGCCTCACCGCGCAGGAGCGCCTCGAGGCGGCGGGCACCCCGACCCGGGTGGTATCGATGCCGTGCCAGGAATGGTTCTACCAGCAGAGCACCGCGTACCAGGAAGAAGTGATCCCGCGGGGGGTCAAGGCACGTGTAACCGTCGAGGCTGGCATCCGGATGAGCTGGGATCGCATTCTTGGAGATGCGGGCGAGCCGGTCAGCATCGAGCACTACGGCGCCAGCGCGCCTGCCAAGATCCTCTTCGAGCAGTTCGGGTTCACCGCGGACAACGTGGTGGCAAAGGCCAACGCCGCCCTCGCAAAGGTCGGCGAGATCACCGGTCACAAGACCGGTAACTGAGGGAGTGTAGGAGAATGACTGATCGGCTTGCCGAGCTCTCCGCCCAGGGTGTGGCGGTCTGGCTCGACGATCTCTCCCGTGTCCGCCTGACCAGCGGCTCGCTGAAGAAGATGCTCAACGAGCAGCACGTGGTCGGTGTGACCACGAACCCCAGCATCTTCCAGAAGGCGCTCTCCGACGCCGACGCGTACGACGCCCAGGTCAAAGACCTCTCCGTCATGCGGGTCACGGTCGAAGAGGCAGTACGCCTGATGACCGCCCAGGACGTCCGCGGCGCGTGCGACGTCGAGCGCCCCGCCTACGACGCGTCGAACGGCGTGGACGGCCGGGTGTCCATCGAGGTCGACCCGCGTAAGGCGCACGAGACCGAGAGCAGCGTCGCCGAGGCGAAGACGCTCTGGTGGCTCGTCGGCCGGGAGAACCTCTACATCAAGATCCCGGCGACCCTGGAGGGCCTGCCGGCGATCACCGCGACCCTGGCCGAGGGCATCAGCGTGAACGTGACGCTGATCTTCTCGCTCGAGCGCTACCGCGCGGTCATGGAGGCGTTCCTGGCCGGCGTCGAGCAGGCCAAGGCGAACGGCCACGACATCACCAAGATCGGCTCGGTGGCGTCGTTCTTCGTCTCCCGCGTCGACACCGAGGTGGACAAGCGCCTCGAGAAGATCGGCAGCGACGAGGCCAAGACCCTGATGGGCAAGGCCGCGATCGCCAACGCGCAGCTGGCGTACGAGGCGTACGAGGAGGTCTTCGGCACCGACCGGTGGAAGGCCCTTGCCGCGGCCGGCGCGCACCCGCAGCGGCCGCTGTGGGCGTCCACCTCGACGAAGAACCCCGACTACAAGGACACGATCTACGTCGAGGAGCTCATCGCCCCCGGCGTGGTCAACACCATGCCCGAGTCGGTGATCCACGCGTTCGCCGACCACGGCGAGATCCGTGGCGACACGGTGACCGGCTCGTACGCGCAGGCCCACCAGGTGATGGCCGACCTCAAGGCCGTCGGCATCGACTTCGACGACGTCGTCAAGGTCCTCGAGGACGAGGGCGTCGACAAGTTCGAGGTCAGCTGGAAGGAACTGCTCGAGAGCGTCCACAAGTCGCTCCAGGCCGGCACCGGCGTCTGACCCTCTCGCAGCGGCCCGCTCAATCAGAGCGGGCCCCTGCGTACCTCACCTGCACGACACCGAGAACTGGCAGGATGGACCACGTGGGCAATCCGCTGCGTACCGCACAGGACCGCAGGCTCCCGCGCATCCCGGAGCCCTGCGCTCTGGTGATCTTCGGAGTCACCGGTGACCTGTCCCGAAAGAAGCTCATCCCGGCCGTCTACGACCTGGCCAACCGCGGTCTGCTGCCGCCCGGTTTCGTGGTTCTGGGCTTCGCCCGCCGCGACTGGGGCGACGGCGACTTCGAGTCGCTGGCCCTCGAGGCGGCGAAGAAGGGCGCCCGGACCCCGTGGCGCGAGGACGTCTGGCAGCGTCTGGCCAGCCAGTTCCAGTTCGTGCCCGGCTCGTTCGACGACGACTCCGCGTTCGACCACCTGGCCGCCACGCTCGACGACCTGCGCGAGCGCAACGGCATCCCCGGCAACGCCGCGTTCTACTTCTCCATCCCGCCCGCCGCGTTCCCGCTGGTGCTCAACCAGCTGGCCCGCACCGGCATGGCCGACAACGCCAAGTCCGGCGGCTGGCGGCGGGTGGTCGTCGAGAAGCCGTTCGGCAACGACCTGCAGACCGCGATCGCGCTGAACCAGCTGGTCGACGAGGTCTTCACGCCGCAGGACGTCTACCGCATCGACCACTACCTCGGCAAGGAGACGGTCCAGAACATCCTGGCCCTCCGCTTCGCGAACAGCCTGTTCGAGCCGGTGTGGAACTCGAAGTACGTCGACAGCGTGCAGATCACCATGGCCGAGGACGTCGGCATCGGCACCCGCGCCGCGTTCTACGACGCCTCCGGCGCCGCCCGCGACGTGCTGCAGAACCACCTGCTCCAGCTGCTCGCGCTGGTCGGCATGGAAGAGCCCACGAGCTTCGACCCGCAGGAGGTGCGGGCCGAGAAGCTCAAGGTCCTCAAGGCGATCAGCCTGCCCAACGACATCTCCAGGGGCTCGGTCCGCGGGCAGTATCTGCCCGGCTGGGTCGCCGGCGAGCGCGCCGTGGGCTACCTCGAGGAGAAAGACATCCCCTCCGACTCCACGACGGAGACATACGTCGCGGTCCGCCTGGGCATCCAGAACCGGCGCTGGGCCGAGGTGCCGTTCTTCGTACGCGTCGGCAAGCGGATGCCGCGCCGGGTCACCGAGATCGCGATCCTGTTCAAGCGCGCGCCGCACCTGCCGTTCGACCCGGCCGACGTCGAGATGCTCGGCAACAACCAGCTGGTCATCCGGGTGCAGCCCGACGAGGGCGTGGTGCTGAAGTTCGGCTCCAAGGTGCCGGGCACCACGATGGAGGTCCGCGACATCGCGATGGACTTCCAGTACGGCGAGGCGTTCACCGAGTCCAGCCCCGAGGCGTACGAGCGGCTCGTGCTCGACGTGCTGGTCGGCGACCGCACCCTGTTCCCGGACGCGGCCGAGGTCGAGCAGTCCTGGCGGGTCATCGACCCGCTCGAGGCGGCCTGGAAGGGTGTCAAACCCGAGCCGTACCGCTCCGGCGAGTGGGGCCCGCGCGCCTCGGACGAGATGCTGGCCCGCGAGGGCCGTGCTTGGAGGCGAGCATGATCGGTCTGTGGGACACCACCGGCAACGAGGTCGTCAAGGCCCTCGCCGCCGAACGGCGCAGCGCCGGCGGCGTGGCTTCCGGCCTCGCCCTGACCCTGGTCGCCGTCGTGGAGGAGAAGAAGGTCCGCGAGGCCGAGGCGGCCGCCACGATCGCGGCGGCGGCGCACCCGTGCCGTCTGCTCATCGTGGTCCGCTCCGACATGGAGGGTCGCAGCCGGCTGGACGCCGAGATCGTCGTGGGCGGGCGCCTGGGCCCGGCCGAGGCGGTCGTCATGCGCATGTACGGGCGTCTCGCCCTGCACGCCGAGTCGGTCGTCATGCCGCTGCTCGCCCCGGACGTACCGGTGGTCACCTGGTGGCACGAAGAGCCGCCGACCTCGATCGCCAACGACTTCCTGGGCGTCGTCGCCGACCGGCGGATCACCGACAGCGCGCAGGCCCCCGACCCGGTGGCGGCGCTGAAGCAGCGGGCGGTCGACTACGCCCCCGGCGACACCGACCTCACCTGGACCAGAATCACGCTCTGGCGCACCCTGGTCGCCGGAGCCTTCGACACCACCGACGAGCGGGTCGTCGGCGCCACGATCGTGGCGCCCGAGAAAGACCCGACCGCCGCGCTGATGAAGGGCTGGCTCCAGTCCCGCCTGGGCATCGTCCCGGTCATGGAGGCCACCGACCGCTCCCCGCGGATGCACTCGGTCGAGCTGCAGTGCGCCAACGGCGACTGCGTCCGGGTCACCCGCGAGGAGAACACGGCGCTGTTCAGCCGCACCGGCCAGGAGGACCGCTACATGCCGCTGCCGAAACGGCCGGTCGGCGACGAGCTCGCCGAGGAACTGCGCCGGCTCGACGCCGACCAGATCTACTCCGAGGCCCTGGGCGCGATGGCAGGCGTCACCGGCCTCGACCACCGTGCCCCGATGCGGGTGCACGTCTGGAAGGACCCGGCCCTGGCCGCCCGCGCCGACGAGGCCGGCGCCATGGCCGGCCCCGGTGGTTCCGCCGCCTAGCTCCGACAAATCAGCAGGGCCGCCCGCCGCACGGTGGGCGGCCCTTCCGCCTTAGGAGGCGCAAGTGAGCAAGACCCTGGTCGTGGTGGTCCCCGACGCGGAGATCCTCGCCGCCACCGTCGCGTCCCGCCTGGTCGCCAAGATTGTGGACGCGCAGGCCGAGCGCGGCACGGCGAGCGTCGTGCTGACCGGCGGCCGGATCGCCGCCAAGGTCCTGCGCACGGTCCAGGACCTGCCGGCCGCGAAGGCGATCGACTGGTCGCGTGTGGACCTGTGGTGGGGCGACGAGCGGTTCCTGCCGACCGGCGACCCGGACCGCAACGAGACCCAGGCGCGCGAGGCCCTGCTGGACGCGCTGCCGCTCGATCCGGCGCGGGTGCACCCCATGCCCGCCTCGGACGGCCCCGACGGCGACAACGCCGAGGCGGCCGCCGCCCGCTACGCCGCCGAGGTGCGGCTGCCCTTCGACGTGCTCATGCTGGGCGTCGGCGAGGACGGGCACGTGGCCTCGCTCTTCCCCGAGCACCCGGCACTGAACGAGACGGGCACGGCGGCCGCGGTGCACAACAGCCCGAAGCCGCCGCCCACCCGCATCACGCTGACCATGCCGACCATCCAGGAGGCCGACGAGGTGTGGCTGATCGCCGCCGGCCCGGACAAGACGGACGCCGTCGGTGCGGCGCTCAACGGCGACAAGAGCAGGCCCGCCGCCCACGCCACCGGCCAGTCGCGGACCTACTGGCTGCTCGACGAGGCGGCGGGCGCGAAGCGCTACTGATCGGAAAAGGTCACTCGCCCCGGCGCTGACGGACCTTGGCCAGCGCCTCGGCGAGGATCTTGGCGCCGTCCTCGTCGGAGCGGCGCTCCTTCACGTAGGCCAGGTGCGACTTGTACGGCTCGGCGCGCAACCGTCCGGGCGGGTTCTCCCCGTCGAGCCCGGCGGGCTGGCCGCAGCGCGGGCAGTCCCACGTCTCGGGCGCGGGCGCCTCGGCCGCGAACTTGATCTCGCTCGCGTGCCCGGCCGCGCAGAAGTAGATCACCTCCCGGCGTGGGGCGGGTTCGCTGCGCTCGTCGGGGCGCATCGGGCTGGACCCGACGCGGCTGCCGCGGATCGCACTGCCACTGGACACGGACGTCACTCCTGTCTCGAGGCCTTTTCGTAGGGGAGCAAAACGGGGCAAAAAATGCCGCGCGCCCGGCCTTAACCGGACGCGCGGCAGATTCTACGACTATTACCGTCAGTCAGGAAGCAGGCAGGGCCAGGCGCAGCCAGAGACCGAGACCGACGATGCAGGCGAACCAGATGATGCCGACCAGCACCGTGTAGCGGTCGAGGTTTTTCTCTGCCACCGAGGAGCCGGCCAGGCTCGACGTGACACCGCCGCCGAACATGCTCGACATGCCGCCGCCCTTGCCGCGGTGCAGCAGGATCAGCAGGGTCAGCACAAGGCTGGTGAGCACCAGCAACACGATCAACGTGTACGCGAACCACATCGGCATGATCGGGTTCATTCCTCTCGAAGGACAGACAGCGGTCCAACAATAGCGGGTGCCCGGCCGCACGGGGCGACCGGGCACGCGCGTCTGCCATCAGCGGCCGGCGTGCTCCCGGAACCGGACGATCGAGGCGAACTCCTCGCCGTCCAGCGAGGCGCCACCCACCAGCGCGCCGTCGATGTCGGGCTGCGCCATGATCGAGGCGATGTTGTTCGCCTTGACCGAGCCGCCGTACTGGATGCGCACGGCGTCGGCGATCTCCACCCCGTACAGGTCGGCGAGCTTCACCCGGAGGGCCTTGCAGACCTCCTGGGCGTCCTCGGGCGTCGCGGTCTTGCCGGTGCCGATCGCCCAGACCGGCTCGTACGCCACCACGACCTGCTTGACCTGCTCGGGCTTGAGGCCGCTCAGCGCCGCCTCGAGCTGGTTGGTGCAGTGCACGACGTGCGTGCCCTCCTCGCGGGTCACCAGCCCCTCGCCCACGCAGACGATCGGGATCAGGTTGGCCGCGTAGGCCGCCTTCACCTTCGCGTTGACGAGCTGGTCGTCCTCGTCGTGGTACTCGCGGCGCTCGGAGTGGCCGGCCAGCACGTAGGTGCAGCCGAGCTTCTCGAGCATCGCGCCGGAGATGTCCCCGGTGTAGGCCCCGCCCTTGAACCTGGAGATGTCCTGGGCGCCGTACACGAGCTTGAGCTTGTCGCCGTCGATCGCCGTCTGCACGCTGCGCAGATCGGTGAACGGCGGCAGCACGGCCACCTCGACGTCGGTGAGCTGCTGCTCGTTGAGGCCGGCGGCCAGTTTCTGCACCAGGAGGATGGCTTCGAAGTGGTTGAGGTTCATCTTCCAGTTGCCGGCGATGATCGGGCGGCGGTCACTCATCGTCACGTGGCCCTCCGCTGCTCGCTATGACGGTCCAAGGCTTCGACACCGGGCAGCTTCTTGCCCTCGAGATACTCGAGGGAGGCGCCGCCACCGGTGGAGATGTGGCCGAACGCCGACTCGTCGAGGCCGAGCGTGCGCACGGCCGCAGCCGAGTCGCCGCCGCCGACCACCGAGAAGCCGTCGATCTTGGTGATGGCCTCGGCGACGCCCCGGGTGCCGGCCGCGAACGGCGCCAGCTCGAAGACGCCCATCGGGCCGTTCCAGAACACGGTCTTGGCGCCGGCGATCGCCTCGGCGAACAGCGCGACCGACTTCGGCCCGATGTCCAGCCCGAGCCGATCGGCCGGAATACCCGAAATATCAACAGTATCGTGATCTGCGTCGGCGGCGAACGCCGTGGCGGCCACGACATCGACCGGCAGAACGAGCCGATCGCCGGCTTCGGCGAGCAGCGAGGCACACGTCGAGATCATCTCTTCTTCGAGAAGAGACTTGCCGACCTCGTGCCCCTGGGCCTTGAGGAAGGTGAAGCACATGCCGCCGCCGACCAGCAGCTTGTCGACCTTCGGCAGCAGCGCCTGGATCACCGCGAGCTTGTCGGAGACCTTCGAGCCGCCGAGCACGACGACGTACGGCTGCTCCGGCGCGTCGCTGACCCGGCGCAGGACCTCGAGCTCGCGCAGGACCAGCCAGCCCGCGTAATGCGGGAGCCGCGCCGGCACGTCGTAGACAGAGGCGTGCTTGCGGTGCACAGCGCCGAACGCGTCGTCGACATACACGTCGGCGTAGGCGGCCAGCTCGTCGGCGAACGCGCCGCGCTCGGCCTCGTCCTTCGACGTCTCGCCGGCGTTGAAGCGCAGGTTCTCGAGCAGCAGCACGTCGCCGTCGTTCAGTGCGGCAACCGCAGCGGTGGCGGACGGGCCGACGGTGTCGGACGCGAAGACCACCGGCGTGCCGAGCAGCTCACCCAGCCGGGTGGCGACGGGCGCCAGCGTGAACTTCGGGTCGGGCGCGCCCTTGGGGCGGCCGAGGTGCGACATGACGATGACGCGGGCGCCGGCGTCACGCAGCGCGACGAGCGTCGGCAGCACAGCCCGTGCGCGCCCGTCGTCGGTGATTACACCGGCGTTGTTCTTGTCGAACGGGACGTTCAGGTCGGCGCGCACGAGCACGCGCCGGCCCGAGACACCCTCGCCGAGCAGGTCGTCGAGAGTCTTCACGATGCGTCAGCCGACCAGCTTGACCAGGTCGACGAGGCGGTTCGAGTAGCCCCACTCGTTGTCGTACCAGCCGACGACCTTGACCTGGTTGCCGATGACCTTGGTGAGGCCGGCGTCGAAGATGCAGGAGGCCGGGTCGGTCACGATGTCGGTCGAGACGATCTGGTCCTCGGTGTAGACCAGGATGCCCTTGAGCGGGCCGTCCGCGGCGGCCTTGATCGCGGCGTTGACCTCGTCGACCGAGGTCTCCTTGGAGGCCTGGAAGGTCAGGTCGGTGGCCGAGCCGGTCGGGATCGGCACGCGCATCGCGAAGCCGTCGAGCTTGCCCTTGAGCTCGGGCAGCACCAGGCTGACGGCCTTGGCGGCGCCGGTCGAGGTCGGCACCACGTTGAGGGCGGCGGCGCGGGCGCGACGCAGGTCCTTGTGAGGGCCGTCCTGCAGGTTCTGGTCCTGGGTGTAGGCGTGGATCGTGGTCATCAGGCCACGCTCGATGCCGATCGTGTCGTTGAGGACCTTCGCCATCGGCGCGAGGCAGTTGGTGGTGCAGGACGCGTTCGAGATGACGGTGTGCTTCGCGGCGTCGTACAGGTTGTCGTTGACGCCCATCACGATCGTGATGTCCTCGTTCTTGGCCGGCGCCGAGATGATGACCTTCTTGGCGCCGTTGTCCACGTGCACCTTGGCCTTGTTGGCGTCGGTGAAGAAGCCGGTCGACTCGATGACCACATCGGCGCCGACGTCACCCCACGCGAGGTTGGCCGGGTCACGGTCGGCGAACGCCTTGAACGTCTTGCCACCCACGGTGATCTCGTCGGCCGTGGCCTTCACCTCGTGCGGCAGGCGGCCGAGGATCGAGTCGTACTTGAGCAGGTGGGCCAGCGTCGCGTTGTCGGTCAGGTCGTTGACGCCGACGATCTCGATGTCCGCGCCGGAGGCGAGGACCGCCCGGAAGAAGTTACGTCCGATACGGCCGAAGCCGTTGATGCCAACCCGGATGGTCACAGGTGGATCTCCTCGTTTCGGTCCGCCGGGTTTCGTCGACCGGCGGAGGATTTACGCCGACCTTGTGCTTTGGTCGGCGAAAGTGCGTCCGGCCGCCGCGCTCCCCCGAGCAGGGGCCCCATGAGGTGGCGCCGTGCCTGACTGGCGGCGTCACGGCGCGGGTCGGCCGAGCTGCCGGCACCGTCGCCGTCACGAAGACCCTATCCGAGCCCCTCACCCCCGCGAGCAGCGGGTGGGTGACTCAAAATTACCCCAAACCCCTTTTTACGTACGCGTCGGCACAAGCCCCCGTTCGACCTCGCGGCCTCGCCGCGCGGCAAGGCCGCAGCGCGTCTTTCGCGTCCGGTGGTGGGTTGCGCAAAACCTCAGCAGGCCATCATCTCGGGCGTCACCGCGGCTTCCGTGTCGGGAATGCCCAGGTCGCGGGCGCGCTTGTCGGCGAGCGCCAGCAAACGCCTTATACGGCCCGCGATCGCGTCCTTGGTCAGCGGCGGGTCGGCCAGGGCGCCCAGTTCCTCCAGCGACGCCTGCCGGTGCTCGAGGCGCAGCCGGCCGGCCGACGTCAGGTGGTTGGGCGCCTCGTCGGCCAGGATCTCCAGCGCACGGGTCACCCGGGCCGCGGCGGCCACCGCGGCCCGGGCCGAGCGGCGCAGGTTGGCATCGTCGAAGTTGGCCAGGCGGTTGGCCGTGGCGCGCACCTCGCGGCGCACCCGGCGCTCCTCCCAGGCCAGCACCGAGGAGTGCGCTCCCACCCGGGTCAGCAGCGCGGCGATCGCGTCGCCGTCCTTGATCACCACCCGGTCGACGCCGCGGACCTCACGCTCCTTCGCGGTGATCCCGATCCGGCGGGCGGCGCCGCGCAGCGCGAGCGCGGCCTCCGGTCCCGGGCAGGTGATCTCGAGCGCGCTGGAACGGCCGGGCTCGGTCAGCGAGCCGTGCGCCATGAACGCGCCCCGCCAGGCGGCCACCGCGCAGCAGACGTTGGCCGAGACGACGTGCGGCGGCAGGCCCCGCACCGGACGGCCGCGCACGTCGAGCAGGCCGGTCTGGCGGGCCAGGGCCTCGCCGTCCTTGACGATCCGCACGATGTAGTGGCTGCCCTTGCGCAGGCCGCCGCTGGCGAGCACGTGCACCTCACTCGGGTAGCCGTACACGTCGGCGATCTCGCGGCGCAGGCGGCGGGCCACCGCGCCGGTGTCGAGCTCGGCCTCCACCACCACGCGACCGGAGACGATGTGCAGGCCGCCCGCGAATCGGAGCAGGGAAGCCATCTCCGCGCGGCGGCAGCAGGGCTTGGGCACATCGACCCGGCTCAGCTCGTCCTTGACCGCTGCCGTCATCGCCATCGTGATGTCACCTTCTGCGCCGGATCTTGATCAGTGAATATTATTCGCGACGGTTGGAACCCACTGCACAAGCTGCGGCCATCCACGACTCGAGGTGGGTCGCGAATAACCTTCAGTCTGTGCCGCACTACGCCACTGCTTAACGAGCGGGGCCCAATACTGGCACCAGTGCAACGCCTAACGACTCAGGATCATGCCTCGGGCTGCCGTCCGCAACGGCCAACGGTGCCAACACCAGGCGGGCGCCCAGGGATTCCGCGGCCTGATGCACCGGCTCGGGCTCGCCGACCCACTTCGCGTCGGCCAGGACCGTGTCGACCCGCAGACCCGGCAGATACCAGCTCAGGGCGGCCAGATGGTCGGCCACCGAGAGTCCGGAGGTCTCGTTGTCGGTGGCCAGGTTGAGCGTGACCAGCCGGCGGGCCGGGCTCGCCACGATCGCCTCGGCGAGGCCGGGCACGAGCAGGTGCGGCAGCACGCTCGTGTACCAGCTGCCGGGACCGAACATCAGCCAGTCGGCGGCGCGGATCGCCTCGATCGCCTGCGGACAGGTCGGCGGGTCGGCCGGCGAGATGCGTACCGCCTCGACATGGCCGTGCGCCACCGCCACCGCGTGCTGCCCGCACACGGTCACCACCTCGCCCGGGCGGGCCGGGTCGGCGCCGAGCACGTCGGCCTCGATGCCCACCGCGTGCCGGGCCATCGGCAGCACCCGGCCCTGCGCGCCGACCATGGCGGCCGCGTGGTCGAGCGCGTCGACCGGGTCGCCGAGCATCTCGAGCAGGCCGAGCAGCAGCAGGTTGCCCACCGGGTGCCCGGCGAGGGAGTCGTCGCCGGCGAACCGGTGCTGCATCAGCGCGGCGGTGCGCTGCTCGACCGCGTCGTCGCAGGCGAGCGCGTTGAGCGCCTGTCGCAGGTCGCCGACGGGCAGCAGCGCGTCGCGTTCGGCCAGCAGCCGGCCGCTGGAGCCGCCGTCGTCGCCGACCGTGACGATCGCCGTGATGTCCAGGTCGATCTCGCCGGCGGCGCGGCGCAGCCCCCGCAGCGCGGCGGCCAGCCCGTGCCCGCCGCCGAACGCGACCACGCGTACGGCCCTCACTCCCGCCCCAGGTCGCGGTGCGAGGCGTGGGCCGAGAGCCGCTGGTCGCGCAGCTGGGCGGTCAGTTCCTCGGCGATCGCGACGCTGCGGTGCTTGCCGCCGGTGCAGCCGACGGCGACGGTGAGGTAGCGCTTGCCCTCGCGCTCGAAGCCGGGCGCGGTCGCCGCGATCAGCCCCGCGTAGGTGGACACGAACGTGTCGGCGCCCTCCTGGTCGAGGACGTACTTGCTGACCGATTCCTCGAGCCCGGTGTGGTCGCGCAACTCGGGCACCCAGAACGGGTTGGGCAGGAACCGGGCGTCCAGCACGTAGTCGGCGTCGGGCGGCAGGCCGTACTTGAAGCCGAACGAGAGCACGGTGATGCGCAAGCGGCGCACGTCTTCCCCGCCGAACAGCTCCTCGACCCGGCGGCGCAGCTGGTTCACGTTCAGGTGGCTGGTGTCGATGATCACGTCGGCCTGCTCGCGGGCCTCGGCGAGCAGCTTGCGCTCGGCCGCGATGCCGTCGGCGAGGCGGCCGTCGCCCTGCAGCGGGTGCGAGCGGCGCACCGACTCGAAGCGGCGGATCAGCACCTCGTCGTCGGCGTCGACGAAGACCACGCGCGGCGAGAAACCGCGCTCCTTGAGCGCGCGGACCGCGCCGGCCAGGTCGGTGGAGAAGGCGCGGCTGCGCACGTCGAGCACCATCGCCGTACGCCGGGCGGCGCCGCCGGCCTGGAAGGCGAGCTGCGCCATGTCGAGCATCAGGGCCTGCGGCAGGTTGTCGACCACGTAGAAGCCGACATTTTCCAGGGCCCGGGCCACCGTGCTGCGCCCGCCGCCGGAAACGCCGGTCACGACCACCAGGTCGGTGGCCACCTCGTCCGGATCCACGACCTCGTCGGGGAATTCGGGCAACGACTCCGTCACGAACGCCTCCCGCGTCGCTTCGCCCGCACCTCGTCGAGCGGACACAACATCTTAGTCATTTACCTGTTCGGCTTCCGCCTTCGGCGGGTTGAGCGCGGTCAGCACCGTTTCCGCCGTGCGCTTGCCGATGCCCGGCACCTCGGCGATCTCCTCGGCGGTGGCCGCGGACAGCCGCTTCAGCGACCCGAAGTGGCGCAGCAGCGCCTTACGCCGGGTCTCGCCGAGGCCGGGAACGCTGTCGAGGGCCGACGTCGTCATCCGCTTGGACCGGCGCTGCCGGTGGAAGGTGATCGCGAACCGGTGGGCCTCGTCGCGGACCCGCTGAAGAAGGTACAGCGCCTCGGAGGTGCGCGGCAGGATCACCGGGAAGTCGTCGCCGGGCAGCCACACCTCTTCGAGGCGCTTGGCCAGGCCGCACAGCGCCACGTCGGTGATGCCCAGGTCGCTCAGCACGGCCGCGACGGCGTTCACCTGCGGCTGCCCGCCGTCGACGACGACCAACTGCGGTGGGTACGCGAAGCGCCGCGGCCTGCCGGTGAGCGGGTCGATGCCCGGCAGCTCGTTGGTGGCGAGCTCATCGGAGGTCGCCGCGCTCTCGTCGGCCGGCAGCGCCTCGTCTTCCGGCTCGGGCACGTCGGCGACCGGCACCGCGCCCGCCTGCGCCTTGTAGCGCGCGAACCGCCGGCGCATCACCTCGCTCATCGCCGACAGGTCGTCCATGCCGCTGCCGTCGGCGTTGCCCCGCACCGCGAACCGGCGGTACTCGCTCTTGCGGGCCAGCCCGTCCTCGAAGACCACCATGGACGCCACCACGTCGGTCCCTTGGATCTGCGACACGTCGAAGCACTCGATGCGCAGCGGCGACGTCTCCATGCCCAGCGCCTCGGCGATCTCGTCGAGCGCCTTGCTGCGGGTGGTCAGGTCGCCGGCCCGGCGCAGCTTGTGCCGCTGCAGCGATTCCCCGGCGTTGCGCGCCACCGTCTCGAGCAGGGCCCGTTTGTCGCCGCGGTGCGGCACCCGCAGCTGCACCCGGCTGCCGCGGTGCTCGGAGAGCCAGTCGGCCAGCGCGTCCGCGTCGTCGGGCAGGGCCGGCACGAGCAGCTCGCGCGGAACGTCGCCCTCGCCCTGCACGTCGCCGTACATCTGCGAGCAGAAGTGGTGCACGAGGTCGCCGGTGGTGAGGTCTTCCACCTTTTCGACGACCCAGCCGCGCTGGCCGCGCACCCGGCCGTCGCGCACGTGGAAGACCTGCACGGCCGCCTCGAGCGGGTCTTCGGCGAAGGCGACCACATCGGCGTCGGTGCCGTCGCCGAGCACGACGGTCTGCTTCTCCATCGCGCGGCGCAGCGCGGCGATGTCGTCGCGCAGGCGGGCCGCCCGCTCGAACTCGAGCTCCGCGGAGGCCTGCATCATCTCGCGCTCGAGCCGCTTGACGAACGTGTCGGTACGGCCGGCCATGAAGTCGCAGAAGTCGTCGACGATCGCCCGGTGCTCCTCGGCGCTGATCTGCCCGACGCACGGCGCCGAGCACTTGCCGATGTAGCCGAGCAGGCACGGGCGGCCGATCTGGCCGGCCCGCTTGAAGACGCCGGACGAGCAGGTGCGCGCGGGGAAGACCCGCAGCAGCAGGTCGAGGGTCTCGCGGATGGCCCAGGCGTGGGAGTACGGACCGAAGTAGCGCACGCCCTTGCGCTTGGCGCCGCGCATCACCTGCAGGCGCGGATATTCCTCGTTCAGCGTGACCGCGAGGAACGGGTACGACTTGTCGTCGCGGTACTTCACGTTGAAGCGCGGGTCGAATTCCTTGATCCAGGAGAACTCGAGCTGGAGCGCCTCGACCTCCGTGCCGACGGTGACCCAGTCGACGCTGCCGGCCGTGGTGACCATCTGCTGCGTGCGAACGTGCAGCGACCAGGTGTCGGCGAAGTAGGAATTCAGGCGATTCCGCAGGTTCTTGGCCTTGCCGACGTAGATGACGCGGCCGGCCGGGTCGCGGAAGCGATAGACGCCAGGTGATTCCGGAATGGTCCCTGTCGCCGGGCGGTATGTGGACGGGTCTGGCACGGGGTCAACAGTAGTGCGGGGGACTGACATGATTACCCGACCGGAGGTCCGTCGCCGCCGCCACGGCCTCGGACCTCCGGCCCGGACAGTCGTCCGTTACGCCTTGACGATGCTGTCGCCGTCCACCTTGACCTTGGTTTCGGCCAGCGCCTTCGTGGCCGGTCCCGTCGTGGGCTCACCGGTCTCGATGGAGAACTTGCTGCCGTGGCACGGGCAGGTGATGACGCCGCCGTCCACCTTGCTGACGTCGCAGCCGGCATGGGTGCACACCTTGCTGAACGCCTTGTAGGTGCCGGCCGTGGGCTGGGTGATCACGAAGTCGGCCGTGATGATGCCGCCGCCCTGGGGAATGTCGCCGGTCGTGGCGAGCGCGCTGCCGCCGGTCGAGCCGCCGCCCGCGTCGTTCGAGCCGCCGCCGTTGTCCGCCTCGCCGCTGCCCGCGGGCGCGGGGTTGTTGGTGTAGTCGGTGCCGTTGGTGTTGGTGCTGTTGCTGCTGGTGCCGCAAGCCGCCAGGACTGCCGTGGCGCCGACCGCGCCGGCGCCGAGCAGGACGAGCCGGCGCGGGGAGCCTGTGCCCGGACGCCCCTGCTCCTCGGCGGCGGTGACCGCGGTGTGCTCGGGGTCGGTCGTCGTCTGCACGTCTGTCATCGGTTGCCCTCCAGTGCATGGTCCGCGCGAGTGGTCACGCGGCGTCGCAGTTATGTACGCGGTCGCGGCGGGGCCGGTTCAGGGATTCCGCGAAATTGTCCGCCGCGCAAGCGGCTTTTTCCCCATGTTTGGGCGTCTTTGCCCGCCGCCTTTGCGCGTTGTTAACACGCAGCACGGCACTCGATCGAGATTAGGATCTTGACCGAGTGCCGTAGCTATGAGTCACCTGTGACTCTGCTGGGATATCAGACCGTAGCCTTCGCGCGGGCCCGCGTCGAGCGTGGTTTGGCCGCGGCCGTCCCGTTCGCCTTCGCGGCGCGCGCGATCGCGGCGGGCGCGCCGGCCGGCTCGCCGGTCAGACCGAGCGAGCGCCGCAGGAACTGGCCGGTGGCGCTCTCGGCGACCTCGGCCACCTCCTCGGGCCGGCCGGTCGCCAGCACGAGCCCGCCCTTGCTGCCGCCCTCGGGGCCCATGTCGATCAGCCAGTCGGCGTTCTTGATCACGTCGAGGTTGTGCTCGATGGTGATCACGGTGTTGCCCTTGTCGACCAGGCCGTTGAGCACCAGCAGCAGCTTGCGGATGTCTTCGAAGTGCAGGCCGGTGGTCGGCTCGTCGAGCACGTAGACCGTGCGGCCGGTGGACCGCTTCTGCAGCTCGGACGCCAGCTTGACGCGCTGCGCCTCGCCGCCGGACAGGGTCGGCGCCGGCTGGCCGAGCCGCACGTAGCCGAGGCCCACGTCGACCAGCGTCTTGAGGTGGCGGTGGATCGCCGGGATCGCCTCGAAGAAGCCGGACGCCTCCTCGATCGGCATCTCCAGCACCTCGGAGATCGTCTTGCCCTTGTAGTGCACCTCGAGCGTCTCGCGGTTGTACCGGGCGCCCTTGCAGACCTCGCACGGGACGTACACGTCGGGCAGGAAGTTCATCTCGATCTTGATGGTGCCGTCGCCGGCGCAGTTCTCGCAGCGGCCGCCCTTGACGTTGAACGAGAACCGGCCCGGGCCGTAGCCCCGGACCTTGGCCTCGGTGGTCTCGGCGAACAGCTTGCGGATGTTGTCGAACACGCCGGTGTAGGTCGCGGGGTTGGACCGCGGGGTGCGCCCGATCGGCGACTGGTCGACCCCGACCACCTTGTCGACCTGCTCGAGGCCGGAGACCCGGGTGTGCCGGCCGGGCACCATACGGGCGCCGTTCACCTGGTTGGCCAGCACCGTGTAGAGGATGTCGTTGACCAGCGTGGACTTGCCGGAGCCGCTGACCCCGGTGACCGCGATGAACTGCCCGAGCGGGAAGTCGACCGTGAGGTTGCGCAGGTTGTGCTCGCGGGCGCCCTCGACGGTCAGCTCGCGGCCCTTGGTCTGCGGGCGCCGGGTGCGCGGCGTCGGGATCGACTTGCGGCCCGACAGGTAGGCGCCGGTCGGCGACTTCTGGTTCTTGAGCAGGCCCTCGACCGAGCCGCTGTGCACGATGTGGCCGCCGTGCTCGCCGGCGCCCGGGCCGATGTCGACGATCCAGTCGGCCGTACGGATCGTGTCTTCGTCGTGCTCGACCACGATCAGCGTGTTGCCCAGCTTCTTCAGCCGGACCAGCGTCTCGATCAGCCGGTGGTTGTCGCGCTGGTGCAGGCCGATCGACGGCTCGTCCAGCACGTACAGCACGCCGACCAGGCCGGAGCCGATCTGGGTGGCCAGCCGGATGCGCTGCGCCTCGCCGCCGGAGAGCGTGCCGGCGCCGCGGTCGAGCGACAGGTAGTCGAGGCCGACGTCGACCAGGAAGCGCAGCCGGGCGTTGATCTCCTTGAGCACCCGCTCGGCGATCATCGTCTGGCGGTCGTCGAGCTCGATCGTCGACAGCAGCTCGGCGCAGTCGCCCACCGACAGGTTGCAGACCTCGGCGATGCTCTTGCCGGCGATGGTCACCGCCAGCACCTCGGGCTTGAGCCGGGTGCCGCCGCAGACCGGGCACGGCACGTCGCGCATGTAGCCCTCGTACTTGTCGCGCGACCAGTCGCTCTCGGTGTCGTTGTGCCGGCGCTCGATCCACTGCACCACGCCCTCGAAGCCGGTGTAGTAGGAGCGCTCGCGGCCGTACTTGTTGCGGTAGCGGACGTGGACCTGGTCTTCCGACCCGTACAGGATCGTCTTCTGCGCACGGGCGGGCAGCGCCCGCCACGGGGTGTCGACCGAGAACTTCTCGGCCTCGGCCAGGGCCTCGAGCAGGCGCAGGAAATATTCCATCGTCGTGCCGCCGGCCCACGGCTGGATCGCGCCCTCGCGAACGCTGCGCTCCACGTCCGGGATGATCAGCTCGGGGTCGACCTCCTTCTTCGTCCCGAGGCCGGTGCACTCGGGGCAGGCGCCGTAGGGCGCGTTGAAGGAGAAGACGCGGGGCTCGAGATCTTCGATCGCCAGCGGGTGGTCGTTGGGGCAGGCCAGGTGCTCGGAGAAGCGGCGCTCACGGCCGGGGTCGTCTTCCGGCAGGTCGACGAAGTCGAGCAGCACGATGCCGCCGGCCAGGGCGAGGGCGGCCTCGACCGAGTCGGTGAGGCGCTGCTTGCTCGCCGACTTCACGCTGAGCCGGTCGACCACCACCTCGATGGTGTGCTTCTCCTGCTTCTTCAGCTTCGGCGGCTCGGTGAGCGGGTGCACGACGCCGTCGACCCTCGCCCGGGCGTAGCCCTTGGACTGGAGCTCGGCGAACAGGTCGACGTACTCGCCCTTGCGGCCGCGGATGACCGGGGCGAGCACCATGAAGCGGGTGCCCTCGTCCATGGCGAGCACGCGGTCGACGATCTGCTGCGGTGTCTGCTTGCTGATCCGCTCGCCGCAGACCGGGCAGTGCGGGATGCCGGTGCGGGCGAAGAGCAGGCGCAGGTAGTCGTAGACCTCGGTGATGGTGCCGACCGTCGAGCGCGGGTTGCGCGAGGTCGACTTCTGGTCGATCGACACCGCCGGGGACAGGCCCTCGATGAAGTCGACGTCGGGCTTGTCCATCTGCCCGAGGAACTGCCGCGCGTACGACGAGAGCGACTCGACGTAGCGCCTCTGGCCCTCCGCGAAGATCGTGTCGAACGCGAGGCTGGACTTGCCCGAGCCGGACAGCCCGGTGAAGACGATCATCGCGTCGCGGGGCAGGTCGAGGTTGACGTCGCGCAGGTTGTGCTCGCGCGCGCCTCGAATGATCAAACGGTCGGCCACCAGCCAGCCTCTCCGTACATGTGTTTGAAACGAGCCGCGGCAACTCTAGCCAGGGGGTACGACAAGTTTTCGCCGGAACCGGCCCGTCCAGGTGCAGCGCCTGTCACATCGCGCACATTCCCGCACTTCAGGCGGGCGTACCTCACCCGGCCGGGGGAACCGCTAGATAGCGTACGTCCCAGACGTCGACCCCGCCGATGAGCTGCGGCTCACCCAGGGCGTCGACCAGCGTGGCCCGCAGCGCGTCGCCGTTGCGGCTGTTCGGGATGAGCACGACGACGGCGGCCCGCCAGAAGATCAGATCTCCGGTGATCTTCACCCGGTCGCTCGCGGTGAGCACCGGCCGCTGCCCGTACTCGCGCACCTCCCACAGCAGGTCGGAGGTGTACCGCCGGGGCGCGTTCCACGAGCCGGTGAGATCGGCCGGCGGGTTGACCGGGCCCATGAAGTAGCCGCGCGGCGATTTGTACTCGAGCCCGGAGAGCGCGGCCCAGCGCATGCCGCCCCGGCCGGTGGTGACCTCGGGCAGCGGCACGGTGACCAGCGTGCGGTCCTCGCTCACGTACTGCCGCCAGGTGCCCTGGGTGAGGAAGGCCGGCAGCGGGTCGGCGGAGACGGTCGGCAGCGGCTTGGGCGCGAGCGGCACCAGGGCCAGGACCAGGCCGATCACGAACCAGCGCCGTCTTTTCGCCGGCCAGGCCCCGATGCGGTCGGTGGCCAGCGCCAGCAGCACCCCGGCGATCGTGGCGGCGACCATCGCGAACCGGGTCACGCTCACCAGGTCGATGATCGGCACGTGGCTGACCAGGCCGAACGGGAGCGGGATGGCGGTCTCGTAACCGGCCACCTTGAGCCTCGGGCCCATCGAGACGACCAGCAGCACCAGGCCGGCGATCGCGGCGGCGCGGGCGGCGAGGTTGCGCCACAGCACCACCACCGACACCACGATCATGACGAGCCCGATCGGGCCGAAGAACGTGTTGTCCTCGGTGCCGCTCACGCTCAGATGCCGGGCCAGCGCGGCGTTGCCGGCCAGCGACTGCCGGGCGAACGTGCCCACCGAGAGCAGGTCGGTCACGTACTTGTCGGGCAGGAACGGCTGCCCGTGGTAGCTGCCCGGCCCGGTGAACTGGAAGTACAGCGGGTAGGCGAGCAGGACCAGCGCCGTCGCCCCCGCGACGCCGAGGCCGGCCAGGAAGTGCCGCGCGGCGCCCAGGGCGCGCCGCGGGGCCATGGCCGCGTACGCCACGACGAACGCCCCCAGCGCGAGCGCGGTGAACAGCAGGGTCTCCTCGTTGATGAAGACCTGCAGCACGATCAGCAGACCGAGGAGCACTCCGCCGCGCAGGACCCGGCCCGGCTCGCGTAGCCGGAGCACCTGCCAGACGATGAACGGCGTCACGAACTGGCTGACGAAGTTCACATGCGCGTTCGCGTGCGACACCAGGGTCGGAGCGAACCCGCACCAGAGGCCGCCGATCCAGGCCGCGGCCCGGCTCGTGACCAGATGCCGGGAGAGCACCCAGTACCAGGCCGCGGCGGTGCCGAACAGGCCCAGCGTGAGGGCCAGCACCACCGACACGCCGGGACCGAGGAAGTGGGTGATCGGGGCGAGCGGCAGACTGATCGCCAGCACCGTGGTGTTGGCCATCATGTTCACGCCGTCCGGCACGTTCATCCGGCCGTCGAACAGCGGGTTGTCGCCGTGGAACAGCACCCGCTCGCCGTGCGCCATCACGTACAGGAAGAAGCCGTGGTCGTCGTCGTTGCTGGCCAGCACCCGGCCGTCCGGGTCGCGCCAGAGCTGCGCCATGACCAGCACGGCCAGCACCGCGTAGTTCAGCGGCGCCCACAGGTCGGCCCGGCTCCGCCGCGGCTTCGCGGTGGCCGGGGTCGCCGGCTCGGAGGCGAGCTCGGGTACCACCTCGTCCACCGCACGCATCGGTGCATTCTGACAGACCCGGCTGAACGTCAGCCGCGCCGCCGCCGGTAGCCGCCGGCCGCCGCCTGCCTCGCCTGTTGACGGGCCGTCTCGATCTCGACCTCGTGGCGCAGCTTGCGCCAGCTGGCCAGCCGCCGCGGCGACAGCGACCCGTTCTCGAGCGCCGCCGCGACCGCGCAGCCCGGCTCGGCGCCGTGATGGCAGTCGCCGAAGCGGCAGTGCGCGGCGAGCTCGGCGATGTCGGCGAACGCCCGGTCGAGGCCCTCGGCGGTGTCCAGCAGGCCGACCCCGCGGATGCCCGGGGTGTCGAGCACGGCGCCGCCGCCGGGCAGCGGCACGAGATTGCGGTACACCGTGGTGTGCCGGCCCTTGCCGTCCGCGTCCCGGATCGCCTGCACCGGCATCACGGCCGCCCCGGCCAGGGCGTTGACCAGCGTCGACTTGCCGGCGCCGGAACGACCCAGAAGTGCCAGGGTGCGGCCCTGCCCGACGTACGCGTGAAGTGCATCGACGCCGGGCGTGCCCCGCACGCTCACCGGAACCACCGGAACGCCCGGCGCGAGCTCGGCGATCTGCCGGGCCACCGCCTCCGGGTCGGCCGACGTGTCGCTCTTGCTCAGGATCAGCAGCGGTTTCGCCCCCGATTCCCAGGCCAGGGCGAGCAACCGCTCGATGCGGGCGTCGTCGGGCTCGGGATGGATCGGCTCGACCACGGCGATCGTGTCCATGTTGGCGGCCAGCAACTGGCCGGTGGAGTCCTTGTCGGAGGTGCGGCGGATCAGCGCGGTACGACGGGGCAGCACGGCCTCGAGCGTCACGCGGCGGTCGGGCCAGCGGCGGATCACCACCCAGTCGCCGGCGCAGGGCAGATTGACCGGGTCGCCGGCGGCGCCGAGCAGCACGCTGCCGGAGAGGCTGGCGCGGAGGACGCCGGCCTCGCCGAGCACGGTGCAGAAGCCACGGTCGGCACGCAACACGCGGGCCGGGGCGGCGTCGGAACGGTCGAATCGACGGTACGAGGATGCGAAAGAGTCGTCCCAGCCGAGCCGGGACAGGTCGTGCGACATGGGAACCCTTTGCGGGACGGGAGGGCGCCTGGCCGGGGCGGTCAGGCGTCGCCCTCCGGGTGAAGGGACGCGGACATCACAAACAGCACGTTCCCCACCTCCTCCGCGGGTCGGATCGGCGCGTCTGGCACAGACGGTACGGACCCCACTACCCCAGCGAAAGCGAATTCTCTGCCGTTAGGGTGAGCCACGTGACGATGGATCCGCTCGTACTTCTCACCGACGTCGACCGCGCCACGGAGAACCTGTTACGCACCGCTGCCGACCTCGACCCGGCGGTCGTGTCCGCGCCGTCGCTGCTGCCCGGCTGGACGGTCGGGCACGTTCTGACCCACATCGCGCGCAACGCGGACGCGTACACGAATCTCTTGACCTGGGCCCGCACCGGCGTCGAAACCCCTGCCTACGCCTCGCCCGAGGCGCGCGAGGCGGCGATCGCCGAGGGCGCCGGCCGGCCGCTGCGCGAACAGGTCGAGGACATCCGCGCCGCCCACGAGCGGTTCGCCGACGCCGGCGCCGCGATGCCCGCCCAGGCCTGGACCTTCCACCTCGACTTCATCAAGCTGCCGGCCGCCGGCGTGCCGTGGGCGCGGCTGCGCGAGGTCGAGGTGCACCACGTCGACCTCGGCCGGGGCTACGGCCCGGCGGACTGGTCGGACGCGTTCGCGCTGCGACTGCTCCGCGAGATCGCGAGCACCGCCGGCGAAGACTTCCCGCCCATGATCCTGCGCCCGTTCGGCACCGATCACCCGCTCACCATCGGCACGGCCGACGACCCGCCGGTCGTCGGCGGCCCCACCAAGTCCCTCGCCGCCTGGCTGTCCGGCCGCGGCGACGGCGCCGACCTGACCGTCTCGCCGGACGGCGAGCTCCCGACACCAGCGAGGTGGAAGTGACCATGGCCTACACCGGAGACGTCACGAAGGGCGGCGCGCCCGCCGTCCGCACGCTCGGCCACCTGACCATCACCAAGGTCTCGGTCGGCCCGATGGACAACAACGCCTACCTGTTGCGCTGCGGCGACGAGCAGTTGCTGATCGACGCCGCGAACGACGACGAGACGCTGCTGGCGCTCATCGGCGACGCCGGCCTGGCCACGGTCGTCACCACCCACCGCCACGGCGACCACTGGCAGGCCCTCGAGGACGTGGTCTCGGCGACCGGCGCCCGCTCGCTGGCCCACGCCGACGACGCAGGCGAGATCCCGGTGGTCACCGCCACCCTCGCCGAGGGCGACACGGTCACGGTCGGCGACTGCTCGCTCGAGGTGATCCACCTGGTCGGGCACACGCCCGGCTCGATCGCCCTGCTCTACCGCGACCCGGACGGCCACGGCCACCTCTGGACCGGCGACAGCCTGTTCCCCGGGGGTCCTGGCCGGACAACAAGCCCGACGGAATTCGACTCACTCATGACGGGTCTGGAGACCAAGGTCTTCGGCCAGCTGCCCGACGACACCTGGTTCTACCCGGGTCACGGGCGGGACAGCACGCTCGGCAAGGAGCGGCCGGCGATCCCGGAGTGGCGCGCCCGCGGCTGGTGACCGGCCGGTCCTGGGGGGTCTCCGGAGTCGTCTGCTCAGTCGAACGGGTTGACCAGCGGGACGCCGGTCCGGGCGACGTCAGCGACGTTGCGTGTGACCAACGTCAGTCTGTGGACACTTGCCGTCGCGGCCATCAGACCGTCGATGACCGGCGGCGGCTGAGTCGTGGCGCTCAACCGGCCCCACTCCTCCGCGACCTGCGTTGTCACGGGCAGGAGGCGGTCCCGATACGAGGCCGCCAGCCCGGCAAGCCAGCGTTCCAGAACGTCGGCCTGCTTGGAATCGCGCGGACGGAGCCGGTCGACGCCGCGCCTGATTTCGCCAATCACCAGGGTGCTGAGATACACCTCGGCATGCGAGTGACTGGCGTGCCAATGCGTGACTCGTGGGTCGGGTGCAGTTTTGCGGAGCTCGGAGACGACGTTCGTGTCGAGCAGGTACGCCGTGGTCATCCGGCCAGGTCGATATCACGAGGCTCCGCACGCGGACGGTCGATCTCGGCATCGAGATCGACATCATCGAGGGCGTCCACACGCAAGTACTCCATCAGCCCGACCTGCTCGCCTCGGAGCCTTCGATACTCCGCTATGTCGATGACGACCGCGACCTCTGCGCCGTGTTTCGTGACGATCTGCGGCTCACCCGCCTCCGCGGCACGGAGCACCTCACTGAAGCGTTGCTTGGCCTCTTGTATCTGCCACCGCATCGGGACCCCTCATGTCTAGACAGACTAGATGCTAGCCCCTCGAATGGCTTTCGTCCATCTGGCACCCATGGCGAGCGGTGCAGGAAGCCCACAGGGAAGGCGGCGGGTGTACCCCGCCGTGCGCCTCTTCCCGGGCGGCGTCGGCAACACGCACGGCAACAAGGAGAACTTCAATTCCCTGATCGACGACGTCGAGTACAAGCTGTTCGACAACCTGCCCGACGACACGTGGTTCTACCCGGGCCACGGCAAGGACTCGACCCTCGGCGCCGAGCGCCCGCACGTCGCGGAGTGGCGAGCCCGCGGCTGGTGACATCGCGGCCAGATGACGCGGCGCCATGCGCTGTGGTGCGTAGCGCCACAAGGCAGAACGCCCTCACCCGCCGAACCGGCAGGTGAGGGCGTCCCGGAGGGAAGCGTCAGCCGCGCCCCTGCACAGCGCCCGGCAGCACGTGGATGCCGGTGCCGAACTCCACCATCGCGGCGTCGGTCCAGCCTCGCGCGTCCCAGATCTGCACCAGCATCCAGATGCCGCTCGGCTGCTGGACCCACAGGTTCTTGCCGTGGTCGGTGCCCAGGCCCTCGTTGATCACGCCGGGCTTGCCGCCGACCTTGACCGCGGTGCCGGTCGGTGTGTCGGTGGCGTCCTGCGACTGCAGCATGATGGCGATCTTGTCGACGAAGCTGTCCGGGTTCTTGTCGGCCATGCCGATCGGCGCGATCGTGAGCGCCGCCGCGTTCACGCCCTGGACCTCCCAGCCGGCGGGCACCTTGTCGATCGTGAAGCCCTTCGGCTGGGCGCCCTGGTAGGCCACGAGCCGCGTGGCCACCGTCTGCGGGGCAGAGCCGGTGGCGGTGGCAGTGGCGGCCGGCGGAGCGGCCTGCGGCGGGGCTGTCCGGCCGGAGGAACCGCCGTAGGCGACCACCGCCGCCGCCAGCGCGGCCACCGCGAACACCGAGGCGCCCGCGCCCCGCACGGCGCGGCGGCGGCGCAGCGCGCCGCGGCCGCGGGCCACGTCCGCGTCGGCCTGCGTGGCCGAAGTGTCCTTCACCGGCCCGGCAATCTGGGCGAATCGGTCGTGCAGGTCCATCATCGGGTCACTCCTGTCAGGGGAATCTCGGTCTCGGCCAGGACGCCGCGTAGCCGGTCGAGGGCCCGGGCGGTCTGGCTCTTCACCGTTCCCTCGGTGCACCCGAGGGCGTCGGCGGTGTCGGCGACGTCGAGGTCGTAGAAGTAGCGGAACACCAGCGCGGCCCGCATCTTCGGTGGCAGTTCCCGCAGCGCCGCCCGTAACCCGTCACTCTGATCGTCGTCCGCGGGCAAAGGCCCGCCCGGCAGAGGCCGGTCCGGCAGCTCCGCGACGGTCCGCTCGTGGCGGCGCCACCACCGACGGCGTTCGTCGGTGAGCGCGTTCACCAGCGTCCGGCGCAGGTAGCCCTCCGGGTTGTCGGCCTTCCGGAACGACGGCCAGGCGACGTAGAGCTTGGTCAGGGTGGACTGCACCAGGTCCTCGGCGAGGTGACCGTCACCCGCCGTCAGCAGTGTGGCCGTGCGCACCAGTTGGGCGCGATGGCCGAGCACGAAGCTGTGGAACTGCTCGTCTCGATCTGTCTTCACGTGCCCTCCTTCGCTCTCACGGTCCCCTGACGATTCACCGCCCCCACGAGGTTGCATGAGCCCCGAAACAAAAGACGACCGCCGGTGTGATCATCACCAGCGGTCGCAAATCGGCATAACGGTCAGGCAGGTTCTGGCACCCCTCCCGGGGACGGTTCGGGCGACGGTTCCGGCTCGATCGGGGCCGGCGGAAGCGGAGCCGGCGCGTCCGGCTCGAGCTCTCCCGGGTCGTCCGGGATCGGCGCTCCCGGGTCCAGTGGCGGGTAGCGATCGGGATCGATCTTCAAGCTTGCCATATCCCCTGGTTACCCCGGGCGGGACTGCACCATTCATCCGATTCACGCATGATGAAGCCATGACGTATCCGCCACCGCTCTACCACGGGGATTCGGGCAAGATCAGCGCCGTCTACCGTCCCGCCGCCACCGAGCCCGAGCTCGTCTACCGCAGCGGGACCAAGGTCCACTACCTCTCCACCGGCGCCGCCACCGGTGGACTGTTCGGCATTTACCGCTGGGAATGCGGTCCGGGCGTGACCGGCCCCGACCCGCACTTCCACAAGACCATCGCCGAGTCGTTCTACATCCTGTCCGGCAGCATGCGCATCTACAACGGCGAGCGCTGGATCGACACCGAGCCCGGCGACTGGGTGCACGTCCCGGCCGGCGGCGTCCACGGCTTCAAGAACGAGTCGGGCGAGCCGGCGTCGATGCTGCTGCACTTCTCCCCCGGCGCCCCGCGCGAGGGGTACTTCGAGGGCCTCATGCACGTCGCCGAGATGAGCGACGAGGAGAAAGCCGCCTTCTACCTCGAGCACGACAATCACTGGCTATAAATTCATCCCGGCCTGCGCTGCGTGATCGGCCGGCCCGGCCAGGCGCCCAGCCGCATCGCGTTGCCGCGGAACCGGGTGCGGTAGGCCGACGCGCTGAGCCCGAAATGGGCGCGGAAGCGGCGCGCGAAGTAGTTCGGGTCGGCCCAGCCCACCGACTCACCGATCGCGTTGACCTGCTCGTCGGTGTGCAGGAGCCGGTCGGCGGCCAGCTCCGCCCGGTGCCGGGTCAGGTAGGCCATCGGCGGCAGCCCGGTGACCGACTTGAACAGCCGCACCAGGTAGCCGGGCGCGAGATGGAGCGCGCCGGCCAGCTCGTTGAGCGTCCAGGGATGCGCCGGCCGCTCCTCCATCCAGCGGGTCGCCTCGGTCACCGCCGGATGCCCCTGTTCGGGCCGGGCCGTCCCGGCGCTGGGCAGCGTGCGAGCGACGCACCCGAGCGCCAGGGTCAGGCGGGCGATGAGGTCGCCGCGATGCAGCGCGGGCGAGCGCTCCCGCAGCCGGCTCAGGTCGTCCAGGTGCCCGACGCACTCGGCGAAGTCGTCCGGCGGCAGGCGGGTCGTCAGCATTCCGCGCCCGCCGGCTTCGTAGGGGCCGGTCCACAGCAGGCCGCCGAGCAGCGGGTCGTCGCGGGTCCAGGCCAGCTCGTTGCGGAGCAGGTCGGCCGAGAAGCAGCAGTTGTAGAGATCCAGGTCGTGGCAGTCCTCGTACCCGTGCCAGACGCCCGGGCGCAGCAGCACGACGTCGCCGGGCCGCAACCGCTGCCGGCCGGCCAGGCTGTGGTGCACGCCGTCGCCGGCGTGAACGACGGCCATCTCGATGAAGCTGTGCGTGTGCACCGGATGGCTCGCCGGGTGGTGATGATGCCCGGCATACGCGAACGAGTCGTCCCCGAAATGCACCAGGGTGGCGGTGTGCTCGATGGTGCCGGTCATCGGGGCGTGCGCCTACTCGCCGCCGGGCGGCTGGGCGGCCACGAACGGCGTGTCCTTGTCGATCTTGCCGACCTTCGCGGCGCCGCCGGGCGAGCCCAGGTCCTCGAAGAACTCGTAGTTCGCGTTGGTGTAGTCCTTCCACTGTTCGGGGACGTCGTCCTCGTAGAAGATCGCCTCGACCGGGCAGACCGGCTCGCACGCCCCGCAGTCGACGCACTCGTCAGGGTGTATGTAGAGCATCCGATTGCCCTCGTAGATGCAGTCAACCGGGCATTCCTCGACACATGCCTTGTCGAGCACATCGACGCAGGGCTCGGCGATGATATAGGTCATGCCTGCAATGTAGAACAGCCTGCTACAGGGCCTCCACCACGCGTGCGGACTCGACGGGGATCGAGAACATCGGGAAGTCGTACGCGATGGCGTTGTCGTGCTCCTCGGGCGAGGTGGCCGCCGTGCAGTCGGTCAGCGTGATCACCCGGTAGCCGTTCTCGTAGGCGCTGCGCATGGTCGACTCGACGCAGCAGTTGGTCAGGAAGCCACCGATGATCACCGTCTCGATGCCCTTGCTGCGCAGGATGAAGTCGAGGTTGGTGCTCGCGAACGTGTCGAGGCCGCGCTTGCCCTCGATCACGATGTCGCCGTCGGCCGGGGTCAGCCGATCGACGATCGCCGCGCCCCACGTTCCCTTCACGAAGGCGTTGCCGTCGACGACGCCCTTCAAGATTCCGTACGGGTGGCGCGAGAGCTCGCCGTATCCGGCGGCGAACGTGATCGGCGCGTGCATGATGGTCACTCCCGCGGCCCGGGCCGCCTCGACCAGCGCCACCGTCTTGTCGAGCATCCCGGTCTTCTCCATGACCGGCGCCACCGCGTCGTGCAGCACGCCGCCGTCGGTGGTGAACTCGTTCTGGTACTCGATCAGGACGACCGCGGTCTTGGCCGGGTCGAGCGTGAGCGTCTCCGACATGGCACATTCCTCCTGTGGCGCTGATCACTGCCTTCGCTGATACCTAGCAAACCCCTTCGTCTGCCCTCAGCGGAAGACTTCGGCTTCACCGGTACGGCGTGACTAGGCTGGCCACACGGCACAGGTGGGGAGGAATCGGTGAACCTGCGACACGACCCGATGCGCTGGGGACAACCACCGCACCACTCGCCCGATCCGTGGCCGCCGCCGCATCCGGGCGCCGGCCCGGGCCTGCCCGGCTGGCTCGAGGAACGCCTGTTCGACCAGCGGATCGTGATGGTGCGCGGCCCGCTCACCGGCGAGACCGCCTCCGGCATCGCGGC
Source organism: Actinoplanes sp. NPDC051513 (assembly GCF_044454685.1). NCBI lineage: Bacteria > Bacillati > Actinomycetota > Actinomycetes > Micromonosporales > Micromonosporaceae > Actinoplanes > Actinoplanes sp. NPDC051513. The sequence goes on from NZ_JBITDW010000012.1 coordinate 193,000, forward strand.
CGCCCTGCTCACGCTCGACGCGGCCGGCCCGGCCCCGGTGCACCTGCACGTGGCGAGCGATGGCGGCGAGCTCAACGCTGCGCTCGCGGTGATCGACGTGATCGACGCGATGGCGGCCCCGGTGCACGCCCTGGTGACCTCGCAGGCCGGCGGCGCCGTGGTCGCGGTGCTGGCCGCCGCCGACAAGCGCCTGGCCTATCGGCACGCCCGCTTCAAGCTCACCGAGCCCCGCGCGGCCGGGGTGACCGGAACGGCCGACGAAGTGACCCGCGCCGCCGGGCAGCACCTGCGCGAGCTGGAAGAGGTGGTGCTGCGCCTGGTCGAGGTGACCGGCCAGACCCGCAGCAAGATCGAGGACGACCTGGCGGCGGGCCGATCGCTCACCGCGCAGGAGGCCGTCGACTACGGCCTGATCGACGAGATCGTCGGGAAACCCTCCCCGGAATGAGGAAACGCCCCCGGCGAGCCGGGGGCGTTTCTCGTCAAGCCTTGGTCAGGACGGGACCTTCACGCCCATGGAACGGGCGGTGCCGGCGACGACCTTGATGGCCGCGTCGAGGTCGTTCGCGTTGAGATCGGGGAGCTTGCGCTCGGCGATCTCCTTGATCTGCTGCTGGCTGAGCGTCCCGACGGTCTGCGTCAACGGGTTCGACGCGCCGGACTGGATGCCCAGGGCCTTGCGGATCAGGAAGCTGGTCGGCGGGGTCTTGTAGACCAGCGTGTGGCTGCGGTCCTCGTAGACCGACACGATCACCGGGATGATCTCGCCACGGTTCTTCGCCGTCGCCTCGTCGTACTCCACCTTCACGGCACGCATGTTGGCCCCGGTCGGACCAAGCATCTTGCCGAGGTCGACCATCGCGGCGTTACCCGCCTCAAGCGCGAGGGTTACCTCATGAGTCTTTTTCTTGGGCGGCATTGCGTAGGGCTCCTTAGGGTGAGCTGCAAGCCGAGAAACCGCAGCTCGCCAGCATCATTCGACACGCGACAACCCCGGGACCTTACAACCGCGCCGACGGGCGGGTCAAAACGGAGGCCCCGGGTATTGCCAAAAAGTGTAGCTCGCCGCTCCGGCGGGCCCGTCAGTAGGTATCGCAGAAGCACGACTTCATCAGCGACCGCACCACGTTCACGTACTGCGTGCTCGGCAGTTTCTTGCTGGAGGCCGCCTGCTCGATCGTGCCCACCCCGGCGTGATAGGCCGCGATCACGGTGTTGAGCAGGCACCATGACGACGACGACGCGCACTTCGAGGTGGCCAGGCTGTAGTTCCCGGCGAAATAGTTGTCGCCGATGTACTTGGTCAGCCAAGCAAGGTAGTTGGCGCCGAGGACCGCGTTCTGCTTGTAGTCCTTCACGTTGTAGGACTGCTCGAAGCGCGTATTGATCATGCTGACCGTGTCGGGCATCAGCTGCATCAGGCCGAAGCCGCCGTCACAGTTCACGACGTTGGACTGCCAGCCACTCTCGTTCCACGCCACCGCGCGCACCACGTCGGAGGGCACCGTCAGGCTGGGCGCGCTGGTCGGCCAGTAGTGCTTCGCCGCGGCCGCGTTCAGCGCCGACTTCGCGGCCGTCTTGGAGACCGCCTTGCCCTCGAGGTCGAAGCAGGCGGCGTGCTCGAAGTTGTTGACCGGCCCGGTCGGCGTGGTTTTCGAAGGCTTCGGCTTGGGCTTCTTCGTCGCCGACTTCGACGGCTTCGGTGACGGCGACTCGGTGGTCGGCTCCACGGTCGGATCCGGTGACTCGCTGATCGGCTCGGCGCTGGGCTCGTCGACGGCGACCGACGCCGATTGCGCGTCGGGGTCTTTGCCTCCGGTCAGCCCGCACCCGGCCGCCACGACCAGCGCGGCCGCCGCGGCCACCAGTTTCCAACGAGAACCCATCGACGTTAGACCTCCCCGTGAGACGCCGAACGCGAACGCTAACAGCACCCGGCCACGCCGCGCTGCCCCACGATCCGGGCAAAACGCACAAGATCCGGAACAGGTCACGTCGATTGACCCCGAACCCATAGCAGCAACCGAGACCGGGGACAATGGAAGACATGCAGACCCGCACCGACCTCCGCAATGTCGCCATCATCGCTCACGTCGACCATGGCAAAACCACCCTGGTCGACGCCATGCTCCGACAGGGCGGTCAGTCCCACGCGCGCGGCGAGATGACCGACCGCGCGATGGACTCCATGGACCTGGAGCGGGAAAAGGGCATCACGATTCTCGCCAAGAACACGGCCATCAGCTACCAGCCGGTCGACGGCGGCCCCGTCACCATCAACATCATCGACACCCCCGGCCACGCCGACTTCGGCGGCGAGGTCGAGCGCGGCCTCACCATGGTCGACGGCGTGGTGCTGCTGGTCGACGCGTCCGAGGGCCCGCTGCCGCAGACCCGCTTCGTGCTGCGCAAGGCGCTCCAGGCGAGGCTCCCGATCATCCTGGTGATCAACAAGGTCGACCGCCCCGACGCCCGCATCAAGGAGGTCGTCGACGACACGTACGCCCTCTTCTTCGATCTTGATGCGGACGAGACGCAGATCGACTTCCCGATCGTGTACGCCTGCGCGCGCGACGGCATCGCCTCGCTGGCCCAGCCCGCCGACGGCACCATCCCGCAGGACAGCGACAACCTCGAGACGCTGTTCACCACGATCCTCGAGACCATCCCCGCGCCGACCTACCACGAGGAGGCGCCGCTGCAGGCCCACGTGGTCAACCTCGACGCGTCGCCGTTCCTCGGCCGGCTCGCCCTCTGCCGCGTGCGCGAGGGCACGATCCGCAAGGGCCAGACCGTCGCCTGGTGCCGCACCGACGGCACGATCAGCAGCGTGCGCATCTCCGAGCTGCTGATGACCGAGGGCCTCGAGCGCAAGCCGGCCGAGAGCGCCGGCCCCGGCGACATCATGGCCGTCGCCGGCATCCCCGAGATCATGATCGGCGAGACCCTCGCCGACGCCGAGAACCCGATCCCGCTGCCGCTGATCACCGTCGACGAGCCGGCCATCTCGATGGTCGTGGGCACCAACACGTCGCCGATGGTCGGCCGGGCCAAGGGCGGCAAGGTCACGGCCCGCATGGTCAAGGACCGCCTCGACCGCGAGCTGGTCGGCAACGTGTCGCTGCGCGTGCTGAACACCGAGCGGCCCGACGCGTGGGAGGTGCAGGGCCGCGGCGAGCTCGCCTTGGCCATCCTGGTCGAGCAGATGCGCCGCGAGTCGTACGAGCTGACCGTCGGCAAGCCCCAGGTGGTCACCAGGACCGTCGACGGCAAGATCCACGAGCCGGTCGAGCGCCTGACGATCGACGCGCCCGACGAGTTCATGGGCGCGATCACCACCCTGCTGTCGACCCGCAAGGGCCGCATGGAGCAGCTGACCAACCACGGCACCGGCTGGCTGCGCATGGAGTGGCTGGTCCCGGCCCGCGGCCTGATCGGCTTCCGCACCGAGTTCCTCACCGAGACCCGCGGCACCGGCATCATGCACCACCTCTTCGAGGACTACGAGCCCTGGTTCGGCGAGCTGCGCACCCGCAGCAACGGCTCGCTCGTGGCCGACCGCGCCGGCGTGGTCACCGCGTTCGCCATGACCAACCTCCAGGAGCGCGGCCAGCTGTTCGTCGAGCCCACCACCGAGGTGTACGAAGGCATGATCGTCGGCGAGAACTCCCGCCAGGACGACATGGACGTCAACATCACCAAGGAGAAGAAGCTCACGAACATGCGGCAGTCGACGTCCGACGAGACCGAGAAGCTGATCCCGCCGCGCAAGCTCTCCCTCGAGCAGGCACTCGAGTTCTGCCGCGAGGACGAGTGCGTCGAGGTCACTCCGTCCGCGGTTCGCATCCGCAAGGTCGTCCTCGACCAGCAGACCCGGGGCCGGGCCGCCGCCCGCCGCAAGCACCAGCAGTAACCCTCGGCAGCCCTCCCGAAAGGCCCGGTGGCCCGCCCACCGGGCCTTTCGCGATCTTGGCAGGTGGCCCGGTGGCCCGCCGCACCGGACCGAGATCACCCCAGCTCACTCACCCCCGGACGGGCGCAAACCGAACACCGACGGTGTGCAGCGCGTTACGCTGGTAAGAAATGAACGGCCGGACGGGCGTTACGGGCGAGAGCCCCGCCACGCTTTTCCGGGGTGCCCTGCCATCGCGCCTCGGCATGAGACACAATGGCAGCCGTAGGAGGGGAGTATTCCCTCGCGCCGGTGTCGTCAGCACGGAACACCCCGATGGGTGAGCCCGGGGCCGGTGGTCGTTCGCACGAGAGTGCGATCGGCGGAAGAGACCTCCGACAGTCGCACGTCGCTGTGCTCGCTGCTCTCCTGAGCAGGCACAGCGCCGAATCGTGTCTGCCGGAGGTCCTCGTTGATCGTGTCCGCCTGGGTGTGGATCGCCACCCTCATCGCCCTCGTCGCCGTCCTGGCCGTCGATCTGTTGATCATCGGCCGGCGACCGCACGAGCCCTCGATGAAGGAATCGGGCAGCTGGGTCGCGCTGTACGTCGGCATGGCCGTGCTGTTCGGCGTCGGCGTCTGGGTCGCGGCGGGCGGCACCGCGGCCGGCGAGTTCTACACCGGCTGGCTGACCGAGTACTCGCTGAGCGTCGACAACCTCTTCGTCTTCGTCATCATCATGGCCCGCTTCGCCGTGCCCCGGCAGTTCCAGCAGAAGGTGCTGCTCATCGGCATCGTCCTGGCCCTGGTGATGCGCGGCCTGTTCATCGCGGCCGGCGCCGCCCTCATCGCCCAGTTCTCCTGGGTCTTCTACATCTTCGGCGCCTTCCTGGTGTACACCGCGATCACGCTGCTGAAGGAGGGCGAGAACGACGAGGACGACTTCAAGGAGAACATCCTGATCCGCTGGGCGAAGCGCGCCCTGCCCGTCTCGTCGCAGTTCGGCGACGGCCGCCTGACCACCGTGTCGTCGACCGGCAAGCGACTGTTCACCCCGCTGCTCATCGTGATGATCGCGATCGGCACGACAGACCTTCTGTTCGCCCTCGACTCGATCCCCGCGATCTTCGGCATCACCAAGGAGCCGTACCTGGTCTTCACGGCGAACGTCTTCGCCCTGATGGGCCTGCGCCAGCTGTACTTCCTGCTCGGCGGCCTGCTCGAGCGCCTGGTCTTCCTCAACTACGGCCTGGCCGCGGTCCTGGCGTTCATCGGCGTGAAGCTCTTCCTCGAGGCACTGCACACCAACAGCCTGCCGTTCGTCAACGGCGGCGAGGGCGTCCACTGGGCTCCCGAGATCCCGATCTGGCTGAGCCTGCTGGTCATCATCGGCACGCTGGGCGTGGCCACCGTGGCCAGCCTCGCGAAGTCCAGCCGAGACCGAAGGCGCGAATTACAGCACGCCAAGGCCTGACACGGCACAGCCCGGCACGTAGCGCCCCCGCCGCCACGTGCCGGGCTGCACGCCTCCGCAGGTTTCCTAGGAGGCTAGTTCGTTGGTGTAGCGGGAGCGCCGCCCCCGATCGGCGAACCCCAGCCGGCGGTAGAGTCCCGCCGCCCCCGGGTTGTTGACGTTGACGTTGAGCCAGGCCTCGCCGGCCCCGTCGGCGGCCATCCGGGCCAGCGACTCGCGCATGAGGGCCGCGCCGATCCCCCGTCCCCGGGCCTGCGGCGCCACACCGACCTGCACGATCCACCCGAGCGCCGCGGTCACGAACCCGACGTCCCCCAACTCGGGCAGGCTGACCAGCACCGACCACCCGGGCCGGAACTCCTCGTCCTCGTCGTACTCGGCGATCCACTCCGCCACCGGCTCGTCGGGAAAGCCCGGCCGGTCCTTGAACGCATCCCGGTAGACGGCGTGAAATCGCCCGGCCGTCTCGCCCGACCACTCACTGACCACGGCGCCGGCGAGGACCTGGGCGCCGAGCCCACGTCCGCGGGCCGCAGGGTCGACCAGACCGGTGACGATCACCGCGTCGCCGGCCGGGCACACCGCTCCCGCCGCGAGCGGCTCGCCGTCGTCTCCGGGCAGCGCGAAGGTCTTTCCCTCCGGCCGCCCACCGCCGCCGCAGGAACCACGGCTCGACCGCGAGCGGCATCCCGCCGTCGGCCCGCACACAACGCTCCACCAGCCGCACCAGCGCCGCGGGTAGCCCATCGACGGCCTCGCCAGGCAGTTCATCGACCGCCGTCCAGTCAGAAGTCACCGGGCGAGGCTAGCGAACACCCCCTACTTCACGCCTGCCATATCCATGCCGCGCAGCTCCTTCTTGAGCTCGTGCATCTCGTCGCGGATGCGGGCGGCCAGCTCGAACTGCAGCTCGCGCGCCGCCGCCAGCATCTGATCGTTCAGGTCCTGGATGAGCTGCGCCAGCTCGGCCCGCGCCATGCCCTCCCGGGCCGTGCCGGCCGACGCCCGCCCCTTGGAGCGGGTCTCGGGCACCGGCGCCTTGCCGCGCGACATCTGCCGGCCGCCACCGCCGACCATCGAGCCGGTGTTGACCGTGGCCTCCGTGTCTTCGGCCTCGCGGTAGATGTCGTCGAGGATGTCGTGGATCTTCTTGCGGAGGGCCTGCGGGGTGATGCCGTTGGCCTCGTTGTGGGCGATCTGCTTGGCCCGGCGCCGGTCGGTCTCGTCGATGGCGTTGCGCATCGACGGGGTGACCTTGTCGGCGTACATGTGGACCTCGCCGGAGACGTTACGGGCGGCACGGCCGATCGTCTGGATCAGCGACCGCCCGCTGCGCAGGAAGCCCTCCTTGTCGGCGTCGAGGATCGCGACCAGCGACACCTCGGGCAGGTCGAGGCCCTCGCGCAGCAGGTTGATGCCGACGAGCACGTCGTAGTCGCCCTTGCGCAGCTCTTTCAGCAGCTCGACCCGGCGCAGCGTGTCCACCTCGGAGTGCAGATACCGCACCCGGATGCCGTTCTCGAGCAAGTAGTCGGTGAGGTCTTCGGCCATCTTCTTGGTCAGGGTCGTCACCAGGACCCGCTCGTTGCGCTCGGTACGCAGCCGGATCTCGTGCATGAGGTCGTCGATCTGCCCCTTGGTCGGCTTGACCACCACCTGGGGGTCGACCAGGCCGGTCGGCCGGATCACCTGCTCGACGAACTCGCCCTGCGCCTGCTGCATCTCCCACGGGCCGGGGGTGGCCGACAGGAACACCATCTGCCCGACCCGCTCGAGGAACTCGTCGAACCGCAGCGGCCGGTTGTCGGCGGCGCTGGGCAGCCGGAAGCCGTGCTCGATCAGGATGCGCTTGCGGGAGGCATCGCCCTCGTACATGCCGCCGATCTGCGGAATCGTCACGTGCGACTCGTCGATCACCGTGATGTAGTCGTCGGGGAAGTAGTCGAGCAGGGTGTACGACGGCTCGCCGTAGGTGCGGCCGTCCATGTGCATCGAGTAGTTCTCGATGCCGTTGCAGAAGCCGACCTGGCGCATCATCTCGATGTCGTACGTCGTGCGCATGCGCAGCCGCTGTGCCTCGAGCAGCTTGCCCTGGCGCTCCAGCTCGGCCAGGCGCTCCTCCAGCTCGGCCTCGATGTCGCGGATCGCCCGCTCCATGCGCTCGGGGCCGGCCACATAGTGTGTGGCCGGGAAGATGATCAGCTCGTTGACCTCGCGGATCACCTCGCCCGTGAGCGGGTGCAGGTAATACAGCTTCTCGACCTCGTCGCCGAACAGCTCGACGCGGACGGCCAGCTCCTCGTACGCCGGGATGATCTCGAGCGTGTCGCCGCGCACCCGGAACGTGCCCCGCTGGAACGACATGTCGTTGCGCGAGTACTGAATGTCGACCAGGCGGCGCAGCAGCTTGTCGCGATCGACCTCTTCGCCGACCTTGAGCCGGACGGCACGGTCGACGTATTCCTGAGGCGTGCCAAGGCCGTAGATCGCGCTGACGGTGGCGACCACGATGACATCGCGCCGGGTCAGCAGCGACATGGTCGCCGAGTGGCGAAGGCGCTCGACCTCTTCGTTGACCGACGAGTCTTTCTCGATGTAGGTGTCGGTCTGAGCGATGTACGCCTCGGGCTGGTAGTAGTCGTAGTAGCTGACGAAGTATTCGACCGCGTTGTTGGGCAGGAGCTCACGGAACTCCTTGGCCAGCTGCGCGCAGAGGGTCTTGTTGGGGGCGATCACCAGCGCGGGCCGCTGCAGCCGCTCGATCAGCCACGCGGTCGTCGCGCTCTTGCCCGTGCCGGTGGCGCCGAGCAACACCGTGTTGCGGTCGCCCTGCCGGACCCGCCGCTCCAGCTCGTCGATGGCCGCCGGCTGGTCGCCGGCGGGCTGAAATTCACTGACGACCTCGAATCGGCCGTCGAGAACTGGGATGTCGAGCGCCATGGGTCCAACCGTACGTCGGGGGTATGACAACTTCTGCGAACCCCGTGCTGAGGGTGCACATTCCCGCAGTTGTAAGCCGTTGCGGGGCTCGCCTAGCCTGTTCGGGTAGGCCGCTCGCGGCGGCCGCCCGGCATCGCTGACGGATCACCACACGGTCCGTCCGACCGGCCCGTGGTTGAGGCGCCCCGGCTCTTCCGGTGGCGCTCCCACGGTGGTCGCGCTGAGCGCGGACCGGCCGCCGCGAGCGCCCTTCTCGTTCGCGGAGGGATATTTCGCGGCCGCTCTCGCGGGCTATTTCGCGGCCGCTCTCGCGGGCTATTTCGCGGCCGCTCTCCAGGCTCGCCGGGCCGTTCCCGGGGTTACGCCGCGGCCGTTCTCGCGGCCAACTTCGCGAGCGTTCCGTGGGACTACTTCGCGGGCGTCCAGCCGGTCTCCTCGGCCCAGTCGTCGGCCGCCCGCGCCTCCGCGTCGAACCAGGGCTCCTTGGCCTCGCCGTACGCGAATCGGTCGGAATGCTCCACCGCCCACCGAGCCTTCGCCGCGGCGTATTCCTCGCGCGCGGCCGGCACCGCGCGCAAGTGATCGCGCATGAGCAGGGCGAAACGCCACCCCGGCGACCCGGTCACCCGCACGTGCAGGTTGACCGGCCGGCCCGGATCGGCGTTGCCGTGCAGCCTCTTCGGCCAGGTCTCGCCGGGCATGCCACGCGCGTTGTCGGCCCACTCCCCCTCGCGCCGCGGGAAGCCCGCCGCCGCCAGCCGGGGAACGAGCGCGTCGGCCTCGTCGAGCGTGCGCACGGCCAGCATCAGATCGACGACATCCTTGGCGGGCAGGGCCGGGACCGCGGTCGAGCCGATGTGCTCCACCTCGGCGTCGGCGCCGAGCGCGTGCCGGATGCGGGCGATCAGCCGCGCCGCCTGGCCGGGCCAGGTCGGGTCGGGGTCGGCGATGCGCAGCTCGTGCCCGGCGGGCGCGCTCGTGCCGTGTCGCAGGTGCTCCTCGAACGGCACGAGCCGCTCCCGGAACAGCAGGTCGATCTGCCCGTGCAGTTGCTCGACGGTGCCGTTGTTCGCTATCACGACGTCGCAGACGGCCCGGCGCCGCGCATCGTCGGCCTGCGCGCCGATGCGCGCGAGGGCCTCGTCGGCCGACATGCCGCGAGTTGCATGGAGACGTTCGAGGCGCAGCTCACGCCGGGTCTCCACGACCAGGACCAGGTGGTACGTCGGTGGCAGGCCCGCCTCGACCAGCAGCGGCACGTCGTTGACCACGATCGCGTCGTGCGGCGCGGACTGCGTCATTTCGACGGTCCTCGCCCGTACGCGCGGGTGAATGATCTTTTCAAGGCGGCGGCGAGCCGTCTCGTCGCCGAAGACCTTCGCGCCGAGCGCCGGCCGGTCGAGATCGCCCTCGGGCGTGAGCACTCCCGCGCCGAACGCCTCGACGACCTCGGCGAGCCCGGACGTGCCGGCCGCCACGACCTCGCGGGCCAGGCGGTCCGCATCGATGATCACCGCACCGTGATGGCCGAGGCGCTGCGCGACCGCGCTCTTGCCCACCCCGATCCCGCCCGTCAACCCGACCCTCAGCACGGGCTCCAGTATCGTCGCTCGCCCGCGCCCCGTCTCCACCCTCTTCGCGATCCCGAAGACTTCCCGCACGCACCGCACAGCGAGTCATCAACGCCGCCCAGCCGCCGGAGACGGCGAAAGGCCGCCCCGACCGGAGTCGGGACGGCCTTTCGTGCTGCTGGGTGCTACCTCAGTTCTTGCCGCCGGCGAGCTTCTCGCGCAGCGCGGCGAGAGCCTCATCGGTGGCCAGGGTGCCGGACGGCTCCTCGGCGGCGCGCGCCGGGGCCGGCGAGCTCGACGAGGTGGCCGAGGACGGGGCAGCGCCGGCCGCGGCGGGCGGGGCCGGGTTGAGCGCGGCCTCGGCGTCGGCGTCGCGGGACGCCTGCACCTGCTTGGTGTGGGCCTCCCAGCGCTCGCGCGCGTCGGCGTACTGCTTCTCCCACGTCTCGCGCTGCTTGTCGAAGCCCTCGAGCCACTCACCCGTCTCGGGGTCGAAGCCCTCCGGGTAGATGTAGTTGCCCTCGGCGTCGTACGTCGCAGCCATGCCGTAGAGGGTCGGGTCGAAATGCTCCTCGCCCTCGACGAAGCCCTCGTTGGCCTGCTTGAGCGACAGCGAGATGCGGCGGCGCTCCAGGTCGATGTCGATGACCTTGACCAGGACGTCGGAGCCCACCTGCACGACCTGCTCGGGCAGCTCGACGTGCCGCTCGGCCAGCTCGGAGATGTGCACCAGGCCCTCGATGCCGTCGTCGACGCGGACGAACGCGCCGAACGGAACCAGCTTGGTGACCTTGCCCGGCACGATCTGGTTGATCGCGTGGGTCCGGGCGAACTGGCGCCACGGGTCTTCCTGGGTCGCCTTCAGCGACAGCGAGACGCGCTCGCGGTCCAGGTCGACGTCGAGAACCTCGACCTCGACCTCCTGGCCGACCTCGACAACCTCGGACGGGTGGTCGATGTGCTTCCAGGACAGCTCCGAGACGTGCACCAGACCGTCCACGCCGCCGAGGTCGACGAACGCGCCGAAGTTGACGATCGACGAGACGACGCCCTTGCGGACCTGGCCCTTCTGCAGCTTGTTGAGGAACTCGGTGCGGACCTCGGACTGCGTCTGCTCGAGCCAGGCACGGCGGGACAGGACCACGTTGTTGCGGTTCTTGTCCAGCTCGATGATCTTGGCCTCGAGCTCGCGGCCCACGTAGGGCTGCAGGTCGCGGACCCGGCGCATCTCGACGAGGGAGGCCGGCAGGAAGCCGCGGAGACCGATGTCGAGGATGAGGCCACCCTTGACGACCTCGATGACGGAACCGCGGACGACGCCGTCGTCTTCCTTGATCTTCTCGATCGTGCCCCAGGCGCGCTCGTACTGTGCGCGCTTCTTGGACAGGATCAGGCGGCCTTCCTTGTCCTCCTTGGTGAGAACAAGAGCCTCGATGTGGTCACCGACCGACACCACTTCCGCGGGGTCCACGTCATGCTTGATCGACAACTCGCGCGAGGGGATGACACCCTCGGTCTTGTAGCCGATGTCGAGCAGGACCTCGTCCCGATCGACCTTGACGACGGTGCCTTCGACAATGTCGCCGTCGTTGAAGTACTTGATGGTCTCGTCGATGGCGGCGAGGAATGCTTCCTCAGAGCCGAGATCGTCGACGGTGACCTTGTTGGCGCTCGAGGTGGCCTCGATGCTGCTCGTCATGTGGACAGTTGCTCCGAACGGATGGGTTTTGTGGTGTCTCTCGCGCCCCACGGAACTGCCACCGGACACGCCACGAGCGACCGAGGCGATCATGACGAGGGCAGTAGCAACCGAACCAGTCAGGATCAACGCAATCAATCATGCCGAGACCGGCGACCACGGAACCTGCTCCCTGCCGAGGCACACGATCCGCGAGCGCATCGACTAGCTTACCGTGCGCATTACCACAGGTTGCAAGCCCTCCTCACGACGGCGGCACAATGTTCGGCCGAAACACCGCAGCATGCCCGTAATATGCCGAAATCGGGACGGCGGAGCGCCCTGACGTAACGTTGGCTCCGTGATCGAAATTCCAAGTCCCGGGACGGTAGTCCCGGAGACCGAGACGTCGGTGATCCGCCGCCCGGTGACCGACGACGAGAGCCGCCGTGCGAGCCGCTCCTGGTGGGATCTTGACGCGGTCGACTACCAGGCAGAACACGGCGCGTTCCTGGGCGACGTCGACTTCGTGTGGTGCCCCGAGGGCCTGCGCGAGGCGGACGCTCACCTGCTCGGTGACGTGCGCGGCAAGCGGGTGCTGGAGCTGGGCGCCGGCGCCGCCTCCGGCGCGCGCTGGCTCGAGGGCCAGGGCGCGGACGTGGTCGCCATGGATCTCTCGGTGGGCATGTTGCGCCAGGCGAGGGCCGGGGAAGAGCGTTCGGGCGTACGCGTGCCGCTCGTGCAAGCCGACGCGCTGGCGCTCCCGTTCGCGGACAGCGTATTCGACGTCGTCTGCACCGCCTTCGGGGCGATACCTTTCGTGTCCGACTCCGGCGCCGCGATGCTCGAGGTGGCCCGCGTCCTGCGTCCCGGCGGCGCCTGGGTGTTCTCGATCACTCATCCGATGCGCTGGATCTTCTGGGACGAGCCGGACGAGAGCGGCCTGATCGCGAAGAATTCGTATTTCGACCGCCGCCCCTACGTCGAGGTCGACGAGCAGGGCAGCCCGACGTACGTGGAGCAGCACCGCACCCTGGGCGATCGGGTCCGCGAGCTGGTCGCGGCCGGTTTCGTGCTGCGCGACCTGATCGAGCCCGAGTGGCCCGCCGGCCACGAGCAGATATGGGGCCAGTGGAGCCCGCTGCGCGGCCGCCTGTTCCCCGGCACCGCCATCTTCGTGGCGGATCTGCCGTCTCCCCCGCCCACCAACGCGCCCCGCCATTGACGGCGGACGTGCCGCAAGCACCGCGTCGCGAGCGAAAGACCGTCCGCGACGCGGTTCACAGGCCGGCGACCCCACGCCGCAGCAGACCGCGGCGCAGGGTTCGCCGGGTCAGGCACCGGTGATGAAGCTTCCGGCGTCGAGCAGGGCGGCCAGCACGGTCAAGCCGGCCGGGATCAGCCGGTAGTAGACCCACGTGCCGCGGCGGTCGCTGTCGACCAGGCCCGCCTCGCGCAGCACCCGCAGGTGGTGCGAGATCGTGGGCCCAGTCAGGTGGAAGGCCCCGGTCAGGTCGCAGACGCAGACCTCACCGCCGCCCGCAGAGGCGATCATCGAGAGCAGTCGCAGGCGCACCGGGTCGCCGAGCGCCTTGAACATCGGCGCGAACCTCGTCGCCTGCGCGGGGTCCATCGGACCGTGCGCGATGGGCGCGCCGTCACGCGTCGTCGCGGCGTCCCCGATCGAATCGCTCACCATCGGCCCAGCCTTTCCGAGGGCCGCAATACACCACATCCCACACGCCGGTCAGTCGTGTTCCCGAACCGGCACCTTTCGCCGACCACGACACCTCCGCTCTCCGGTCCAGCCGCGCAGACCTTACATCTACAACCTGTAGGTAGTCACCGCACCCGCTAAAGCGCAGCCACTTCACAGCTTGCCCCGACCCGCCTCACAGCCGCCACACACCGGGTCAGCCGACCCGGCCGCGGAGCCAATGGCCGGCGGCGGGGTCAGTGGTCGGCGGCGGGGTCAGTGGTCGGCGCCGTTCCAGTCGCGGCCGGAGCCGACCGAGACCTCGAGCGGGACCGAGAGCGGGTGGGCCCCGCCCATCTCGCGACGGACCAGTTCTTCGAGGGCCTCGCGTTCGCCGGGGGCCACGTCGAAGACGAGCTCGTCGTGGACCTGCAGGAGCATGCGGGAGCGCAGCCCGGATTCCTTGAGGGCGGCGTCGACCCGGAGCATGGCGACCTTGATGATGTCGGCGGCGGAGCCCTGGATGGGGGCGTTCAGCGCCATCCGCTCGGCCATCTCGCGGCGCTGGCGGTTGTCGCTGGACAGGTCGGGCAGATAGCGCCGGCGGCCCAGGATCGTGGCGGTGTAGCCGTCCTGCACGGCGCGGCGGACCACGGCCTGGAGGTATTCGCGGACGCCACCGAAGCGACCGAAGTATTCCTCCATGAGCGCCTTGGCCTCGTCGGTCGGGATGCTCAGCTGGTTGGACAAGCCGAACGCGGACAGGCCGTAGGCGAGCCCGTAGTTCATCGCTTTGATCTTGCGCCGCTGGTCGGGGATCACCTCTTCGACCGGGACGTGGAAGACCGACGACGCGGTCGCCGCGTGGAAGTCGAACGCCGAGTTGAACGCGGCGATCAGCGCCTCGTCCTCGGAGAGGTGCGCCATGATGCGCATCTCGATCTGGCTGTAGTCGGCGGTCATCAGCTGCTCGAAGCCCTCACCCACGACGAAGGCGCGCCGGATCCGGCGGCCCTCCTCGGTGCGGATCGGGATGTTCTGCAGGTTGGGGTCGGTCGACGACAACCGGCCCGTGGCGGCGACTGTCTGGTTGAACGTGGTGTGGATGCGGCCGTCGTCGGAGACCGACTTGAGCAGCCCGTCGACTGTGGACTTGAGCTTGGCGACGTCGCGGTGGCGCAGCAGGTGGGCCAGCAGCGGATCGCCGGTCTGCGCGAACAGGCTCTGCAGGGCGTCGGCGTCGGTCGTGTACCCGGACTTGATGCGCTTGGTCTTGGGCAGGCCGCGCTCGTTGAACAGGATCTCCTGCAGCTGCTTGGGCGAGCCGAGGTTGAACTCGCGCCCGACGACCTCGTGCGCGGCCTGCTGCGCGGCCTTCACCTCGGCGGCGAAGTGGGCCTCGAGCTCGGAGAGGTAGTGGGTGTCGGCGGCGATGCCCAGGTGTTCCATCTCGGCCAGCACCCGGGACAGCGGCTGCTCGACCTCGGTGAGCAGGGTCTGGGAGGCGCCGTCGTCGCGGGACAGCTCCTCGGTGAGCACGTCGGCCAGGTCGAGGGTGGCGCGGGCGCGCAGCATCAGGTTTTCTTCGGCGGCGCCCTGGTCGCCGAGCCCGTCGAGGGTGAGCTGCCCGTTGTCGGGCTCTTCGACGCGCAGCTCGCGCTTGAGGTAGCGCAGGGCGAGGTCGATGAGGTCGTAGGCGCGCTGGTCGGGCTTGGCGAGGTAGGCCGCCAGGGCGGTGTCGACGCGAACGCCCTCGAGGCGCCAGCCGTGGGCGCGCATGGCCAGCGACGCGGGCTTGGCGTCGTGGACGACCTTGGGGCGGTCGGGGTCGGCGAGCCAGAGGGCGACCGCGCTCTCGTCGGCCTGGTCGAGGGCGGCCGGGTCGAACCAGGCGGCCGGCCCGTCGCCGGTGGCGACCGCGATGCCGGTGAGGGCGCCGGTGCCCCGCCCGAAGCTGCCGGTGACGGCGACGCCGACGGGCGCAACGGCGGCGTGCCGGGTCAGCCACGCGGCGACCTCGCCGGAGCGCAGGGTCTGCCCGGACAGGTCGAAGCCGGACTCGGCCTCGGGCTCGACGGCCTCGAGGTACGAATACAGCCGCTCGCGCAGGACGCGGAACTCGAGCGCGTCGAAGACCTGGTGGACGGCCTCGCGGTCCCACCCGTGCCACTTCGTGTCTTCCGGCTTCAGCGGCAGCTCGAGCTCGCGCTTGAGCGCGTTGAGCTGGTAGTTGCGCAGCACCCCGGCGAGGTGGGCGCGCAGATTGTCGCCGGCCTTGCCCTTGATCTTGTCGACCTGGGCGACGATGCCGTCGAGGCCGCCGAACTCGTTGATCCACTTGGCGGCGGTCTTGTCGCCGACGCCGGGCACGCCGGGCAGGTTGTCGCTGGCCTCGCCGACGAGGGCGGCCTTCTCGCGGTAGCGCGACGGGGGCACGAAGTACTTCGCCTCGATCGCCTCGGGAGTCATCCGCCACACCTCGGAGACACCGCGCACGGGGTAGAGGATCGTGGTGTGTTCGTCGGCCAGCTGGAACGCGTCGCGGTCGCCGGTCGAGATGATCACCTCCATGCCGGAGGCGCGAGCCTGCGTGGCGAGGGTGGCGATCACGTCGTCGGCCTCGAAGCCCGCCTTCTCGACCACGGGGATGCGCAGGGCGTCGAGGACCTCCTTGATCAGGCTGACCTGACCCAGGAACGGCTTCGGCGTCTCGGAGCGGCCGGCCTTGTACTCCGGGTAGATCTCCGTGCGGAAGGAGATGCGGGAGACGTCGAACGCGACCACGATGTGGGTCGGCTTCTCGTCGCGCAACATGTTGATCAGCATCGAGGTGAAGCCGAACACCGCGTTCGTCGCCTGGCCGGTCGCGGTGCTGAAGTTTTCCACCGGCAGCGCGAAGTAGGCCCGGTACGCCAGCGAGTGGCCGTCGAGCAGCAGCAAACGGGGGGTCAGGGCGTCGTCGCTCACGTCGGGAACTCTAGACCCGGCGTACGACATAAACGGCTCTTGTGATCGGTGTGTGGGTGGGTTTGCGGTCATCGGTCGGGTAGTTCGGGTCGGTGGCCGCCGAGGGTGAGCATGGCCAGGGCGATGATG
>NZ_JBITDW010000013.1:0-204822 GCF_044454685.1 Actinoplanes sp. NPDC051513
TGGTACCGATCCACCGTCCAGTGGCGGTGGCGGACCAGCCGGTCGAACACCGCCGGCTCCATCAGCAGCCAGATGGTGTCCACGGCCTCCGGCAGAGTGAGCTCTTCACGCAGGTCCGCCTTGCCGGCCAAGCCGTCAACGATCCACCCGGCCGTGATCGCCCGCTGCCGGATCATCTGTTCGGTCAGCTCGGCGAGTTCGGCGTCTTTCGACGACCCTTCAAAGACAGCCATGACCAAACCGGCCGAGCGCGCCTGAGCAGCCCCGATCACCCTCGCCACGACCGAGAGGAACTCGTCGGCGCTGGTGGCCGCGATGGCCGCGTTGGTCCAGCTCCGGTCGAGCACCGGCAGCGCCTCGTCGTCACCGGCGATCGCCACGTCAATCGCCGCTTTGAGCAGCCGCGCCTTGGTACCGAACAACAGCTCCACCGTCGGCACGGACACGCCTGCCTCCGCCGCGATCGCACGGATGGTCACGCCCGCGTACCCACCCACAAACGCCGACCCCGCGGCCTCGAGGACTCGTCGCCGGGTGCGCCGCGCTGCCGCCTCCCGACGGCTCGACCGGTACGAGCGGGTCGTCTTTTCTTCGGTGAAGCCCACCCACACCACAATTAACTATGGTCAACCCATAGTCAATACCGCCCAGACACGAGAACTGCCGTTCGGCCTGACCGGCAAGGTTGCACCCGTAGACCCCTGTCCATGGCCGCCAATCCGACGAGACGATGGCACGCGACTACAAACAGGGGGTTCTACGCCGTGAGGTGACGTCCGGATCTGGCCCGCGATCAGGTCGCTACAGGACGTTACGACCCCCGGGTGATGCAGGTGTCCGGGCCGAGGGCGGGTGGCCGGTCCGTTGTCGGCGGCTGGGAAATGGCCGGGTGTGGCCTGTGCGGGTTCGGTAGCGTTGCCGCTCGTGATCGAGTTGGTGCAGGAGCACACGATCCTGGCGGTGGTGGTCGGATCGCGGGCGTACGGGTTGGACAGGCCCGGCTCTGATCATGACCGGCGGGGTGTCTACGCGGCGCCGACGCGCTCGTTCTGGCGCCTGGAGAAGCCGCCCACCCACCTGGATGGGCCGGCCGCCGAGCAGTTCTCGTGGGAGGTCGAGCGGCTCTGCGCTCTCGCCTTGCAGGCCAACCCGACGGTGTTGGAGGTGTTGTGGTCGCCGCTGGTCGAGAAGGTCACCGACGACGGCCGGCAACTGCTGTCGATCCGGCGGGCGTTCCTGTCGCGGCGGGTCGCCGACACCTACGGACGCTACGCCCAGGACCAGCTCGACCGGGTCGCCGCACGGCGGCAGCGGACCGGGCAGACCAACCACAAGCAGGCCATGCACATGATCCGGCTGCTGCACGCCGGGGCACACGTGCTACGCACCGGGGAGGTCCTGGTCGACGTGACGTCCCTGCACGATCGGCTGCTCGCCCCCTGCACGACCTCGTGGTCCGTACCCGCCTGGACTCCACCATCAACCACGCAGCGTAACGGCGCCGGAGAACCGCCTGCATAATGCCGAGATCCGCGCGTTCGGACACTCGCGATTCTCGGTGACGACTATGACTCACGGTGCCAGTGCTAGGTGATCACGGCGGCAGGTGCTCCGCGGTTCGATCGAAATCGCCGCCAGTCGTGACCTACCCGTCACGAGTTCAGTGGTGTCCAGATCGATGCGCAGAACCCGAGGGTATCCACATGACCGCGACTGTCACGAAGTACGGCAGCACAGGCTCAGAGTTCGCTCATGAACCCTGTTAAGAAGCCTGATGCGACAGTTTGTCCAGGTCACGCTTGCAGAACCGGTGGTGAGCCCATTCCTCGTTGAGCACAGTGCCGAGGCATTGCCGCACTGTCCGCCCCTTGGCGTAGGGGGGCCATCTGCCGTCGTCCGGGACCGGCGCCGTCTTCGCGAGCTGATCAGGCGTGACCTCGGCCAGCCATGTCTCGATCTCTGAAGCCTGCCGGACTCGTACGGCGAGCACCTCGTCGAGGCTCGGTTGGGCGGACGGGTCGAGCCCGTCCTCCTGGTCCATGACGAACGGTGGACCCAGTCCCATGGCCGTGAACGGCTCGGTGAGCCCGAGCACGCAGCGTCGGAACCAAGAGTCGTGCACGAAGACAAGGTGGCGCAGGGTTTCGACCATCGACCACTCGCCGTCGACGCCTTGATGTTCGCTGCTCTCGGGCATGGACCGAACTCGCTGGGTAGTCGTCGCCCAATCGTCCCGCAGTTGCCGCCAGGCCTCACGCAGGTCGTCCGGCTGATCTGAGCGGATCAGCAGCCGTACCGGGTGACGACGGTCGAGCTCCGCCTCGACGTACGACATCACCTCGACCCCGTTGACCACAAGATTGGTGACCAGGCCGTCGATCTCGGCGTCCTGCATGACCACGCCGACCATCCGCGCTCTACTCAGGTCGCATTCGCGGAATTCTGCGCCGGTGAGGTCCTCATCGTGGAAGCGTCGCATGCAGACAGGCTAGGTCGCACCGCACACGCCACGCCCGGATCTGGCGCGAAGCGCGCGCTACCCAGAGTCACGGGGTGCCTGTCTCCGCTCGTCCGCCTGTCGACCCAACTGGTGTTTGGGGCGTGCGTCAGTGCCAGGCAGGCGTTACAACCGCAATACCGCCGGCTGCGCGTCGGGCCGGCCATAGGTCAGGATGCGCCCCAGATACTCCCGGAGAATCTCAACGGACTGTGCATCCACCGCTAACTGAACCCGAATCTCGGCATCGTCCAGGCCAAGGTCGGCAAGCGCATCCGAGGCGATAATCACCTGCATACGATCGCCGTCGATAGTGAGTTCACGTACGCACCCGTACGCGGTGGCCTGGTTCTCGGTAACCACGCAGTGGGTGTCCATACCAAGTTCCGCATCCTGCTCGTCCGGAGGTTCATGGCCCGCCTGGAACAGCAGCGTACGTCCGGTGCCGTCGTCGCGCTCCGAGACACCGGCGACCAGGCAGTATTCATCATCGACACCGGCCAGGTGCGCGACAAACTCGATCGGCATGGCGCACTTCATACCACAGCCGGATTCCGCCGGAGCTTGATGTGGCGTTCCATTCGGCGGCCTTACTGTCATGCCGCCGATAGTGCGCGAGCCCCCGCCTGGCTCGCCTGCGCTGTGGCTGAGCCGCTCCAAAGACAAGGGTGGCGACGAACACACCGACGTCATCGAGCAAGGCCCGCCAGATCCGCGACGTGGCCGGGCCGAGATGCCAAGGCGGCCCAGCGGATCTGGACCCGCGCGTCACAATGCGGCGGGCCCGGTCGTCCTGCAGACATGACGCTCGCATTCACCCGCCGCGGCGCCGGGGCGCCGCTGATCCTGCAGCACGGCATCGGGTCCGCTCGCCAGGCGTGGGACCCCGTCCTCGACCGACTCGCCGAGCGATTCGACGTGTTCGCCGTGGACCTGCCCGGCCACGGCGAATCCCCGCCGCTGCCCTCGGACGTCGAACCACGGCCGGACGCCATCGCGGCCGCCATGGCCACCTTCCTCGACTCCCAGGGCGTGGCGACACCGCACGTGGCCGGCAACTCGCTGGGCGGATGGGTCGCCCTCGAACTCGCCGCCGTCCGCCCAGTCCGGTCGCTGACCCTGCTCTCCCCGGCCGGCCTGTAGCACGGCAGAACCCCGCTGTACAACGGGATCAGCCTGCGCACCACCCGATGGCTCGCCAGGCACCTCACCGCACCGGCATGCCGCCTCGTCCGCTACCGCGCCGGGCGGGTCCTCATTCTCGGCCAAACCCACGGGCAGCCGTCCCGGATTTCCGCAGCGTACGCCCGCACCGCCGTCCGGGCGATGGCCGACGCCCCGGTTTCGACGCGACCATGAAGGCCACCGAGCCGCGCTGCTACCCGGGAGCCCCGACCGGTGGCGTCGTCTCGTTGTGGTACCGGCGCAACCGCGGCTACCGCCACCGTCGTACGCGTCTGTGTCTGCCTGGACGACGACTTGCGGCGCGCGTTTCGCGACGGTTGAGCAGTCCCTGTCACCGGCTGCTCGGGAGATCCGATGGCTACCTTCCTGTACCGGCTCGGCCGGCTCAGTTATCGCCGGCGCAAGCTGGTCCTCGCGATCTGGCTCGCGATCCTCGGGTCGTTGGGCGTGGGCGCCGCCACGCTGTCCGGGCCGACCTCCGACGATTTCGCCATTCCCGGCACCGAGGCTCAGCAGGCCCAGGACCTGCTGAGTGAGCGCTTCGGCGAGTCACCGGCGGGTGGCGCGGAGGCCCGGGTGGTGTTCGCCGCGCCGTCCGGCGAGAAGCTCACCGATCCGGCGAACCGGGCCGCGGTCGACCGTACGGTCGCGGCCCTGCGTACCGGGCCGCAGGTGGCCGAGGTGAGCGATCCGCTGCGCGGCGCGATCAACGGCGAGAGCACCATCGGGTACGCCCGCGTGGCGTTCCGGGTGCCGGCCGCCGAGGTGACCGAGGCCGACCGGGAGGCGCTGCTGGCGGCCGCGCAGACCGGCCGCGACGCCGGGGTGACCGTGGAGGCCGGCGGCGATGCCCTGCAGCGGGAGCCGGAGCAGGGTCTCAGCGAGGTCATCGGCTTCGGCGTCGCCGCCGTCGTCCTGACCGTCACCTTCGGCTCGCTCGTCGCGGCCGGGATGCCGCTGCTCACCGCCTTCCTCGGGGTGGCCGCCACGATGGCCGGCATCCAGGTGGCGTCCGGTTTCTTCGACCTGAGCAGCAGCACGTCGACCCTTGCGCTGATGCTGGGCATCGCGGTCAGCATCGACTACGCGCTGTTCATCGTGTCCCGTTACCGGCACGAGTTGGCCGTGGGCCGGTCCGGCGCGGAGGCGGCCGGGCGCGCGGTCGGCACCGCCGGGTCGGCGGTCACCTTCGCCGGACTCACCGTCCTCGTCGCTCTGACCGCGTTGTCGGTGGTGAACATCCCGGTGCTCACCGAGATGGGCCTGGCCGCGGCCGGCGCGGTCGCGGTGGCTGTGCTCATCGCGCTGACCCTGCTGCCCGCGCTGGTCGGGTTCGCCGGCCGGCGGATCACCGGACGCGGCGGGCAGACCCGCGACATCGAGGCGGACGGCGGGCGGCCGGCACTGAGCCTGCGGTGGGCCCGGATGATCACCCGGCGTCCGTTGCTGACCGTGGTGACCGTGGTCGCCGCGCTGGGGGTGATCGCCGTGCCGGCGCTCGATCTGCGGCTGGGGCTGCCCGGCGACAACATGGCCGCGCCGGACACCACCGAGCGCAAGGCGTACGACCTGGTGACCGCCGGATTCGGCGCCGGGTACAACGGGCCGCTGCTGGTCGTCGTGGACGCGGCCGGCAGCTCGGACCCCCGGGCGGCGGCGGCCGCGGCGGCCGGCGCGATCGCCGCATTGCCCGGTGTGGTGTCGGTCAGCCCGCCCACCTTCAACCAGGCCGGCGACACCGCGATGCTGCAGGTCGTGCCGGCCACCGCGCCGGACAGCGCCGAGACCACCGACCTGGTGCACGCGATCCGCGACGCCGACGCGGGCCTGCGCGCGCGCACCGGCGCCGACCTGTCGGTGACCGGCACGACGGCGGTCACCATCGACATCGCCGCGAAGATGGGCGGTGCGCTGCTGCCGTACGTCTCAGTGATCGTTGTTTTGGCATTTCTGCTGCTCACCGTGCTGTTCCGATCGGTGCTGGTGCCGCTGAAGGCGATCACCGGGTTCCTGTTGTCGGTGGTGGCGACGTTCGGTGCGGTGGTGGCGGTCTTCCAATGGGGCTGGCTGGGCGGCCTGTTCGGGGTCGACCAGACCGGCCCGATCGTCAGCCTGCTACCGGTGATCCTGATCGGCATCGTGTTCGGCCTGGCGATGGACTACGAGGTCTTCCTGGTCAGCCGGATGCGTGAGGAGCACGTGCACGGCGCGCCGCCGGTCCGGGCGGTGATCGTCGGCTACGCGCACGGCGCCCGCGTGGTGACTGCCGCGGCGATCATCATGATCAGTGTCTTCGCCGGGTTCGTCCTGACCCCCGATCCGTTGATCAAGTCGATCGGTTTCGCGCTGGCCGCGGCGATCCTGCTCGACGCGTTCCTGGTGCGGATGACGATCGTGCCGGCGGTGATGGCGCTGCTGGGCCGGCGCGCGTGGGCGCTCCCCCGCTGGCTGGACCGACTGCTGCCCAATGTCGACGTGGAGGGCGAGCGGCTGCGCGATGCCGTGCCGGACGAACCACCGGCGATGCCGGAGCCGGTCGGGGCGAGCCGTTAGCCGCACGGGACGGGATTTCGGCGCCGGTCGGGGTAGGAATACCACGGCCGGCACCGGCTCGGCGATGCTCGGCTTCGTGCAATGGCCGGCCGCCGGGACGATCGCGGGGCTCGGTGGCGAGCACACCGCCGTACCGATGGCTCTGCTGATGATCACCGGAGCCGCGCTGTCCATGGCGGGCCTGCTCGTTCTGGCCCGGTCCACGCGGCAGATCCCCGCCGGCACCGCGACGGTCAACCAGGCGTGGGAGCGGGTGCTCGTCATCGACATCGAGACAGTGCGCTGACCCCGCGGTGCGGACGGTTGAGCAAGTTGCCCGCCTACGGCGACGCCCGGTAGGACGGCTCAAGCCGGATCGAGGCGCAGGGTGGTGCCGGTGGCCGGTGGCCGGATCATCGCCTCGGTGTAGGAGGAGCGGCCGTACTTGGCCTGGTAGGCCGCGTCGATGCCGGGCTCGTCGGCGGCGGTGAACCGGACCTGGTGTTCGTGGCCGCCGGCGATGATGCTCCCGGTGCCGTACCGGCGGGCGCGGCGGTACCAGAGGCCGTCCTCGCCCTTCCAGGAACGCACATAGAGGTTGCCGTCGACGGCGACGATCCAGATCGGCGTACGCACGTCGGGCCGGCCCGGTGCCGGGACGACGACGTCGATCTCGTTCGCGTCGGCCAACTCGCGGATGGTGGCGGGTGCCCAGGTCACGATGGATGCTCCTCGGTGGTCGGTGCGGTGGCGGCCCAGCCGGCCAGCCTGCGGAGTGCGTCCCCGGCCGGGGTGCCCGCCTGGGCGCTGGAGGCGGTCGGGGTGTCGCCGAACGACGGCAGTCCGGCCTGTTCGTGGGTGACCTTCGCACGTCAGCGAGGGCGTCGGTTTTCTTCCCGTCATGATGTCGAATCTGGGACGGCAGCTTCGACATATCGAGGACAGAAGGGAGTCAGTCATGACCACGAACGAGCTTTCCGGGCGGCCGCCGATCGTCGACCTGGACACCTGGCAGGCAGCCCGGGACGAGTTGCTGATCCGGGAGAAGGCGCACACCCGCGAGGGCGATGCGATCGCCGCGGCGCGTCGCCGGCTGCCCATGGTGGAGATCGACGGTGGCGTCGAGGTCGTCGGCCCGGACGGCCCGGTGCCGTTCCGGGAGCTGTTCCAGGGCCGCGATGAACTGCTGGTCTACCAGCACATGTGGTACGACGGCGCGCCGCACCAGGGGCAGTGCGAGGGCTGCACGGTGTCGGCCTGGCATCTGCGGGACGCGACCTACCTCAACGCGCGCGGGGTTTCATTCGCCGTGCTCACCCCTGGCCGGTGGGATGAGGTGGCCTCGTTCGTCGAGTTCATGGGCTACACCCAGCCGTGGTATTCGGTGCGCGACGCGCCGGAGCCGGTCGGCGGCGACATGGGCTATTTCAGTTGCTTCCTGCGCGACGGCGAGCGGGTGTTCCTCACCTACCGCACGACCGGCCGGGGCACCGAGCCGGCCAGCGGGTCGTTCGCCCTGCTCGACATGACGCCGTACGGGCGAGGCGAGGCTTGGCAGGTCAGCCCGCAGGGGTGGCCCAAGGGCGGGGAGCCATGCTGGTATTGGCGTGCGGACGCGAACGGCACGGCCACGTGGGGTCCGACGAGCCGCCCGGTGCCCCAGTGGACCCGTCCAGGAGCAACGCCGCAGACAACCCTCGGCCGAACCGGTGCACACCACTGACCCGGACAGATCCACCGCGTTCGACATCGACCCGGACGGCGGACTGGCCCACCGGCGGGTATTCGCCGAAGGGCCTCCGACCCGACGGCATCTGCCTCGACGCCGAAAGGCGCGGCTCCTCCGCTCCCGGTTGCGGTGCCGGGTCACGGCCGGCCGTGACCCGGTGGCGGGATCGTGGTCAGGCGGTGACGGTGACGGTGATCGACCACCGGATCTGGGGAGACGGGCACGGCGTGGGCTCGTGGTTGCATGCGGCGTCGGTCACCGTGGACACGCCGACCGTCCCGGGCGCGGCGGCGACGAAGCGGGCCACGAGGGGCTGGCCGGTCGGATAGCCGCCGGTGGTGTCGCGCTGCACGAGTATGCCCGCGACGGAAAGCTTCGCCGGCACGTAGTTGTCGGCCAGACTCACCACCAGGGTGTCGCCGACGCGGAGGCGTACCGTGCTCTGGTTGTCGGCAGTGGAAACGGTGACGGTACGGCCGGTGGCGGCGACGACGGTGACGTGCACGGTCCAGAGCCTGATCGGTACGGCGCACGGCGGCGTGGCGTGCAGGCAGGCGTAGTCCGACCGGGTGGTCACGTCGGTGGTTCCGGGCGCCGTCGCGCGGTAGAGCGCGGTGAGGGGTTGCCCGGTTGGATAACCGCCGCTTGCGGAAAGTTGTGTGAGGGCGGTGCCGCCAGCCGTCGGCGGCAGGTACTCGGCGCCGAGAGACACGCCCAGCGTCTGCCCGACGACCAGGGTGACGGCGCCCTGGCTGCTGGACTCGTCGACGGTGACATCCGGACCGCCCGGCGACGTCGAGGACGGCGGCGGCGAGGCGCCGTTGTCACAACTCATCGCGGGCGCCGGCCAGGTGCCGGAGAGCTGCATCCCGAACGTGGCCGACGCGCCCGGCGCGAGCACGCCGTTGTACGGGGCGTTGACCGCGGTTGCCGTGCCGCCCGAGGTGGTCACGGTGGCATTCCAGCCGGAGACCACCCGTTGCCCGGAGGCGAGTGCCCAGGCCACGGTCCACTTCGTGGTTGTGGCCGGGGAGGTGTTGGTGACCGTGACCGCGGCGATCTGACCGCCGGTCGCCCCGCTGCCCCACTGCGTCTCGATGCGCGCGGTCGCGTCGCACCCGCCGGGCGAGGCAATCGCGGGCGCGCCGACCGATGACGTCGCCAGAGCGGTGAGGACCACCGTGCCGCCGAGACCGGCTACCAGCGCCAGGATCGACTGTCGCCGACTCGCCATGACATCGCACCCCTTCCGGGTCCAGGACGGACCCCGGCACGCGTCGGCATCGACGGCGAGCGGTGATGCGAAGGGCCCGCCCGACTCAGGCGAACGTAGAACAGGCATGGACGTACGTCAATGAGTTGCGGATTTCCGCGATCGTGCGGATCCGGAGGGCGTGCTCGGGGGAGCCGCATCCGCGAAGTCCGCCGGGCGCAAGGTCTTCGGCCTCGCCACCGCAGGCGTCCGTATCGCTTGACCTCTTGCGCGTCAGTCCGGCAGCCAGTGCAGCTCGTGCGCCAGGGTTTTGGCGACGGCACGGATGCGGCGGTGTAGTGGCGACTGCTCGCGTGGGAGGACCAGGTGGATCGTCAGGCTGGGCGCGCCTCGCAGTGGTCGCCAGGTGAGACCGGCCGGTTGTGCCGTGGCCGCGGCTTCTCCGGCCGGGGCGAGGGTGACCCCGTCGTGCAGGTCGCGCTGAGACATGTCGAAAGAGACTGCAGGCGTGTGGAATCGGGGGTGTGGTCGGGTGTCTCGGAACAGTGCGGACAGCTGATCGTGAATCACGGGGTTGGCCGCACGGTCCGGGAGTCGCAGCGGATACGCGGCCGCGTCGGCGATCTCGATCTCCGATTGTTCGGCCAGCGGATGGTGCTGCGCCAGCTGGACCCCGATGCGCGCACGCCGCAGCAGGAACCGGCGCACGCCACGGCCCGGCTGTTCACCGCGCGTGATCCCGGCATCGATGCGGCCGTCGGCGACCGCGGGGCAGATCTCCGGTGTCGCCATCGGGACCGCGCCGACCTCGAGTCCGCTGTTGCCGCGAATCAGCCTGTCCACCAGGGCTGGTGCCGTCTCGGCCCCGGTGCTGAGGCTGTATCCGATGCGCAGCGTGCCCAGTTCACCGGCCGCCGCACTCCGGGCGGTGTCCCATGCCCGGTCCAGCGCCGCCAGCGCGGGCGGCGCGGACTCCGCCAAAGCCGCACCGGCCGTGGTCAATACGACGCTACGCGTGTTGCGGACCAGCAGGGCCGTACCGAGTTCCGCCTCCAATCGGCGCATCCGGGCGCTGAGTGCGGGCTGTGCGATACCGATCCGTGCGGCCGCGCGGGTGAAGTTCAACTCCTGCGCCAGCACCAGGAAGTACCGCAGGCTCACCGTATCCGGCGCCACGTGCCCTCCCTGCCGATTGATAACGATCCGTTCTGAGTCTATCCCGTACCGGTCTTTCCCTCGACCGCACATCAAGCCCTAACCTGCGCATGCCGGGATCGATCTGAGTGTCAAGTCGAAGTCGGCCGTGTCCGGCCGAACACAGGAGGTTTCCATGGCTAAGGGCTACTGGGTCAGTGTCTACCCCGCCATTTCCGACCCTCAGGGACTGACTGCCTACAACAAGCTGGCCCGTCTGGCTGTCCAGGCTGGGGACGGGCGCGTCCTGTCCCGTGGCGGTCGAGTCGTCGCCCACGAGGCCGGAATCACGCAAAAGGTGGTTCTGATCGAGTTCGACAGCTTTGAACAGGCCGCCGCGGCATACGAGAGCGAGGCATACCAGAAGGCGCTGGTGGCCTTCCCCGACGGCGTCGAACGCGACTTCCGCATCATCGAAGGCATCGACTGACCGGCGAGCCCAGCCATCGCTGAGCATCCGTCACCTGATACGCACACGGTGCTGAACGACGACTCACGAGACGAGTTCGAAGCCATGCCCCGCGTCCCAGTTCGTCGTCGACGTCCTCGACGACCTGATCCCTGTGGGTGCGGCTCAGACTCGGTGACCAGCGGGGAGTGTGCTTGGTGGCGTCGGGTCTACACCCGCCGCAAGTCCCCGACCGTCCCGTTCCCGTTCAGGGTTCGGTCGGTAGCCTCACCAAGTCGACCGACCGCCGGACTTCCGAGCGACTCGATCATGGCGCCCGATCCCTGGTGCATCAGCGCGTTTCCATCATGGCGTTGTCGTAGCAGTCACCGACCATGCCCATGGATCCGAGCAGACCCGATTTGCGGAGCCGCTGCCCGAAATCCCAGGACGTGTATTGCCGTGGTCGGAATGCAGAACAGTCTCCTGCCGGGTCGGCGGGCGGCGGGTGACGGCCATCGACAACGCGTCCAGGACCAGTTCGGTGCGGAGATGGTCGGCCATGCTGTAGCCGATGATCCGCCGGCTGTAGGCGTCCATGACCGCGGCGCAGTACAGCTTGCCCTCCTCGGTGGGGTGTTCGGTGATGTCGGTCAGCCACAACAGGTTCGGCGCGTCGACGTCGAACTGGCGGTTGACCAGGTCCGCGCACGGTTCCGCGTCCGGGTCCCGGACGGTGGTCCAGGACCGGCGCCGGTAGTACAGGCCCTGGATGCCGGCCTCGCGCATCAGCCGGGCCACGCGTTTCTCATTTACCTGCAGACCCATGCCGAGGGTCAGTTCGGCGTGCACCCGCGGGGATCCGTACGATTTCATCTTCGGGTCGGCATGAATTTTCTCGATCAGCCGCAGCAGCAGTTCGTTTTCCTGATCCCGCGCCGATACAGGCTGGTCCCGCCATTCGTAGTATCCGGACCTGGACACGCCTAATACCCGGCAGGAGACGTAACGTCGATGCCGTCCTCAGCAAGTTCTGAGACCAGCCGGAACGCTACTTTGGGAGGACGTTCTTCCGGGCGAAATACGCGGCCGCCCGTTTGAGGATCTCGTTCTCCACCTCGAGCTGGCGGTTACGGCGGCGCAGCTCGGCCAGCTCCTTCTTCTCGGCGCTGATCAGCCGGCCCGGACCGCCACCGGCGTCGTCGGTATCGGCCTGGGCCAGCCAGTTCCGCAGGCAGGACTCGCTGATCCCGAGATCCTTCGCCAGCACACCGACCGGTTTGTCCCCGGTCCGGGCCAACTGCACCGTGAGCTCGGCACGCGGTCAGGCCCGATGCGAGTGCATACCAGTTCCGACACCGGCTTAGCTAAATTCAGCAAGAACCTTCGCCACCACCCGCTGAAGTCCAACGGTCGTACCAGCCGCCGATTCCGTGCGGACCAGAAAGGCTGGGATGCCTACGGCCTCGGCACCCCGTATGTCGGCGACAGGATTGCCGCCAACCATCCACATGCGTGCCGGCCGGGCCATCGCTTGCATAGCGTGCTGAAAGATTCTTGGGTTCGGCTTCTCCCAACCAACCACGGCCGACGTGAAGATCGCGTGGACATGCTCACCGAGGTCGAGCTGATTCACGAGTCGGTCCAACTCAGGCACATGATTGCTCAACATGGCGTTGCGCCAGCCCGCATCAGCCACCGTCCGCAGGGCTGCCTGAGCTTCAGGGAAAACCGCCCACTTCTCGGCAGAGATGTAGCGGTGCCGAAACAGCCGAGAAGCTTGCCGAGCCCGCACCGAAGCCACGCCCGCGCCGCAGAGGGCTCTTATAAAGACGACCTGCAGCTCGGCCCACCACGCGTCTGCGTCGGTCAGATGTTCGTGACCCCGGTCATGCTGGTGCCAGGGAAGTCCTGGCCGGAGGAAGGGCAGTATGTCATCACGCCCAATATCCAGCCTTTGACCACCCGTTTCGATCAGGCACTCAAGCAGACAAGCACTCCACGTTCCAGAGCGCTGGGCCAAGGTGCCGTCGAAATCCCAGAAAACGACCGGCGTTGACACATGATGATCGTTACTACTCGACGACTGATTTGCAAGATCCAATCAATCCCAAAGCGCCGTACGTCACGTGCTCTCATGCCAGGCGAAGCTGAGGCCAGCGCGACGAGTCCCGCGTACTGAGGCGCTGACGCCCCGCTTGCGGGCTGCAAGGCCGGTCCGAAATGGACTAAAGTCGCGCCATGACGCAGCATTCGCGGTCTAGGGAAGAACTTCTCGCCGAGCTGGACACCACCGCGCCGCATTCGGCGCGGGTCTGGAACTACTGGCTTGGCGGCAAGGACAACTTTGCCGTGGACCGGCAGGTCGGCGAGCAGGTTATGCAGATGCTTCCCAGCATCGTCGAGCAGGCCCGTGCCGACCGGGCCTTCCTTGGCCGGGCCGTCACTCATCTCGCGGGAGAGCGGGGGATTCGGCAGTTCCTTGATATCGGAACCGGCCTGCCGTCCGCCGACAACACGCACGAGGTCGCTCAACGGGTGGCCCCGTCATCGCGGATCGCCTACGTCGACAACGACCCGCTGGTTCTGGTTCACGCCCGCGCGCTGCTGACCAGCGCCCCGGAGGGCATAACCGACTATATTCAGGCCGACCTGGAGGATCCGGAGACGATTCTGCGCGAGGCGGCCCGCACGCTGGACTTCAGTCAGCCGGTCGCGCTGATGCTGATGGGCGTGCTACATCATGTCGCCGACACCGGTGAGGCGTACGTGATGGTCGATCGGTTGAAAGGCGCCCTGGCGCCGGGCAGCTACCTGGTGATCAACCACGCCACGAACGCGGTCTACGGCGAGGCCAGCGATGAAGGTGTACGCCACTGGAACCAGTTCGGCAAGCCGAAGATCACACTACGATCACCGGACGAGATTGCCCGTTTCTTCGCCGGCTGGACGGTACTCGAGCCCGGCGTGGTGTCCTGCTCGCGGTGGCGGCCGGGCGCAGTCGACGAGACCAGCTCGGAGGTCGACGAATTCGGTGGCGTGGCCGTGCTGGGTGATTCCCGGTGACCGTTGCTCCAGCTCCCGGAGGCAACGGTGCAAAACCGTCGTCACGGTGGCAACCTCAGGGTAGTGCGAGGTCCTTGCGCTGGGGTGGGATGGGGACGGGTCCGGCTTGATCGCTGCGGACGTGCACTCGGTTTATCCCCGGAAAACCACCGTTCGCGACCAAAATCAGTGACAGTGGCGATCACCGCATGGCGACGACCACATCAACCCGAGTCGGGCCGTCGCAGGCGGTCGGATCTCGCTCTGCGCGCGTAGCGAAATAGGTATAGACAACTTGCAGGCATTGCATCGGGTCGAGGTTCTTTCTCACTCGGATGGTCTACTCATTTGCCGCATTGCGGGCGTCGCCGGAAAGCATGCGTTGCGGGGCGTCGAGGTGGTGGAGTACGGCGACCATCAGCAGCCCGACCGGCCGGTCGAAGTCGATCAGAGCACGCAGATCGCGGTTGTTCAGCACCTCGTCGGGTTCGCAGAAATCGGCTGTGATCACCGTGGTGTTCCTCCCGTCCGTACGTGGGGGACTACCAGCCTGATGTGCCGGTGAGCCAGCTGCTGCTCCTGCGCTTCCCCCGCTCCCTGCTGCCGCGGCGGTTCGGCTCGATGCTGCTGCTGGTTCTGACGTCCATCCTGGTCACCGCAGCATTCGCTGCGCTGACGCTGCCCGTCGCGGCAGAGCAGGTGTATGGGGCGCCGGCCCCCGCGTGGAGATGCCAGGGCGGCCGTGACCATCGACCCGGCCAAGCCGACCGCGGTGATCGTGCTCGGCCCGCAGGGCACCAACATCGCCGACTCCCTCCCGCCCTTTGAGGTGCTGGCAGCCACCGGCCGGTTCAACGTGCTGCTCGCCGCCACCACGCCCGGCCCGGCGCCACTGGCTGGCGGCGTCGACGTCGTTCCCCACACCACGTTCGAGCAGCTGGCCACTCTGGTCACGGGCGGACCTGACGTGGTGATCGTCCCGCAGCTCAAGGGTGACCGGGCGCGAATGAAGCCCGTGCTGGACTGGCTCCGCAAGGTGCACGCCGGCGGCCACCGCTGATGGTGTCCGTCTCCGCGGCCCTGCGTCCCTACACTAAGCTCTCCTACCTGGACCACAGCACCACGGTCACCATGGACGGGCATCCAATCCGGACCGCGCACGGACTCGCCCTCGTCCCGCACGGCAGCGTCACCGCCCCCGAACGGCACTTGGACCGGCTACTGGTCCCGGGTCACACCGCCGAGCAGGTAAACGCGATGCCGCTGCCGGCCGGGCTGGACACCACCGTTCTGCAACCCGACCGGGAAGCCTTCGCCTTCGACGGCTCCCTGCAGGACATCGCCCGCACCACCGACGTCGCCACCGCCCGATGGGTGGCCAAGTCGATGCAGTACTCGACCGGCGGTCTGGCCCTCGATGGCACTGCCTGGCCGTGGGGCCTGACCGCCCGGGCCGCAGCCATCGCCATCACGCCCATCCTCATCCTCATCGCCGGCCGACGCCTGTGGGCACGCCGCAAACTGCGACAACCCGTTGAATAGAAACCAAGCGTCAAGCGGGACCAGCCCTAACCACCAACCGACCCACCGCCCGAAGGAGCACGCATGTCCACCTCCACCTCCACCTCCACCTCCGTCCTCTACATGTCGGTTTCCCTGGACGGCTACGTCTCCACCCCCGACGACTACCTGGGCGGCGAGGACGGTGAACGACTGCACAAGTGGTTCGAACGGACCGATTACGCCGGAAAGCAGGCCGCGGCGGTCAAGGCCCTGGTCGCCGAGCTGGACGCCATCGGCGCGGTGCTGACCGGGCGGCGGACCGCCGAGCTGATGGACCACTGGGGCGGCGACCTGCACGGTGCCCCGATCTTCGTGCCCAGCCACCGCCCGCCCGGCCCCGCGGCCCGCTACGGGTACCCCAAGGTGACGTACGTGACCGACGGCATCGAGGCCGCCATGGCCCAGGCGAAGGCCGCAGCCGGCGACAAGAACGTCTACGTCCAAGGCGGGTACACCGGGCAGCAGGCACTGGCGGCCGGTGTCCTCGACCAAATCCAGGTGCACCTCGTCCCGGTGCTGCTCGGGGGCGGTCACCGGCTGTTCGACGTGCTGCCGCTCGAGATCGAGCTCAAGGTGGTCCGCGTCATCGACACCCCCGATGCCACCCACATCCGCTACCAGGTCACCCGGTGACCACCCAGCACGCCCGCCAACCCAGGAGCACCCCATGGACTACACCGGGCTCGTCAAGAAACTGCATCTGCCGCCCGGGTTCACCCCACCTCGTCATCTGGCCCACGACAACATCCGCGCCGAGGCGATCACCCGAGCACGAGTGCGAATTCCGTGAGGCCTCCTCGTTCACTTATGGGCGAGCCGACACTGCGGGATGACAGCAAGTGACCGGAGTCACATACAGGGATGTCACGTAACGGGAGGCTGCCTTGTTCCATGGCCATGACGGAGATGAAGAACCAGACCGTGATCGTGGCCGGGGCCAGTGGCGTTTTCGGCCGGCACATCCGGGAGGCACTGACCGGCGCCGGGCACACCGTGCTGGGCGTGGGCCGAGGCGAGGGCAACGAGATCCGCGCCGACCTGCTCGACCGGGACGGACTGCTGCGGGCGTTCGAGGGGATCAAGGCCGACGTCGTGGTGCACTCCGCGACCGCGTTGCGTAAGCCGCCGATGACACACAAGGGTATGTTCGGCACCGACGACCTGCGGGTCGCCGGTACCGCGAACCTGATCGAGGCGGCCGAGCTCGCGGGCGTACGGCGCTTCATCGGCGAGAACATCGCCATCGGCTACGGCTACCGTGACTTCGGTGACCGCGTCCTGACCGAGGCCGACGAGTTCGCGGCGCCGGTGACCGACCCGAACGTCAACCGGCACCTGGAGGGCATGCGGGAGAAGGAGCGCCTGGCCCAGGAGTCGGGCCTGGAGGCGATCTCACTGCGGTTCGGCCTCTTCTACGGTCCGGGAGGCACCGACACGTTGGTGCACATGCTGCGGAAGCGCCAGCTGCCGGCGTTCAACGACCACGGTCGCCTCTCGCCGTGGACGCACCTGGCGGACGCGGCCGCCGCCGTCGTCGCGGCCATCGATCGCGGCCGGCCCGGTGAGGCGTACAACGTCGTCGACGACCACCTGGGCTTCGGGCAGATGATCCGGGCGATCGCCGAGACCTTCGGCACGCCCAAGCCCTTCACCGTGCCCACATGGATGATGGGGTTCGCGTCTTACATGCACCTGATGCTGGGCGTCTCCATGCGGGTCTCGAGCGAGAAGGCCCGCCGTGAGCTCGGGTGGCAACCCGCGTACCCGACGGTGCTGGACGGGCTGCGCGCACAGGCCCGCGCCCACGTCTAGCCTGGTTTCCATGATCGATACCCAGGTCTTCGCTCAGCATCGGCGGCTGCTGTTCGACGTCGCGTACCGGATGACGGGCAGCGTCGCCGATGCCGAGGACATCCTGCAGGAGGCCTGGCTGCGGTGCCGCGACGTCGACGGCGACCAGATCGCCAACCCCCGGGCGTACCTGGTCAAGACCGTCACCAACCTCTCGCTCAACCAGCTCACCTCGGCCCGCGCCCGCCGCGAGGCCTATGTCGGGCCATGGCTGCCCGAGCCGGTGCTCACCTCGGCCGACGCTGGTCAGGAGGCCGAG
Source organism: Actinoplanes sp. NPDC051513 (assembly GCF_044454685.1). Classification (NCBI taxonomy): domain Bacteria; kingdom Bacillati; phylum Actinomycetota; class Actinomycetes; order Micromonosporales; family Micromonosporaceae; genus Actinoplanes; species Actinoplanes sp. NPDC051513. Next base: position 17,457 of record NZ_JBITDW010000013.1, read on the forward strand.
ATGGCCGAGTCGATCTCGATGGCAATGCTCGTCGTCCTGGAGACGCTCACCCCGGCCGAACGCGCGATCTTCCTGCTCCACGACGTTTTCGGCTACAACCACGCGGAGATCGCCACCATTCTGGACAAGTCCGAGGTCGCGGTGCGGCAGACCGCCGCCCGCGCGCGGGCGCATGTCGCGGCCCGCCGGCCTCGCTTCGACGTCGACCAAGGGGTACGCCGGGAAGCGGTGGACCGGTTCCGCCAAGCCTGTGCCGGGGGCGACCTCAACGCGATGATGGAACTCCTGGCGCCCGAGGTGATCTGCTGGTCCGACGGCGGCGGCAAGGTGACCGCGGCCCGCCGGCCGCTGGAAGGCGCCGGCAACGTCGCCCGCTGGCTGCTCGGGGTCTTCGCCAAGCCGGCGACACAGGGCACGCACCTCGTGATCACCGACATCAACGGCGGACCGGGCATCCTCGGCCTGGTCGACGGTCAACCAGCCGGGGCGATCTGCTTCGACTTCGACGGCGAGCGGATCACCGGCGTACGCATGCAGGGCAACCCGGACAAGCTCCGCGGCCTCATGTAGGGGAACGGCCAGGCCGCACAGCCGCGGCTTGGCTCATCCGCTTCAGTCCTGAGGCCGGGGCAAGTCGATCGACGAGAGTTGGGGCCGGGTCGGTCACCGACTCCATCTCGACGATCCGACCGTCGACCACCGTGCACGCCATGACCGAGCGCAGCCTGCCGTCGGGAGTCCATGACGCAACCCCGAGTGTTCCGTTCACCTGCACCCGGCGCGCCGTGCCACGCGCTCGGCCGGCCCGCTGGACCCGGGCCGCCACATCCGTGGACCCGCTCCGGACCACCAGTCCGCGGGCCGTATGGACCCGCCATGTCACGTCGGGGTCGAGCACGGTCAGATGGCGTCATGCTCGAGGACGCGTTGCATGCGGGTGATCGCGTCGCGCACGATCTGCCGCTCCTCCCTGGTCAGCTCGGCGCGGCGGTACTCCACGATCCAGGCGATCCTCGGTAGATCGTGGATCAACCACGGTGTGAGCCGCTCGTCATGTCCGGGCGACGAACGCTCTTGCTGGCTCGTCATGCATCTGAGTGTGGTCCGCATCGTGGCCGCGGTCCAGACGCGGCTGCGCTCGGAACGACATCGTCCGGGGTCGGCTCTACAGGAGCTGTCGCCCGAGATCGTGGTCGACCTGCGCGCGACCGGCATGCGGGTACGCCTCGACTCGGACGAGCACGCCGCGGCGGTGTCGTACTGCGAGGACGTGCCGTACCCAGGAGTCGTATACGCCTGCCGGCTGTGACGACTCGCTCATCGTCATTCCTCCGACTCGTCGTCCACTTCGAGGTAGCGAACCACTGAAACACCGGAGCAACACGAAGGGTCGCGTTCCGTAATGCATTGATCACAAGATGACGTGGTGACCGAGATCAATATGACCAGGCGTCGATTCCTTCAATCGGTCGGTGTGAGCGGGGGCGCAGGCGCGTTGTTCGCCACGATGGGGGCGCTCGGCCTCGCCCCGGCCTCGGCCGCACCGGCTCCGGCGTACCAGGCGCCGCGCCGGTCCGACCTCACCCTCACCGGCCGCGGAGCCGGGAAGGTGGTCGTCCTGGGCGGCGGCATCGCCGGCCTGGCCTCGGCGTACGAGCTGGGCAAGGCCGGCTATGACTGCACGATCCTGGAGGCGCGCCCGGTCACCGGCGGGCGCAACTTCACGGTACGGGGCGGCACCACCGCGACCGACCTCGACGGCAACACCCAGCGGGCCGCGTTCTCACCGGGCATCTACCTCAACGCCGGCCCGGCCCGTATCGCACAGTGGATGGTCACCCTCGACTACTGCCGCGAGCTCGGTGTGCCCGTCGAGGTCTTCACCAACCAGAACGCCGACGCGTACATCTACAACGAGTCGGCCGGGATCGCGCCCGTCCGGTACCGGACGGCGAAAGCCGACGTGTACGGCTACGTCGCCGAGTTGCTCGCCAAGGCGACCGACCAGGGCGCGCTCGACGCCCGGCTCACCACCGACGACAAGGAGCGCCTGCTGTCGTTCCTGCAGAGCTTCGGCGCGATCGGCGGGCGCACCGACGGCTGGGCATACCACGGCACCACTCGGCGCGGCTTCGCGAGCTATCCGGGCGCGGGCAACGACGCCGGCGCACCCCTGGACGGGCCGCCGTCCCTGGCGGACGTGTTCGCCAGCAACGTGGGCCGGTACTTCAGCTTCGAGTTCGGCTACGACCAAGCGATGCTCATGTTCCAGCCGGTCGGCGGCATGGACCGGATCCCGGCCGCGCTGACCCGGGCGATCGGGCCCGGGCGGGTGCGCCTGGGGGCCGAGGTCACGTCGGTCACCGATCGACCCGACGGCGTCGAGGTCGGCTACCGGCAGGGCGGCCGCGCCCGTACGGTGAAAGCGGACTTCTGCATCGCGGCGCTGCCGCCGCACCTCATGGCCCGCGTCCCGCACAACCTCGGCGCCGACGTCACGACCGCGCTCGCCGGCTTCCCGGTCACCGCCTCGGGCAAGATCGGCTTGGAGTACCGCCGCCGCTGGTGGGAGACGGATCTGCGCATCTACGGCGGCATCACCGAGACCGACCTGGACCTGGCGCACATCTGGTACCCGTCCTACGGCTTCCACCAGCCGCGCGGCCTCATCGTCGGCTACTACAACACCGGCGCCAACGCCCGGGCGTACGGCGCGCTGACCCCGCCGGAGCGTACCGAGCGCGCTATCGCCCAGGGCGTCAAGATCCACGGCGATGTCTACCGTACGGAGTTCGCGACCGCCTACTCACAGGCGTGGCACCGGGAGCCGTACCTCGAGGGCGCGTGGACGAGCCCGCCGTGGGGGACCGCCGGGTACAACCTGCTGTTGCAGCCGGCCGGCCATGTCTACTTCGCCGGCGACTGGCTGTCCCATGAGGTCGCCTGGCAGCACGGTGCGTTCGTCTCGGCCCGCTCGGTGGTGACCGCCCTGCACCGCCGCGTCCTCACCAGCTGACCGGCCACGGCCCGACCCTGTACCGCTCGAAAGCGGCAGCGGCATAGCCTGCAGCACCTCGGCCAGGAGGGTCTGTCGGCAGCGGGCCACGAGGTCGGATGGGTTGTCCCAGCTCCGGTGGCCTTCCGGCGCCCGCCCACGACCACCGACGCTTGACTCAAATTTTAGCCGCGACTAAAATATCGATCGTGACGGTGGATGAAGAACGGCTTCAGGGGTGGATCGCGGACATCACCAGTCATTTCGTGCGTCGCGGCTGGCCGCCGATCACGGCGCGGACGTTGGCTTGGCTCACCGTGTGCGATCCACCCGAGCAGTCGCCTGCCCAGATCTCCGAGGCCGTGCAGGCCAGCCGAGGATCGCTTACCAGCACGCTTCGGGTGCTGTCGACAGCGGGTCTGGTCCGATCCGTCACGCGGCCCGGCGACCGCTCCACCTACTACCGCGTGGCCGAGGACGCCTGGGCCAACTCCTGGCACGAACAGCTCGCCGGTTTGAAAGCCTTCGCCGACCTCGCCGGCGAAGGCGTGGAGATCCTCGGGGCCAGGTCCGCACGGGCGGCCCGTGTGCGCAACGCCTACGAGCTCTACCGCTTCCTCATCGAGGAGTCCGAACCCCTCTGGCGACGCTGGGAGGAGCGAACCAAAGCCCGAAAGGGACGACCATGAGCTTTCTGAGCCTCTGGAACGACGCCCGCAAGGCCGTTCGGCAAGGGCGTCCCGGCATCAAACGCCGGCAGCGACAGCGCCTGGCCGCAGCGGTCACCCAGGCGCGAACACATTCCCGCTTCTACCGCGAACTCTACGAAGGTCTGCCCGACCAGGTGAGTGAGCCTCACCTGCTGCCGATCACCGACAAACGGCAGCTCATGGCCCATTTCGACGACTGGGTGAGCGATCCGCGCGTCACGCTCGAGCAGGCCCGCGCGTTCGCCGACAACCCCAGCCTCGTGGGCGCCCCGTTCCTCGACACCTATCTGCTCACCACGACCTCCGGCACCAGCGGAGATGTCGCGATCTTCCTCCACGACCGGCACACGCTCGCGGTGGCCGCGGCGCTTTCGGTCCGCGCGGTCCTGAGCGGTGGCGGCATCACCCCGCGCATCCTGCTCAAGGCGCTCACCAAAGGCGGCCGCTCGGCCAAGATCGTCGGTACTGGCGGGCACTTCGCCGCGGTGGCCGCCGAGATGTCCCAGCAACGGACGCACCCGCGGCGGGAGAAGAAGGTCCGGCTGTTCTCGGTGCAGACACCCCTACCTCAGCTCGTCGCCCAGCTCAACGAGTTCCGACCGGCGCTGTTGGAGTGCTACGCCTCCACCGGGCTTCTGCTCGCCGCCGAGCGAGAGGCCCGTCGGCTGCACATCGACCCGACCCTGATCTCGCTGGGCGGCGAAGGGCTGCCGGAGGCCGAGTACGGCCGGATCTCCACCGCCTTCGGCGGCGCCAGGATCTTCAACCTGTACGCCTGCAACGAAGCCGTCGCCCTGTCCTTCGCCTGCCGAGAGGGCTGGCTGCACATCCACGAGGACTGGATCGTCTTCGAGCCGGTGAACGCCGACTACACCCCGACCCTCCCCGGGCAACTGTCCCACACGGTGCTTCTCAGCACCCTGTACAAGAGGGAGCAGCCGATCCTGCGCTACGACCTCGGCGACAGCGTCCTGCGCCGGCCCGATCCCTGCCCCTGCGGCAGCCCATTCATGGCCGTACGCCTGCAAGGCCGCTCCGCCGAGGCCCTGACCTTTACCACCGAAAAAGCGGAACGAGTGTCGATCGTTCCGCTGGCCTTGGCGACCACAGTGGAACGCACCACCGGCGTCGAGCTGTTCCAGCTCGTGCAGTCCACCCCGGACACCCTGCAGGTACGGCTGCGCGCCGCGGAAGGCGCCGATCCCCTGCGCGTCCGCGAAGCCGTCCACACCGACCTCGCCGAGCTCCTGTCCGAGCATCAACTGGCCCACGTCACCATCGAAGCCACCAATGAGCCACCCGCCCAAACCTCTGGCGGTAAATACCCTCAGATCATCCCCTACACCTGAATAAGCCAGGGGTGCAGGAAACTGAACCAGGCTCCGCGGTTGGGCGCCCGACGATGGCGGAACACGACTCGGCCGAGTCGAGCAGACGTGGTCGTGAACGACGGGCGACCGGCAATCGCGGCCCGTCGAAGTGGCCGCCGCCCTGGTCTTCCGCGTCACCGGCGGCCGCATCGTCCACGTCGACCTCATCGCGGGCCCCCGGCACCTCGCCCTACTGCATATCGAGGAGTTGACGCGAGATGTTCACGGTCTACGCCGCCGTCACCATCGCCACGATTCTGGCCAATTTCGCGGTCGTCGTCGCCGACCTCGCGAGAGCCGGGTTCGTCCTCGCCAACATGGCCGAAGTGGGGGTCCCGGCATCGGCCCTGCCGATGCTGGCCGTGCTCAAAGCCGCTGGTGCCGCCGGACTCCTCCTCGGCCTGCTCGGTATCGATGTCATCGGGATTGCCGCGGCGTCCGGACTTGTGGTCTTCTTCGTCGGCGCGGTCGTCGTCCACCTACGAGCCGGCGTCCTTCACAACATCGCGATTCCAGGCACCTTCCTCGTCTTGGCTCTCGCATCGTTGACACTGGGAATCACGCATTGACCTCTTCGGTCCTGAATGCCCTTATGGGACTGCATTCGTGGGCGTGCTGAGCGTAGATCCTGCGCGTCGTTGGAGGTTTGACGGTGGTTCAAGATCACATCGCCTAAAACATCCTAGGATCCTCGGCTGTCGCCGTTGATGTGCAGCCGCCACGCCATACATCTGGCGGCTGCGGAAAGGAGAGTCCCAGCGGTGAGGCGCCGGAACCGCCGCCTCGAACGCCTGCAAGAGAACCTCGGCGCCGCCGACGTGTCGCTGACCAGCGAAGACCTCGCCGAGATCGACACCGCACATCGAACAGAACGCACAACTCGACTTCGAGATCTCGGCGGCCGGCATGAAGACCCTCGACGCCATGCGCGACACCGACAAGCACGAGGACGCGATGGAATTCCGCTGGTCGTAAAAGCTCGAGGCGGCGCGCACCTGCGGCCTTGCATCAGTCGGTCATGACCGAACGCAGCCAGGCTGGTGTCCGGATGATCGCGACGTCTGTTCATAGCAGGCTGGTGAGGTCGCGGACGAAGCGGTCGGTGTCGGCCAGGTGAGCGAACCGGCCGGGTACGTGGTAGACCGCGAGCCGACCGTCATCGGGCTCTGCGCTGGGCGGCGGCTGGCTGTGGATGGCGAGGCGGGCGTGCTTGAAGGCCGCCGGTGGGGGCGCCGTTCGTACGGTGATGCACTGACTGTAGGCGCGCAAAAGATCCGGGTTGTCGGCGGCGTGGACCAGGTCACGGTAGTGAGCGGGCACGGTGGCGAGGCACATGCCGTGCACGTAGCTGTGGTGCTCGGACGGGATGTCGGTGTCGGCGTCGACCGTGACAACGGCGTGTACGGCGTACTGACTGGCGAACAGGGCGGCCAGTCCCGCGGTCGTGCCGTGGCCCACGACGATCGGCGCTTGCGGGACACCCACGTCGGCGATCAGGGCGGCGAGGTCGTCGACCAGCTCGTACGGGTCGTAGCGCAGGCGGGCGTCGGAACCGCCGTGGCCGGGCAGGTCTACGGCGATCACGGTGGCGTGCGGTCGCAGATCGGCGGCGACCGGCCACCAGCTGACCCGATCGAACAGCACCGCCGGTAGCAGCAGCACGGGACGGCCATGCCGTCCCCAGGTGTCGTAGGACCACACGCCGCCGGGCGCGGGCCACTCGTTGGTCGAGCGCAGCGGGGGCAGAGTGTGCCCGGTCACGACTGCAGCCCAATGAGAGAGACGAGAGTGCAACCGCCTGCGGGCAGGCAAGCATCGGTATTCATGGCAGGTCGTCTTTCGAACGCAGCAACAACAGGGGGCGAGGCTGCGCGTCGGCGCCGGCCGCCGGGGCGGTCGGGCGACACGTGCGAAGGCCCACCGCAGAACGCGGTGATGCCACGCCGTTGCTACGTTCGGCTGACGCCGATGGCGCTCAGCGTGAGCCCGGCGGGCTCCGGCTGCGTGGGACGGGGCGGAGCCTGAGGGCTGATCCGCCCGTGCGCGCGGACCACCGGAGGCGCCGAGACGCCGGTCGGGCTGGCGGCGACCGAGTGTGAACTCTCGACGTGACAGTCACCTGCCGCCGAGCTCGATGACCGGTGTCCGTCCGGCACCCGGTCGACGTTGTGTCGGCCGGTCACGGCCTGACCCACCGGGTCGAAGTTGTCGTCAGGCGCGATCGCCGCAGCGGCGTGCGTCGCCGTGTGGTGATCGGCGCAGTGACCGCCGGACCAGATGCCCAGGGCGGCCAGCGCCACCACGAGCAGCAGCCACGGCATCAACCGCCGACGCGCGGCGATGACAGGCTGCTGAGGGCGCACGCGGCCAGGCTACGTCACCACGCCGACCGGCAACACGACCGCCCCTCAGTTTGGGCGCCACCTCGGCCGCCCTGCTCCACGCGGGATGTTCGTGAGAACGAGCGCCACTTGTGGACGACGGCCGAAACGCTGATGAGGTCAGCGTCGATCACGAGACCACTCTCCGTGGGTGCGCGCCACGGAGGTGAGGGGCCTGATCAAAACGCGCTCCTGCCGATGTACGGATGGATAGTCCGCGGGACCTGCCGAACGCTCCGGCCTGTACTACGGGGCCAGCGGCGTCGCGTTCCGGATCGCTGCGACCACGTCGAGGATCGCCTGACTGGTCGCGGTCGAGTCCTTCTCGTCTGCGAGGAGCTCTTGATGGCTGGCGCCGTTGATGACTCGGTGCGCGCTATTGGTCGACATGGTGGCGAGGCGGACATGGCTGGCGATCAGGTCGGCGTCGCTTCCGGTTCCGGCGGTGAGCACCACCAACGGCTTGGCGCCGAAGTCGGTGAATGCTCCTGCTTCGACCGCGGAGGCGTTGGCTTGGGCGAACTCGTCGACGAAGCTGCGCAGGTTACTGCCGGTGGCAAGGTTGGCACGTGCTTCGGCCTCTGACTGCGGCGGCAGAGTACCGGCCTCGGTCGGCGCGTACAGGCGGGTCAGGCCAAGGCGAGCCGAGGTGGAAACCAGGGTGGCGACCCGTCCCATGGCGTAGTAGCGGTTCGGGTCGGCAGACCCCGGGGCAGGCGGTGTCTCGCGCGGTGCGGTGGTGTCCACGAGGACCATCCCGGCGACCTCATCCGGGTAGCGGGCGGCGTAGGTGAGCACGTACAGCCCACCGAATGAATGGCCCGCCAGCACGTACGGGCCCGGGACGTTCCCGCGTCGCAGCAGGGTATGGAGCTCGCCGGCGATCTGAGAGGCGTCCTCGGGCGTGCTGACTGCTTCGCTCTCCCCGCGACCCGGGCGGTCGTAGACGCAGACGCGAGTGTCGGCGGCGACCCTGGGCGCGATCCAGCCCATGTCCGAGGACATCGCGCCACCCCCGGGCTGCAGCACGACCGTGGGGCTGCCCGAGCCGGTGCAGTGAAGGTGGAGGGAGTGTCCACCAACGTCGATCGACTGGCCGGGCATGGCGGGCGGGGCATCGGTGGCTGCGCTGACCGTCTCGTACCCGCCGCCCACCGCGGCCACAGTCAGCATCCCGATCACCGGGTAGAGCAACCAGCCTCGGCTCCGGCTCCGCAGGTGCCGGCGTGCCTGCACCACCATCCACACGACGAGCGCCAATAAGGCGGGCGGCCATACCCAGCTCAGCACCGGGTCCACCGACGAGCCGAACACCAGCAGGAGCAAACCGCCGAGCCCCATGAACGCGGCCGGAACCGCGGCCCAAGCCTGAGGCTGGTCGGTCATCCGCGCCGACAGCACGGCCAACATCGCCCATCCCAGCCCGAACCCGCACAGGACGGCACCGGTGACGGCAGCCTCCTCAGCCGGAACGAACGGGGCCGCGACCAGGAGCAGCGCAGCGACGAGGCCGGTCGTCAACGAACCGAACACGACCCATCCGATGTGCCGCCGTGGCTCCGAGGCCGAGGGTGACGGGGTGCCTGACCCGTCCTCTGGAGTAACACTGGGCACGGGGATCGGGATGGTAGCCATCATGGACTCGATTCGCTGCACTGGCGTCGCGCGAGTACAGCCATCTGCACTTGTGGCACGTGCCGTCGTCTCGACAGTAGCCCCACTGCCTCGTCATTGGACCCGCGAAGTGGGCCCGAGATTCCTGGTGCGTCGGGCGTCCGTCAGGACCCGTCCGGGCGACGACGTAGGGCCTCATCGGCGACACCGCCGGCACGAGTCCTGTGCCTCGACGAGGGTCGCACCCACGAATACGGCCCGCGGCGGTCATCGACCGTCGCGGGCGGTTGTCACGGCCACGCCTTACCGTGGCGCCGGCGAGGGCGGGCCGTCGTCGAGAACCCTCAACCGGCGCATGTACTCCTCGTCGTCGATGTCGCCGCGGGCGTACCGGACGGCCAGCACCTGTTGGGGCGTCGGAGGGGTACCAGCCAGTTGGCCGGTGCGCTCGGGCCGATCGGGTCGGCGCACCAGCAGCACGACACCGGCGATCAGCAAGCCCCAGAACAACAGGTTGCCCAAACCCATGAAGGTCATCGCCCAGCCGCTCATGCCGCTGCCCCAAATCATCATCGCGGACCGCCTTCATCGCGCGGCCTGCCGCCGTCCGGAACGGACATCGTCGGGCGTGCGTGATCGGCACGCTGCCCGTCGCCGCCCACACCGTGTCCAGCGTGGTGTGTAGATCCGTGGCCGCCGTGCATGAACAGCATCATCAGCGGGCAGGCCAGTACGGCAGCACCGAACAGAAACGTCTGCGCCGGTACGCCGAACGCGACCAAGCCGACCACCAGAATCGCGAGGGCGATCGCATACAAAGCCCAAGGTTGGCGTTTCATCACTTCCCCCTCTTGCTCGGGTAGTCCATTCCACGATCGGCCGTGGACGGCAGGCTCGGTACGGCAGGACGACCCGACCTGCACAGGCCAAACGTCACTACCCCACCGGTATAGGCGGGCATCAGGGGAACAGTGCCGCGGAACCCATCACACGGTTCGATCCCCTATCGGGCCGCGCCGTTGCTCGGCTGGTGTCGCTGGCTGGGCGTGGCCCACGGCGTCCGGCCGCCGATCACCCCGGTCCCGGCCCTGGTCGACGTCTCTGACGAATCACTGACCATGACCCATGCCACAGGATGAGTCGGGCCCCATGCTAGGTACCCCTAGGGGGTATAGGTATAGTCAGCAGCGGACGGCACAGCCGCTTCTGTGCCCCGGGAAGGGAGATCGCCATGGCGACGACGAAGACCTACACCGTGACCGGCATGACCTGCTCGCACTGCGTCAGCTCCGTAACCTCGGAGATCAGCCAGATTTCCGGCGTCGCTGACGTACAGGTCGACTTGGCCGGCGGCGCCGTCACCGTCACCAGCGAGCAGCCCGTCGACGACGCGGCGGTGGCCGCGGCGGTCGACGAGGCCGGCTACGAACTCGTGAGGTAGTCATGCGTACACCCGTGAAGCTGGGTGGCTACGCGCTCGCGCTGGCGGCCGTGTTCACGGCCGCCCTCGGGCTCGGCCACGCAACCGGCAGTCCGCCAGCCGCGAAACCCACTGCGGCCGACAGCCACAACCAGCACAGCACCCCTACCGCGGAAGGTTCCACCACCGGCGCCGCCTCACCGGCGGGCTTGCAGATCACTCAGGACGGCTACCGGCTGAGCCCGATAACCGCCGACTTGACCGTCGGCGACCACGCGCAGCCCTTCCAATTCCGGCTCACCGGGCCCGACGGAGCGCCGGTCACCCACTACACCACCAGCCACGACAAGGATCTGCACCTGATCGTGGTGCGCCGCGACCTGTCCGGGTTCCAGCACCTGCACCCCAGCATGGCCGCCGACGGGACATGGTCGGTTCCGCTCGCCGTCGCCGCCGCCGGCCAGTACCGGGTCTTCGCCGACTTCCAGCCCGCCGGACGCGATCAATCGCTGACCTTGGGCGTGGACATGCCGGCGCCCGGCGACTACCGGCCCGTGCCGCTGCCCTCAGCAGCACGGACAGCCAACGTCGACGGCTACCGGGTTGGCCTGCACGGCGATCTGCTCGCCGGCGGGTCGTCACAGCTGACGCTGTCGATCAGCAAGGACGGGACGCCGGTCACGGATCTGCAGCCGTACCTCGGTGCCTACGGTCATCTGGTGGCGCTGCGCGACGGCGACCTCGCGTATCTGCACGTACACCCCGACGGGACACCCGGCGACGGCCGCACCCGACCCGGTCCCGAGATCGTCTTCCATGCCGACGTGCCCACCGCGGGCTCGTACCGGCTCTATCTGGACTTCCAGCACGGCGGGCGCGTTCACACCGCCGAGTTCACCGCCACCGCCGGCCCGGCGGCATCGGTACCTACCCCGCCGTCGCCGACGCAGCCGTCGCCGAGTCCGTCATCCGGGCACGGCGAGCACACCCACGGGTAAGGAGAGCAGTCATGGCACCCGTCGCCCGATCGTTGCCGACGGCTCCCAACCAGATCGAGCTGTCGATCGGCGGTATGACCTGCGCCTTCTGCGCCGCACGGATCGAGAAGAAACTCAACCGCATGCCGGGCGTCACCGCCACCGTCAACTACGCCACGGAGAGGGCCACCGTCACGTACCACAGCGACGTGACCGCGCAGGATCTGATCGCCACGGTCGAGAACACGGGCTACACCGCGGCTGTGCCCGTGCCGCCGACGCAGGACCATCCGGCGCAGCAGGTCGACGAGTTGGGTGAGCTGCGCGCCCGGCTGTGGACCTCGCTGGTGCTCAGCGTTCCGGTCGTGTTGCTGGCGATGGTGCCGGCCTGGCAGTTCACCTACTGGCAGTGGCTGTCGCTGACTCTGGCCGCGCCGGTCGTCGTTTACGGCGGGCTGCCGTTCCACAAGGCGGCGTGGACGAACCTGCGGCACGCCGCTGCGACCATGGACACGCTCATCTCCATGGGCACCCTCGCGGCCTTCGGCTGGTCGCTGTGGGCATTGTTCTTCGGCTCCGCCGGCATGCCCGGCATGACGCACCCGTTCAGTCTCGACATCGGCCGCACCGACGGCGCCGGCGCCATCTACCTCGAGGCGGCCGCGGGCGTCACCACATTCATCCTCGCCGGCCGCTACTTCGAAGCCCGGTCCAAGCGCCGGGCCGGCGCGGCGCTGCGTGCCTTGCTGGAGCTGGGCGCCAAGGACGTCGCCGTGGTACGCGACGGCATCGAACGACGCATTCCCGTGAGCGGGCTCGCCGTTGGTGACCGGTTCGTCGTGCGTCCCGGCGAGAAGATCGCCACCGACGGGGTCATCGAGGACGGTACGTCCGCGGTCGACACCAGCATGCTCACCGGCGAATCCGTGCCGTTCGAGGTCGGCGTCGGCGACGAGGTCGCCGGGGCCACGGTCAACGCCGGCGGCCGGCTGATCGTGCGGGCGACTCGCATCGGCGCGGACACTCAGCTGGCGCAGATGGGCAAGCTGGTGGAGCAGGCGCAGACCGGCAAGGCGGCCGTGCAGCGGCTCGCCGACCGGATCTCCGCAGTATTCGTCCCCATCGTGATCGCCCTGGCCGTCGCCACCCTGGGCTGGTGGGTGGGCACCGGATCCGGCTGGACCGCGGCTTTCACCGCCGCCGTGGCCGTCCTGATCATCGCTTGCCCGTGCGCCCTCGGGCTGGCCACCCCGACCGCGTTGCTCGTCGGCACCGGCCGCGGCGCTCAACTGGGCATTCTCATCAAGGGCCCGCAGGTCCTGGAATCCACCCGCCGGGTCGACACGGTGGTGCTCGACAAGACCGGCACGGTCACCACCGGCCGCATGACCCTGGTCGACACCGTGCCCGCCGACGGGCAGGATCCCGCCGAGTTGTTGCGCCTTGGCGGTGCGGTCGAGGCAGCATCCGAGCACCCGATCGCCCAGGCTGTCGCCAGCGCCGCCGAGGCGGCCGGGACGCTGCCGGCGGTCGACGGGTTCGCCAACGTCGAAGGACTCGGCGTGCGCGGCTCGGTGGACGGCCGCGAGATCGTCGTCGGCCGCCTGCAGCTGCTGCAACGCGAGAACTTCACCCTGCCCGCCGCCATCCAGCAGGCACACGAGAACGCGCACGCGGCAGGCCGTACCGCCGTCGCCGTGGGCTGGGACGGTCACGTCCGCGGGCTGTTCGCGGTCGCGGACGTCGTCAAACCGACCAGCCGGCACGCAATCACCGAGCTACGCCGGCTCGGTCTGACCCCGATCCTGCTCACCGGCGACAACACGACGGTGGCCCAGGCAGTCGCCGTGCAGGTCGGCATCGATGAGGTGATCGCCGAGGTGCTGCCCGCCGACAAACTCGACGTCGTCAAACAGCTCCAGGACGACGGCAAGGTAGTCGCCATGGTGGGCGACGGCGTCAACGACGCCGCTGCGCTCGCCCAGGCCGATCTCGGGTTGGCGATGGGCACCGGCACCGACGTCGCCATCGAGGCCTCCGACCTCACCCTCGTCCGCGGAGACCTGACCGCAGCGGTCGACGCCATCCGACTGTCCCGCCGCACGCTACGGATCATCAAGACCAACCTGTTCTGGGCGTTCGCGTACAACGTCGCCGCACTGCCACTGGCGGCCGTTGGCCTGCTCAACCCGATGATCGCCGGCGCCGCGATGGCGTTCTCCTCGGTGTTCGTCGTCGCCAACAGCCTGCGGCTGCGCCGCTTCACCAGCACCGCCATCCCGCGAGAAGGCCGCCCATAGCGCGGCGGCAGCCGGGCCGGTCGGTACCGTGGTCGCCATGACAGGCGAGCCGGCAGCGGTCGCCGGGCGGGCAGCCCGGTGGCTGCTGCTGGCCTGCACGCTGTTCGGCCTGGCGGCTATGCACACGCTCGGGCACTCCGGGATGCACATGGACGACCACGCCGGTCACCAGCCGACCGGGCCGGTCATGGCGGCCGCCGCAGCGATGAACATCTCGAGCGATGCCGTCGCGATCACCGTGACTGCCGGCTGCCCCGGCTGCGGCGGGATGGCCGAGTGGAATGTGTGCCTGGCCGTGCTCACCGGCCTGGCGGTGCTGGTACTGCTAGCCGCGCTGCTGCTGGCGCGCCGCCGGCCCGGCGGCGCGCCCGCCCGCTCGGCGAGGACAAGGCCGCGGGTACCGCGCGGCCCGCCGCGTCCAGCTGGTTTAGCCGTTACCGCGATATCGGTGCTGCGCATATAGAACCCCGTGCTGCGCACGGCCTGCCTCAACGGCAGGCCGTGCCGCCGAAGTTCGTCGCGCACATTCAACCGATACCGAAAGGCTTTTGTTGTGTTGACACGTCCTGGTGTGCTGCGCCGTGCCCTGCTGGCCGGCGCTGCGGTGATCGCCGCGCTGGTCCTCTCGGCCTGTGGCGGCAACGACTCATCCTCCTCGTCGGGCTCCGGCATGGGTCACGGCTCGGGCATGGCCACAAGTACGCCCGCCGCGTCTGCCAGCGCGGGCGCGGTGTTCAACGACGCCGACGTGATGTTCGCCCAAATGATGATCGCGCACCATCGGCAGGCCATCGAGATGGCGTCGCTGGCCGACACCCGCGCGGCCAGCAGTGCGGTCAAGGCCCTCGCCGCGAAGATCAAGCAGGCGCAGCAGCCCGAGATCGACACCATGAACGAGTGGCTGACCGCCTGGGGCAAGCCGGCCCCGATGCCGAGCATGAGCGGCGGCGGCATGGACATGGGCGACATGGGTCACGGCCCGATGCCCGGCGCCATGTCCGACGCGGACATGAACAAGTTGGCCGCCGCGAAGGGCGCCGCGTTCGACAAGCAGTTCCTGACCATGATGATCAGCCATCACGAGGGCGCGATCACCATGGCGAAGCTGGAGACCGCCCAGGGCAGCAACCCGGACGCCAAGGCCCTGGCGGAGAAGATCATCACTGATCAGCAGGCCGAGATCACCGAGATGCAAGGCCTGCTGAAGAAGGTGTAAACCGCAGGCGGCGGCCGCGACCCGAGCGCTGGTTTGCGGCCGCCGCGCCCGCCTGCTTCCGCGCCCTCAGTGGGCGTGGTGGTACTGATGTACCACGGCGTGGCCCATGCCCCGGCTGATCATCCACCGGTTGACCGGCGTGGTCAGCAGGAACGCCACGACGAGCGAACCCGCGAGGGACGCCCAGAACAACACACTGCTCAGGCCTGCGTTCATCGCCCCAGGCACGGCCAAAACGAACGCGTTGTCCAGCAGTTCCATCAGCGCAATGGAGACGGTGTCCGCTGCCAGGGCGACTTTCAGGGCAGTACGGAAGCCGACGCCGGCGCGAAGCACCCCGCGCATCGTGAGGCCGTAGCCGAATACGAAGGCCAGCACAATCGAGAGCCCGACCGTGGCGGCATTGTGCAGCCCGACGGCGGTGCCGATGACCATGCCAAGAACCTCGCCGATAGCGCAGCCGGTCAGGCAGTGCAACGTCGCCGACGCGGCGGTCGCCCAGCTCGCTGCGGCGCCGGCTGGCGCAACCGCGTCGTGGTGGTGCTCGTCGTGACCGGCATCGTCACCGGCCGCCGGTGTGGTCGCCGGCGCCGAGCGGTGTACGTCGTGGTCCATGCCTGCGACTCCTTTTCTTGTTCGCGGTGGCAGCTGGTTAGCCAAGCGTGGCGAGAAGCTGCTGGCAGGCCTGCTCACAGGTCCGGCACGCCCGCGCGCAGATGCGGCAGTGCTCGTGCATGTCGGCGTGCCGCTCACACTCGTCGCCGCAGATCCTGCACGCCGCCGCGCACGCGGTAAGGACGGCCCGGGTGAGGTCCGCGTTCGGCCAGCGCCTTCTTGTCGACGCCTCCCAGATCGGCCGGATAGGTCTCGAGCGTGGTTGCGGCGGTGTCTCTGTTCGTCATGATCTCTCCTACGATGGTCTACCTCCTACCGTCGCCCGCATACCCGAACAGCCGTCCAGCCAACACGATCAGTGCGCTGGCTCCCCGATGAGCCCGGCCGACCCGGCCGCAAGCCCGGCAAGAATGCAGCCCCACGCGTACCCGGTTGATCCGCAGCGAGGGCCACATGCCGCTGGGCAGGGGGTAGCCGACGAGCTGGACCTCACCTTTTCACGGGGCGCGAAGACCAGTCGCCGACGTTGAGTCGTGACCGGCTCACATGGTAACGATGGCCATCAATAGATAGCTCGACATTCACAAGGGAGTGACATGCGAGTTACACGTCCGAGCAAAGCTGTCCTCGCTGCCCTCGTGTGGGTGGCTCTCACGCCGGTCGCCGCTGTGGCGGCGGACACCAACGGCTCGGCGACCGGCTGGGCCGGCGCGTGGACCGGGTCGGCACAAGGCGTCTACCCGGTCGGATACTCGGTCGCCCAGCCCGGACCGACCGGCCCGGCCGGCCCGGGGAACACGGCGCCCCTTTTGACCGCCGCGTTCCCGGACAACCAGGCGCGGAACCAGACGCTGCGCATGATCGTGCACCCGAGCGTGGCGGGCGCGAGCTGGCGGGTCCGGCTGACCAACGAGTTCGGCACCAGGCCGGTGACCTTCGGGCGGTCGTACGTGGGCCTGCAGTCCAGCGGGGCCAACGTCGCGCCCGGCAGCAATCGCGCGCTCACCTTCGGCGGCCGACGGTCAGTCACCGTCCCGGCGGGCCGGACGACACTGAGCGACCCGGTGTCCGTCAAGGTCACCGACGCGTGGTCGCAGCGCCTCGCGGTGAGCCTGCACGTCGCCGGCGAGAGCGGACCGATGACCTGGCACGCGGCGGCCTTCACCACCTCGTACCTGTCGGATCCGAACGCCGGCGACCACACCGCAGACCCCACCGACACGGCTTTCCCGCACTCCACCACCTCGTGGTTCTTCGTTTCCGAGGTCCAGGCCCAGCGCCAGGACGCCACCACGGTCGTCGCGTTCGGCGACTCCATCACCGACGGCTTCTTCTCGACGATGAACGGCAACGACCGGTGGCCCGACGTCCTCCAACGCCGGCTGGACGAGCGCCGTTCGGCGCATCGCCCCATCTCCGTCATCACCGAGGCGATCGGCGGCAACATGGTCACCCGGATCGGGCGAACTCCGGGTGGCTGCACACCGTGCGACGGGCCGCCCGCGCTCGACCGGTTGGACCGCGACGTCCTCGACCGGCCTGGCGTCCGGGTCGTCATCCTCCTCGAGGGCATCAACGACCTGGGCGGCGGCAACGCCAGCGCGGACCAGGTGATAGCCGGTTACCGGGAGATCATCCGGCGGGTGCATGCCCAGGGCATCAAAATCATCGGCGCGACGTTGACGCCGTCTGGCGGCACCGAGTTCGGCCTGTACGGCACCCCGGAGACGGACGCGAAGCGCCGAGCGATCAACGACTTCATCCGTACCAGTGGGATGTTCGACGGGGTTGCCGACTTCTCCGCGGTGACCGAGGACCCGGCAAACCCGGGACACCTCCGCCCGGCGTACGACACCAACAGCACCGTCGGCGGCGCGGGTGACCACCTGCACCCGAACCGCGCCGGCTTCCTGGCGATGGGCGCCGCCATCGACGTGGCGCAGGTGGAGCGCTTCGTGCGACAGCCAGCCGTCAAGCGAGCCGCCTGACCGGAAACCGCCCCGGGGGCCGCCGTCACCACGCGGCGGCCCCGCGGTTCAAGCGGCGAGGTAACACGGTGGGACGGCTGACGCCGCGCACTTGCCGGCGGCACAAGCGGTCAGCTGATCAGGCGGGCATAGTCATGGTTGCAGGGGGGCGCGGCGTGGCCGGACGACTCGGTGGGTGATCCTCCAGCCGTTGTCGCCGAGCCTGAGGGTGTCCTCGTAGGTTCCGCTCGCGACGGACCCGTCCGTCATGACGCCGAGGTACTTGGACAGGGCCCGGACCGTTCCGTCCGGCGCTTCGTCGAGGACGATGTTCGTGACGTGGTGGGCCAATGGGTTCGCCTCGCCAAGTTCGAGTGCGGCATCGCGCGCGCCGGCCAGGCCGGCGAGCACGCCACCGCCGAGCGCGCTGACGTCATAGGTGACGTCCTCGGTGAACAGGTTGGGCATGTTGGCGAATTCGCCGCGGTCGGTCAGGTGCCCGTGCAGGTTGATGACGTCTTCGATGGCAAACCGGTCCTCGGTGCTCAGCATTGCATACCTTCACTTAAGTGGGGCCGTCCCCGTTTCTTTGCCGTACCATATTCGGGGATGTCCCCGGATAGCAAGCGCCGGCCTCGATCCGACGCACAACGCAACAGAGAACGCCTGATCATTGCCGCTCGGGAACTCGTGGCAGAGGTCGGCAACGAGGTCGCCCTCGACGACGTCGCCCGGCGCGCGGGCGTCGGCAACGCGACGCTGTACCGGCATTTCCCGACCCGCGCCGAGCTGCTCGCCGCCCTGTACACCGACGAGGTGACGGCGCTGTGCGACTACGGCGACCGGCTCCTCGCCGCCTCCGCACCGATCGAAGCGCTCTTCACCTGGCTCGACGCGTTCGTCGTCCACGTGGCGTCCAAACGCCCGCTCGCCTTGGCGGCCACCGATGTCCCGGACGGACGCCGCACACCGATGTTCGAGGAATGGCACGCCGCTATCACCACCACCGCCAGCGCCCTCGTACGACATGCTCAACCGGCGCTCCGGCAGGACATCACGGCCACCGACGTGCTGGCCCTCGCCAGCGGTACGGCACTCACCACCGACGCCCAGAACGCACGCCGCCTGGTCGCGGTGCTCCGTACCGGTCTGACCGCTTAGCACAACGACGACGGCGACCACAGGTGCGTGGCACACCGGCCGGCGCCACGCTTGATGCGACGGATCCGCATCCGCACGTCGGCAGGTAGAGACCAGATTGGCGCTCCGTCGGCGGGGCTTCCGGCGAGTTCTGCTACCTGTCCTGGGTTGCCCCTCGCCGCATGAGCAGCTCGAGTAACGTGCGCGCGCCGAAGCCGGTGGCGCCGTCGACTGAGGCGTCGCCTGCCCAAGCCGGGCCGGTCATGTCGCAATGCACCCAGGGCACCCCTCGTGGCACGAATTCGCCGAGGAACAGCGCTGCCGTGATCGCCCGGCCTGAGTCGTGCAGCGGGTGGTTGCGGACGCCGCTGGTGGTGCGTACCTGGTCGAGATAGCGCTCGTCGTACGGCAGCCGCCACATCGGTTCACCTGCCCGTGCCGCAGCCGCCAGGAACTCGGTGGCGGCGGGCTCGTCCCGGCCGAAGACCGCAGCGATCTGCGGGCCCAGCGCGATCTCCGCCTGGTAGGTCAGCGTGGCGAGATCGACCAGCAGGCGTGGCGTGGACGCGGCGGCCAGCGCCAGCGCGTCGGCCAGCATCACACGGCCCTCGAAATCAGTGTCGATGATCTGAATCTCCGTGCCGTTCCAGGCGGTGACCACGTCGCCGGGGCGGGTCGCGCCCGGGCCGGGCAGGTTCTCGGCGAACGGCAGCACGGCCCGGACCGGCACGGGGCAACCGCCGCGGGACAAGCCGGCCATGACCGCCAGGACAGTGGCGGCTCCGCCGACGTCCATGCGCATCGCCTGCATGGCGGCCGGCGACTTGAGCGACAGTCCTCCGCTGTCGAACGTGACGCCCTTGCCGACCAGGGCGACCTCGGGGCTCCCCGCGTCCGGCAGGTAGTCGAGCTGTACCAGGTAAGGCCCGTCGGCCGAGCCGCCACCGACCGCAGCGAGCGCGCCGAAGCCTCGGGCGGCGACCTCGTCCGGTCCGAGCACGGTGCTGGTCAGACCGGCCCGGCTCGCGATCGTCTCGGCCCAGTGAGCTGCTGCCTGCGGGGTGACGACGTTGGCCGGCGCGCTGATCAGCCGGCGGCGAGCCGGGCGACATCAGCGGCGAGCCGTCCCTGCTCCGCGTCCGCGAGATCCGGCTCGGGCAGACGCAAGGTGACTGATTCTGCGCCGGGGTAGCCGGTGACCAGGCCGTCGATCAGCGGTGCAAGCAGATCCGGGCGACCGGGCGGTGCCTCCACACCGATGTCGCCACCGCGCAGCAGCGCGCCCGCGGCCAGGCCGGCGCGCCGGGCGTGCTCGATCGCGGCAGCGCCGAGCCCGACCAGCAATGTGTCGCCGTCCACGGCGGTCTCCCCCACCGCCGCACCGAAAGGCAGCCAGCCGTCGATCGGCGGCGTGTCCGTGACGAAGCGGATGCGCCGGGCCGCGCTGCCGTTGGCGAGGACGACGGGTCCGGCGCCGGTTACCACGGCGTCGATGGCCGCGTCGATCTCGGCCGCCCGGTCCCGGGCCGGGGTCCTTACGACAGGCATCGTTTCTCCTTCGTCTGTGGCCGGGGACAGACGCAGTCTCAACCGGCGGCCGACAGCCGGATCGTGCGCGCGGCACGCACGGCGATCTCACGGCTATGCCCGGCGCACAGTGCGGACGGCATGCCCACACCTAGCTTGCGAGGACCGAGACGACCGACCGCGAGGAGATCAGATGGGGCGGTATCGAGTCGCGATGGACATCGGTGGCACCTTCACCGACGTCGTGACGTACGACCAGCAAAGCGAGACGTTTGCCGCCACCAAGGCGTCGACCACGCCGGGAAACCTGAGCGAGGGTGTGCTCTCCGGCCTGGATGCCGTGGTGGACGAGCCGTCCGGCATCGATTTCCTGGTGCACGGGACGACGCAGGGCCTCAACGCGTTCCTGGAGCGGCGCGGCGTGCCGGTGCTGCTCCTGGGCACCGCGGGAGTGGAGGACACGTACCACATCGCCCGGGGACCGCGAACCCGGCTCTACGACCTGCACTACCGCAAGCCGACACCGCTGGTGCCGCGGCGGGACGTGCTGGGCATCGGCGGGCGTATCGCCGCGGACGGCACCGAGCTGACGCCGCTCGACGAGGACGCAGTGCGCGAGGCGGCCCGCCGGGCACGGGCGGGTGGTCACGGGGCGATCGCGGTGGCGTTCCTGTTCAGCTACCGGAACCCGGCGCACGAGCTGCGGGCCCGCGAGATCCTGCAGGAGGAGCTGGGCGAGGACGTCACCGTCTCGATCTCGCACGAGGCGGCCAAGGAGTGGCGGGAGTACGAGCGCACCTCCTCGGCGGTCGTCGAGGCGTACACCGGCCCGATCGTACGGCGTTACCTGCTCGACCTCGAGAACCGGCTGGCCGGCCGAGGGCTGCGGGTGCCGCTGCACGTCATGCAATCCTCCGGCGGCATCCTGACCGCTGAGTCGGCGCGCCGCCGTCCGCTGCAGACGCTGCTGTCCGGCCCGGTCGGCGGCGCCATCGCGGGCGCCGAGCTGTCCCGGCAGACCGGCCGGCCGAACCTCATCGGCATCGACATGGGCGGGACCTCGTTCGATGTCTCGCTGATCGTCGACGGCGAGCCGGACGTGTCCGCCGAGGCCCAGCTCGAGGGCCTGCCGATGCTGATGAGCGTGGTCAACATCCACACGGTCGGCGCCGGCGGCGGCTCGGTGGCCTGGGCGGAGGCCGGCGGCCTGCGGGTGGGTCCGCGCTCGGCGGGGGCACGGCCCGGGCCTGCGTGCTACGGGCGGGGCGGCGCCGAGCCGACCGTCACCGACGCGAACCTGGTGCTCGGCCGGATCGACCCGGAGGGTTTCGCCGGCGGGCAGATGACGCTCGACACCGGGCTCGCCACGACCGCGGTCGACGGGCTGGCCGAGATGTTCGGCATGACGACCACGGCGATGGCCGAGGGCATCTGCGACGTGGCGAACTCGAAGATGGCGCAGGCGATCCGCACCATCACGGTGTCCCGCGGCATCGAGCCGCGCGACTCGGCACTGGTCGCGTTCGGCGGGGCCGGCCCGATGCACGCCGTGTTCCTGGCCCGCGAGCTGGGCATCGCCGAGACGGTGGTGCCGCGCTTCCCCGGCGCGTTCTCGGCGTGGGGCATGTTGCAGACCCAGATCCGGCAGGACTGGACCGAGCCGTACTTCTTCCTGGACCAGGATCTCGACGTTGCCGACATGGCCGCCCAGCTGGCCCGGATGGAACGCGACGGCCTGGCGGCGCTGGAGCACGAGGGCGTGTCCGGCAACCGGCGCAGCGCGAGCCACGCCGTCGACATCCGGTATGCGGCGCAGGAGTACACCCTCACCGTGCCGTTGACCGGCGCCGACGAGCCGAACGATGCGGGTTTCCTCGCCAACGTCGCGCAGCGCTTCGCCGAGCTGCACAGGAACCGGTACGGTCACGCCAACCTCGGCGCCCCGATCGAGTTCGTCACGCTGCGCACGGCCGCGTTCGGCGACCTCGGCCGACCCGAGCCGCAGAAGTGGCCGGCCGCGACAAAAGCCGATTTCCCGTACGAGACCCGCACTGTGGTCTTCGACGGCGCCGGCCGGGACACCATCGTGGCCCGCCGCGACGACCTCTTCGTCGGGCACACGTTCGACGGGCCCGCGGTGGTGATCGAGGACACCGCCACCACCGTCGTCCCGCCGGGCTACGCGGTGAGCGTCGACGACATCGGCTCCCTGGTCATCCGTCGGAAGGACAACCTGTGACCACCTCCACCGCCATCGACCCGGTCACCGTCGAGATCATCCGGAACGCGCTGAACTCGGCCGCCGACGACATGAACGCCACGCTCATCCGGTCGGCGTACACCCCGATCATCTACGAGTGCGGCGACTGCGTGGTCGCCCTGCTCGACGCCGACCATCAGGTGCTCGGCCAATCTGCGGGTCTGCCGATCTTCCTGGGCAATCTGGAGACCTGCACGCTCGCCACCGAGCAGCGGTTCGGCCGCGAGGTGTGGCAGCCGGGCGACGTGTGGATCCTCAACGACAGCTACCTCGGCGGCACGCACCTCAACGACGTCACCATCTTCGGCCCGGTGTTCGTCGACGAGACCCTGGTCGGCTTCACCGCGAGCCGCGCGCACTGGATCGACGTGGGCTCCAAGGATCCCGGCGGCTCGATGGACTCGATCTCGATCTTCCAGGAGGGCTTACGGCTCGGGCCGCAGAAGCTGATCTCCGGCGGCGTGGAGGAGCGCGCGGTCATCGACACGATCGCCACGAACGTGCGTTTCCCCTACCCGACCACCGGCGACATGCACGCGATGATGGCGTGCATCCAGATGGGCGAGCGGCGGTTGCAGGAGATCGTCCGCCGGTTCGGCCTCGGGACGCTCGAGCAGGCCCGCGACGAGATCTTCCGCCAGACCGAGCTGCTGGAACGTGCGGTCATCGCGAAGATCCCGGACGGGGTCTACTCCGCCGAGGGGGTGCTCGACAACGACGGCATCGACCTGGACACCCCGATCCCGATCCGGCTGCGGATCACGGTGGCCGGCGAGGACATCGACTTCGACGTGACCGAGTCGGCCGACCAGACCGTCGGCCCGGTCAACTGCGGCGTGTCCCAGGCGGTCTCCGCCCTGCGGGTCGGCTACAAGCTGCTGGTGAGCCCGGATCTGCCGGGCAACGGCGGCTCGTTCCGGTCGATGACCACGCAGGTACGCGAGGGCTCGGTGCTCGGCGCCCGCTCCCCCGCCGCGTGTCAGTGGTACTTCTCGCATCTCGGCCTGCTGATCGACATGGTGGCCCGGGCGCTGGCGCCGGCGCTGTCCGATCGGGTCGCGGGCGCGAGCCACGGCGACTCCATGATCATTCTGAGTGCGGGCGCCGACCCGCGGGTCGGCCGGGAGTTCGTCAGCCTGGAGGCCACGGTCGGCGGCTGGGGCGCCTGGAACGGCGCGGACGGCGAGAGCGCGCTGATCAACAACGTGAACGGCTCGCTCAAGGACATCCCGATCGAAGTGCACGAGACCCGCTACCCCTGGCGGATCACGCAGTACCGGATCCGGCCCGACTCGGGCGGCTCGGGCCGGTGGCGCGGCGGGAACGGCGTCGTCCGCGAGTACGAGGCGCAGACCGATATGTCGGTGTCGCTGTGGTTCGAGCGCTCCCGGCAGCCGGCCTGGGGCCTGTTCGGTGGCGAGGACGCGGTCGGGCCGGAGGTGGTGATCAACCCGGGCCGCCCGGACGAGCGGCGCATTCTCAAGATCAACGGGATGGCCGTGCGGAAGGGTGACGTGGTGCGCTGCGCGACCGGCGGCGGGGGCGGCTACGGGGATCCGACCGAGCGTTCCGCCGACGACGTCCGGGCCGACGTGCTCGACCACAACATCACCGCGGAGGCGGCGCGTGCCCGCTACGGCATCGGTGACTGAGCGGTTCCGTTCTCGTTCCACAGCGCGGTGAGCGCGTAGCAGAGCACGTGCAGGGCCAGCCGCTGGCCCGGCTCGTCGTAGGTCAGGCCGAGTTGCCGGGCCCGCGCGAGCCGGGCCAGCACCGTGTTGCGGTGCACGCCGAGCTGCCGCGACGCCTGGCTCAGTGACCCGCCGGCGTCGAGCACCGCGAGGACGGTCTGTACCAGCACGGCCCGGTCCTTGGCGGTCATCAGCTCGGTCAGCGTCAGATCGGCGACCTGGGCGATCTCGGTGGCCGGCAGCCAGGCCAGGGCGGCGGCCGGGCCGACCTGGTCGAACCACTGCACGACGCCGGGCCCGGCCTCCCGGGCCACGTGCGCGGCGAGCCGGGCCTCGGCCGCCGAGCGCATCAGCCCGGCCACGCCCTGGTGCGCCCGGCCGACGCCGATCACCAGCCGGTGCGCGGCCGCCGAGTCCCGGAACGCGCCCAGCGCCCGGCGCAGCGCCACGGCGTCCTCCGGGTCCGCGCCGCTGTGCCAGGAGACCCAGCCGTCGCCCTCGGCGATCAGCGGCCAGGTGGCGTGCCCGCGCTGCCAGGACGCGCGGATCAGATAGGTGACGTCGTCGGACGGCTCACCGGCCGGGTGGACCGGCGCCAGCCAGACCGCGCGGTTGAACTGCCCGACCTGCCAGCCGAGCTCGCCGGTCCAGCTGGGCACCTCGAGCACGGCCGGATCGGTGAGCGCCGCCCGCGGCTCGCCGGCCAGCCGCCGCAGCAGACCGAAGGCGGCCTGCTCGTGCGCCGCCCGGGCGGCCGCGTCCAGCCGGCCGCGTGCCCATGCCGCCTGCAGGGCGGGGCGGGCGAGCCGCAGCACGGAGCTCACCTGGTCGAGCCCGGCCGGGCCGGGCACCGGCACCGCGGCGACCAGCCGCCCGGCCGACCGTTCGGCCGCCGTGTGCACGTCGACCTCGATCCGCTCGGTCTGCGGCCGGTCCTGCAGCGCGGCGGCCTGCCCGGCGATCACCACGTCGCCGACCGTCAGGGCCACCGGCACGCCCGGCAGCTCCCGGTTGAGAACGCCGAGCACGCCGCGGATGCCGGTCTGCTCGGCGAGCAGCTCGGCCAGGCGGGCCTGGCGCTGCGCCCGGGCGGCGGCCGGGGCGCTGACCTGCCCGGCCAGCTGCAGCGCGACCTCGACCGGGTCGTCGTCGATGACGATCAGCGACATGGCGAGCCGCTCGGCGAGGGCCGCGCTGGACGAGCCGGCCACCGCCCGGGACACCACCACGGCGGAGACGTTGCGTTCCCAGGCCAGGTGCAGGGCGGCGGCCAGCGACCAGCCGCCGGTGGCCGCCTCGTCGTGCAGCACGACCAGGACGTGCGGCGTGCAGTGCCGCAGCCGGTCGAACGTCTCGGCCAGCACGACCTGCTGGACGCCGCGCGCCGGATCGGCCAGGTGCAGCTCTGCCTCGGCCAGCGGGGCGATGCGGGCCAGCTCGCCGAGCGTGATCGGCAGCGTGGAGGAGCGCGTCCTCATCGGCGTCTCGGGTGGGCGAGCGGGATGCCGTGCGAGGCCAGCCCGACCATCTCCATGCCCTCCGGCGAGTACCAGACCGCGTCGGCCGGTGTCACCAGCACGTCGACCAGGTCGCCCGGCTCGAGGCTGTCCAGGGTCGCGAGCACGCCGCGGGACACGTCCAGCAGGCACATCAGGTCGGGTGCGCCGGCGATCAGCGCGCCGTCGGCGAAGACCGCGACGATCTCGCTGCGCAGCTCGATGCGAAGCTGCCGGGCCAGGCCGCCGATCTCCTCGGCCACGAGGCTGGACGGGTGGGCCGGGATGGTGACGTCGCTCGGCCGGCTCAGATGCTCGAGCTCGATGATCCGCCCGCGGGCCAGCCGCCGGCAGCCGGTGATCGCGCCGAGCCGGGTCACGAGGACATCCGGGTCGGGGCGGTCGAGCAGCAGCCGGCCGACGTTCGCGATCCGGGAGACGGTGCCGGGCAGGGCGGCGCGGCGCAGGGTGCCGGCATCCGTCGGGTACGCCGCGAGGGCCGCCCACCCGCCGACGGTGTCGACGTTGCCGCGCAGTAGCCGGTCGGCGCGCGGCCCGGACGGCACCTCCACCAGCACGCTCTCGCCGGTGGGCCCGACCGCCACCAGCGGCGTCGGTGACACCCCGGCCAGGTGCATGGCGGTGTGGTGGATCAGTGCGAAGGTGCGGCCCATCCCGTCCGCGTCCAGCAGCGGCACGCGCAGCTGGGCGGCGGTCACCACCGCGACCAGCGCGCTGACCGTCGCCGCGGCCAGCGGATAGATCGCGCCGAACCGTACCCGCTGGAGGCGCTCGATCTGCCGTACCGCCGCGACGAATTCGTCGCCGGCCGGCGGCAGGTCGGCCATCGCCGAGCCGGAACCCAGCACGCAGACCGACACGCACGGCGTCTCCGGCGCGACCGACTCGACCCGCAGCAGCGGCACCGGGCCGTTGCGTTCCAGCAGGCCGGCCAGCCATGAGCTCACCGACGACCGGCCGGCGTCGCCGACCGCGGGCGAGTAGAACTTGGCGCCCTCGTAGAGCGCGGGCACGTCGTCGGCCGTGATCGAGGTGGTGGCGCCGACGTAGCCGGGCGGGGCGGTCATCCGCCGGCCAGCCGTACGTCGGGCGCTCCGGACACCCGCACCCGCACCCGGATGGTCCCGGACGGGCTGTACGGCACCGCGACCGTGGAGATCTCGGCGATGTGCGTGGTGCCCGGCGCCGCGCCGTTGGCCATCACCATCGCGGTGGCCCGCTCCTCGGCGTCGCGGCGCACCCGGTCGAGCTCGGCCGCCGACTCGATGAACGCCACCTCGTCGAGCCAGGAGGCGGGCCGGCTGATCGCCGCGCCGACGCAGGCGAGCAGACTCCGGTCCTGGCCGGGGCGGATCGCCGGCACGTCGGCGGCCCGCGGCGGCAGCCCGCCCGGGCGCTCCTCCGGCTCCGGCGTCAGCACGGCGGTCGGCACCACCAGCTCGGTGCCGAGGCCCACCGGCTCGGCCGGGCGCACGACAGCCAGGCGATGGCGCACCTCGCCGGCCACGCGCCGCCGCTCGCGCGGGAGCAGCACCCGGCAGTCCGCCAGGCCGGCCAGATGCGCGGCGCCGCACAGCTCCAGCGCGTCGGTGGCGCCGAACGCCACGACCGGGGTGACCCGGATCCGGGACGGGGTGCTGTAGCCGCCGTCGCCACGAGCGACCCGCAGCACCACGTCGCCGGGCAGCCGGGCCAGCGTGCGCTCGCAGCGGTCCAGCACCCGCTCGGTCAGCGGGGTCAGGGCGCAGTCGAGCACCACCGTCGCCTCCCGGGCGACCAGGCCCTGGCCTCCGTAGTCGCTGGCCACGGAGATGCGCGCGCCCGGCACCGCGGCGAGGATCGCGTCGGCCACCTCGTGCTCGTGCGCGGGCCGGGCCTGCGAGCCGGCCGCCACGATCGCGAAGTGCCGGAGGCCGGCGCCGGGCAGTTCGGCGCAGAGCGACGCCAGCGCGGCCCGGTCGAGCGGGCACAGTTCGTTGCCGAGCAGGTCGTGCCCGCCCGCGACGGTGAAGCGGCGGGCGATGGTGCGCTCCACGACCTCGGCCGGGGACCGGGCGAGCTCCGGATCGGTGGCGGCGCGCGGCACGATCCGCACCACCGCCACCGGCGGGAGGTCGCCGTCGGGGCGCAGCAGGGTGTCGAGCAGCAGCGGGGCGATGTCGACGGTGACGGCGTCGGCGCCGCCGGGCGCGGCCCGCATGGCGACGGCGACCGCCGCCGCGATCACGCCGTCCGCGTCGGCGCGGGCCGGCGCCACCGGCTCGACCGGGACGACCGCGTCGCCGTGCACCACCGCCGCGTACGCCCGGCCCGGCCGCAGAGTCACTCCGATGTGCGCGACATCCTCGGCTTGAGCAGGCATTTGATCAGCCTAGCGCCGTCATCGGGAGCGGCGTCGCAGCCAG
The DNA here is from genome assembly GCF_044454685.1 of Actinoplanes sp. NPDC051513. Lineage (NCBI taxonomy): Bacteria > Bacillati > Actinomycetota > Actinomycetes > Micromonosporales > Micromonosporaceae > Actinoplanes > Actinoplanes sp. NPDC051513. The sequence goes on from NZ_JBITDW010000013.1 coordinate 45,562, forward strand.
CGGTCCATGGTGACGGCGAACAGGATGAGGCAGCCCTGCAGCACCTGCTGATAGATCGTGTCCCAGCCGAGCAGGTTGAAGCCGTTGCCGATCAGGGTCAGCAGCAGTGCGCCGACGATCCCGCGCCACACCGCGCCCTCGCCGCCGAGAATGCTCGTCCCGCCCACGACCGCCGCGGCGATCGCGGTCAGCTCCATGCCGGTCGCCATCGTCGACTGCGCCGACCCGGCCCGGGAGGCCAGGATCAGGCCGGCCAGCGCCGAGCAGATGCCGCTGATGACGAACGCCGAGACGTGGATCGAGCCGACCCGGATTCCGGAGAGCCGGGCCGCCTCGGCGTTGCCGCCGACCGCGTACAGGCGGCGGCCGAACGTCGTGCGGGCCACCAGGACGCCGATCACCGCCACCACCACGGCGAAGACGATGGTCGCCGAGGTCAGCCCGAACAGCGACGGCCAGGTCAGCATCCCGAAGTCCTCGGCCAGTCCGGGCGGCGGGTAGATGATCGCGGCGCCGGTCACCATGACCGCCAGGCCCCGGTAGACCAGGCTGGTGGCGAGCGTGCCGACGAACGAGTTGACGCCGCTTCGGGTCACCACCATGCCGGTCACGAAGCCGAGCGCGGCGCCGGCCGCGACGGCGCCCGCGAAACCGACGTACACGTTGGTGACCTGGACGATCTTCACTCCGACGATCGCCGAGAGGGCGAGCGTGGCGCTCGCGGTCAGGTCGAAGACGCCGCTGACGATGCAGACCGTGGCGCCGACCGCGAGCAGGCCGAGCACCGCCGTCTGATCCAGCAGGTTGACCAGATTTCCGCTGGTCAGGAACGTGTCGGTGCTGACCGACAGCGCGATGACGATGACCGCGAACGCGGCCACGATGCCGTAGTCGCGCAGCCGGAAGGCGAGGCGCGACACGTTGGCCGAGGCCGGCGCGGACGCCGCGGCCGCCTGCGGGGTTACGTCGACACTCAACTGCTTGCTCCTTTGTCGTCGTCGCCGAAGGCGGCGGCGATCACGACCTCCGGGGTGGTGCCGCGCGGGTACTCGCCGACCGGCTCGCCGTGCCGCAGCACGAGCACCCGGTGGGAGAGCGCGAGCAGCTCCTCGATCTCCGAGGACACGCACACCACGGCCAGGCCGTCGGCGGCCAGACCGGTGATGAGGTGGTGGATCTGGGTCTTGGCGGCGACGTCCACGCCGCGGGTGGGCTCGTCGATGAGCAGCACCCGGGGCGAGCGCAGCAGCCACTTGGCGAACAGCGCCTTCTGCTGGTTGCCGCCGGAGAGGGTCTCGATGGCGGCGGCCGGGTTCGCCGCCCGGATGTCCACCGAGGTGGCGATCCGGCCGACCGCGGCACGCTCGCCCGGCCGGTTCACGAACGGTCCGACCCGCCGGCCGGGCAGCGACGACAACGCCACGTTCTCGGCGACCGAGCGGACCATCACCAGGCCCTGCTCCTTGCGGGACTCGGGGACCATCGCCACCCCGGCCGCCATGGCCTGCCGCGGCGTGTGCCGGCGCAGCGTGACGCCGCCGACCTCGACCACACCCTCGGCGGCCCGGTCCGCGCCGAACAGCAGCCGCAGGGTCTCGGTACGCCCGCTGCCCACCAGCCCGGCGATGCCGAGGATCTCCCCGGCGCGTACCTCCAGGTCGACGCCGCGCACCAGCCCGCGGCGCAGCCCCCGGGCGCGGAGCACGACCGGCGCCTCGGCCGGCACCGGGCTGGGGTCGGGATAGAGCACGTCGATCTCCCGGCCGACCATGTGGCCGACCAGCTCGCGCGGCGAGGTCCCGGCGGCCGGCCCGGTGCGCACCAGCGCGCCGTCGCGCAGGACGGTGATCCGGTCGGCCACGGCGAGCACTTCGTCGAGGAAGTGCGAGACCAGGATGACCGTGGTGCCGCCGGCGGCCAGCCGGCGGATGAGCCCGAGCAGGTTCTCCTTCTCGTGCTCGCCGAGCACCGCGGTCGGCTCGTCCATGGCCAGCACGCGGGCGCCGCGGGCCAGCGAACGCAGGATCTCCACCTGTTGCTGGACGCCGATCGGGAGCCGGTCGACCCGCTCGTCCGGGTCGACCGCGAAGCCGGTCAGCTCCTTGAGGTCGTCCAGTCGCCGGCGGTCGGCCCGGGCCCGGATCAGGCTGCCGCGGTGCGACCAGCGGGCCAGGAAGACGTTGTCGAGCACGGAGAGCGCCGGCACGAGGGCGCCCTCCTGCGAGATCAGGCTGACGCCGTGTGCGATGGCGTCGCGGGGCCGGCCGATGCTGACCTGCTCGCCGTCGAAGCTGATGGCGCCCTGGTCGGCCCGGATCGCGCCGCCGAGGATCTTCAGCAGGGTGCTCTTGCCGGCGCCGTTCTCCCCGACCAGGCCGTGCACCTCGCCCGGCGCGATGTCCAGGTCGATGTCGCGGAGGACGGGCACGCCGCTGTAGCTCTTGCCGATGCCGCGCACCGAGATGGCCGGCGCCTGGCTGACGTACGTGCTCATGAAGGCTCCTCACGGGCGGCTCCGGGGTAGCGACCCCCGGAGCCGTCCACGCCGTCAGTCCGAGTAGTCCGCGGTCTGCCCTTGCAGGGAGGTCTTGGTGCCCAGGCAGTTGAACGTGGTCAGGGTCGTGCACACCACGGTCGAGTCGGGCACGCTCTGCCCGCGCGCCTTGGCCAGGCCGAGCTCGGCTGCCTTGGCGCCCGACTTCTTCTCCGGCACCGAGTACACGCCGTACCAGGTGCCGTCGTTGACGAAGCCGTACGCCTGGGTGGAGCCGCCGTTGCCGACGAAGGTGATCTTCTTGCCGGAGGCGAGCGGGGTGGCGCCCTCCAGCGCCTGCGACGATCCGATCACGACGTTGACGTCGGGGTGGGCCTGCAGCAGGTTCTGCATCGCTCCCCGGCCGGCGTCCGGGGTGTAGCCGCCGACGAAGTTCGAGATGACCTCGGCGGCGCCGCCGGCCTTCAGCGCGTCCACCGCGGCCTTGGTGCGGGCGGTGTCCAGCGGATAGTTCGCGAAGCCCTGCAGGTACGCCACCTTGCAGCCGGTCGCCGCGCCGGCCGACTTGCAGGCCTCGATGCCGAGCTTGGCCAGGCCGTCGCCGTTGACCGTCGGCGGGTCGATGATGTTGACAGTGCCGGCAACCTGCGGGTCGGCGGTGTCGTACTTGCCGCCGACCGGGGTGAACTCGACGACCACGGTGATGCCGGCGGCGACCGCCTGCTTGACCGGGTTGACCATCGCGGTGCCGTCGTTCGCCTGCACGATCACCACGTCGTACCGCTTGGAGGTCACCGCGTCCTGAAGCTGGTTGACCTGGGTGGGGCCGTCGAAGTTCGAGTCGAGGAAGGTGGCCTCGGCGTTGTTGGCGTTCGCGTACTCCTGGATGCCGGCCCAGGTGGCCTGGGCGAAGGAGTTCGCCTTCGCGAAGCCGAAGAAGCCGATGCTGAGCTTCTTGTCCGCGGGCGCGGCGCTGGCGGCGGAACCGGCGGTGGAGGTATCGGGTTTGCTGCAGCCGGCGACGGCCACCGCGGCGGCCGCGCCGATCGCTATGAGTCGAGCAACTCGTTTCACTGGTGCTCCTCGCGTACGAAAGAGATTTAGGGCTCGACGAGCTCGTAGACTCCGCCAACGAGCGGCTCGTCGTCGTGGATGTCCAGCAATGCGGTGAGCCGCCCGGACAAGGCGGCCCGCCACGGGTCGTCGACCCATCGGCGGTAGTCCGCGGCCGTCTCCCAGTCGGCGGTGACCAGGTGGCTGGCGGTGCTGTCGTCAACGGATCGCAACAGTTCGGCGGCTCGGCACCCGGGGGACTGCCGGGCCCGTTCGAGAACCCGGTTGTCCGCGTAGAAAGCTTCCAGATCGGCGGCCCGGCCGGCTGCCGCCCGGAGGGTGAGGACGCTGCGGAACATGGGACCTCCTGTGCCTCGGGTGGAGGAGTGGGCAAATGCTGACGGCGACCGCCGCGCCACGGATGTGCGCTCAGCACATCGGCGCGTCCCGCCGCTGTGCAGCGCCCGTTCCCGCCGGTCCCGGCGGCTTCACCAGCACCGGAGGCAACGATTGACACCTTCGAACGGCCTGTGACAGGTTCGCCTTCTCGCCGCGCCAACCGGCGACGATCCTCCGGCTGACCCGTCCCGGCCGGGCGCCCGCCGCGCCCGCCGGACACCGGGACCCAGGCAGCCAACGCACCCGCATGCCACGCCGGCGCCTTCGTGCGCGCCGCGCGCCGCCGCATGCGTGTACCCCGGCGAAAGGCGAACACGATGACCAGCATCAGCCGCGTGGCGATCGACGTCGGAGGCACGTTCACCGACGTCGTGGAGCTGTCACCGGCGACCGGCGAGATCCGGTTCGGCAAGGTGCCCACCACCCCGGCCCAGCCGACCGCGGGCGTCCTGGACGCCTTCGGCACCACCCGGGCGCCGATGGCGCAGGTGGGCATGTTCACCCACGGCACCACGCTGGGGCTCAACGCTCTGCTCACCCGCACCGGCGCGCGGACCGCGGTGGTCGGAACGGCCGGGTTCCGCGACGTCTACCTGCTCGGCCGCACCGACCGGCGGACCAACTACGACATCACGTACCGGCCGCCGCCGGCCCTGCTCGAGCGGTACGACACGTTCGAGGTGCCCGAGCGGAGCCTGTTCGACGGCTCGGTGCACCGGCCGCTGGACGAGGCGGCCGCCCGTGAGGTGGCCGCGACCATCGCCGGACGGGGTTACGACTCGGTGGCGGTGGCCTTCCTGCACTCGTACGCCAACCCGGCGCACGAGCTCCGCATGCGGGAGATCCTCGCCGAGGTCGCGCCGCAGGTGGCGGTGACCGTCTCGCACGAGCTCTCCCGGGAGTACCGGGAGTACGAGCGCACCAGCACCGCGGTGCTGGACGCGTACGTCAAGCCGATCGTGCGCCGCTACCTCGAACGGCTGGAGGGGGATTTGGCCGCCGGTGGCTTCGCCGGCCGTTTCCTGATGACCCGCTCCGGCGGCGGCGCGATGACCGCCAGTTCGGCGCGGGAACAACCGGTCAGCCTGATCCTGTCCGGCCCGGCCGGCGGCGTCATCGGCGCCGGCGCGTTCGGCGCGCTGATCGACCGGCCCAATCTGATCACCATCGACATGGGCGGCACCAGCCTGGACGCGTCGCTGGTCATCGACGGCGAGCCGGTGCTGCACCAGGGCGCCGAGTTCGAGCAGCTGCCGATCAACACGCCGTCGCTCTACATCCACACCATCGGCGCGGGCGGCGGATCGATCGCGTGGCTCGACGGCGCGGGCGCGCTGCAGGTCGGACCGCAGAGCGCCGGCGCCGACCCGGGCCCGGCGTCCTACGGCAAGGGCGGCACACAGCCGACGTTCACCGACGCGGCGCTCGCGGTCGGTTACATGGGCACCGCCGCCGCCCTGGGCGGCCGGCTGACGCTGGACGACCGGCTCGCCATCGGCGCGCTGGAGCCACTCGCGGACAAGCTCGGCCTCACCCCGCTGGAGCTGACCCGCGGGATCATCCGGATCTCCACCACCAAGATCATGGGCGCGGTCCGGGCGATCACGGTCGAGGTGGGCCGGGATCCGAAGGACTTCGTGTTGCTGTCCTTCGGCGGCGGTGGCGGCCTCGTCGCGGTCGACGTCGCGCACGAGCTGAACATCCCGACCGTCATCGTGCCGCCGGGCCAGGGCGCGTTCTCCGCGTTCGGCATGCTCTTCGCCGACGTGCAGCACGACTTCGCGCGTACGGCGGTGATGCCGCTCGCCGAGCTGGACTCGCCGGCGGTCGCCGCGAGCTATGCCGAGATGGCGGCCGAGGCCGCGACGGCGCTCGGCGCGGAGGGCTTCGGCCTCTCGCAGCGCGTGCTGACCCGCAGCGTCGATGTGCGCTACGCCGGCCAGGAGCACACGGTCACGGTGCCGCTGTCGGACGATGCGGCCGGCGTCGAACGCGAGTTCACCGAGCTGCACGAGCGGCAGTACGGCCACACCATGGACGACCCGATCGAGATCACCACGCTGCGGCTTCGGGCCACCGGGCAGGTCGGCAAGCCGGCGCTGCCGCGGCTGGCCCACCGGGAGTCCGGCGTGGCCGAGCCCGAGGGCAGCCGCGACGTGTACGTGTCCGCGGAGCAGCCCGCCGTGCCGTACGCCCTCTACACCCGCGAGGCACTGCTGGCCGGCGACGAGATCGCCGGGCCCGCGGTCATCCACGAGCACACGGCCACCACCGTCATCCACGCCGGCGACCGGCTGCGGGTCGGGGATCACGGCGAAATGACCATCACGGTTAGGGCGGACTCATGAGCAGCACCATCGACTCGATCACCACCGAGGTCATCCGGCACGGTCTGCTGGCCGGCGCCGAGGAGATGGCCCGCAACCTGTGCCGGACCGCCTACAACACGGTGGTCTACGAGATCCACGACTACGGCATCGGGATCCACGACGCGAACGGCGACGTGGTGGCCGACGCGCCCGGCATCGCGGTGTTCACCCGGGGCAACGACCACGGCATCAAGCGGGCGGTCGACTTCCTCGGCGCCGGCAAGATGCTGCCCGGCGACGTGTTCGTGCTGAACTACCCGTACTGGTCGTCGGCGCACACGCTCGACCCGCTGGTCTTCGCCCCGATCCACGCCGACGGCGCGCTGATCGGGTTCGCCTCGTGCCGCATCCACGTGCTCGACCTCAAGCAGAAGGACCCGGGCTACGTCCTCGACTCCACCGACATGTATCAGGAGGGCATCTTCTTCGCGGCCGCCAAGCTGTACCGCGAGGGCGTCGCCAACGAGGACGTGTTCAACGTCGTGCGGTTCAACAGCCGGATGCCCGAGCGCACGATCGGCGACCTGCAGGCCCAGGTGTCGGCCTGTTTCACCGGCGTGCGGCGCACACAGGAGATCGCCGCGAAGTACGGCGCCGGCACGCTCACCGAGGCGATGGCGGCGATCAACGACCACGGCGAGCGGCTGGCCCGCCTGGCGCTGGCCAAGCTGCCCAAGGGCACCTGGACGGCGTACGACTTCGTCGACACCGACGGCGTCGACCTGGACCGGATGATCAAGATGAACGTCACGGTCACGGTCACCGACGACGAGATGGTGGTCGACTGGACCGGCAGCGACCGGGACGTGCGCGGGCCGATCAACCTTCCGGTCGGCCAGACCGAGGCGTTCTGCAGCCTGATCTTCAAGTCGCTCACCACCCCGGACACCCCGGTGGTGGCCGGCAACTTCCGGCCGTTGCGGGTCGTGACCGAGCCCGGCTCGGTGATGCACGCGGTGCCGCCGATGCCCACCTTCACCCTCTGGACCGGCCTGCTCGGCGGCGAGGTGGTACTCAAGGCGCTCGCCCAGGGCATGCCCGATCTGGTGCCGGCCTGCTCGGGCGGCGACGTGTGCTCGATGATGGGCCTGGGCGTGAACCCGCGCACCGGCGAGGCCTGGCTGGAGGCGACCAACGAGGCGGTCGGCTTCGGCGGGCACGCGGGCGGCGACGGCGCGGACGGCATCATGCACCTGTCCGAGCCGGGCTGCCGCAACAACCCGGTCGAGGTGCTCGAGACGAAGTCGCCGATGTTCATCGAGTCGTACGGCTACCGCACGGACACCGGCGGCGCGGGCCAGCACCGCGGCGGTGTGGGCGTGGGCCGGTCGTACCGGTTCACCGCGCCGTCCACCGGCATCTGCATCGTCTACAAGACGAAGACGAAGCCATGGCCGATCGAGGGTGGCCGCGAGGGCGACAACAACCACATCGTGCTCAACCCCGGCACCGACCGCGAGACGGTGACCGGAGGCAGCTACAACCTGCTCGAGACGGGTGATGTGCTGGTGAACAACACGGGTGGCGGGGGCGGCTACGGCGACCCGTACGAACGGGATCCGGGCCGGGTGGCGGCCGACGTGCGCAACGGCTTCGTCTCGGTCGAGGCGGCGCTGCGCGACTACGGAGTGGTAGTCGATCCCGCGACGTACGCCGCGCGGCGGTCGTCGTGAGCCTCTCGATCGTCAACGCCGCGGTCTTCGACGGGGTTTCCGACGGCCTGGTCGACGGGCCGGTGCACGTGCAAGACGGGCGGGTCGTCGCGGTCGGCGGCCCGGCCCGTCCCGCCGACCGGGTGCTCGACGCGCGCGGCCGCACCGTGCTGCCCGGGCTGATCGACGCGCACTGCCACGCGTACGGGATCGATCTGGACATGCTCGCGCTGGAGTCGCGCCCGCTCAGCTATGTGGCGCTGATGGCCGCGAAACGGCTGGCCGCGGCCCTGGCCCGCGGCTTCACGACGGTGCGCGATCCGGCCGGCGGCGACGCCGGCCTGGCCCGGGCCATCGCCGAGCGGGTGATCGCGGCGCCGCGCTACCTGTGGACCGGGGCGGCGCTGAGCCAGACCGGTGGCCACGGCGACGTGCGGGCCGCGGACTCCGACGTGTGCGGCTGCGGCGCGCACACCGTGGAGATCGTGGACGGTGTCGACCCGCTGCGCGTCGCGGTGCGCGACCGGCTCCGCCGGGGCGCCCACGCCATCAAGATCATGGCGTCCGGTGGGGTGGTCTCGCTGACCGACCCGATCCGCATCCCGCAGTACTCGGCCGAGGAGATCCGGGCGGTCACCGAGGAGGCGGCGCGGCGCGGCAGTTACGTCGCGGCGCACGCGTACTCCCCCGAGGCGATCCGGCACGCGGTGGACAACGGCGTGCGCACCGTCGAGCACGGCAACCTGCTCGACGCCGAGACGGCCGCGGCGATGGCCGCCGCCGGCGCGTTCCTCGTGCCGACCCTGGCCGCCTACGACGCGATGGAGCGGCGCGGCGCCGAGCTGGGCATGCCGGAGGTGTCGCGGCGCAAGAACCGCGAGGTGCTCGAGGCGGGGCGCAAGGCCGTCGAACTCGCACGATCTGCGGGTGTCCGCGTCGGCTTCGGCACCGACCTCATGGGCGCGCTGGAGGACGAGCAGCTGCACGGCTTGCGGCTGCAGGTCGAGGTCGACGGCCCGGTGGCGGCGCTGCGGTCGGCAACCGCCGTCAACGCCGACCTGATCGGCCGCGGCGACCTGGGCCGGGTCGCCGAGGGCTGCGTCGCCGACCTGCTCATCGTCGACGGCGATCCGCTGGCGGATCCGTCGGTGCTGTGGGCCGGCCCGCACAACCGCACGGTGGTCCAGGCCGGCGAGGTCGTCGGTTAGAGGCCGTGCGCGGCCAGCACGAACCCCATGGCCCCGGACGGCACACCGCGGCCGTCCGGGCGGGGCCAGTGCACGCTCACCTCGTCGAACCCCAGCTCGGCGAGGCGTCCCACGGTATCGGCGTAGCGGTCCGCGCTCTCGAACGGCCATCGCACCTCGACCCCGAACTGGGCGATCCGGCGTGACGTCCCGCCCGCCTCGCTCAGCCGGCGCGACTGCTTCTCCAGCGCGGGGAACCACTCGTCCGGGCCGACCTCCGGACCGTACGGGCCGTAGGTGACCCAGGCCTGGCCGTACCGGGCGGCAAGCGCCAGCGATCGCGGTCCCGTGCCGGCGACCGTGAACGGCACGCGCGGCGTCTGCACGCACCCGGGCAGCTGATGGGCATCGACGGCGGTGTACCGCTCGCCGTGCACGGTGGTGATCGGCTCGCGCAGGAGCGTGTCGAGCAGACCGAGCCACTCGGCGAACCGGTCCATCCGCTCCCGCGGCGTGCGGGGCCGATCGCCGAGCACGGCAGCGTCCGGGCCCTCGGTGCCCGCGCCCAGGCCGACTTCGATCCGGCCGCCGCTGAGCTGATCGAGCGTCATGAGCTCCTTGGCGAACGGCACGGGGTGCCGGTAGTTCGGCGTGGCGACCTGCACGCCGAGCCGGACCCGGGTGGTGGTCGCCGCGGCGGCGGCGAGCAGCGGCACGCAGCCGTACCAGGGCTGGTCGTGCAGCAGCGGCCAGGTGAGATGGTCGTACGTCCAGACGGTGTGCACCCCGGCCCGTTCGGCCTCGGCCACCTCGGCCAGGAACGTGCCGGTGGGATGGCGATCGGGCAGGACGAGTACGGACAGTCTCATGCGACGGACTCCACGACGGCGGCGGCGACCACGAGATCCTCCCAGCCCATCCCCACGGTTTTGATCAGCCGCGGCCGGGTGGGGACGTCGCCCCGGACCAGATCGGCGAAGGTCGTCAAGTGGCCGGCGATAGCCGGGTCGGCCGCGATGGCCTGCACGATGTCGCCCGCCTCGCGCAGGGCGGCCGAGCGTGACTCCACGAGCGCGCCGCAGCGGCGCACGGTCTCGGCGTCCACCTCGCGGGCGTCCGGCTCGTGCGAACCGACCGCGACCACCACCGCGTCCGGCCCGAGCAGGTGGCCGGGGAACAGCGGCTCGCGGGCCGTAGTGCAACAGGCCACCAGGTCGGCCTCGGCCACGGCGCCGGCGTCGGCCGGGCTCGCCCGCAGCCCGTCGCGGCCGAGCCGGTCCACGAAGTTTGCCGTGCGGGCCGGGTCGCGCCCGACCACCCGCACGGTCTCGATCGGCCGGACCGCGCACAGCGCCCGGACGTGGCCGAGGGCCTGCGGGCCGGTGCCGAAGACGACCAGACGGCTGGCGCCGGGCGGGGCGACCAGGTCGACCCCGAGGGCCGAGACCGCCGGCGTCCGCAGCGCGGTGAGCGCCGCGCCGTCCAGGATCGCGCGGGGCGCCAGCGACGGCGCGTCGAACAACACGTACATCCCGTGGATGCGGGGCAGGCCGCGAGCCGGGTTGCCGGGCGCGACGCCGACCAGCTTGACCCCGGCCAGGTCGCCGGCGCCGGACGGCATGACGAGGATCTCGCCGCCGCCGAGCCGGAACGACACGCGGGCCGGCTCGGCCTCGGGATCCAGGCCGGCGACCAGGGCGGCGCGGAGCGCGGCGATCGCCCGCGGGAAGCCGAGCGAGGCCACCTGTTCCGCATCCAGCACGGGTAGTACCATGTCACATACCACTAGGGGAGGCAATCCGGAATGACGATCGGTCCCGTACGCGCTGCCGGCAGTTTCCGCCAGATCGTGGAGGACGCGGTGTCGGCCGCCATCGTCTCCGGCGAGTTCTCCCCGGGCACCATGCTGACGGCGCCGACGCTCGCCGTCCGCTTCGACGTCTCGCCCACGCCGGTGCGCGAGGCCCTGCTCAACCTCGAGAAGCGCGGCCTCGTCGAGATCGCCCGCAACAAGGGCTTCCGGGTCACCGAGGTGAGCGAACAGGACCTGGCCGAGATCGTGCAGATCCGCCAGTGGCTCGAGGCGCCGGCCGTGCGCACGCTGGCCGGCGCGATCGGCAAGACCGCGCTGGCCGAGCTGCGCGCCGAGGCCGAGGCGATCGGGTCCGGGGCCGCCGCCGCCGACCTGCGGGCGTACCTGTCGGCCGACACCACCTTCCACCTGCACCTGCTCAGTCTGACCGGCAACGACCGGCTGGTCACGCTGGTGGGCGACCTGCGCCAGCAGACCCGCCTGGTCGGCCTGGCCGGCATGCTCGGCACCGCCGAGCTGGCCGCGTCCTCCGCGGAGCACCTCACCCTGCTCGACCTGCTCGCGGCCGGCGACGGCGTCGCCGCCGAGGAGCTGATGCGCCGCCACATCGGCCACGTCACCGGCTGGTGGAGCGGCCGGGCCGAGCGGTGAGAGTCGCCGTGGTCGGCGCCGGCGTCATCGGCGCCGCCGTCGCCCGCGAGCTGGCCCGGGCGGGCGCGTCGGTGACGGTGCTCGACCGGGCGGCCTCGGCCGGCGGCACGTCGGCCTCCGGCGAGGGCAACCTGCTGGTCTCCGACAAGGGCCCGGGTCCCGAGCTGGAGCTCGCGCAGCGCTCGCTGGCCCTCTGGGCCGAGCTGCGCGAGTCGCTTCCGCAGCAGCTCGGGCCGCGCTTTCCCGCCATTGAGTACGAACCCAAGGGCGGCCTGGTCGTGGCGACCACCGAGGCCGGCGCCGCGGGCCTGCACGCGTTCGCCGAGCGCCAGCGGTCGGCGGGGGTCGTGGCGACCCCGGTGGACGGCCGGCGCCTGGAGCCCGATCTCACCCCCGCCCACACCGCGGCCATGTTCTATCCGCAGGACGCCCAGGTGCAGCCCGCGATCGCCACCGAGGCGCTTCTCGCCTCCGCCCGGCTCGCCGGCGCGGAGGTCCGCCAGGGTGTCGAGGTGCTCGGCCCGCTGCGCCGCGGCGACCGGCTGACCGGGGTGCGCACCAGCGACGGCGACATCGGGGCCGACCACGTCGTGGTCGCCGCCGGCCCCTGGTCGGCCGCGGTCGCCGAGCGGCTCGGGGTCGCGCTGCCGGTGCGGCCACGCCGCGGCACCCTGCTGGTCACGACCCGGATGCGCCAGCGGATCCGGCACAAGGTGTACGACGCGGACTACGTCGGCGCGGTCGGCTCGGACGACGCCGCGCTGCAGACCTCGAGCGTGGTGGAGTCGACCGCGGCGGGCACCGTGCTGATCGGGTCGTCGCGCGAGCGGCGCGGCTTCGACGAGCGGATCGAGGCCCGGGTGCTCGCCGCGATCGCGGCCAAGGCGCTGCTGCTGTTCCCGTTCCTCGCCGACGTCGCGGTGATGCGGGCGTACGGCGGGTTCCGCCCGTTCGTCCCCGACCACCTGCCGGTGATCGGGCCGGATCCGCGCCTGCCCGGCCTGTGGCACGCCACCGGCCACGAGGGCGCCGGCATCGTGCTGTCCACCGCCACCGGTGAGCTGATCGCCGACCTGCTCACCGGGCGGTCGCCCCGCGTGCCGGCCGGCGCCTTTGCTGTCGACCGCTTTAGTAATGTGTGACATACTACTGATGTGAACCCCGCTGACGACCCGGTACGGCCCGGCCCGGCCACCGCCATCGAGCTCGTCGTCGACGGGCGGGCGATCCCCGGCCTGGCCGGGCAGACGATCGCCGGCGTGCTGCTCGGCGCCGGCCGCCGCACCTGGCGCTCCTCCCGCGGTGGCCGGCCGCGCGGGGTGTTCTGCGGCATCGGCGTCTGCCACGACTGCCTGGTCACCGTCAACGACGTCGCCGACGTGCGGGCCTGCCAGCGGCGCGCCACCGACGGCGACGTGATCACCACGACGGACGAGCCACGATGATCGAGACCCCCGACGTCCTCGTGATCGGCGCCGGTCCGGCCGGGCTCGCCGCCGCAGCCGCCGCCCGCCGCGCGGGATCGCAGGTCGTCCTGCTCGACGCCGCCACCGACGCCGGCGGGCAGTACTGGCGGCACCTCCCGGCCGAGCGCCCCGCCGCCCGGGAGCGCATCCTGCACCACGGCTGGTCGCGCTTCAGCGAGCTGCGAGCCCAGGACCTTCTCGGCAACGCCCAGGTCTGGCTGGTCGAGCGCCACGACGACCGGCCGCCCATCGTCCACGCCCTGATCGGCCCCGCCGACGGCACCGCGCGCCGGCATCGGGTGTTCGCTCCGCGCGCCCTCGTGCTCGCCACCGGGGCGTACGACATCACGCTGCCCTTCCCCGGCTGGGACCTGCCCGGAGTCTTCACCGCCGGCGCCGCCCAGGCGCTCGCGAAGGCCGAGCGCGTCGCGGTCGGCCGGCGGGTGGTCGTGGCGGGCGCCGGCCCGTTCCTGCTGCCGGTCGCCGCGAGCCTGGTCCGCACCGGCACCCGGGTGCTCGGCGTGCTGGAGGCCGGCGGCTGGCCGCGGCTCGCCCGGGCCTGGACGGCGAGGCCGGCCGAGCTGCTCGGCACCCGCCGCAAGGCCGGCGAGCTCGCCGGGTACGCCCGCGACCTGATCCGCCACCGCATCCCCTACCGAGCCGCCACCGGTGTGATCGCGGCGCACGGCGACGGCCGGGTCGAGGCGGTGACCGTCGCCCGCCTCGACCCCGACTGGGCGCCCGTCCCCGGCACCGAGCGGCGGATCGTGGCCGATGCCGTCTGCGTCAGCCACGGCTTCGTCCCGCGCGCCGAGCTCGCCGTCGCGGCCGGCTGCCGCCTCACCCCGGACGGCGGCGTGCACACCGACGCGGACGGGCGCACCAGCGTGCCGGGCGTCTTCGCGGCCGGCGAGATCACCGGCATCGGCGGCGCCGACCTGGCCCTCGCCGAGGGTTCGGTGGCCGGCACGGTGGCGGCCGGCGGCACGCCCACCGAGGCACAGCGCCGGGCCCGTCGCGCGTTCCGGAACTTCGCCGGCCGGCTCGAGGCGGCCCACGGCATCCGTCCCGGCTGGACCGGCTGGCTCACCGACGACACACTCGTCTGCCGCTGCGAGGACGTGACCGCGGGCGACCTGCGGGCCGCCGCCGAGGCCACCGGGTCGCGCGGCCTGCGCTCGCTCAAACTCAGCACCCGCGCCGGCCTCGGCGCCTGTCAGGGCCGCGTCTGCGGCCGCACCGTCGAGGCACTGCTCAACCGCCACACCGGCGGCCTGCTCGACCCCGGCCGTACCGCGAACCGCCCCGTCGCGGCGTTCGTACGAATCGGCGAGCTGGCCTCACACCACGAGGAGAACGCGTGACCACCGATCTGCGCGGCGTCATCGTCGCCACCGCCCTGCCCTACCGTGAGGACCCGTCGGCGCCGGCCGGGCTCGCGGTCGACTACGACCGGTACGCCGAGCACTGCGACTGGCTGATCAGCAACGGCTGCCACGGGGTCGGGCCGAACGGCTCGCTCGGCGAGTACTCCTCGCTGACCGACGAGGAACGCCGCCGCGTGGTCCAGGTGGCGGTCGAAGCGGTCGGTGGCCGCGGCCTGGTCGTGGCCGGGGTGCACGGCCCCGGCTGGCACCAGGGCCGCCGCTGGGCGGAGCTGGCCGCCGAGGACGGCGCGAACGGCGTGCTGGCCCTGCCACCGACCATGTACCGGGCCAGCGACAGTCAGGTGATCGAGCACTACACCCGGATCGCCGAGGCCGGGCTGCCCATGATGATCTACAACAACCCGTACGACACCAAGGTCGACCTGGTCCCCTCGCTGGTGGCCGAGATCGCCCGGATCCCGCAGGTCGTGGCGGTCAAGGAGTTCAGCGGCGACGTACGGCGGCTGTTCGAGATCCGGGAGAAGTGCGACATCGACGTGATCGCCGGCGCCGACGACGTGCTGTTCGAGCTGATGGTGGACGGCGCGGTCGGCTGGTTCGCCGGCTTCCCCAACGTCTTCCCCGCCGAGTCGGTGCGCATCTACGACCTCATGCTCGCCGGTCAGGTCACCGAGGCCCGCGCCCTGTACGAGCGGCTGGTCGCGCTGTTCCGCTGGGACTCGCGCACCGAGTTCGTCCAGGCGATCAAGCTGAGCATGGACCTGGTCGGCCGCTACGGCGGTCCCTGCCGCCCGCCGCGCGGCGCCCTCGCCCCCGAGCACCGCGCACAGATCGAGGCCGAGACCAAACGGGCCGTCGAGGCCGTGGCGGACCTGGCGGCGTGACGTGCGCGCCTCCCGGATGTTCACCGCGGTCGACTCGCACACCGAGGGCATGCCGACCCGGGTCGTGACCGGCGGCGTCGGCACGATCCCCGGCGCCACCATGAACGAACGGCGCCTGCACTTCATCAAGCACCTCGACGGCATCCGCCAGCTGCTGATGAACGAGCCGCGCGGGCACTCGGCGATGAGCGGGGCGATCCTGCAGCCGCCCACCCGCCCGAACGCCGACTTCGGCGTGGTCTACATCGAGGTGTCGGGCTGCCTTCCGATGTGCGGCCACGGCACGATCGGGGTGGCCACCGTCCTGGTCGAGACCGGCATGGTGCCGGTCACCGAGCCGGTCACCACCATCCGGCTGGACACCCCGGCCGGTCTGGTGATCGCGACCGTCCAGGTGCGCGACGGGCACGCCGAGGCGGTCACGCTCGAGAACGTGCCGGCCTACTGCGACCGGCTGGACGCCCGGCTCGACGTGCCCGGTCTCGGCAGCGTCCCGTACAGCCTCGCCTTCGGCGGCAACTTCTACGCCATGGTCGACCTCGACGCGGTCGGGCTGCCGTTCGACCGGGCCCGGCAGCGCGACATCCTGGACGTAGGCCTCGCGATCATGCGGGCGATCAACGAGCAGGATCCGCCGAAGCATCCGGAGATCGACGGCGTCGACCATTGTCACCACGTCGAGTTCATCGCGCCGGGCTCGACAGCGCGGCATTCCCGGCACGCCATGGCGATTCATCCCGGCTGGTTCGACCGGTCGCCGTGCGGCACCGGCACCTCGGCCCGGATGGCCGAGCTCTGGGCCCGCGGGGAGCTGGCGCTGGGCGACGACTTCGTCAACGAGTCGTTCATCGGTAGCCGCTTCACCGGGCGGTTGATCCGCGAGACCACCGTCGGCGCCGCGCCCGCCGTCGTCCCCACGATCACCGGCCGAGCCTGGATCACCGGCATCGGGCAGTACCTGCTCGACCCCACCGACCCGTACCCGACCGGTTTCGCCTTCTGATTCGAGGTTTCCACTCATGACCGAGACGATTCTCGCCGCGGCGGCCTCCGATTTCGCCGCCACCCCACCGCGCGAGCGGGCTCGGGCCCTGGTGGCGATGGCCGACGCCCTCACCGCCGCGACGGAAGAGCTGGTGCCGCTGGCCGAGGCCGAGACCGGCCTCGCCGAAGGGCGGCTCCGCGGCGAGATCAAGCGGACCACGGTGCAACTCCGGCTCTTCGCCGACGTCGCGGCCGCGGGTGAGTTTCTCGACGTACGCATCGACGACGCCGACCCGGACTTCGTGCTCGGCCCGCGGCCCGACCTGCGCCGCTACCGGGTGCCGCTCGGCCCGGTGCTGAACTTCGCGGCCAGCAACTTCCCGTTCGCCTTCTCGGTGGCCGGCGGGGACACCGCGTCGGCGCTGGCGGCCGGTTGCCCGGTGGTGGTCAAGGCCCATCCCGGCCACCCCCGGCTGTCCGAGCGCACCGCCGCCATCGCGCGGGCGGCGATCGCCTCGACCGGGCTGCCCGCAGACGCGCTCGGCCTGATTCACGGCCAGGCGGAGGGTGTGGCGGCGCTGCGCGACGACCGGATCGCCGCGGCCGCGTTCACCGGCTCCCTGGCCGGCGGCCGGGCACTGGCCCGGATCGCCGCGGAGCGTCCGCGGCCCATCCCGTTCTACGGCGAGCTAGGCAGCCTCAATCCCGTCGTGGTCACGGCCGGCGCGCTGGCCGAACGGGCCGAACAGATCGCGGCCGGCTTCGCCGCCAGCGTCACCGCCTCGGCGGGCCAGCTCTGCACCAAGCCCGGTCTGCTGTTCACACCTGGCACGTTCGCCGGCCGGGCCGCCGGCGCCTTCAGCGATGCCGGAACCCATCGGCTGCTGCACCCCGGCATCGCCGACGGATACGCCCGGCGCCGCGCCGAGGTGCTCGGCACCCCCGGCGTCGAGGTCGTCGTGGCGGGTGAGGTCACCGGGCTCACCGCCTCCCCCACGCTGGTCGAGACCGACCTGGAGACCCTCGCCCGGCATCGCGGCACCCTGCTCGAGGAGGCGTTCGGACCACTGTCCATCGTGGTCCGCTACACCCCCGGCGAACCGCTCGCCGAGCACCTCGCCGACCTGATCGAGGGTTCCCTCGCCGCCGGACTGCACATCGGCGCCGGTGAGGACACCCCGTGGCTGCGCGACGTGATCACAACCCTGAACGACCGCACCGGCCGCCTGCTGTTCAACGGCTGGCCCACCGGCGTCGCGGTTACTCCCGCGATGCAGCACGGCGGCCCGTGGCCCGCGACCACGAATCCGACCACCACCTCGGTCGGCACCGCGGCGATCGACCGCTTCCTGCGGCCGGTCACCTACCAGGACTGTCCCGCGACCCTGCTCCCGGCGCCGCTGCGCGACAACAACCCATGGCAGGTGCCGCAGCGCCGCAGCCCAGCCGGCGAGTCCGCTCGCTGGGGCGACCGTGGGTAATCGGGCGACCTTGGTGGATCCCGGACCCAGCGAGGTGATTTGCCGGAGCTACGGCAGCGCCCGACCGGTTGGGGCCGTCAGGGCGAATGCCGCGTCGCCGCGGGAGTGCTGACCGGATGCACGACCTAGATCCCCGGGCCGCCGATGTCGTGCTCAGTTCGGCTGTACCCTGTCGAGCGATCGGCCGCTCGGGTCGAGGCGTGCGGGCAGACCGGAGAGCTCGAACAGGCTCGGGTCGTGGAAGGAGACGATCCGGGACACGCCGGTGGGGGTGAGAGTGAGCACCTGCAGACTGTGCGGATGATGCAGGCCGTCGGCGCCGGGTGTGTAGGTGGCCAGCGCCGGCTGGCCATTGGCCGTCGCCGGCACCATGCGGATGGCGCCGGCGCGACCGAACACGTTGGCGCCGAGGAAGCGGACCACGGCGTCGCGCCCGGCGAACCAGGTCAAATGCGGCGGCATCTCCATGGTGATGTCCTCGCGCAGCACTCGTAGCAGGGCGACGGTGTCGGCGTTCTGGAAGGCCTGCGCGTACCGGTCGAGCAGCCGCCGATCGCCCGGGTCGGACGGTTCGGTCAGCATGTCCTCACTGAGGCCGGTGCGGGCCAGCTGAGCGCGGGCCCGGGCCAGGGCGCTGTTGACCGCCTCGGTGGTGGTGTCGAGCAGGTCGGCGACCTCAGCGGCGTGCCAGGCGAGCACATCACGCAGGATCAGCACGGCCCGCTGCCGGGCCGGCAGGTACTGCAGGGCGGCCACCAGGGCCAGCCGGACACTGCCGCGAATGGCAACGATCGCGGCCGGATCCGCGTCCCACAGCGCCGCGTCCGGTAGCGGCTGGACCCAGGAAAGGTCCGGGCCGGCGACCGTCAGCGGCACATCGGGGTCGGCGGACGGCCCGAGCCCGGACGGCAGAACCCGGCGGCTGCGGTGTTCGAGCGCGGTCAGGCAGGCGCTGGTGGCGATGCGGTACAGCCAGACCCGCAGCGACGAGCGCCCCTCGAAGCCGTCGAAGGCACGCCAGGCCCGCAGGTAGGTCTCCTGGACGATGTCCTGGGCGTCGTGCACCGATCCGAGCATGCGATAGCAGTGCGCCAGCAGTTCCCGCCGGAACGGCTCGGTGAGCCGGGAGAACTCCTCGTCGCCGAGCCCTGCGCCCGCACCGCCGACCAACTCCCGTCCTGCCTGCGTCATCTCGTCACTCCGCCCGTCCGCGGTTTTGCGTCTTGATAAAGACCTGCGGCAGATCGGGAAGTAATCGGTCCGCAGCCCTGATGTGGCCAAGGCCACGCCGGCGTCGACGGCCGACCAGTCCGCTGCCGCTGCCGAGTCTTCATTCGTGCCCGGCGGGCTACTCGCCGCCTCCCACCTCGGATGAAACGGACCCGACCGGCGGACGCCCACAAGGCCGGCTCCGCTGCACACCAACTACCCGATGGGAAAGACGTGAACAAGAAACCGACGCCGGCGGCAACGACGCCGGCCCAGCGGTGGGTGCTCGGCCTCAGCGCCCTGGCTTCGTTTGTGGTGGTGCTTGACATGCTCGTGGTGGCGACCGCGCTCTCCGCGATTCAGCACGACCTCGGCGCATCCCTCGAGGACCTCGAGTGGACCGTGAACGCCTACACCCTCAGCTTCGCGGTTCTGCTGATGACCGGGTCCGCGCTGGGCGACCGCTACGGGCGGCGGCGCCTGTTCGCGATCGGGCTGGGTCTGTTCGCCGCGGCCTCCGCCGCCTGTGCGCTGTCCACCGACGTCGGCGCGCTGATCGCGGCCCGCGCCGTGCAGGGCGCGGGCGCCGCCTTGATCATGCCGGTAGCGCTCGGCCTGCTCAACGGCGCCTTCCCGCCCGAGCGCCGCGGCTGGGCCACGGGCATCTACGGCAGCGTCACCGGGCTCGCCGCCATCGTCGGCCCGATCCTGGGCGGTGTCGTGACCGAGCACCTGACGTGGCAGTGGATCTTCTGGCTGAACGTCCCGATCACGCTGATCGCGATACCGCTGGTGCTCGGGCGCATCGCCGAGGCTCACGGCCCGGGCGGCATCCTGGACCTGCCGGGCCTGGTCCTGGCGGCGGGTGCGGCACTGGGCGTCAGCTGGGCCCTGGTGCGCGGCAACACGGCCGGATGGAGCAGCGGCGAGACGCTCTGCACGCTGGCCGGCGGGCTCGTGCTCGGCGTGTTGTTCGTGGTGCGGGAGCTGCGCGCCCGGGCCCCGATGCTGCCGATGCGGCTGTTCCGATCACCGGCCTTCTCGGCCGGCAACGCGGCTGTTTTCTTCCTCAACGGCTCCCTGACCAGCGCAATCTTCTTCACCGCCCAGTTCCACCAGGTCGCGCTCGGCCATGGACCGGTGGCGGCCGGCTTACGGCTGCTGCCCTGGGGCATCGCGCCGTTCCTCATCGCGCCCCGGGCCGGTGCGCTGTCCGACCGGATCGGCGAGCGAACGCTGATCGTCATCGGCACGCTCCTGCTCGCGATCGGCATGGGATGGATCGCGCTGATCTCCGATCCGGGCTCCGGCTACGTCACGACGGCGCTGGCCATGGCCGTCGGCGGCATCGGGTTCTCACTGGCCCTTCCGGCCGTCACCAAGTCCGTCGTGAGCCGGGTGGCACCACAGGACATCGGCCGGGCGTCGGGAACCTTCAGCACCAGCCGCCAGCTCGGCGGCGCGTTCGGGATCGCCCTCACCGGCGCCGCCTTCGCCGCGGCCGGCGGCTACGCCAGCGCCCGCCAGTTCAGCGACGGCTACGTCGTGGCCATGAGCATCTCCGCGGCGCTCGCCTTCGCCGCCACCACGGCCGGCATCGTGCTGCCGCGACACCGCCCCGCACCAGCAGCCACCGGCGGACGCCTCGCGCCTGTCGCCTCCAAAACGGATTGAGATGGCGCGTACGGCTGGATATTTTGGCACCCGCCACGGGTCGCCGTTTCATAATCGGAGCACAACGTCCCGAACTTGCCGCGGCTGAGCTGTCCAATTCCCGCAGCGTGTTTCGTCGTCTCGGTGACGACCGTCTTGCGGCAGCGAGCCCCGAGGAGAAGCGATGCCGGAATACATGCTCTTGCTGTACGCCCCGGAAGCCGAGGAACAGCAGGACAGGTGGGCGGACATGCCGCTGTGGCTGGAGCTGACCGAGAGCCTCCGGACGTCCGGGCTGCTGGTCGCGAACGCCCCGCTGCATTCGGCGGCCAGCGCGACCACCGTTCGGGTCCGCGGCGGCGAGACCCAGCTCACCGATGGTCCGTTCGCGACCACCAAAGAGATCCTCGCGGGCTACTACGTGCTCAACTGCGCCGACCTCGACGAGGCCTTGCGCCACGCCGCGCGGATGCCGACGGCGCGCCTCGGCTCGGTCGAAGTCCGGCCGATCATGAGCGCGGGCGAGATGCCGATCCCCGGCCCGGATTCCACTCCCGCGGATGTGAACGGCCGGCCGGCAGGCGAGAGCCGCGGATGATCGACCTTGCCGCCGCGGCGGCCGCAAGGGTGTTCCGGGACGAGCGGGCCGCCGTCCTGGCCACGCTGATCAGGTATGTCGGCGACTTCCAGATCGCCGAGGACGCTGTCCAGGACGCGTTCGAGGCCGCGCTCGCCGCCTGGCCGCGCGACGGGATCCCGGACAATCCAGCGGCGTGGATCACGGTCACGGCCCGGCGGCGCGCGATCGATCGGCTACGCCGCGACCAGTCGATCGCCGACCGCGCCGAACGGCTGGCGGCGATGCAGCGCTTGAACGGGCCGGAGGACCTGCCGATGGACGAAGCGAGCCCGATCGGCGACGACCGGCTGCGGTTGATCTTCACCTGTTGCCATCCGGCGCTGGACCTGCCGGCCCGGGTCGCGCTGACGCTGCGTGCGCTCGGCGGCTTGACGACCGGCGAGATCGCCCACGCGTTCCTCGTTGCCGAGCCGACGATGGGCAAACGCATCGTTCGCGCCAAGCGCAAGATCGCCGATGCCCACATCCCCTATCGGGTGCCCACCGCCGAGGACTTGCCGGAGCGGGTTCGCGGCGTGCTCCAGGTCGTCTATCTGATCTTCAATGAGGGCTACTCCGCCAGTGCGGGCGACCTGCTGGTGCGGGCGGAGCTGTGCGACGAGGCCATCCGGCTCGGACGCCTCGTCTGCGAGTTGCTGCCCGACGACCCCGAAGCCTGGGGGCTACTGGCATTGATGCTCCTGCACGACGCGCGTCGCCCCGCCCGGGTCGATGCGAACGGCGGTTTCGTCGCGTTGCCGGTTCAGAACCGATCCGACTGGGACCACAGCCGGATCCGCGACGGACTCAGCACACTGCAGCGTGCGTTGCGGTACGGACGTCCCGACCAGTACCAGATCCAGGCGGCGATCGCGGCACTGCACATCCGCGCCGCCGACGGTGACGCGGCGGCCTGGACGCAGATCGCCGAGCTGTACGGGGCGCTCGGCCGGCTTGACCCTTCACCTGTCGTCGAGCTCAATCAGGCGACCGCCGTCGGTTTCGCCTACGGAGTTGATGCCGGTCTGACAATGCTCGAGCCATTGCTCACCGATCCGGCGCTCCAGCACTACCAGCCGTTGCACGCGGCGCACGCCGAACTGCTCCGGCGCGCCGGGAACGTTCCCGCCGCGGTCCGCGCCTACGAGCGAGCGATCGCGCTTTCCGCGAACGGCGTGGAGCGCGCCGAACTGGAGCGACGGCTCAATGCGCTGGCGGCATGCTGAACGCCCCGAGGACGATGCCGGAACTGGCGTTCATCAGGGTCGACGGCGTTGCGGGCGGTTGTCCCGGCCACCCGCAACGCCCTCACCGTCCGGCCGCAGCTGTCAGGCGAGGCCGATTCTCGGCCGGGCCCACTGCGCTAGCCTCCGGATCGCGTCGTCGGACTCGGGCGAATATCCGGCCGCCATCTGGAAGGTGTGCAGTTGCCCGGAGAATTCGTCAAGCCGGACATCCACGCCGGCCTTGCGGGCCTTCTGCTCGAATTCGCGGCTCTCACCGAGAAGTGTTTCGTGCCCGCCCACCTGGATGTACGTCGGCGGCAGGCCGCTGAGGTCCGCGTACAGCGGGCTGGCCAACGCCTCCGTCGGGCTGGCGCCCGCCAGGTACGCCGAAGCAAGGAACGACACCACCTCCCGGTAGAAGAACGCCTCGGTCTCCCGATTCGACTCGAAGGTCTCGTTGCTGACGGTCATGTCGACCCACGGCGAGATCAGCATCAACGCCGCGGGAAGAGGCAGGCCCAGCTCGCGGGCCCGCACCATCGTCGAGACCGCCAGCCCGGCTCCGATCGAGTCACCGACGACCGCGATGTGCCCGGCCTCGACGCCCTGATCGAGCAGCCACCGGTAGGCGGCCGTCGTGTCGTCCAGCGGCACGGGATAGGGCTCTTCGTGGTACTCCACGAGCAATGCGCGGGCGCCTACCGCCTTGGCCAGATGGGCGAACAGCTTCCGATGCGTGTAGATCGAGCCGCTGACCCCACCACCGCCATGCACGCTGAAGATCACCCGATCCGCCGCGGCCTGCTTCGGCACCGCCCACAGTGCGGGCAGACCGCCCACCTCGATCTCCAGGTAGTCGACCCCGCCCGGCTCCGCGGTCAGGCCGGGCCAGTACCGCTCGACCCGCTCGCTGATCTCCGCAGGGGTCTGATTCGGGTTCCCCATTGCCGCTTGCGTCATGCTGCGCCAGTGGTCCCGGACCATCTCCGACCGTTCACTCGCCATGATTCTCTGCCCTTCCACCTGCGATGGTCGCGTCCGATGCCGCCGCCTGATCCGACGACGACTCTCATGAACACGACGGTGGTCCGGTGCCGGTTTGGACAGGCGACCGGCAGCGACATGGAAGCGCCGGCCATCGGCTTGCGCGGCCGGAGCCGATTGGCGGACGGGCCGGCAGCTGTGCTGCCGGCCCTTCCCCATGTCGGCGTCACCGCTTCGACGCCGGTCCATCGACGATTCCGGGTCATCGGGCCGGCGATCGCCGTTTGCGGTTACGCGTTGTAGGTGTCGTGCAGGGCGAACTGGGTGACGTGTGACTGCCGGCCCATCGGCGTCAGGTCGAGATAGCTGTAGGTGTTGACCAGCGGGTCAAGGCCGCGCTCGTACGTGGAATAGGTGTGGTAGACGTCGTCTCCGTCGCGCAGGAAGACGCTCAGCCCCTGCCACTCGCCGCTGGCGTACCACGGTGTGCCCTTCGCGAGAAGGGTTTCCTTGTCCTTGTAGTTGTATTCGACCGGCGCCACCGATTCGTCGTTGGTGACATGGAAGTCGTAGTTGAAGTCGTTGCCGAAGGAGGAGTACCACGGAATGGTCCACCCCATCCGGCTCCGGAACGGCGTCAGCTTGGTGATCGGCGCCCGCGATACCAGCGCGACGGTGGTGTTGTTCGCGTGCAGGTGCTCGGGGTGGCTGATGTTGTCCACCAGCAGCGAGCAGCTGTTGTGGCCCTCGTCGTCGTCCGGGCCGAACATGAAGTGGTAGATGATGAGCTGGTCACGGCCCTCGAACAGATCGAGCAGGCTGAGTTCTCCCTCCGGGCCCTCAAACGTGTAGCCCTTGTCGATCTTGACGACCGGCAGCTCACGACGTCGCGCGCCCACCCCGTCCTGCGCGAGCAGAGCCTCCTTCTCGGCTTTGAGAAGCTCCTTGCGAGCAGTGACCCATTCCTCTCGGGACACGACCTTCGGCAAATCCATTGTCATTCCTTCTGGTCGGTTCTTCTTAGCTATAGAGACTCCGCGGGCGCACGTTTTTCATCGCACGGGCGGAGGGAGGTCTTCGACGTCACAGTCAGGCCATGGCCAGGAACATGGCGGCCATGCCGATGCTCATGACGCCATGGCTCGCGGCCTCGACCGCAGGCCGACGCTTTCCAAGCTCGTGGTGGTTCGATTTCCGGACGGCCCGCAAAGCCACGGACAACCAGGGCCACGCCGCGACGACGAAGTAAACGGTGAGCACCGCCGCGGTGAGCCCGTCAGCCGGGCTCACCGCCGGGGCGGGCCGCGCCGAAGCCGGGTGTCCGCCCATGGTGTGCGGGTCGGTCATCACGGCGATCGACCAGGTGACCGCGCCGGCCATGGCCGCATGGTGAAAGTCGTGCCACCGCGAGCCATGCGATTGCGTACGGTCGAGTGGCCCATGGACGGCCCGGACGAAGAACCAGCCGGCGGCCAGCGTGAACGCGGCCTCCTGCGGCCAGACCGGCAGCTTCGAGCCCCACGACCAGGACGCAAGGATCATGGCGGCGCAGCCCACGACGTGGATGACGCGCGACAGCCGGTCAACGACGGTCGCCGGGGAAGCTGTGCCCGCCTTCACCATCAAAAACGTCAGGCCCGCGGCCCCGAAGATGACCGTCAGCGTCCACTTGACGAATATCGAGTCGATCAAGGGGGCTCCCCGGGTCGATGAAGTGCGGTTGGCCGCCCGCGCCCACGGGACCACCGGCGGGGACGGGGCGGCGACCAAGAAAGGCGACGAGCTGGTCGCTGCCGCTGGCCGGCGGTGAGATCGGCACCTCGGGTCCGAACAACGGCTGCCGGGTCGCATCGGTGACGACCAGCTGCAAGAGGCTCAGCAGTCCGAGGGCGAGCGGTTCCGGTATCGATCTCGCCACGCCACAGGTCACGGAGATGTCCCAGCCGTGCACCGCGATCTCCGCCGCCGCGGTGATGAATACCCAGCCGCTTGCCAGGAACTGATCACCCACCGCCATCCGGCGACCGGCTCCGCCGGCCTTGACACAGCTCTGCAGCAGCAGCCGGGAATGCGATCGGAATGTCGCGGCCGGCGACGCGGCCGGCGCGTTCCCGAGGCCTGGGTTCTCGTGGTCGGGCGCAACGGTTCGGTGCAGTTCGTCGATCGATTGGTTGAGGTGCAGCAGCAGGGCCCCCAGATCCCAGGCTTCGCACGGAGTCCGCAGCGACTCGCTGCCGGGCACGACGTCGTCGACGCACGCGGAGGCATAACCGATGGCGTATCCAAGCAGCCGAACCGGGCCATTCGTCGTCGTCACGGCCTACCTCGGCGTCCCGGCACCGATCCGGTACAGCCACAATCGCGTCGACGAGCGCCCTTCGAAGTCGTCGTACGAGCGCCACGCCCGCACGTATGTCTCCTGCACCAGATCCTCGGCGTCGTGGAACGAGCCCATCATGCGGTAGCAATGGGCCAGCAACTCCTGGCGGAACGGATACGTGAGGCGGACGAACTCCTCGTCCTCCACGATATGCATGACGCACCGCCGCTTTCCGCACCACACGTGCTTCTTCTCGTCAGCAGACAACAGGCCGAAGGCCGGAAATGCTCGACCGCGCCCGGCTAGGGCGCCGGATGCAGGCCGGCGGCGTTCAGGACAGATCAATCGGTGTAGTAGTCACTCTGATAAGACTCGACCGGGGCCCGAAAATCATCGGCACTCCCGCAAGTCTTTCCGCCAGATTGTCGCTCGGGGAGCAGCATCCGCAGGTCCGGCCGCCGCTGATCCCGCACCACGTTCGTGCCGCGCGCGACCCTTGGTCAGCGCCGCAGCAAGCGAGTCGCCGCCACAAACCCGTTCGCCGCCTACGATCGCCGATCAGCTACGCAGGGAGCCGGTGCTGGCGGTCGGCTGCCGACCGCGGCACGAACCCGCGCCGCTTCGCCGGTCAGGCCGGGACGATGATTCCGCGGCCGACCGCGCCGCCGATCAGGTCGCTCACCGCGTCGTCGATCCGATCCAGCGGATAGTGCGTTCCGACGAGTTGGTCGATGGGTAGGCGCCCGGCCTGGTACAGCGACAGCAACTTCGGCACGTCCAGCTGGGGATTGGACGATCCGTAGAGACTGCCGACCACCCGGCGCTCCCGCTGCACCAGCGGATTCAACGGCAGGCTCAGCTCCTGACCGGCCGTGCCGAGCCCGATGGCCACCAGCGTGCCGCCGGGTCGCAGCGCGTCGAAGCCCTGCCGCAGGGTGGCCGGTCGCCCGATCGCCTCGACGGCGTAGTCGAATCCGTCGGCTTCGATGTCGGTCAGCGCTGCGGCCACGTCCTCGGACCCGGCGTGTACCACGTGCGTCGCGCCGAGCCGGGTGGCGGCCTCCAGCCGCTCGGTGACCATGTCGACCACGACGATCGGGTACGCCCCGGCCAGCGCCGCCCCCATCACGACGGACAGGCCGACTCCTCCCGCGCCGAAGACCACCAGGCACTGGCCGGCACAAGATCCGATCGCGTTGAGTACGGCGCCGACGCCGGTGATGACCGCACAGCCGGTGATCGCGGCGATGCCGGCGGGCACGCCCGGCGGGATGGGCACCACGGCCCGTTCCGAGACGATCGCGTATTCGGCGAAGCAGGAGACGCCCATCAAGTGGTGCACGGGCGTCCCGTCGGGCCGGCGCAGGCGGGTGGTCCCGTCCTGCAGGCCGCCGGACGCGGCGTGGATGGCGCCGGATTGGCACAACGCCGGTCGTCCGGTGAGGCAGTACCGGCAACGCCCGCAGCGAGGCCGCCACATCAGGCCGACCATGTCCCCCGGCCGTACGGCGGAGACCTCCGCCCCGACCGCCACGACCTCGCCCGCGCCTTCGTGGCCCGGCACCAACGGCATCCGGCTGGGCAGGTCGCCGGTCAGGTAGTGGTAGTCGCTGTGGCATACCCCGGCCGCGTCGATCCGCACCAGCACCTCGTCCCGGGCCGGGTCGGCCAGGTCCAGCTCCTCGATGGCGAGCCCGCCGCCCGTTCGTTCCAGCACCGCGGCCCGGATGCGCCTCGTCATTCGGCTGCGCCGTGGCACCGGAATCGTCCGGCCGCAGGGCCTCGGGAGCGCCCGAAATCGGTGCCATTGACCTGCAAGATCACCATCCGGCTCACCCGTTCAGAAAGTTTCGCGGTACTTGCGAAAGTGTCGCGGTGAGCGGCAGCATACGAGCGTCGGCAATTCGGGGTCAAGAGCGCGCCAAAGTGCGCAGACAGGCCAGTTTCCGCAACGAAAGCAGGGCCTTCCCGGCCCGAAACTTTTCTGAGTGCCATGGAGAGTGGACATGACGGCCGAGTTCGCCACGTACCCGTCGCTGCGCGGCCGGGTCGCGTTCGTCAGCGGTGGCGCGTCGGGGCTGGGCGAGGAGTTCGTGCGGCACCTCGCCGGTCAAGGCGCACGAGTGGCATTCGTGGACATCGACGAGGACCGCGGCGCTGCCCTGCAGCGGGAGCTTGGCGAGGACAGCCTGTTCCGGGCATGCGACGTCCGGGACATTCCCGCTCTGCAGTCCGCGCTGGCCGCGGCGGCCGACCGCTTCGGCCCGGTCCGGGTACTGGTGAACAACGCCGCCGACGACCGGCGGTACCGGGTCGACGAGTTCGATGTCGCGCTGTGGGACGACCGGATGGCGGTCAACCTCCGGCATCACTTTTTCGCCGCCCAGGCAGTGGCGCCCGGCATGCGCGACGCCGGCGGCGGGTCGATCATCAACCTGGGCTCGATCAGCGCGCACATCGACCTGCTCGAAATCCCGGCGTACATCACGGCGAAGGCGGGCATCGAAGGCCTGACCCACACCCTGGCCCGCGAGTTCGGCCCGTGGCAGATCCGGGTCAACTGCATCCTCCCCGGCTGGATCATGACCGAGAAGCAGCTGACCCACTGGGTGACGCCGGAGGCGGAGGCGTCGATCGTGCGCAACCAGTGTCTGCCGGGCAAGCTGTACCCGGACGACGTGGCTCGGATGATGCTGTGGCTGGCGGCCGACGACTCCCGGTCGTGCACGGCGCAGCAGTGGATCGTGGACGGTGGGTGGATGTGAGGACGGCGCGGCAGGTGACCGATGTGGTCACCCATCATGGCGAGGGCCCGTTCTGGGACGGGGCGGCCGGTCGGCTCCTGGTGGTCGACATGCTGGCCGGGGCGGTGGTCGCGGTCGTGCCGGGCGGCGACGTCCACCGGTACGAACTGGGCGGCGTGGCGGCGGCCGTCCGGGCCCGGGAAGCCGGCGGTTACGTGCTGGCCACCGAACGCGCTTTCCAGCGATACACGGCCGACTTCACGCCCGACGGCCCGCCGATTGCGGCGTTCGACGACCCAGAGATCCGGATGAACGACGGCGGCTGCGACCCGCAGGGCCGGTTCTACTGCGGCACGATGGCGTACGCGATGACGCCCGGCGCCGGTGTGCTCTACCGGCTCGACCCCGACCTGACCGTCCATCAGGTGCTGACCGGCGTCACCATCTCCAACGGCATCCAGTGGCCGGCCGACGGCCACCACGTGTGCTACAACGACACCCCGACCGGCCGGGTCGACCGGTACTCCTTCGACCCGGACACGGGTACCTTCGGTGCCCGCGAGACCCTGGCGGCCATCGACCCCGCGCAGGGCCAGCCGGACGGGATGGCCCTGGACGCCGAGGGCGGCCTCTGGGTGGCTCTGTGGGGCAGCGGCGCGATACACCGGTACGCGAGCGACGGCACGCTGACCGAGCGGATCGACGTGCCGGCCCGGCAGACCACCGCCTGCGCCTTCGACGACGGCACCACGCTCTTCATCACCACGTCACGGGACGGCCTGGGCAACGCGGCGGAATCGGGGGCCGGTGCGGTGTTCGCCATCGATGTCGGGGTCGAGGGAGCCCGCCAGTACGCCTTCGCCGGCTGAGCCCGACGGGCGCACGGGTCCAGCCATGTCGGAGGCGGTGCCGTGAGCATCGCTGTCATCGGGTCGGCATCGGCAAGGATCTGCGTACATCGGCTCGAAACGGTCGGGCTGCGTTGCCGCCTTGCCGGAGGCCGACCGGTCGTGACGCGCTTTCACGTGGTGGGGACGGTTTCGATAAGCCCGGTGGCTGTTGCCTGGAGTAGCTGTCGGAGCCGGGGGTGAAAGTCGAGAGCGACGTGACCCCATCTCGGCACCTGCTCGTAGAGCGCGGCAAGCGTCGGTGTGGGGTGCGATACCTGCCAGAAGCTGGCGGCGAACGCGAGAGCGGCGGCCACCAGGGCCTGGATCTGCTCGATTGTCATGCTGCTCGCGCTGTCCAGCGCGCTCACGATCTCGTCGTAGGCGGCGAACGAGTTGATCTTGTACTGGATCGTCGACTCGGCCGAGCTGCGGGATGCCCTCAGCGGCGAGAAGTTCGACGTCGTCGTCGACCCGGTGGGTGGCGAGGTTCGCACGCAGAGCCTGGACCTGCTGGCAGTCGGCGGGCGCCTTCTGGCGGTGGGAAACGCCGGCGGCGACTGGACTCACCAGATCGGCAGCAACCAGCTCTGGCTGGGAAGCATCACCGTGTCCGGCTTCAACGCAGGCGCCTACCTGCCCGCGCACCCGCAACTGGCTCGCCCGGCGCTCGAAGCAGCGCTGAAAGCGGTTGCCGCAGGGCTGGGCGACACCGAGGTCGACGTGCTCCCGTTCGCCGAGGCCGCCATCGCGCACGAGCGGATGGAGAACCGCACCCTCAACGGTCGCATCGTCCTCACCCCGGCCTGAGGGGCGCTGATCCGGGAGAACCCGTTCCCCCGGATCAGCGCGTCGCCTTCCTCTTGGGCGTGGGACTCACGGTGGCTTGGTTTCTGAGTCTCAGTGAGTCCCACCATCGGGTGCGCTAGGCCGTGACGTAGCCGTTGAATACGTGGACCCCGTCGAAGGCGCCGCTCGAGTTCGCCCGGTTCGTGCTGAAGTACAGCTTGCCGTCGCTGAGTCCGACGCCTTCGATTTCGAACGTCGAGTATGCCGAGGACGTGATGCGGAACGAGAGGTCAGTGGCCGCGGGCGCGGTCCCGGTCGTGGTCGGCGACACGTTCCGGTAGACAAGCACGATGCTGCGGTTGTCCTTGGTCAGCGGGTAGTAGAGGACCTTCGTGGCCTCGTCGTAGAAGAAGCCCTGGTTGGCGAAGGTGCCCAGGTCGGGCACCGTTGCGCCATTGACGAGGGCACCGTCGACCTGCAGGTCGAACGCCTTGGTCAGGTCGATGGTCCCGGAGGAGGCGCGGAGCGGGAGGCTGCCGTTGTAGACCGTCGTGCCACTCTTGAACATGAACGTGATCGCGGTGCTGGTGACCGAGACTCGATCGATCCCGGATGGCGTAGCCGCGGCCCCGTTGAGACGCACCTGGTACGACCCGGCGTTGTAGTAGGTGGTGCCGTCGTAGCGCAGCCTCACGAGCTGCGCGCCGCTCGCCTCCATCGTGACGACGAACATGTGGTGCTGCCCATCGATGTCGACGATCGTCATGTCGTTCCCGTGCCCGAGCCAGGTGTTGGTCGATGTGTTGTCGGTACCGTTCTTCATCACCACTCGCTCACCGGTGGTCTTGTTGACACGGTAGATGGCCGCGATGTCGTCGTAACCGGTGTGGTTCTTGATCGAGTAGAGGTAGGTGGTTCCGGCGGCGAAGCCCTGTACGCCGGTGCAGCAGCTTGTATCGGGCGTGCTGGCTATGTCGGTGTACGTGTTGTAGTAAGCAGCTTGAGCCGCGGCGGCCGGACCACCGATGATCATCGCGACCGCCAAGCCACATGCCACCGCGGCGCGCGACATTCTTACCTTGAGCAATGGGATCCCCTTCGTTGATCAGATGTAACCAATCACCTTGGTGGCGGGTGGCCAGGATTGATCTTGCGCTCCTTGGCGCGTTCATACCAGCATGTGAATGAATCGATGGCGTGCTCGGCCATGGTGTCGGGAGTCCGCGAGCCGCATAACGCCCGCCGCCCGTCGCGCTCGACGACCTTGCTGCGGATCCGCAAGTGATCGCGTTCCTCACATGGCCGACGGCGCGCGAGGCCTGATGTCGGTCATGGGAAACTTCGGCGAGACTGACTGGACCTCGGCAGCGGTGCGCTGGACGGCTCTGCAAACGGGCCTGAAGAGGCATTCAGCAGTCATGGAGGAGGACGTCTGATGAGCCGAGTGACGTCGAAGGACGGCACGTCAATCGCGTACGAGCGGCAGGGACAAGGACAAGCGGTCATCCTGGTGGGTGGCGGCATTACCGACCGTTCGGAGAACGCGCCACTGGCCGCCGAGTTGGCGGCGCATTTCACGGTGTACAACTACGATCGGCGGGGCCGAGGACTCAGCGGCGATGCGCCACGGTACGCCGTACAGCGCGAGATAGAGGATATTGAGGCGCTGCTCATCGCCGCCGGCGGGTCCGCGCACCTGTATGGCGTGTCGTCGGGTGGTGCGCTGCTGTTGGAGGCCGCGGCGGCCGGTCTGCCCGGGATCAACAGGCTCGCGGTGTACGAGGTGCCGTACGACATGGCTGACGATTGGCCGCACCTATGGCGGGACTACGTCCGACAACTCGAGACCGCGCTCGCCGAGAACCGGCGCGGCGATGCGTTCGAACTATTCATGCGGTTGGCGGGCTCCTCTGACGAGGACATCACGGGGGCGCGGAACTCGCCGATGTGGCCCGGCCTGGAGGCGATCGCACACACGCTTGCCTACGACGCGGCCTGCCTGGGAAACGGCCAGCCCCCCGTTGCCCGCTTTGCAAACATCACGCAGCCGACCTTGGTGGCCACGGGCGGCAACCGGATGCCGGGTTCGGCCAGATGGATTCGTGCGCTCGATCCGGCCGCGGACGCGATCGTCGCGAGCATCCCCAACGCCCGCCGCCAGATCATCGTCGGCCAGTCACATGTGGCCGAACCGAAGGTGATATCAGACGTCCTCAAAGACTTCTTCCACCGCTGACGTCGACCGCCGGCCGGCCACCGCCAACCGGCATCGCGCGCTTGGCGGGCCCGTCGACTTCTTCATCAAACCGCAGAAGCCCAGCCACTCGCAATTCCGCGGCGACCTCGACTGCAATCGCGGCTACGAGTGGTGGACCATGGAAGAGGCGAAGCGCCGCAACCCCGCCATCAAGCTGATCGCCGACGCGCAGTCCGGCCTGTGTCTGGACGCGAACGGCGCCGGAACCGCCAACGGCACCGCGGTCATCGTCTGGACCTGCAACGGCGGGAACAACCAGAAGTGGACGCGAAACTGATCGACGGGCGGCTCTGATCGCGGCGGGCGCCGGCCGGCGCCCGCCGCGATCTCGAACTATCCGCCCTGGCTAGAGCAGCTCCTCCGCCGCGTCCTTCAACGAGGTCAGGACGCGGCGGGTTTGCGGTGTGTCCGGAAGCAACGCGAGGAGCAGCGGAGTGGTCGAGAAAGTCGACTGGTGGACCATGAGGCGAAGAACCCATTCCATGCCCGCCGCCAACTCGGCGAGGGGATCGGTCGCGCCGCCGCCGCGTACCCAGTTCCCGAGCGCTGATCGGTGGATTGCGTCGATGAGGGCCGCGAGCGCCGTCGACTGGAAAGGCGGCGCGTCGGGTGGGAGGTGATCGCGCAGGAACGAACGTATCAGCGCCACGTACCGCTCGTGCTCGACGACCTCCCGCTTCCGCAGCTCGGGCACGACGCGCGTCAGTTTGTATCGCCGGAGGACGAGCTCGGGACGGCTGAGGAAGTCGCGCAGTGACTCCTCCGTGGCCGCGATGACGGCATCTACCGGATCTGTGCCGGGAGCGGCTTCGACGAGACACCGCTCGACCAGCCCGAGGCGTTCGGTGTGGTCCGGGAATACGAGCTCGTCTTTGCTCTCGAAGTGCCGGAAAACAGTGCGGCGGGAGACGCTGGATGCCTCCGCCACGGCTTCGACGGTGACGTTTGCGTACCCTTCCTTCAAGAACAAGGCCATCGCCGTTTCCGATATCCGGTACTTGGTCTCGAGTGCTTTTCGCGAAATCACCGGCAGGTGCCCTCTCCTGACGTGGTGTTGCGCGAACGTCAGTCACCGCGCATCGTGAGTTGCCGAAACTGTAACCCTGAGCCGCGCTTGCCGCGGCTCACCGCCTCGGCGGGCCGGCGCCGGCCGGCCTGCGACGTGGTGACCTGCGGCGCAGCTGCCGGGCCAGCCATTGATGGCGGACGGTGCCCCAGATGCCACGGCGGAACAGCAGCACGACGAGGACGAAGACGGAGCCGGTGACCAAGTCGATGCCGTGGAAGTCGGACGAGGCGAGGTAGTCGGCGAGCGTCACGGTGAGGAACGCGCCCAGGATTCCTCCCCACAGCGTGCCGATGCCGCCCAGCACCGTCATCAGCACGACGTCGCCCGAGGTGCTCCAGTGCACCTTCGAAGGTCATCTCGAAGGCGTTCAGGGCGGTTTCCAGCGGATCGCACACCGGCGTCGTCCGGTGCCGGTGGGGTCCAGGATCATGATCGCCAGGTAGACGCATCTGAGCGCGGCGGTCTCGTTGGGGAAGTGGCCGCGGGCGCCCCCGTGGACGAGTACAGCCGTCGTCTGCCCCGCCACGACCAGCAGGCCCCAGCGTCCCCATCGGCCACACCCGATACGCCCGGCCCAGGGGTAACCACTGGCCCCCGCTGCCGGCTCAACGCCCTTGAAGGCACGGGTCTCGCGTGCGGCCGTCCGGGACGTCCACGGTGATGAATGCGCCGCGGCGGGACGCGGGGGTTCCGGCCGAGTTCTTACCGATCGGTGACGTGCCGACCAAACACTGATCGACCTCCCACGATGCGGCCGTACCCGAACGCGACGGCCGGCGAACGACGGGCCGGTTCTTGCAATCGAGGAGACTACGAGATGAGAACGCGTTATGAAAGGCGACCGTCGCGCAGCGCGAAGACCACAAGATTGGTCCTGGTGGCGGTGGTGCTCGCGGCGACCGGCGCGCTGACAGCCACCTTCGTTTCCAGCGGCGGAAAGGGCACCGCGGACGCGGCCACCGAACTGTCGGTCTTCGTCCCGATCGAGCAGGTCGAACCGAACGTAGCGCGCCCCCGGACCGGACCGAACGCCTCGACCGGCCGGTTCACCGTCGATTGCGGAACCAACGCCAACGGCAAGTTCAGCCCGGACAACCCGGTCGCCCAACCCGGCATCAAGAACGGCGCCGAACACGTGCACGACTTCGTCGGCAACCTCGCCATCACCGCGAACTCCTCCGACGCCGACCTCGACTCCTCCGGAACCACCTGCCGCAACGGCGACAAGTCCGCCTACTTCTGGCCGGTCGTACGGATCGACCGGTCCGTGCGCGCCGGCAGCACCGACGTCCAGCAGGCGCTGGCGGCCACCTCAGGAACCGTGGTCTGCCCCTCGATGCGGGACCGCCTTCCCGCCGTACCTTCGCGGGTGAAGATCGCCGTCGACCGGCGGCTGGCCGACCTGGACCGGCTCGAGGTCACCGCTGACCGGCGCATCCTCGCCACCCGCGGCGTGAACGCCCAGCTCAACAACGACGTGCTGCAATGGCTGCGCACCCGCCGATCGGCCGTGCTGAACGACCTCAGCGACACGATCCGCGCTGCCGGCGGGCAACGCCCGGCCCGCCTGCTCTCGTTGACCGACTGCGACATCAGCTACGACGGCATCCACGCGAACCTGCACTCCGGACACACCACCGCCGCGAACTCGGCCACCCCGCAGGTGCGCTGCCCATCCGTACGGG
Organism: Actinoplanes sp. NPDC051513; assembly: GCF_044454685.1. Classification (NCBI taxonomy): domain Bacteria; kingdom Bacillati; phylum Actinomycetota; class Actinomycetes; order Micromonosporales; family Micromonosporaceae; genus Actinoplanes; species Actinoplanes sp. NPDC051513. Next base: position 80,825 of record NZ_JBITDW010000013.1, read on the forward strand.
ATCAGCTGCCCGGCGTACCACAACAGGCCCTCGCCGAGGTCGACCGCAACCTCGCCGAGCTCGACCGGCAGATCTCCGAGGCGAACGAACGCCTGGTCAGCAGCCGCGGCCAACGCGGCGCGAACTTCGCCGAGAACGCCATCCTCGGCCCGCTGACGGCAAAACGCACCGCCGTGCTCGATCGGATCGCCACCGCCATCGGCCGCAACAGCACCCGCCCCCAAGGCCTCGACGCGCTCGCCGCGTGCACCCTCGACCAGGACAACGGTCAACAAGACGGAAACCAGCAGAACGGCACCGGGCAGAACACCGGCCAGCCGTCAGCGGCACCAACCAGCAGCGCAAGCCCGCTACCGGACCCGCAGGGCCCGAACCTGGAACTGCCCAACAACACCGGCAAGATCCTGCGACCGGCCTCGGTTCTCATCGAGTACCGCGGCAACCCGGTCAGCAAGGTCGTTCCCATGCCCAAGTTCCTGCGTGAGCTGACCGGTGACGCCAAACCCACCAGCCGCGGCCCGGCCAACGCCCGCGCCACCTGGACCTGCTCCGGATTCACCGACCGTCTCTCCGACAAGTACCCCATCTGCCCAGCCGGCCGGCAGGTCCAGCGCGTGCAGGACTTCCCCGGCTGCTGGGACGGCAAGAACACCGACAGCACCAACCATCGCAGCCACGTCGCCTTCGCCGACAAGAACACCGGCGTCTGCCCGCAAGGCTTCCTCGCCATCCCTCAACTGCGCATCACCATCTCCTACAACATCCCGCGAGACGTGCAGATCAAGGGCCAGTACGCCCTCGACTCCTTCCCCGAGGAAAACCACAACCCCTTCTCCGACCACAACGACTTCGTCAACGTCAACTCCGCCCAGACCATGCAACGCGTCGCCACCTGCCTCAACAAAGGCAAGAACTGCCGATAACCAACCCACCCCACTCCCACGCACGTGATCCCGTCGGGGCGGAACCCGGCAACTCGGACCGCCCCGACGGTGCGATCCTCGTCCGCCCCGACGGCCATGTCGCCTGGCGCGGCGGCCAGCTGCTGCCCCGGTGAACGGGGCGAAGGAGCACCTATATGAGAGGAACACTCTTGAAATGATGGTGACACTCTCGCAGCATGGACCACGTGAACCTTTTGGTAACTGGAGCGACGGGCCACGTCGGTGGCGCGCTGGTAGGCCAGCTGGCGGAGGCCGGGCTCACGGCTCGGGCGCTCGTACGCCGGGACGCCGCCCTACCGGCCGGCATCGAGCCGGTGCGCGGTGACCTGAACGATCCGGCATCCGTTGTGCAGGCCGTGCAAGGAGTAGATCGGGTCTTCTTGGTCTGGCCCATGGGCGACCCCGCCGCAGCCCGCGACGCGGTAGCCGCTATGGCCGGATGTCGCATCGTCTATCTGTCATCGCACGGCGCGTCAGAGGACGAGGACAGGTCTCCGATCCTGCGGATGCACGGCACTCTTGAGAGGCTGATCCGTGAACTCGCCGGCGGGTGGACCCTGCTGAGAGCCGGCGGGTTCGCCGCCAACACGCTGGGCTGGGCCGACCAGATCCGGGAGCACCGCACTGTCCGCTGGCCGTACGGCGAGGCCCGGCGGTCCCTGGTCCACGAGGCCGACTTGGCCGCGGTAGCTTTCCGGGCGCTCACCACGGACGGGCTGCTTGGGGCGACCCCACACTTGACCGGTCCGCAGGTGCTCAGTCAGATCGAGCAGGTCGAGACCATCGGCGACGTGCTGGAAGATCCGGTCACCTGGGTGGAGCTCGATCGTGACCGGGCCCGTGAACAGATGCTCGAGTGGGGCTGGCTGGACGGCGCTGTCGATGGCGCCCTGGACGCGTGGGCCCGGATGGTGACCGACCCCGAGGTCGTCTCCCCCGACGTGGAACGACTGCTGGGCAGCCCGGCCAGACCGTACGCCCAGTGGGTGCGCGACCACGTTGACGCGTTTCGCTGAGGATGTCCGCTGTCACGGTCGACGCCCGGACGGATTGGGCGCTGGTCAGCGTTTCGGTTCGAGGCGCGGAGGTTGCCAGGCTTGCACTCGGGCGGCGACGCGCGTGGTGACGGCGTCGGGCCGCTCGTAGACGACGACATCGGCGCCCAGGCGCGCGAAGGCATCTGCCGTGGCGAGGCCTGCGATTCCGGCCCCACGATGCAGACCTTCACGACTCCGCCTCGTTTCGACCGGAGTCGGGTGTGCGGATGTCCTGCTCCCGGCGGTGACGTAGCGCGATGTTGGGTACGCGAACGAATCCCGCGGCCTGCCGGACCGCGATCCCGACCAGGGCTAACGCGGCCGGGATGTGCACGACAAGCATGTCCCGGCCGGCGTGACCGGTGGCGATGACGACGATGACGAGGGCAAGGAGGAAGACCCGTGTCGCAAGCGCAGCGGGCGGGTCAGGGTGTCGCCGCCGCAGCACCAGCGCGGCCACGAGACTGGCCAGGGGCGGCAGTACGAGTGCGTTGCCGAGCGCTTCGTGCCAGGCGAGCCATTGGTGATCACCGCTCATGAAGGCGCCTGCGAAAAGTCCCTGAGCGAGAACGCCGACGGCGAGCGTGAGACCCAAGATCGCGGTGAGGCGCGAAGCAGCGATGGTGCGTGGGGCAGCAGCGATGCGCGCTGCGGATGTGGTGACCATTCGGCGTCTTCCTCCCGGGGTTGGATTGGTGGTGGCGGGTCGGCATCGTCAGGGCGGGTCGCGTGGGCTTTGCGGCGGGCGCGCTGCCGGGTTGACACGGTGAAGGCGGGGAATCCATGCCGGCACCGCGCGCACATACCGCTCATAGTTGGCTCCGAATCTGCGGGCCAGTCGCGGTTGCTCGTAGAAACGCACGGCCGTCGCTGCGACGCACCACGACACCACGGCGTAGACGACCATGCCCGCCGAACCAAACACCAGAGCCTGGCCGGTGAGGACGACGAGGAAGCCGACGTAGATGGGGTTGCGGACGTACCGGTAGAGGCCGCTCACCACGAGGCGGGGTGGCGACGCCACCGGGACGGGAGTCCCGCCGGCTCTGACGAACTCGACGAACGCGTGCACGATCGGAGCCAGGCCCAGGCAGATCAGACCGGCGCCGGCGGTCTGGGCAATCCCCCAGTACGGCAGCGGACGCTGGACCCGCCAGTAGCCGAGAAGGTACGGCAGCAGACAGCCGAAGGTGCCTCCGACTCCCACGCCCCAAGCGAATGCGATGCCCGCGGCCACTGATCTGCGCACGTCAGACTCCCGAACTCCCCTTCATAATTCTGAGAGTAACACTATCAGTTCAAGAGTGTTACTCTCAGAATTATGGTAGTTGAGCCCACGACAGACTCGCCGGAGGGCAAGGGTCGGCAGGCCCGAACCCGGCTGGCTCGCAATGCGGTTGTCGAGGCGGCCCGCACGTTATTCGTCGAGCGCGGCTACGCAGCCACCACGATGGAGGCGATCAGCGATCGATCCGATGTCCCCGCCGCCACCGTGTACCGGCTGTTCTCTTCCAAGCTCGGCATCCTGCGAGCGCTGATCGACGTCTCGGTCGCCGGCGGCGAGGGCGCGGCGCCGCTTGCGGACCAGCCCACCGCCCAAGCGCTGCTGGCCGATCCCGACCCAGTCAGACAACTGAAGGGCTTCGCCGCCGTCTGCCGCGAGGTGAACACGAGAACCGAGCCGCTGTACCGAATCCTCGTCAGCGCCGCCGGCTCAGACCCGGATGCGAACGCTTTGCTGGCCGAGCGGACCCGCCGCCGCAGTGCGGGACAAGACCTGATCGCACGAGCACTCGCCCGCGCCGGCGCCCTGAAACCGGAGTTGCGCGAGCGAGACGCGGCCGACATCATCCATGCCCTCTTGTCCCCAGAGGTGTATCAACTACTCGTCATCGACCGCCGCTGGCGGCCACAGCGGTACGAACAATGGCTGGCACAGATCCTGATCGACCAACTCCTGCCTCGATGATCAGGGTGAGTCCTCGGCGACCGCGCAAAGGCAGAACGGGTGGCCGACCGGGTCCGCATACACCCGGAAGTCCGGTCCTTCGTGCGGCGGGCGTGTAGCGCCGATCGCGCGTACGCCTTGGAATGCCGGAGGGTCTGCGCTTGATGACAGCGGCGCGGGGTCAATGATCTCGAGCGGCGCCTGCCCGGGGCGAGCTACTTCGTGTTCTTGGCTCGTCGCTCGCGTTGTTGCCAGGTCGCGCGGAGCATGGCCTTGTACATCTGCCGGGGTGCGGGCGAGTCGGGCAGCGGCTGGGCGGCCTGGGCGGCGCAGGCCTGGATCAGGTAGCCGACGAGCCGGCGCCAGGTGTCGGGGGCGGCGTCGCCGGTGGCGGTGAGCACGCCGGCGTTGGCCATGAGGAACATCGGCAGGTCCTCGGTGCTGAAGTCGGCGCGCAGCTTCCCGGCGGCTTTGGCCCGCTCGACGAGGAGCTTCAGGTCGGCGAACGCCTGGTCGCGGTCGGCCTCGAAGCGGCATCCGCCAAGGGAGCTGGGAAAGCTGAGCTCCCCGCAGGGAACCGTCGCATCGCTGTTCAGCCCAGTCCGGCCGTGACTAGGACCTTGGCTGGCGCTGCGGCCGGCCCCGGGACGACCACCGCGTCCAACGCCGCCGACGGGGCCGCGGCCGCGGTGACCGACGCGAGCCCGACCACGCCACGAGTGGTGAGCGCCGACGCGGCGAGGACGAGCAACGCTCCCGTGGTCCCGTATCGGAAACCCTCACCCAGCAGCACGATGCCGACCACCGTGGCGACCACCGGATTGGCGACACTGACCATCGCCAGCGGCGCCGCGAGTCCTCCGCCCCGGTACGAGAGCTGACTCAGCAGCAACCCGCCGACCGCCAACAGGGCGATCGCGGCCAGCGCCGGCACGGAGGCCGCACCGATCCCACCGGCGGAGATGCCGGCCGTCTCGGTCTTGATCATCACCGACACCACCCCGAACGCCGCTCCGGAGGCACCCGCGAGCAGCAAACTGCGGACCAGCGGGGACGAGGCCACCCGGGCCGCGCAGGCGAGCATGGCCACACCGGCGACCGTGATCGTCGTCAGCCACCATTCCTTGACGCCGGTGAGGACGGTGGGCCCGTCCGGCGTCGCGGTCAGTACGAGGATCCCGGCGAGCCCGGCGACGGTCAGCCCGGCATCGCGCCAGGCGCCGGCGGTGGCCCGGCTACGGGTGCGGGCGGCGGCGATCGGCAGCGCGAACAGCAGGGTGAGGGTGCCGAGCGCCTGCACCACGCCGACCGTGCCGTAGCCCAGCGCGATCACGTGCAGGCCCGCGCCGGCGCCGGTGAGCAGCAGCGTCATCAGCCAGTGTGGAGCGCTGCGGTGACCGGCGGCAGCGAGCTGTTCCTGCACGACGGCGGCGCCCGCGTAGCCGACCGCGGACAGTACGGAGAGCAGGACAGCGAACTCGATGCCGCTGGTCACGGCCGGATCCGGGTCGGTGCGTGGCTGGGTCTCATGCCTCTCAGCGTGCCGGAGAACTCCTCGATATACGTCCTACCAGCGAAGACACCGGTAGGTACTGCGTGAGTGGTACGGCCTGGCCGGACGACTACGTCGAAGCCGGGTCAGCGGGCTGGTGGCATGTCGCCGGGCCGGACCAGGCCGCTCTGGTACGCGATGACCACGAGCTGCGCCCGATCGCGTACGCCCAACTTCGTCATTGCCCGGTTGACGTGGGTCTTGGCGGTCAGGGGCGACACGTACAGCCGTTCGGCGATGTCGTCGTTCGACAGCCCGGCCGCCACCAGCGCCAAGGTCTCGCGCTCTCGATCGGTCAGCCCGCTGAGCTGGTCCGGCGACGGCAACGGCATCGGCTCGGGCAGGTCGAGGAACCGGGTGATCAGGCTCTGGGTGGCTTTCGGGGACAGCAGCGCCTCCCCGCCGGCGACGACCCGGATGGCGTCCAGCAGGTCGGCGCGGTTGACACTCTTGCTGAGGAAACCGCTTGCCCCCGCCCGCAGCGCCCGCAGCACGTTCTCATCGAGCTCGAAGGTGGTGAGGATCAGGATGCGTACGCCGGCCAGATCCTCGTCCGCGGTGATAAGCCGGGTGGCCTCGATGCCGTCCATGTCCGGCATCCGGATGTCCATCAGGACGATGTCGGCACGGGCGCTCCGGGCGAGCGCGACCGCCTCCCGGCCGTCGGCGGCCTCCCCGATGACTTCCATGTCGGGCGCGGAGTCGATGAGCACCCGGAACCCGGCCCGGATCAGGGTCTGGTCGTCGGCGAGCAGCACCCGGATCTGCTTGGTCACGTCGGTTCCCCATCGTTGATCGGTGCGGGCAGGAAGGCGTGCACCGCGAATCGGCCGCTCGCGTCGGGACCGGCGTCCAGTTTCCCGCCCACCGACGCGGCCCGCTCTCGCATTCCGGTCAAACCGTGCCCGGTGCGCGGGCCGGTCGAGGACCCGGCCCGGTTCTCGACGGTGATCAACAGCCCCTTCGCGGTGTAGGTCAACCGGACCTGGGCGTTCGGGTCGCGGCCGTGCTTGCGTGCGTTGGTCAGCGACTCCTGCACGATCCGGTAGGCGGCGAGGTCGACCGCCGAGGGCAGCCGTCTGGCCTCGCCGTCCTGCTGATGCGCGACCCGTAGACCGGCGGTCGCAACCGAGTCGAGCAGCCCGCCGAGCCGCTCCAGGCCGGGCGTCGGCTCGGTGGACGCCTCCGGGTCGTCGGCACGGCGCAGGACGGTCAGGACGGTGGAGAGCTCTTCGATCCCGGTCCGGGCGGCCTGCTGCACGTGGGACAGGGCTTCCTCGGCGAGATCCGGCTGCTGCCGCACGGCATGCACCGCCACCTCGGCCTGCACGTTGATCAGGGCGAGGTGGTGGGCAACGATGTCGTGCAGTTCGCGGGCGATGCGCAGCCGCTCCTCCGCCACCCGTCGCCGGGCCTCCTCGTCGCGGCTCCGCTCGGCGCGCGCGGCCCGGTCCTCGATCGCCGCGACGTACGCCCGCCGGCTCCGGACGGCGTCGCCGATGGCCACGGCCATGCCGATCCAGGCCAGATCCTCCAATGCCTCGGAGGAATCCCACAACTGTCCCGCGAACACCACCGCCGCGGCATAGACGATCAGCGCGGCGGCCGCACCCGCGATCCAGGCGGTCGTCCGCCTCCGGCGGGAGGCAACGGTGTACGCGCAGACTACCGACACCGTGGTCAGCACGTATATCTCCCCGCTGCTGGCCACCGCCCACGCCGCCACCGCGGTGACGACCGCCAGGACCGACACCGGCCAGCGACGACGCAACGTGATCAACAACGCCGCCAAGGCGGCGACCAGCACGTCCAGCACCGTCAGGCTACGACCCGGGATGCTCCGGGGTCCCTCCAGCACCGACAGCAGGGACAACACGCCGATGAGTACTCCCAGCAGCGCGTCTGCCATCTGTGGGTGGCGCGCCGCGGCAGCCGAGGCGCGCAGCAGCCGGGTGTTCGACAGGGCCATGCCGGTCACCGTATGCGACAGCGGCCTGCCTCGCGTCGTCCACGCGGAGTACGGCGCCGCGCGTCCCGGCTACCACCGCGGTGGTAGCCGACGGTGATCACAGCCGGAGGACGCGGACGGCACCCCGGGCAGACCATCGTGACGACATGGTCGATCAACGCGAAAGGCTGACGAAACGCCGTTACGTACGGCTATCCGGTTCCCTCGGACGCGCGGCGGATCGCTGCTACCACCCTGCTGCACGTGCCGCTGCATCGCTTCGGGCAGCCGGCAGGCTGGCTGTCGGCCCGGCGGCGAGCCGACGGTCGTGGCGATGTGCGGTGGGTGCTGCACTCCAGCGACGCTCAGTGGACTCCGAAGGAAGTGACACAGGCCATCATGCAGGCCCGTGTCCACGCCGGACTGTAGATCCAGCCGGTGTCGCGACGGTTGCCTACCACGGCCGTGGTACTCCGCATTGTCGATAGCTGTAGGACGCGGAGCGCGCCCCCGCCGGGCGATCGTTAGGCCGCCAGCCCCGATCGGGTCGAGGCGACAGTTCACCCCCGAGCCTTTCACCTTCCTTCCAGAGGATTTCTTCATGGGCACCATCGACGGGCTGCCCGCCCACGGTCTACGACGTCTACCTCATCGGCGACTCGGGCGCGCGGGCGTCCTGGACCGGCGACTACAGCCCCACGGTCATCCCGAGAGACGCCGACTGAGCTCTTTCCCACCAACTCGTTCAGGAGCGACACATGTCCACTCTTCGCACGTCCCCGTCACGCTTCCGATCCACCGCTGCCTGGTCCCTGCAGGGGCTGCTGGCCGTGGCGTTCCTGTACTTCGGCATCACGAAGTACACCGGCGGCGCGGAGGTCGTCGCGTCCTACGAGGACATCGGCGCCGGCCAGTGGCTGCGCTACTTCACCGGGACGACCGAGATCCTCGGCGGCCTCGCACTGCTCTACCTGCCGCTGGCCGGGCTCGCCGCGGCGGCCCTCGCGGCGCAGATGGTCGGCGCGACCGTCACCCAGCTCGTCTTCGTCGACGACGGCAATCCGGTCATCCCGATCGTCTTCGGGCTCCTGGCCCTAGTGATCGCGTGGCTCCGCCGCGACCGTTCGATCGAAACGCTCCGTCGGTTCCACCTTCTTCCCGTGACCCGCTGAACGACCCGTCAGGAGACTGATTTCGATGGCGCGTTATCTGTACGGCTTGGGCACCTTCGCGTTCCGGAGGCGTCGTTTCGTCCTCCTCGGTTGGCTGGTGGCCCTTGGCCTCACCCTCGGTGGTTCGATCCTGTGGTCGGGCACACCCACCAACGGGCTCGAGGTGCCAGGCACCGAAGCCCAGCGGGCCATCGACACCCTGCAGCGGGAGTTCCCCGCGTCCGACGCCGGAGGGGCGTCGGCGCAGGTCGTCGTGGCTGCCGCCGAGGGCAGGACGCTCGCCGATCCGGCTACCGCCGCGGCGGTCACCGCCCTCGTCGGCCGGCTCGGCACGGCGCCGCAAGTCACGGGCGTCACTCCGCTCGACGAACGTTCCACCAGCCCCAACGGCCGGATCGGCATCATCGACGTCGCCTACAGCGCCCGGGGCGATGACCTCACCCCGGCGGCACAGGAAGGCCTGACCGCGGCACTCGAGGCCGCGCGCGACGCCGGGCTGACCGCCGAAGCCGGCGGCAACGCGGTCGACGGCGCGCCCGCCCTGGGCAACGCCGAGATCATCGGGGTGGCCGTCGCAGCGCTGGTCCTGCTGCTGACATTCGGCTCGTTGGTGGCCGCGGGCCTTCCGTTGCTGACCGCGATTCTGGGTGTGGTCATCGGCTTCTCCGGCATCGGGCTGGCCTCGGCCGTGGTGGACATGCCCTCGGCGGTCAGCACCTTGGCCTTGATGCTCGGACTCGCCGTCGGCATCGACTACGCCCTGTTCATCACCTCCCGCTACCGTGCCGAACTCGCCCGGGGCCACGGGCAGCAGGAGGCCGCCGGCCGGGCCGTCGCCACCGCCGGCTCCGCCGTCGTCTTCGCCGGGCTCACCGTGATCATCGCCCTGGTCGGGCTGATGGTCGTCAACGTCCCGTTCCTCACCGTGATGGGCCTCGGATCGGCCGGCGTCGTCGCGATCGCCGTTCTGATCGCCCTGACCCTGCTGCCCGCGATGTTCGGGTTCGCCGGACGCGGGATCGTGGGCCGGCGCGCCCGGCGGGCGCCCTCCACCCCGGCGATCGCCAAGACCGTGGGTCAACGCTGGGTCACGCTTGTCCTGCGCCGCCCGCTGATCGCCGTGGTCGCCGGCGTCGCGCTGCTGGGAATCGCCGCCGTACCTGCCCTCGATCTACGCCTGGGGCTCCCCGACGACGGGACCGCCGCGGCGGACTCCTCGCCCCGCAAGGCCTACGACCTGGTCGCCGAAGGCTTCGGGCCGGGCTACAACGGCCAGCTCACCGTCGTCGTGGACGGCCCGGACGTCAACGCCGTCAACAAGACAGTGGCCGCCGTGCCCGGAGTTGCGTCGGTAACCCCGCCCCGCACCTCCGAGACCGGCACCGTGTCGATCTTCCAGGTGGTCCCCACGACCGGCCCCACCGACCCGGCCACCACCGACACCGTCGAGGCCATCCGGACGGCGACGTCCGGCATACCCGGCGGCGACGTGTCGGTCACCGGCCTGACCGCGGTCAACATCGACGCCTCCCAGAAGATCAGCGACTCGCTGCTGCCCTACCTCGCGCTGATCGTCGGGCTGGCGTTCCTACTGCTGCTGGTGGTCTTCCGGTCCGTGCTGGTGCCGATCAAGGCCACGCTGGGCTTCCTGCTCACCATCGGGGCGACGTTCGGTGTCATGGTCGCGGTGTTCCAATGGGGCTGGCTCAACGGCCCGCTCGGGGTGCCGGCGACCGGGCCGATCGTGAGCATGATGCCGATCTTCATCATCGGCATCGCGTTCGGCCTCGCCATGGACTACGAAGTGTTCCTCGTGACCCGCATGCGCGAGGAATACGTCGCCGGCGCCGAACCGCGCCGCGCGATCGTCGAGGGCTTCTCCAACAGCGCCCGGGTGGTGGCGGCCGCAGCCGTCATCATGATCAGCATCTTCTCCGGTTTCATGCTGTCGCCGGACCTGCAGATCAAGATGCCCGGGCTCGGCCTGGCCACCGCGGTCCTGCTCGACGCCTTCCTCGTCCGGATGACCATCGTGCCCGCGGCCCTCGCCCTGCTGGGACGCTCCGCGTGGTGGCTACCCACTTGGCTCAACCGCACCGTGCCCAACCTCGACATCGAAGGCAGCGCCCTGCACCTGCCCGCTCCCGCCGGCCACGAACCCAGCCCCGCCGTCGAACTCGCCCGATGACCGCCGTCTCCCCGACCACCCACCCTTAAATGGAAACCCATCGCAGCCCCACCCACCGAGAGCTTGACGGCCCCAGGTGGGCGGGCTCGGGGAGTTCGCGCTTGACGCACACGCGATCCGCTGCGCGCAGGGAACGCCGACGGGGTTCGGCAGGCTCTTGAGGATCAGGTGATGTCGCGCCGGATCGGCGTACCGATCGGGTTGGCCCTTGCGGCGCTCGGCGTGTGGCTCATCCGCCACGACCGGGCGGTCCGGCAGTTCCGGGTGCCGGGCCATCGCGTGACCGGTCAGATGTGCATAGACCCCGGTCCAGGCGCGCGGCTTCCCCCGTTCGGCCCAGGATGTCGGCCGATCATTCCCAACGGTGTTTGTCGGCCAGACCATCGGCGGCGGTCCCGGTTCGATGCGGCGGAACGGGCGTAGGGTGTCGATGTCGCTCTGGACCCCGGTGGCGGGATATCGCTGACGGAGAGGTTCATCGATGCGGCCCATCGGCATTGCCGTGTCCCGGCTCCAGACCGCCACGCCCGGCCTGCGCGTGCTCGATTTCGGTCTCCGTCGATCGCCCGCGGCACGCGTCCTCGCGCCGATACCGCACTCGCGTCTCCGCCAGCCGCCGGACGACGACCAGAAAACCGTCCCCCCGGGTCCGCCAGTGGCCCGGCTTAATTCTTCCCCCCGCGACGACAAGCCTAGGAGGCGACGACAAGCCTAGGAGGCACGGGGCCGCAAACCCTGACCTGGCCGATCGCCTCCGGCAACTGGGCCGTGTTCATCATGAACACCGACTCCTCGGCGGGTATCCAGGCCGACGTCACCGCCCGGCGCGCGCTGATCAGCAGGTCACCACAACCTCGTCAGGAGTACCCCCATGCGACATCCTCTGCCGAAGCGCCTTCTCTTCAGTGGACTGCTGGCCACGGCCGTCACCGTAGGGTTCGCCCCCGCCGCACCCGTCGGTGCTGCGGGGGAGGCCGCCACCGCTCCGCTACCGAAGTTCAGTGTGAACTGGGCCTCCTGCCCGAATGCCCCCACCAAGCAGTGCGGCACCATGCAGGTCCCGGTGGACTGGGCCAAGCCCGGCGGCGAGCAGACCACCGTGGCCGTGGCGCGGCGCCCGGCCGACGACCCGGCCCACCGCATCGGCACCCTGTTCTTCAACCCGGGCGGTCCGGGTGACGGCGAGGCGCACTATGTCGTGGAGAGCGACGACTGGTACTTCTCGCCGGCCCTGCGGGCGCGCTTCGACATCGTCGGGCTGGATCCCCGTACCACTGGTGGCAGCATCCACGTGAAATGCGGTGACGTGCCGGCGATCACGCCGACCGACACGGTCTTCCCACGCTCCGAGCGGGAATTCCAGGCCATGGTCCGGCACAACCGGGAGGTCGGGCTCGGCTGCCTGCGGAACACCGGAGCGCTGCTGGCGCACACCGACACGGTCAGCGTGGCCCGCGATCACGAGGCGCTGCGCGTCGCGCTCGGCGTCGATCAGGTGACCTGGCTGGGCATCTCCTACGGCACCCAGCTCGCGGCCAACTACGCCGAGCTGTTCCCGCGGCGGACCCGTGCCATGGTCCTGGACGCCGCGCTCGAGCACGGCCAGCCCGAGGTGCAACAAGTCGCCGACGAGATGATGGCCGCCGAGGACTCGTTCGACCGGTTCGCTCGGTGGTGCGACACCGCGCCGACCTGCAAGCTGCGCGGACAGGACGTCGGCGCGGTCTTCGACCGGCTGGTGGCCGGCGCGGACCGCAAGCCCATCCCCGTCGAGGGCGCGCTGCGGCCGGTGACCGGCGAGGACATCCGGATGGCCACGGTCGGCCGGCTGCGCTTCAAGGATGCGGAAGTCTTCGGACCCGGCGCGTCGTGGGCAGGCTTCTCCGAAGCCCTCGCCCGTGCCATCGACGGGGACGCCTCGGAGTTCATCGTGGCGCCCGGCGGCGTGGTCCTGGACGGCTTCTTCGACCGGTTCGCGATCGGCTGCATGGAGTACGTGCCGCAGGTCACCACGTACGCCCAGATGCGCCAGCGCATCCAGATGGGCCGCCAGCTCGCCCCGCACCTGCAGGGCGCATCGGAGACGTGGCAGGTCAACCGGTGCATCGGCTGGCCGGTCCCGGTGGCGAACCCGCCGCGGCTGCTGGACGTGCGGGGCGTACCAGCCCTGTTCGTGCACGCCGCCCACGACGCCTCGGACCCCTACCGGTGGGCGCACAGCCTCGCCGCGCAGGTCCATGGCAGCGTCCTGCTCACCCGCACCGGGGACGGGCACACGTCCTACCACACCTCCGAGTGCGCCCGAACCGCCACCGACCAGTACCTGATCCGCCCGCAGGCACCGCCGGACCGAATCTGTGAAGGCTGACAGCGACAACATCTCTTGCAAGGGCGTCCGGCGGGCGCTGGACCAGCTGCCCGCCGAACTGCGCGACCCCTATGGTCCTCAACCGGCTGCCCGGCGCACAGCGAGCGTGGAGACGGCGCGGATGGCGTCGGACACGACCGCGGCGTACTCCGGCTTGGACACGAGGGTGTAGTGGTCCGCTCCGGCGACGGTGCGGTGCGAGCTGGTGGACGACAGGGACGTGAGCTCGTCCTGGAGCCGGGTGAGGATCTCGGCGTACCGGTCCTGCTCGGTCACGCTGAGCACCACGAGGGGTCGGTCGCCCAGGCCGCTCGTGGCGTTCACCTGGGCGCGTGACGTCCGCGCCCAGGCGAGCAGTCCGTCCGCGCCGGCCGACCATCCTTGCGGCCGGGCCAGGTACGCGCGCATTTCGGCGTACTCGCGGGCAGGCAGGCCGGCGATGAACGGCCGCTCGGCGCGGAACAGGCGCAGCAGGCCGAAGCGGGCGGCCAGGGCCGCCATCCGGTTGCCCAGCGCGACGGTCCGTCCGTCCCGGGACGCGGGGATGCGAGCCCACTGGTCGGGGTGCGACGAGTCCACCAGAACCATGCCGGCGACCTCGGCCGGGTACCGGTCGGCGAACATGCGGGTCACGAGCCCGCCGTACGAGTGGCCGGCCAGCACGAACGGCGGGCCGATGCCCGTGACTTCGAGGGCGGCATGCAGGTCGGCGGCGCTCGCCGCGGCGTCGAACGTGCCGCCGGGGTCGCTCCACCCGAGGCCGGCCCGGTCGTAGGAGACCACCCGGCGATCCTCGGCGAGCTCCCGCCGCACCCAGGCCCAGTTGGCCGACATCGATGCCATGCCGGCTTCGAGGATCACCGTGGGTGCCAGGCTGGGTTCGCCCGACACGACCAGATGAAGGCGGCGACCGCCCACGTCGACCAGGTCGCCAGGCGGCGGAAACCGGCGGCGGTCGCGCCGGCCGGCGATCGCCTGCCAGGACGCCCCCGCCCCGGCCAACGTCAGCATTCCCATCAGGACGGCGCCGGTTGCCTGGTACGGCTTCATGGGTCGGCTTCTCCCTGCGTCAGCGACGGGGCGCGGCGTCGAGCAGCGCCCGGAGACGTTCGGTGTCCTGGGCGCTCCAGCCCGGCGGCGGCAGCAACGCCGCCCAGCCGTCGGCGACGCCCGAGCCGTACACGTGTCCGTGGCCGGTGGGCACGTTGTTGGCGAACGTGATGTCCACGACGGTCTGCCAGAACGTGATGCCCGGATACCAGTGCATGTCCGGCGATACGTCCGGGCCGCGCGGGTGGTCGAGCCAATCGGGTGGCTGGATCAGGAGTTCCGGGCCCCACCAGACGATCGGGTCGGAGGAGTTCTGCAGGTACAGCACCTTTGGAGGCCGGCCGACCGACGTACGCAGCTCGGCCGGGCGCTGACTGAAGCGGACCGTGTCGTCGTTCTGGTAGACGGGACTCCACACCGGGCTGCCCCGGTCGCGCCCGTCCACCAGCGGACGCCAGATCGGGTTCACGAACGGCGGCCCGACCAGCAGTGCACCGTCCGCGCCGTCGGCCATGCTCCGCAGGCTCTGGAACGACTTCTCCGTTCCGTACGAGCCGAGGCTCTCGCCGAACAGCACGAGCTTGGGGCGGGACGCGGCCGGCAGCGCCGCCCACCTGGCGTGCACGGCGGCGATGAGCAGCGACGCCGTTTCGGTGACTTTGGACTGGTCGACCATGAGCGACAGCCAGCTCGGCAGGTAGGAGTACTGCATGGACACCATTGCGGTGTCGCCGGCGTACATGTACTCCAGCGCGCTCGTGACGTTCCCGTCCACCCAGCCGGTCCCGGTCGCGGTGATCACGGCCACCACCGCGCGGTCGAACGCCCCGGCCCGGTCCATCTCGCGAACCGCGAGGCGTACTCGTTCGCCGACCGTCGCCGCCGAGTCGAGTCCGACGTACACCCGGATCGGATCGGCGGCCGCCCGGCCGGCGAACCGGCCGAGATCAGTCCGGCTGGGTGCCGTCGCGGCGAATTCACGGCCCTGCCGGCCCAGCGAGTGCCACGGCACCAACGAGGCGGGGCTGCCGGACAGCTTTCCCGAGGCCGGCGCGACGATGCCGGGGCTGGTGCTCCCGTTGGTCAGCGATGCCGCCTCGTTGGCGACGGCGACCGCGTTGCTCACCAGGAAGTCCTGGGTGAACCCGACGACCAGGTAGACGACGACCACGAGCCCGGCGGCGTAGGCGACCGGCTTGGGTACGAACCGGCCCAGGAACCGTGCCAGGCGGCGGGTGGCCAGCCGCAGCAGCCGGGCGATCAGCAGGATCAGCGCGAAGGTCAGCACGCTGACACCGACGATCCGGACGATGTCGTACGTCTCCATCCGCTCCATGCCCAGGCGTACGCGCAGCTCCTGTTGCCAGCCGGTGCCCAGGGCCAGGAACAGTAGGCCGAGCGGCGGGGTCACCACGATGAGCGCTGTCCAGGCGACCCGGGTCAGCTTCCGCGGCGGCTGCCAGAATCGCCCGGCGAGCGCGCCCAGCGTCGCGCCGGCGGCATAGCCCATGGCCGCGGTGAGCCCGCTCACGACACCCTGCATCAGCCAGGGACGCGGCAGCAGCGACGGCGTGAGCGACAGGCAGTAGAACACGACCGCCACGGCGAAGCCGGCCAGGCCCGGCGCCCGCCGGACCAGGCGGGTCCGCCGGAACGCCGCCCGCGGCCGGGCCGCGGCCGGATACAGCGGTTCGCCAGGCGCTCGGTCGATCGGCAAGCCCTGGCCGACCCGTGTCAACGACTCGAGGACGTCGGTCGCCGCGGATCCGAACCGTGTTCGCCCGTTCATGCCGACCTCGTTTCGAGCTGGGCGTCCGCCGGGACGATGCCGAGAAAGTAGATCGTCCCGTCGGGACCGGCCGCCGGCCATGGATCGCCGGCGGATCGGCCGGGTTGACGGTGATCGCCGGCTCGATCTCGTCGCCCGCGATGTGGGTGCCGTCCAGCGCGGCTCCGGGACGGCCGGCGGCGAACGGGCTGTGCCCGGACACGACGCGGGGCTGCACAGCCTTGATGCGCCGGCCCGGCGGCCAACAGACCGATTCGTCGGACCCGGAACAATGTGGAGATCATTGCTGCCTCCCATCGCCGCCGAGCAGATAGCTCGGGCGGGTCGGCAGGGTCCGGGCCGAACACTGACGCCACGCTAACCCTGCAGGCTGTCCGCATTCAAGCGGTTCCACGCGCCGCAACTGCCAGGCAAGCCGACGTGTCGTGCAGGCTAGCGAGGCGGTTTCTCGTCGGCCCAGCGATCCAAGGTCCGGGCTGCAGCGCGGCCCAGCTCGGGGTCGCCGGCCAGGCGGCGGAGCAGGTCGGCATGGCGGTCGGCGGGGCCGGCCTCCACGACCGCGGCCAGCGCGTTGTGCCGTACGTTCAGGTCGTCGTCATGCAGCAGGGTGACGGTCAGCGCCTCGAAGACCGGCGGGTCGTCCAGATAAGGCCCGAGGGACATGGCGGCGTACTGGCGGACAAGCTCGTCGTCCTCCCGCAGCGCCGCGGCGATGGCTCGCCCCGCGTCGCGCCGGGCGTCCAGCGTCGGAGGTGGCCACAACCGCAGGATCTTCATGCACTCGATGCGGGCGAGATCGTACTCGTCGGGGTCGGCGGTCACCGCGGTGAGGAACGCGATCACTTGCGGATCCGCAACATGCTCGTCGAGCGCGGCGACCGCCTCGACCTTGACGTCATCGTCGGACGTCGACCGAAACCGCTCGATGAGACGATTCTCCAGCACCCCAGACCTTCCGCTCACCGGACCCTGCGATCGACGATGATAGGCGGCGCCCGGAACAACTGCGCCTTCACCCGATTCGACAACAGCGCGCCGCCCAACTTCCGGCCTGCCGGGGATGCTGCCCGCCTCCGCCAGAGCCTGCCGGGCACGCTTCGCCCGGTGCTGCCGGGTGTAACACGCCGTCGGTGGGACGCGCTCTTCTCCTGCGGCGTTATCGGCGAAGCGGAAGGACAGCGGCATGTCGGATCACGTGTTGGGCGGGCGGTACCGGCTCCAGCGCCGGCTGGGTCACGGTGCCACCGCCACCGTGTGGCAGGCATGCGACACCCGCCTCGACCGGGGCGCGGCGGTGAAGATCCTGGACGGGACGGCCCGGGCCGACCCCGCGGCCCTGGAGCGACTGCGACGCGAGGCTCGGTCGGTGGCTCGGCTGACACACGACCACATCGTCGGGGTGTACGACGTCGACATCGCCGACGACGCCGCGTACCTGGTCATGGAGTTGGTGGACGGCCAAAGCCTGAGGGAGGTGATCGCGATGCAGCGACGCCTGCCGGTGGCGCAGGCGGTGTCCATCGGCGTTCAGATCTGTGACGCGCTGGGCGCGGCGCACGCGGCCGGCGTCGTTCATCGCGACATCAAGCCATCGAACATCCTCGTCGACGCGTCGGGCTTGGTGAAGGTCTGCGACTTCGGCGTCGCGCTGCTCGACCGGGCCGCCGGCGACGCAGCGCTGACCGGCGCCGGCTCCGTCGTGGGGACCTGCCAGTACATGGCGCCCGAGCAGGCGGCCGGTGACCCGATCGACGGCCGCGCCGACCTGTACGCGGTGGGCTGCGTGCTGTACGCGATGCTGACCGGCGCCCCGCCGTTCAATGCGGACCATCCGATCGACGTACTGGAACTGCACCTGAGCGAACCGCCGGTGCCGTTGCGTGCTCACCGCGCCGACGTACCGGCCGATCTGCAGCGGCTGATGGACGAGATGCTGGCCAAGCACGCCATCGACCGGCCCGTGACGGCCTGGTCCGTCCGGGACCGGTTGCGGGCGATCGGCGAGTCGGCGAGTCCAGTGCCCGCCGCAGCCGCGCTCACCATGACGCTCCCGACGGCGGTGGGCCGGCCAGAGGGGAATAATCCCCGGACGACGGTGCTCCCCACGCCACACGCTCGGCGGCGGCGCCGGTCGGCGCCGGACCGGGCGACCCTGCTGGCGGCCGCCGCGATCGCCACCGTCATGCTGGCGACGGCCCTGGTGGTGACCCTGTCGGCCGTTGGTGAGCGGCCCGACCGACCCGCCGGCAAGCCCGCGCCGGCGGCGTCGAAGGACACCGCGACCGCCGAAGCGGCCTCACCAGAGCCCTCGTCAGCCCTGGCTGCCAAAACGTCGCCCGCGCCGCAGGCATCCACCGCCACCTCGGCACCCGTACGCGCCAGGCCGATCGACCAGCTCGCCGGCCTTGCCACGCTGCTCCAGCGGGAGGCCGACACGGGCCGGTTACGGCCCAAGGTCGCCAAGGCGCTGCTGCGCCAGCTCGAAGGCGCCGCCCGGGCCTTGAATGCCGGTCAGACCGCCGAAGCGGCCGGGCGATTCGACGACTTCCGCGAGCGGGTGAGCGAGCTTGACGAGCAGGGCCAGCTCGCCGACGTTGCGTTGCCGGACCTCGACGGGATCGCGGCTTCTCTTCGTGCGGGGTGAAGGATCATATGATCGACCATGGACATATCGGGGCGGGCACTGGTCGGCCCGGTGGCCGGTACCGGCCCTGGGCGTTCGGGACCCGCTTCGTGTTACACCTGATCGGGGTACAGACCGGCCATTTTTGTCAATCTCTTCGGACGATCGTCGGGCAGGCCAAGCTCTATGGATCATGTGACGTCCCCTCGTCGTCACTTTCGGAGCATCAGCCATGCGGACTTTCGCATTCCTGCGCGCCGCGGCCGCCGCAGCGGCCGGCGTCGCCACGTCTTTCACCTTCGCCGCCGCGGCAAATGCCTCGGAAGGATCAATTAGCATCAATCCGGGCAACGTTCCGGCAACCGCCGCGCACTACGAGCACGATTGCGACCCGAAACTCGGCGGCGGCCCGTATCCCGGCAAGGACGTCTGGGTCTTCAACCTGCCCGGCAACAAGGACCATTCGGGCAGCTTCACGTCCATCGACGCCGTGTTCGACATCGACGGCGACGGCAAGAGCGACACCACCGTGGTGGTTGACGCGGGCGCCGCGGACGGTGACGACATCGTCGAGATAGGGCACAGCAAGGCGTACGCCATCACGGACGCCGGTTGGACCCTGCTCGGCGCCAGCGCGACCGTCACCGGTGGCGCCGAGTTCTTCGTGCTGACCCACACCTGCGCCGCCAAGCCCACCACGACCCCGACCGAGGGCACCCCGACCGAGGGCACACCCACCGAGGGCGCCCCGACCAAGGGAACGCCGGCCACCACATCAGCCGGGCCCACCGCGACCAGCGAGGGCGCCGGCGGCAACGGCAACGGCGGCGCGGCCTCCGGCGGCTTGCCCATTACCGGCGCCAACGCCGGCGGAGCGGCCGCGCTCGGCCTGGCCCTCATCGGCGGCGGCACCGCCCTCGTGCTGCGGCGCCGGCGCCGCTTCGTCGCCTGACCGTCAGCCTGGTTTCCTGACCGTCGGCCATAACGCATTAATCGCCCGCCAGAAGCTGAGGGGCAGCCGGAGACCCGGCTGCCCCTCAGTGGTTCATCATTCGCCGCGCCGCAGGCCGGCAGCGCGTCCTCGGATTCGCCGCCAAGTCAGAAAAGTATCTTCCCGTGATTCGATGCCCAGCAAGGTCCGTCGAATGACCTTGCGCGGCGGAGACCCCGCCGCGCCGGTCGACGAAAGGTGCACCGATGCGCGCAAGATCAACCATGCGGCTGGCTGTCCTGACCGCCGCCGCGGCCACGGTCGCGGCCACCACCACCGCCTCCGGGACGGTCGCCACAGTGTCGGCCGCCTCCGCCGCCGTCTCGGCGTGTGCCGGCAGTGGGGCGCGGGTGGCCGAGGGCGCCACTGCCCAGGAGCCGGCGCTCTACCCCGACAACGAGGCGAACGCCTACGGCGTGATCAAGGATTCACCCCGGCTGCCCAACGGCAGCGTCACCGTGCCGACGGTCTTCCACATGATCTCGGATCACCCGCTCAGCGCGGCGCAGACGAGCCGGTTCACCACCATGATCACGGCACAGATGACGGTTCTCAACGATTCGTACGCGGGCCGCACCGCGCCGGACGCCTCGGACACGCCGTTCCGGTTCTCGCTGGTCAACACCACCTGGACGGTGAACAGCAACTGGTACACGGTCGTGCCCGGCAAGAACGAGCGCGACATGAAGAAGGCCCTCTACACCGGCGACGCCCGCACCTTGAACGTGTACGCGGCGAACATCGGCGGCGGGCTGCTCGGCTGGGCCTACTTCCCGAAGGGCTACAACCACGGCCGCGACTACATCGACGGCGTCGTGATGCTCGACGAGTCGATGCCCGGCGGCACGGCCGGCAAGTACTCCCTGGGCGACACCCTGACCCACGAGGTCGGGCACTGGCTGATGCTCGAGCACACGTTCGCGCACGGCTGCTCGGCGGCCGGCGACTACGTCGCCGACACGCCGAAGGAGGCCATCCCCCAGTTCGACTGCCCCGTGGGTGCGGACACCTGCGCCGCGCCCGGCCTCGACCCGATCCACAACTTCATGGACTACTCCCAGGACTCCTGCATGAACATGCTCACCGCGGGCCAGGCGGATCGCATGAGCGACGCCTGGGTGGCGTTCCGCGCCGGAGGCGTCTGACCGCTGTGTACCAAAGGCGAGGGGTTGACCGGCGCCGCCGGTCAACCCCTCGAAGTAGATCGGCGGTTCTTCTCGGCGGTGCCGGCCTCCCCGACCCGGCACGCGGGCTGGTCGCCCGCGAGGACCGGCGCTGGATCTGCACCCGAATTAGATGAACCTCTCAGGGCGTGCCTCCGCGCCGCGGAACAACCGCGCCGCGGAACAACCGCGCCGCGCAGAAAAGAGCGGCGAACCCCCGCCGCGCGTTACCGGCCACCGGCCGGGTGAGGGCGGGGCCAGACCGGCATCCGTACGCGCAGCGACACGCGATCTACAGCACACCTGTCGGCCGGTGGTGAAGCCGGACCGGTCGGGGCAGCCACGAACCGGGCCACCCCGCCCGCTCCGGTTGCCCGTCGCGCGGTCGGCACCGGGCGGACTAACGTACGTGGCCATGATCCCGGCCGCTCGCTTCGCACCCGCCGTCGCACCGCCGGCGGAAGACCCGGACGTTCCCGTCACCCGGGTCGCCGTCGTCGGTACCGGCGCCTGGTGGGGGCTTCAGCACGCTCAGACGTTCGCGGCCCGGCCGGACACCCGCCTCGTCGCGGTGGTCGGTCGCGACCCCGGGCGGACCGCCGCCCGGGCCACCCCGCTCGGGGCCACGCCCTACGTCGACCTCGACGAGATGCTCGCCGCAGAGTCACCCGACCTGGTCTCGGTCTGCCTGCCCAACGAGGGGCATTTCGCTCCAACGCTACGGCTGATCCGGGCCGGCGTCCCGCTGCTGGTCGAGAAGCCACTGACCTTCTCTACGAGCGAGGGACGGCAGCTGATCGCCGAGGCGCGCAGCCGTGACCTGTTCCTGGCGATCAACTTCAATCACCGGTACGCGCGGCCGGTCCGGATGGCCGCGGCCGCGATCGCGGGTGGCGACCTGGGCGATCTGGTGTTCGCGAGTTGGCGCTTCGGCGGCGAACGGGGCACCAGCGCCCACCCGTACGCGAATCTGATCGAGACTCAGTGCCACGGCTTCGACATGCTGGAACACCTTTGCGGGCCGATCGACTCGGTCGCCGCCCAGGTGACCGACGACCGGGCCACACTCGCGGTCGCGCTGCATTTCGCCGCGGGGGCGGTCGGCACGCTCCTGGGCAGCTACGACTCGTCATACACCTATCCCGGCACGCATTTGCTGGAAGTGAACGGCACGGCCGGTCGGCTGCTGGTCGAGGACACTGTGCGCCGGTACGTGTTCAACCGGGCCGGCGACGAGACTGCTCAGGTGTGGCAGGCGGGCTACTTCAACGACACCGACCGCGACTTCCACGCCACCTTCGACCGTTATCTCGACGACCTGCTTCCGGCTCTGCGCATGGGTGCCGCTCCGCCGGTGCCGGCCACGGCGGGGCTGCGCGCGTTGCAGTTGGCCGAGGCGGTGATCCGCTCCGCCGAGACCGGGCGGCGGGAAGCCGTGGACCACGATGAACCAGTGGTCACCGAGTCATAGGAGGTCGCGCCGTCGGTTCGGGCGAGCCGACCATGGCCCGAGTTTGGCGCCACGCCGTCCTGTCGATCTTCAGCGCCGCGCGTGACGGTCGCGGTCGGGCTGGGCGCGGCCGTCCAGCACGGCGGCGACCGCTCGGGCGAGCGGGTCGTCCCCGACTCCGCTCTCGCCGCCACCGCCGCGTCGAACTCGGCATCCGCGGCGCGATCGCCGTCGACCGGCAGATGCAGACCAACCTGCCCGGACACTGCGGCGCTGAGGTCGCCAAACGCGTCGACACCTAACCTGTTCGATCAGCTACGGCGCTACCGTCGACGACATTGCCGACCTCGTCTCTCCTCCACCCCGCCCTTGCCGGAAATCACGATCATGTCAACGTCGCGGAAGAACCAGCAGCGTGATGGAGTTGGCCGGATACGTCGCGTCGATCGTGCACCGGTCCACCGCGAGGTCTCCGCCACGGACGATCGAGGTGAGATCACCCGGGCTGTAGGTGAACCGCTGGGCCGTGCCGTTGCTGTTGAAGCCTTCGATCGACAGCGGCGATGTCAGGTCACCGCCCGTCTTGTTGATGATCATGAGGGTCAGTGCCTTGTCGGAGGAGCGTTGCGTGGCGTAGATCGCCAGCTGGCCCTGATCGCTGCTGGCGGACGACACGCTCACGTCGCCGAAGCGGCTCCCTGCGCCGTCGTAATTGCGGTACATCCGGAACGAGTAGGCGCCCGGTTGCGTCGGCTGGGGTTCGCCCCAGATGGTGGCGAGATCGAGACCCTCGCGCCCGAAGATTCCGAGGACGTCGGCCTGCGCCAATGCTCCGTTGATGTCGTCCAGCGCACCCCAGTTGTATTCCGTGATCGCAACCTTGGTGCCGGGGTAGTACTGCGCGACCCACGCCTTCATCGTGCGGATGAACTGCAGCGGCGGCGCGTTCACCCCGCTCGGGCCGATCCATGACTCATCGACGTACGTGGGATCCCACAGCGAACGGGTGGATCGCAGCCGCAGCGCATTGGCCTCCGGATCCTTGCCGCCGCTGATCTGCGGGTAGTAGTGCTGGTCGAAGTAGTTGAGGAAGCGCCTGCCACTGTGGGCGTCGCTGAAGTCCTTCATGTTCTTCAGGTACCACTGCGAGAGGTTGAGCCCGCCGTGCGCGGCCGCGTCGGCACCCGGCGCACACCCGTCCAACCCGGATGCCAGCCACTCGCAGTAGCCCCAGCCCGACGGGCCGAGAACGGCCGCGCTCGGATCGGCCGCCTTGATGGCCGCGGCCGTCGCCGTACCCTTGCTGCCCAACTCGTCGTAGGTCACTGCCTCGGGATGCACGTCGCGGTGCGTGGAGCTCCACAGCACCGGCTCGTTGTCGAGCTCGTAGATCCGCACACCACCCTGCGCCGCCGTGCCGAACTGGCTCACCAGATGCGACACCATCTCACCGTCGAACGACGCGCCGGCCTGGACCGAGGTGTCGGTCGGATCGGCCCCGGTGAGGTTCGCGCCGTCGAGCTTGCCGTTGCCGCAGTTGGCGTCCCACGGGTCGAACCCGTCCTGCGCCGGGAAGCGGGTCGCCGGGAAACCGCAGTTGAACGGGTGCGACGAGGGCGAGTCCTTGGCCACCCATCCGATCATCGGCACGGCGACGATCTGCTTGGTGCCGCGGTCCCGGTTGGTCTTGACGAACGACTCCACCGTGTTGTCCGGCCCGGCGACGATGTTCTCGAAGTACCAGTCGCTGCCGGTGTTGTAGGTGTGGTTCGTGAAGTTGTAGCGGCTGCTCGCGTTGCCACCCCAGCGCGCCACCGGCATGCCGATCTCCGCGGCGAGCGCCGGGTCGGCTCCGTTCAGGCCGTAGATGTCCGGACTGATCGAATGCCGGGCGGCGGAGGCGTTCACCGACAGCGTGAGCCCGGCGGCCGCTGCGGCCGGGCCCGACACGGCCTCGGCGGCCGAGGTGGCCGCCACGAGTGACACCACTGCACCGATGACCGTGACCGATCGAGGCTTGCGCCGCCGTTGAGGACCCATCACGTCTCCCGCAGTCGATCAATAAATAGATGCTGGTCTATTGGAAGGGTGACTGCTCGCCGCCCGGTAGTCAAGCGGCGGGGCCCGCCTGGGCAGAACCGGTTCATCTGCGCTGCGTCCGGGGCGCCCAAAGTCGGGAGGACAAGGACCGTGCCTTGTTTGACGGGTGTCCCGGCGGCCGTTTGCCCGCCAGACGGTTGACGCAATCGGAGATCGCCTGAACCGGTTCAGAACCTGAGCATCGGGTCAATACCCTGTAGCCGATCATCTGATTTACCTCTCGCCGTCACGGTCGTCGCCAGGTTCGCCTCGGCACCTAGATGACGGGAGACCGCAGTGGTGGGCGAGTTCAGCCTCGAGTTTGATGACCGGTTCCGCGTCGCCGTGCGGCACCAGCGTGGGGCAGTCGATGCGCTCGACGTCCGCGAGGGCGGTCCGGTATGCAGACGGTGACCAGCGAGGCGCCGGTCAGGCGCCGACGTGGATGCCGGGGCGGCGATCCGGATCGGGTTCGTGTTTGCGGATGATCTCCCGGACCACCGGGGCGGTGTCGCCGCGCCCGAGCAGGAAGTAGCGGACCATGTGCACGAGCGGGCTGCCTTCCGCCCAGGCGAAGTAGCAGTGTGGCCGCACTCCGGTGGCGTCGCGCAGGGTCAACAGGATAGCGGCGATGGCGTTGGGCGCGGCCGGAGCGTCGGCGCGCAGCATCCGGTGACCGTCGATCTCGACGCCGTGCACGGTGAGCGTGTCGCTGAACTCGGACGGGTCGATGACGTCGATCTCCAGGAACAAGATGTCCGCGGCGCCGGGAACGGGATTGTCGCCGCGCTGTTCGCGTTCTTTGAGCCGGTACTCGGTGGCGTCCCCAGCCTGCCGCCGATTCGCGATGATGTTGATCTGCCCGTCGTGGGCAAGGGTTTCGGTGATGAACCGGCGGGTGTTGTCGTCGAAGACGATCCGGTCGGTGCGCAGCTCGGTGGTCCGGGTGACCCGCGAGATCAGCGAGACGGTGATGATGCCCGCGATGAACAACGCCGAGATCGTGAGCCCATCCGGCTTGTCGATGACGTTTTCCACCAAGGCGTAACCCAGGACCAAGGTCAGCAGCGCGAAGCCGATGCCGGCCGGCCGATGGCGGGCGCGTACGGCGGACACCGTCACCGCGAACGCGCCGGAGACCATCATGGCCAGGATGCCGGTCGCGTACGCGCCGGCTTGGGCATCGACGTCAGCGCCGAACGCGATGGTGATGGCGATGCTGATCGCGGTGTAGACGAGCACCACCGGCCGCACCGCGCGGCCCCACTCGGGCGCCATGCCGTACCCGGGCAGATAACGGGGCACGATGTTGACCAGCCCGGCCATCGCGGAGGCGCCGGCGAACCACAGGATCAGCACGGTGCTGATGTCGTAGACACTGCCGAACACCTCCCCGAGCTGCTCGTGGGCAAGCCACGCCAGCGCCCGGCCGTTGGCCTCACCGCCCTCGCCGAACTGATCCGCCGGAATCAGCAACGTCGTGACCACGCTGCTGGCCAGCAGGTAGACGCTCATGATCACCGCGGCGGCGGTGAGCAGCTTGCGCGTGTTGCGGATCCGCGACCGCAGCCGCTGCTCGGCGTCCGCCCCGTCGGACGCGACCAGGGGCATCATGCTCACCCCCGTCTCGAACCCGGACAGACCGAGCACCAGCAACGGGAACGCCAGCACCGCGGGGACGACGAGGTCACCGAACCCTCCGCCGCCGGCCGTCAACGCGGAGGTCCAGTCCGACCACGCCGACGGCGAGCCGGCGATCTCGGCCAAGCCGGCGACGATGATGACGGCGTTGAGCCCCAGGAACACCGCCACCAGCGGGATCGCGACGACGACCGCCTCGCTGAACCCCAGCAGGAACACCCCGCCGAGTATCAGCAGCAGCACCACGGTGATCGCTACCTCGTGGCCGTCCAGGAAGCCGGGAGCGTGCGGGTTCTCCACCACATGCAAGGTCGCGTCGGCCGCCGACAAGGTGATCGTGATGATCCACGACGTGGCGACGAAGCCCAGCAGCACCAGCACGAAGATCTTGCCGCGCCAGAAGGGCAGCAGCCGCTCCAGCATCGCCACCGAACCGGCGCCGTGCGGGCTCTCCCGCGCCACCCGCCGGTACATGGGCAGCATGCCGAACAACGTCAACGCCACGATTAGCAACGTGGCCAACGGCGACACGGCACCGGCAGCCGCCGCCGCGATCGCTGGCACGTAAGCCAGGCTCGAGAAGTAGTCCACCCCGGTCAGGCACATCACTTGCCACCACGGGTGCTGCTCGGCATGCGCCTCCCCGGCGGCCGGCCCGACCGGCTGAACCCGATGCCTGAGCAACCACCGCGCCAGGCCGTTGGCCGCCGGCGACGGCCCGGCCGACTTCTCGACCACCGCCGGCACCGCCGACTCGTCACCCGCCTGCGGGGTCGTGCTCCGGCTACCCGCATCCTCTGTCACAGCCGAGAACGCTACGACATCCCAGGATCCACACCGCCACGGCGGCCCCGGTTCGGCGAGGCGGAACATGCATGACCGCCGCCATGTCACGGTTGATACAGCATTGAGCTGGCCCGGGTCATATGCGTCTGGCCGGCGGAAAGCCCGTTCGCGGCTGCCGCAGCGGGAGGAATCGACTGCACCGCGGGCTTGACCCTGACGCTGCGTCAACCCTCCATGCTTGCCGTCATGACCAACCCACCAGCAACAGATCAGGCGCCAGGCCCGGCGATCCACGTGCGGGGCCTGGAGAAGTCGTACAAGGAGCTGCACGTGCTGCGCGGCGTAGACCTCGACATAGCGCGGGGCAGCATCTTCGCCCTGCTCGGCTCGAACGGCGCGGGCAAGACCACCGTGGTGCGGATCCTGTCCACACTGCTCAAGGCCGACGCCGGGACGGCCCAGGTCAACGGCTTCGACGTCGCGACCCAGGCCGCCGACGTGCGCGAGTCGATCAGCCTCACCGGGCAGTTCGCGGCGGTCGACGAGATCCTCAGCGGGCGGGAGAACCTCGTCCTGGTCGCCCGGCTGAGGCACCTCAAGCGCCCGGGCACGATCGCGGACGATCTGTTGAAACGCTTCTCGCTGACCGAGGCGGGCGCCCGCCGGGCCGCGACGTACTCCGGCGGCATGCGCCGCCGCCTGGACATCGCGATGAGCCTGATCGGGAACCCGCCGGTCATCTTCCTCGACGAGCCGACGACCGGGCTGGACCCGGAGGCCCGCATCGAGGTCTGGCAGGCCGTCAAGGAACTCGCCCAGGGCGGCACGACTGTGCTGCTCACCACGCAGTACCTGGACGAGGCCGAACATCTGGCCGACCGGATCGCAATCCTGAACCAGGGCCGGATCATCGTCGACGGCACCCTCGCCGAGCTCAAGCAGCTGCTGCCACCGGCCAAGGTCGAGTACGTCGAGAAGCAGCCCTCCCTGGAAGACGTCTTCTTCGCGGTCGTCGGCGACACCGCCCCGGACAAGAACTGAGGAACGACGATGACCACCTACTTCTTCGCCGACACCGCCGTCCTCACCGGCCGGACCGTGCGCCACGTAACCCGCAGCCTGGACACCATCATCACGACCGCGATCACGCCGATCGCCATGTTGCTGCTGTTCGTATACGTGTTCGGCGGCGCGATCGACACCGGCTCGGTCAAGTACGTCAACTACCTGCTTCCCGGCATCTTGCTCATCACCATCGCCTCCGGCATCTCCTACACCGCGTTCCGGCTGTTCACTGACATCAAGGGCGGGATCTTCGAGCGGTTCCAGTCCATGCCGATCGCCCGGTCGGGTGTGCTGTGGGCGCATGTCCTTACGTCGCTGGTCGCCAACCTGATCTCGCTCGTGCTGGTCTTCCTGGTCGCGCTGCTCATCGGCTTCCGCACCGGGGCGGGCCTGCTGGCGTGGCTCGCGGTCGCCGGCATTCTGATCCTGTTCACGCTCGCGCTGACCTGGCTCGCCGTGATCCCCGGCCTCACTGCGTCGTCCGTGGAGGGCGCGAGCGCGTTCGCCTACCCGCTCATCTTCCTGCCGTTCATCAGCTCGGCTTTCGTGCCCACCGAAACCATGCCCGGCCCGGTGCGCGCTTTCGCCGAATACCAACCGGTGACCTCGATCGTCAACACGATCCGGGACCTGTTCGCCGGGCAGCCGGTGGGCACCGACGTCTGGATCGCCCTCGCCTGGTGCGTCGGCATTCTCGTGGTCGCCTACATTTTCGCCAACCTGGCCTACCGTCGCCGGATCTCCTGAGCAACTGGAGGAGGATCGGAGCATGCTGACGATCGGTCAACTGGCGGCCTATGCCGGTGTCACCGTACGGACGGTGCGGCATTATCACCAGATCGGCCTGCTGCCCGAGCCGCAACGGGACGCGTCGGGCTACCGGCGGTACGGCGCGAGCGCCGTCGTGTCGCTCATCAAGGTCCGCACCCTGGCCAACGCCGGCGTCCCGCTGTCCGAGATCGGCCCGATGCTCGAGGCCGACGTATCGGCCTTCACCCAGGCGATCGATCGGATCGACACCCACCTGCGCGACGAGATCGCCCGGCTGGAGACCAGCCGCAAGCAGATCGCGCAGCTCAACGCCGGCGACAGCCTGGTGCTCCCGCCGGAGGTGGCCGAGTACCTCGACCGCCTCCGGGAGATCGGGGCGTCGGAACGGATGGTGCAGGGCGAGCGGGACGGGTGGATCATCATCGCGGCCCGCTGGCCCGACCGCATCCACGAGTTCATGCCCGCGAAGTTCGCGCAGCTCGACAATCCGCTGCTCGTCCGGCTCTACCGGCTTCTGTCGGAGCTTCTCGACAGCGACACGGTCGACGAATCACGCCTGGAGGAGGCCGCCGACATCATGGTCGGCCTGGCCGAGCAGGCCTACGCCGCCGGCGAGACCGGCATGGGCGATCTGGAGCAGGACGACCTGCCGTTCGACCTGCTCGACGGGCTGGCCGACGAGGCCGACCCCCGGGCGGAGCAGCTGCGGGAACTGATGCGCAAGCGTGGCTGGTCCGGATGGAATCGGATGGAACGGCTGACGGAGCCGCCCGGCTGACATTCCCGGGCGCCTTCGGCTACGGCATCGCCCGCGCCTACGCCGGGCACACCGACAAACCGGCCTGTGATGGCAGCGCTGGGCTCAGCACCGCGACGATGGCTCAGGAGTGGTGCTCGTGGTTGTGACGCAGGGCTTCCTCGAGTTGGTCTTCGAGGATGATGATGCGGCAGGCCGACGCCATATCGGTGCCCTGGTCACACATCTCGCGCGCCCGGGCGGCGAGTCGGATCTGGTAGCGGGAGTAGCGGCGGTGCCCGCCCCCGGAACGGAACGGGTCGATCAGCTTCGCTTCACCGAGCCGGCGCAGGAAATCCGGCGAGCAGCCGATGATCTCTGCGGCCCGGCCCATCGTGTAGGCGGGGTAGTCGTCGTCGTCGAGCATGTCGTCGGGTTGGGCCATGCACTCCTCCAGAACGAGGGCCCCGGCACTGTGTAAGCGCCGGGGCCCAAGGGATACGGACTGATACACCATCTACCGACAGGAACGTCGGATTGTCGTTTCCACACCAGCCCTGAGAACGGGATTCGGGTGTGAGGACCGCATAAGCGTGACCGGAGACCACCTCTCGTTCGATGGAAACTGCGGTGTCCGCGCCAACCCATGAACCGGGGCCGGCAGCGGGCGATCCAACGGTGTAAGACCCTCCCTTTCCTCTGACTTCCTCTTCCATCGTGCTGTCCACCGGTGCCGGAACCCCACGCGACTTCATGGCCCCGAACACGTACGGCGAACCCCTTCCTACCTGTGGCGAAGCCCTGGAACCGAACTTCGGCCCCGCCACCTGAAACACCCGGGACCCATACGACCAAACCCGGGAACTGCTGAACTTCACTGTCACCTGCACTTGCCAGGCACATCCAACGGCGATGTGCCTGAGCCGGGTCGTTGTCGGTCCGGCTCCTTCACCTCAGTAGGCGGTGCTCGTCTGCGTCTTTAGTGTTTCTTTGCTCTCGACCGGAAGAACGTTAGCCGCCTGCGGCGAGAATGTCTAGCAACTCAGACATAGATTTTCTGGGCGACGATCCCTGATAACGAAGGACGCCCGGATCTACGCTCGGCCAGCCGTATCCCCCGAGCCGGTCACTTTCGCCGCGCCCGGCAACGCCGAACAGGGCTGAAATCAACCGCCCTGTGGTTGACCCGGGCGTACGCCATCACCACGCCGGCATGCGTGTCGCGTGGGTGAGCCGAATCAACAGCACATCACGGTGCGGCTGCCTTCGCCGTCCGGGACTGCCCGAGGCCGTCCCGGAGGGCGAGGGCAGCCTGGACGAGGGCAGCGTGGGTCAGCGTCTGCGGATAGTTGCCGAGGTGAGCGCCGGTCGCCGGGTCCATTTCCTCGGCGTACAGGCCGAGCGGACCGGCGTGGTCGAGCAGCGTCTGGAACAGCCGCAGCGCCTCCGGCCGGCGTCCGGTGCGGGCGAGGGCTTGGACGAGCCAGAAGGAGCAGGGCAGGAAGGCGCCTTCGGTGCCGGGCAGGCCGTCGCGTCCCGGTGGGTAGCGGTACAGCAGCGGCCCGCCGGCGGACAGCTCGTCGCGGATGGCGTCGATCGTGCCGCGCACCCGGGGCGAGTCGAGGTCGTCGATGCCCAGCAGCGGCAGGACGAGCAGCGCCGCATCGAGCTCGGTGGAGTCGTAGCTGCGAACGTAGGCCGCCCTGGCCGGATCGACGCCGCGGGCCCGGACCTCGGCGGCGATGGCCTCCCGTGCGTGCTGCCACCGCCGGCGCTGCCGCGCGGACAGCCGGTGGGTGTCGGCGATGCGCAGCGCCCGGTCCAGGGCGAGCCAGCCCATCAGCTTGGAATGCACGTGGTGCACGGCGTCGCCGCGGATCTCCCAGATGCCGGCGTCGGGTTCCGGCCAGCGGCGGGCAACCAGGTCGGCGAACCCGCGTACCGCCCGCCAGGTCTCGGAGTACAGGCGATGTCCCGCCCGTTCGAGCACCCAGGCGGCGTCGATCACCCAGCCGTAGCCGTCGAGTTGGTGCTGGTCGGCCGCTCCGTTACCGGTGCGCACGGGCACGCTGCCGGCGTAGCCGGCCCATCCGGGCAGCTCCCGCTCGCCCGGTGCGTGCCGGCCGTGCAGGGTGAGCAGCGCCGGCAGGCGGGGCCGCTGCAGTCGGCTGGCATGCAGCAGCCAGGCGAGGAAACCGCGGGCCTCGTCGAGTTTTCCGGCGCCGAGGAACGCGGCGACACCGATGCTGGCGTCGCGTGGCCAGACATAGCGGTAGTCCCAGTTCCGTACGCCGCCGGGATCCTCGGGCAGCGACGTGGTCGGTGCGGCGACGGGCGCCCCGGACGGCGAATAGGTGAGCAACCGCAGGGTCAGCAGGCTGCGCACGACGGGCTCGCGGAAGGGCAGCGCCGGGTCGATCTCGGCGGTCCAGGCGCGCCAGCGGGCCTCGTCGCCGGCGAGGAGATCCCAGGCCGCCGCCGGGTCCACGTGGACGAGGGGTTCGCGGTGGGCCACGGACATCACGAGGGTGAGCGGGCGACCCGGCTCGACGGTAACGGTGGTGTTCCGGCCCGGTTCGATGGCGAGGCCGGGTGCACAGGTCAAGGACACCGCGAGTGACCCCCAGGCGCAGACGAGGGCCGTTCGGTCGTGCCGGACCCGGGGCGGGCGGTGCCGTATGCCGAGGCGCGGGTCGAACTTCACGATGGCCTCGACCGGCACGTTCTCGGCGGACAGGCGCCGCACCAGCAGCGTGGCGGGTAGCAGTTGCCCGGCGACCTCGGCCACCATCGCCTCGGTGAGGGTGAGGCGGCCGCCGCCGACCGCCCAGGTCGTCTCCAGCGTGGCGGTGTGCCTCCGGTAGTCCCGCGCGACGAGCGGGGCGGAGCCGGCCGGACCGATCCGGAACGTTCCGGCCGGCGGGCCGCCGACCAGCCGGCCGAACAACGGCTCACCGTCGAAGTGGGGCACGCACAGCCAGTCGATCCCGCCGTCCGCGGCGACCAGCGCGGCGGTGCGGGTGTCGCCCAGCAACCCATAGCTGCCGATCGGACGGTGGGAGCGGGAGGTCATCAGCGCGCCTGCAGGAGGAGGCCGAGGACGACGCCATAGATCACGTGGGCGACGACCGCGACGGCGGGAGTTTGGACGCCGTAGTTGAGGGCGAACAGGCCGGGCGGCTCCAGCACAGCCGTGCTGGCCGGTCCGGCCCGGTGCGAGGCCATCCGCGGATGAACGCCCGGCAACAGCGGCAAGAGCACGCCGAGGGCAACGACGACGTGGAGGGCGCCCAGCAAGCCCCCGAGCCACCACGCGGGGTGCAGCAGGGCGAACGTCGCGGCATAGCCGAGGGCGAAGACCTGACCGGCGGCGAGATGGAGAAAGAACCCGGCGATCCGCGCACGGTCCGGGTCGGCGGTGACGAGCGTGCCCAGCACCAGGGGAAGGTCGAGACGGGTCAGCCCGGCCATCTGGGCAGCGATCAACACCGCGGTCAGTGCAGCCGTGGCGAGCAGCCCGAACAGCGCCCATCCGGCCCAGTCCATCTCAGCGGCGGTCGAGGTGGTCGGCCTTGGCCGCCAGCGCGGCGCGCACCTGCTGGTGCGAGGCGTGGAAGCCGGCGACACCCTGGTCCTCCAGGGTCTGTCCGACGTCGTCCATGTCGACGCCGGCCTTGGCGAGCCGGCGCATCAGCTCGGCGGCCTCGTCCACGGCGGTGTCGATGGTGCGGGTCGGCGTGCCGTGGTCGTTGAACGCGGCGATGGTGGCTTCGGGCAGGGTGTTGACCGTGTCCGGGCCGATCAGCTCGTCGACGTAGCGGGTGTCGGGGTAGGCCGGGTTCTTGGTGGAGGTGGAGGCCCACAGCGGCCGTTGCGGGTGTGCCCCGAGCGCGGCCAGGCGCTGCCACCGCTCGCCGGCGAAGCGTTCCCGGAACAGCCGGTAGGCGAGCTTGGCCTGGGCGATCGCCGCCCGGCCGAGCAGCTCCGGCTCCGCGAGCCGCCGGTCGACCTCGGTGTCGACCCGGCTGACGAAGAACGAGGCGACGCTGTGCACGCGCGACGGGTCGCCGCCGCGCTCGGCGAAGGCTTCGAGGCCGGACAGGTACGCCTCGACGATCTGCTCGTAGCGGGTCAGGGAGAAGATCAGCGTGATGTTGATGCTGCGGCCCTCGGCGATCATCGCCTGGATCGCGGGGACGCCCTCGGCGGTGGCCGGGATCTTCACGAACAGGTTGGGCGCCGCGATCCGTTCGTGCAGCGCGCGGGCGGCCACCAGCGTGGCCGCGGTGTCGTGGGCCAGCTCGGCGGCCACCTCCACGGAGACGAACCCGTCGGTCCCGCCGCTGGCGTCGAACACCGGCCGCAGCACGGCCAGCGCGCCGGTGGTGTCGTCGACGACCAGCTGCCAGTACGCGTCCTCGAGCGGCACCCCGGCCGCGATCAGGGCGGCGAACTGCTCGTCGTAGTCGGCCGATCCCAGGATGGCCCTGGCGAAGATGGTCGGGTTGGCCGTCACCCCGCGGATCCCGTCGGCGACCATCCGTTCCAGGGTGCCGTCGCGCAGGTAGCCGCGGGTGAGGTTGTCGAGCCACGGGCTCTGGCCGTACTCGGTGTAGAGGCGTTCCAGGGCGGTCATGGGCTTACCTTCCGACTCGGACAAACGCGTGCCCCCAAATTCTAAAAACATGATTTCCGTACGTTAGAAAGCTAGGCTCGCATTCCCTCTAAAGTCAAGATGTTTGTGTTTTACACTTGGTCAGGCCCTTCTCCTGCTACTCGACCGTGGCGCCGTTCCGGCCCTCGATGATCCGGCCTGGCGTGCCGTGTCCGACATGATCGCCCGTGCCGGGCAACCGATAGCGTGGGCGGATGGGTGTTGATCCAGTGGCGCACAACCGCGTGGCCTGGGACCGGCAGGTCGACCTGGGCAACGAGTGGTCGCGGCCGATCTCCGCGGAAACGGTCGCCAGCGCGCGGGCCGGTGACTGGTCGGTCGTGCTCATCGGCTACCAACCCGTGGACCGCTCCTGGTTCCCCGCCGACCTGGCCGGCGCGGACGTGCTGTGCCTGGCCTCCGGCGGCGGCCAGCAGGGGCCGACGCTCGCCGCGGCCGGGGCCCGGGTCACCGTGCTGGACAACTCACCGCGCCAGCTCGAGCAGGACGAGCTGGTCGCCCACCGGGACAACCTGCCGCTACGGACGATGCTCGGCGACATGCGCGACCTGTCCGCGTTCGCCGACTCCTCGTTCGACCTCGTCTTCAACCCGGTCTCGAACCTGTTCATCCCCGACCTCGCCCCGGTCTGGCGGGAGTCCTTCCGAGTGCTGCGCCCGGGCGGGGCACTGCTGTGCGGCTTCCTCAACCCGGACGTCTACCTGTTCGACCACGAGGCGCTGGACCAGCGCGGCGAGCTGGTGGTCCGGCACAAACTGCCGTACAGCGACGTCACACACGTACCGGCCGAGGAACGCGAGCGGCTCTTCGGCGCGGACGCGCCGCTGGAGTACAGCCACAGCATGGCCGAGCAACTCGGCGGCCAGCTCGCCGCCGGCTTCGTCATCACCGGGTTCGAACAGGCACCCCACCACTCGGACGCCACCGCGGCCTGGCTGCCCGGCTACTTCGCGACCCGCGCCGTCAAACCATGATGGAACTCGACGGCAGGAACGTGACGCCCGACGAGCCGGCACCTCTCGTACCAGGTTCGCCAGGATGAACTCCTTCGCATATTGAGAGATGGGCCGTCGCGTTGTGTCCTACGGCGGCCCGCGGCAGTCGGCGCCGCCGTGGGGTGCAGGTCGGTATCGGCGGGCGCGCCGGGCCAGGCCTGTTCCACGGCGTCGGCGGGACCGGCGCCGGTGGGTATCTCCTCGGCCGATTCGCCTCGTCGTTAGTCAGCTGAGTCAGCTGTTCCGCCAGGTCGGCGCCGGTCCGCAACAACACCGCGGTGGCTGCGCATGCGCCGCTCAATGCGGCCGGAACGTGCCGGGGTTGTTTCGCACCCCTGGGCCCCCCGGGCAAAGGGGATCTCGTCGTTCTTTGTAAGCAGGAGTTCGCCGAGGGGGTGGCGCATGCCGGTCACCGATGGGTTCGAGCCGCTCGAGGATCTTGACCAGGTCGCGGGCGAGTACACGCAGGCCTACGCGGACGCCGATGATCCGACGCGAGCGCGGCTGCGTGACGACTTCTTCACCGTGGCGCTGCCGCTCGCCCGGCGGCTGGCGCGCCGCTACCGAGGCTGCGGTGAGATAGCCGTCGATCACCTCGTGGACGGCGGGCCTGGTCCTGCGACCGCCATCGCCTTCGGCATTTGCTGGTTGTTATGTGGCGGCGTCGCGGTCGTCGGGGTGCGGGTGCGGGCTGCCGAGGTCGAGCGTGGCGGTGATGGTGGTTCCGGCGGGTCCGTTGATGACGTGCAGGTCGTCGGCGAGTTGCCGGCAGATCCACATGCCGCGTCCACCGGCGGCCATCGGGCCGGGGGGTTTGGAGCCGACCGTGGGGTCGGCGAGCCCGGGGCCGTGGTCGCTGACTTCAAGGTGCAGCCGGGTGTGGTGACGCCACAGCCGCAGCCGCCCGCTGCCGCCGCCGTGGCGGATCGCGTTGGTGGCCAGTTCGCTGGCGACGATGAGCAGGCGTTCGGCCTGCACCGGCGGCGCGCCGAGGCTGCTGGCGTGGGCGACCACGGCCGCGCGTAACGAATAGAGATCACCCGCGGTGAAGGGCTGATCCACGACGACGACCTCCGGCCCGGTCGCCCGCCCGCGGGCGTTGACGGGTGGGTCAGGACTGGTCATGAGACTCGCTGTACCCGAAGCTGCGGGGTGTTACCCGACCCGACAAGATCGAGAACGGTCGCCACGAGCCGTTGACAGGTCACGGTCATCCGCCGCGACGCGGGCAGCTTCAGCGCTGTCTGCACGATCGCCCCGGCGCACGTGCCGTCGATGTAGCTCAGCCCGGTGAGGTTGACGTGCATGCGGCGGTCCAGGCGCATTGATTCGGCCAGGGCCTGTTCCAGTACGTCCAGATGGCGGTAGTCCAATTCTCCGGCGATCTTGACGCCGGGTGGGCTGTACTGCCGGCAGATACGCAGCAGCGGATGTTCGTAGTAGACCTGCGCCGCCACCGCCTTGGGGTGCGCCTTCGCGGCGAACGCCAGGGTGACCGCATCGAAACGATCCCGGTCGTACTGGCAGATCAGGCACAGCCGGCCGCCGGCGAACAGATCAGCCACCTCGGTTTCGAAAGCGACCAGCCCCTCGGCGTCGGCCAGCGGCCGGGTCGCCCAGCACATGTCCGCGGTCACCCGCAGCCCCGGATAGCCCTGCCTGGCAGCCCGGTCCACCTCCGCGGCCAGCACGTCGATCATCCCAGCGCCGCCAAGGCCCAGGCCGGTCAGCGCCTCCCCGGCCGCCGAAACGCTCAACTGCCCCCTGCGCAGCGCCGCGCCCGGGCGCACCGACCGGCCGGCCAGTTCCGCAACGAGCCGGTCCGGAGCGACCGCGTCGGTCCAGCACAGCACCTTCTCCCTGCGGCGCAACCCGTCCCGCACGAACGCAGCCACCAGATCAAGCCGCTCCTCAGCATCGGAGAAGGTCAGACAGGCGTGGTCACCCACACCCAGCCCATCCACGGTCGCCGTGTCCGCCATCCCGGCCCACCTTGTTCCCTCGTCCGAAAGTGACCTCACGGCAGTGCAATTCGCGCCGCCGCTGCGGGCGCCCATGCCCACCATCGCTGGACCGTCGACAACCCGTCCCGGGCCGAGACCGGCCAACTCGTCGGCCAATCCAACCACCACCACCGGCGCACGCTCGGTTGGGTGTTCGCCGGCTCGCGTCACACGGCTTTCGCCGTAGTGTGCCGGATCGTCGCGGCCAGGGGCACCTTCGACCGCCCGTCCATGGCATGTGTGGGCCAGGGACGCATTTGGCCGCCGTGGTCGACCTCCACCTCGAGTCCGGAGAGACGGTCACGCGCTCAGGGTCTTCGCAGCGCCGAATCTGTACTTTGGTGACTCCCGCGGTCTTCGGCGGCCCGCACCGCGGGTCTGTGGAAACGCTCGCGGGCAAGTCCGCTGCGGCGTTGACCGTGAGTCTGCGTCAGGTGCGCGAGGCGGCGGAGCGACTGAACCCAGCTCACACGTTAAACGCGAAGCTGAGAGAACGTCCTACCCGCGCTGCGCCTCCGCGAAGGCCCGGACCGGATTCGACCAGGCGTCCGGGTCCCGCCAGCAGAAGGTGTGCGGTCCGGGGACCTCGACGCGGCCGCCCTCGGTGGCGAGCGCCGCCAGGCGCCCGGCCCATCCGGGTGTGCTGAGGGCGTCGTCGTGGGCGCGGATGACGAGGACGGGCACGCGCAGCGCGGTGACCGCGTCGGACAGGCGGTAGCGCCGGTGGACACGAAGGACGTGCACGAGCCGCCGCAGGCCGGCCCGCTTGCGTTCGCGACGATTGACCCGTTCCAGGCCGGCCGGCTCGCGGGTCAGGTCGAGCAGCCACCGGTGCAGCACCCGGGCGAGTCCGGGATAGGCGGGATCGAACACCGGCGAGGCCAGCACCACCCCGGCGAGGTCGTCGTCGGGCCGTTTCAGCGCCGTGGCGGCGGCGACCTGGGTGCCGCTGGAATGGCCGGCGAGGATCGCCCGGTGCAACCGCCGGTGTTCGAGCCAGTCGGTGACCGCATCGGCGAACTCCTCCACGGTCAGCTCGTGTGGGGGGTCGCCGCTGCCGCCACAGCCGGGCAGGTCGATCAGGTGGACCCGGGTCCAGGTGGCCATCGCAGTGAGGCTGGGCAGCAGGTAGTCGCAGGCGGTCATCCCGTGCACCAGCACGACTTCCGGCACGCCCGCCCGCACGGCGCCGAGGCTACGGCTGCGGATCCGGCCCAGCAGCCCGTCGTGGTAGCTCGTGACGACACCGCTCGCGTCGATGCTCATGCACGCGCGCATACCCGAATTCCCCGGCCCTCATACCGGGCGAAACGCCTTCGCCGGGCCGGTCAGGCTGGTTCGGTGTGGTCGTCGGTCGCCATCGCCTCGGGGCCGCGGCCCGGGGCCTCGCGGTTGGCGCGCAGTGCGTTGATGCCGGCGTTGCTGCTGCCGTTGGCAGGGGTGGTCGATGTCGGCGGTTCGTCGGTGATGAAGCTGCCGCTCTCCCCGGTTCCGGTGACGTGCTGATCGGTACCGGCGCCGGCGGTGGTGGCCGTGACGTCCTCGTCTCTGCTGCTCATGGGGCGTCTCCTTCCATCGTTCGAGCACGGCTATACCCCGTCGGAGCCCGAGTCACTCGGACCGGGCCGCCCGGCGGCGCCGACCTCGTCCGCAGCGGCGAGGACTTCCTGCTCGCGGATGGCGAGC
Source organism: Actinoplanes sp. NPDC051513 (assembly GCF_044454685.1). NCBI lineage: Bacteria > Bacillati > Actinomycetota > Actinomycetes > Micromonosporales > Micromonosporaceae > Actinoplanes > Actinoplanes sp. NPDC051513. The sequence continues at coordinate 119,485 of NZ_JBITDW010000013.1, forward strand.
ACGGCGGGATGCACGTCGGGGCCGGGCTGGTCGCCGGGCTCGCTGCGGGTGCCGTGCCAGATCGGGCGATGGTACGGGCGGTCCGGCGGTCCCCAGCGGACCGGCGACATCGGGCCGAACAGGATCACCGACGGTGTAACGGACGCTGCCGTGACCCCGCCCGCCTCCCGCGTCACCGGTTGACCGGCTCCGCCCGTACGCCCGGGTATCGACCGTCGTGCTCGCCAAGGAAGGTGTCAAGGTCTGCGAGCAGCATCGGTGCGGGGACCGGGTGGCGCGGCGTGAACCGGCGAAGCGCGGCCGGGAAGTCGAAGAAGGTGCGGAAGTCGCGCGGGTACCGCCCCGGCGACACGCCCGCGAAGCTCCCGTCGACCCGGGCCCGGTCGAGCAGCGCCCGCCACTGCCCGGCGCCGGCCATGCCGACCGACTCCACGCCATGGCAGAACAGGGCGAGCCGGATGTGGTCGTACGGCTCGGCGGTGTCCAGGTACCGGTGCAGCGCCGACAGGGCCGGCTCCACCGGGAACACCGTCCAGTAGGGCACGGCCGAAGCGCGCAGCGTCCACCACGGGTCGAGCAGCATGAAGGAGTCGACGAACAGCCTGTCCGTGGGCCGGCCGAGCCGCTGGAACCACCACCGGTGCAAGTCGGCGACGAGCGGGCTGATGTCCTCCGGGCCGTCGAAGACGATTCGGCGTACGCGGAAGCCGTGCCGCTCGGCGAACCGGCTGATGTCGTCCCGCAGCGCCGGTTCGAAGCCCCACTCCGCCTCGGGGGCTTCGCCGTCGGGCGGCGGCGCACTCCACCCGGTCCGGCCCGTCCGGTATCGGCGCAGGTAGTCGGCGACCCGGTCGCTGCCGGTGCGGTACTCATCGGGCGGCATGCCGCCGATCGCGCCGAACTGGAACAGGTGCCGGTCGCCCAGGTGGGTGACCGGCCAGCGCTGGCGGCACTCGGCCACGACGATCTCGCCGCCGGGCGCGAGGTGGTCGGTCAGGAATCTCTCGTACGACGGTCCGAGGGTGCGCCGTTTCACCCGGAAGTACGCCATGCGGCGCAGGGTCAGCCGGTCCTGGTTGGGATCGTGCATGTGGTGCAGGACGAGGTCGGGGTTGCGGTCGAGCAGGGCCCGGGCGGTGCCGGCGAAGGCGTGTGCCGCCCGTTGCGGCTCGTCGGGCGACATCCCCCGCTGCCGTACGGGTAGCAGCAGTGTCTGTGGCAACCAGGGCACGCCGAGCGCCGCGCACAGGTGTACCAGCGCGCCACCGGAGGAGCCGATCACGACTGCTGGGTAGCGGCGCTTCGGGTAGGCCGCCACGATGCCCGCAGCGATCGCGTCCAGGTCCAGCCGGCCGATGTCGGACTCCGTGCGGCCCTCGGCGCCGCTGAAGAGGCTGTAGAGATGCTCCTGGAGTGGCGCGGGCAGTCGCGCGGCGGCGCGGCGACCGGCCGCAGCGCCCGGAACGCCGGCTTGCCCAGCGGCGGCGTGTCCCTGCCCTGCAGAAACCGGGCGAGGGCGACGACCATCGCCGACGCGGAGTCGAAGCCCGCAACCTCAGAAGGCAGTCTCATACCACCGTGATGCCCAGCGCCGGACCGGCCGAACCCGGCTGCGTCGACCCCGGTGGCCTGGATGTGCCCGCGCGGATCGGGTGATAGCCGCACGGTTCACTCCAGTCCTCACTAGTCCGTCGGATTGCCCACCGGCCGGCAGCGAAACCATAAGAGGAGTAGGTCGTCGCCCTCGCGGGATGCCAGCTGCCGTTCGCCACCTGCCGTTCGCCGCGACTCGTGGAGGAGCCATGGCCGACAAGGGAACCACCCTTGTGCACCGGCAGGTGCAGCCCGGTCAGGGCGAGTTCCGCGGTCTGCCGGGCGCGGCCAGCCGCGCCAATGTCTCCACGGATCACCGACCACCCACCGAGAGCGTCGCCCAGACCACCTTGCCCTCGATCGAGGGCAGCCACCCCCAATGGCTGGCGATCGCGTCGACCAGCATCAGGCCCCGGCCTCGGGGCGCGGTCGGCGCCGGGGGCGGCCGGAGCCGCGGCGGCTCCGGGGAGCCGTCGCCCACCGCGAGGTGCAGTTGGTGCGCCCGGTGGCTGATCCGCAGCGTCATCAGGGTGCCGGCGTGCTCGACGCCGTTGGTGACCAGCTCGTCGGCGACCAGGCTGGCCGGGCCGACCAGGTCGGGCAGGTCCCACATGGCGCAGGCCTCGGTGACCAAGTCCCGGGCGTGCCGGGCGGCGCCGGATGCCGGGAGCAGCTGATCCGTGAGCGACGGTGACACCCGGTTCCCCTCTCGCTCAGCAAGCCCGCAGCATGCCCGCGCGGTGCGCAACCAAACGGCCGATCACGTGCGGGGTGGTCCCGGTCGGCGGTGCACCCCGGCGACTCGGTCGGCGGCGACCTCGCGGAGTTGCGCGAGGTCGCGACCGACCTGGCGCACCGAGCCCAGCGCCCGCGCCGAGAGGTTTACCGGGCGATCACCGGGGCAGTCGGCCCGGCATGGCGGAGGAACGGGCGGCCGTGCACGGACCGGAGCGCCGAAGCGCCCGAGGACCTGATCCGGGAGACCGCGATGACGGAGAACCTATCCCCGCACGACGGAAGCCCACCCGCCGGCATCTCGCCGATCCGTCCGGACGACGGGTTTATCGATCGCCGACCCCGGTATGCCCTGGGAATGAGACGTTCCACATTGCTGATACTCGCCGCCGGCGGTGTCGCCGGCCTTGCCGCGTCCCGGGCCCTCACCCACCGTTCCCGGCCGGCGGCACACCCCGGTCACGCCGTGACGGTGGCGCGGCCGGTCGACTACGTGACGGCCCACCTGCCGGCCGAGTTGACCGATCTCGCCGACGCGATCGACCTCGAGCTGCGCGCGGCTCCCGGCGACCGGGGCACCGAGATCCACGTACGCCGCCGCAGCGACGCCGTCTCCGACGGCGACATCCGGCGTGCCCTGCGGACCGGGCGTTCGCTGCTGGAGGCCGGCGACGTGCTGCGGCCCGCCGTGGCCACGACGACACCGACGATGCTGAACAAGGGCCTGCGCGCGGTCACCGGGCACGGCCGGGAGAGGGGGCTGCTGTGAGGGCATTGCGCTGGGAGGGCATCAACAAGCTCGCCGTCGGCGACGTGCCGGACCCGGAGATCCGCAACGGCGGCGACGTCGTCGTCCGGGTCACCCGGACCGTCACCTGCGGTTCCGACCTGCACCTGATCGGCGGCTATATCCCGTTCATGCAGAAGGGCGACGTGCTCGGGCACGAGTTCGTCGGCGAGGTCGTCGAGGTGGGGCCGGACGTCCAACGGCACCGGGTCGGCGACCGGGTCGTCGTCTCCTCGTTCATCGCGTGCGGCAAGTGCCGGTTCTGCGCCGAGCAGCTGTACTCGCTGTGCGACAACGGCAACACCAACCCGGCGATCACCGAGACGCTGTGGGGCCAGTCCCCGGGTGGCTGTTTCGGCTACTCGCACGCCATGGGCGGCAACGCGGGCAGCCACGCCGAGTACATCCGGGTGCCGTTCGCCGACGTGGGCGCGTTCACCATCCCGGACGAGGTCCCCGAAGAGCGAGCCCTGTTCGCCTCCGACTCCGCCTCCACCGGGTGGATGGGCGCGGATCTCGGCGGGGTGCGGCCGGGCGACGTGGTCGCGGTCTGGGGCGCGGGCGCGGTCGGGCAGATGGCGGCGCGCGCCGCGGTGCTGCTCGGCGCCGACCGGGTCATCGTGATCGACCGGTACGACTACCGCCTGGACCAGGCGCAGAAGCACGCCGGCGCGGAGACGCTGAACTACGAGCGCGACGATGTGGCCGGCGAGTTGCGGGAGCGCAGCGGCGGGCGCGGCCCGGACGTCTGCATCGAGGCGGTCGGCATGGAGGCGCACACGCCGGGGCCGCAGTTCGCGTACGACCAGCTCAAGCAGCAGCTGCGGCTGCAGACCGACCGCCCGGCCGCGGTCCGCGACGCGATCCACGCCTGCCGCAAGGGCGGCTCGGTCTTCGTGCTCGGCGTCTATGCGGGCTTCGTGGACAAGTTTCCGCTGGGTGCGTTGATGAACAAGGGCCTCACCGTGCGTGGGGCGCAGATGCACGGCCAGCGCTACATCCCGATGTTGCTGGAGCGGATGGCCCGCGGCGAGCTCGAGACCGAGCACCTGGCGACGCACGTGATGCCGCTGGAGCGGGCGCCGGAGGGTTACCGCATCTTCAAGGAGAAGGCGGACAACTGCATGCGAGCGGTGTTCCTGCCGAACTGATCCCCGTGGGGCCCGGCCTGACGCCGGGCCCCACGCCGGTCAGTCGAGGACATCCTTGATCTTGTTGACCACGTTGGCGACGCCCTGGCCGTGCGCGCCGGCCCCGGTGCCGGGCTTGCCCTTGCCCATCGCGCCGTTGTAGGTCACGAAGAGGTTGGGGTCCGGCGCCGGGCCCAGCGGCTTGTCGTCGGTCAGCGGCTGCGCGTCCGGCACGTACTCGATCTTCTCGCCCAGCAGCGACGTGCCCGTGGCCCACCGGCCTTCGCCCGCCGTGCTCTCCGGGTCGAAGCCGTAGAACGTGCGCCGGGCGAAGTCCTTCTCCACGTCGCCGTTCGAGTTCTCGATCGGGCTGTCGGTGAAGCCGTCCTCGATCAGCGACTCGATGCCCAGCAGCCACTGCTGCTGGTGGTAGGTGTCCCGGGCCAGGTTGAACTGGAGCATGTCCTTGACGCCGTGGTCGTCGGTCATGTTGTAGATGCGGCTGGTCTGCAACCGGCTCTGCGCCTCGGCGGCCACGTTCGACCGGAAGTCCGCGAGCAGATTGCCGCTGGCCACGATGTACCCCGCGTTCCACGGCACGCCCTGGCTGTTGGTCGGCATCGGACCGCCACCGGTGACGATGGAGTGCTGCGGGTTCTGGCCGCCCAGCACCGCCGCGAGCAGCGGGTTCGCCGCCGCGGCCTTCTCGGTGGCCTCGGCGGGGCCGCCCTCGAGCAGCCGGGCCAGCATGGTTGTGAGCATCTCGACGTGACCGATCTCCTCGGTCGCGATGTCCATGATCATGTCCTTGTATTTGCCCGGCACCCGGCACGACCAGCCCTGCCACAGGTACTGCATCATCACGGTCATCTCGCCGAACTGGCCGCCGATGAGCTCCTGCAGCTTCGCCGCGAAGAACGCGTCCGGCTTCTCCGGCTTGGCCTGGAACTGCAGATAGTCGGTGTGCTTGAACATCGAGTCTCTCTCCCGTCTCGTTGTTTACGGCACCGACCGGCTACCCGGCGGGGATGACCCGCACGGGACCCGTCATGGCCTCGCAGGGCCAAGCCCGCGGGCATCCGTCCGGCATGGTCGTCCTGGATGTCGCCATTCCCCTTCGCCGTCACGTGGCACGCGTGGCACCGTGGTTCGGGCCGGCCTTCGTCGCCGCCATCGCCTACGTGGACCCGGGGAACTTCGCCACCAACTTCACCGGCGGCGCGACGCTCGGCTACACGCTGGTCTGGGTTGTCGTCGCGGCCAACGTGATGGCGATGCTGATCCAGTCGCTCTCGGCGAAACTGGGCCTGGTCACCGGCCGCGACCTGGCCGAGCTGTGCCGGGACAACCTGCCCCGACCGGTGTCCCGGCTGCTGTGGGCGCAGGCCGAACTGGTGGCGATGGCCACCGACCTCGCCGAGATCATCGGCGGCGCGCTCGCCCTGAACCTGCTCGTCGGCGTGCCGCTGCCGGCGGGCGGACTGATCACCTGCGTGGTGGCGTTCGCCCTGCTGCGGCTGCACCAGCGCGGCGTGCGCCGGTTCGAAGCGGCGATCGCCGGCCTGCTCGGCGTGATCCTGCTCGGCTTCGTGTACGACACCCTGCGCGCCGGGACGGACGCCGCCGCGGTGGCGGGCGGGCTGGCGCCGTCGTTCGGCGGCCCGGACGGCGTGGTGCTCGCCACCGGCATCCTCGGCGCGACGGTCATGCCGCACGTGATCTACTTGCATTCGGCGCTGGCCACCTCGCGCGCCCCGGCCGCCGCGGATCCGGCCGTACGACGGAGGGCGGTGCGCTGGCAGCGCGCCGACACCCTGCTCGCGCTCGGCGTCGCGGGCCTGATCAACTTGGTGATGCTGACGATCGCGGCCCGGCTGTTCTTCGGCACGGACACGGCGGACACGGAGAGCCTCGCCGGCATCCACGCCGGCATGGCCGCCGTCCTCGATCACCCGGCCGCGCTGGCCTTCGCCGTCGCGCTGCTCGCCTCCGGGTTCGCCTCGTCCAGCGTCGGCACGTTCGCCGGGCAGGTGGTCATGCAGGGCTTCATCGGCCGGTCCATCCCGCTCACGCTGCGCCGCCTGCTCACCATGGCGCCCGCGATGGCGGTGCTGGTCGCGGGTGCCGACCCCACGGCGGCCCTGGTCTGGTCGCAGGTCCTGCTCTCCTTCGGGGTGCCCTTCGCGCTCGCGCCGCTCGTCTGGCTGACCGCTCGGCGGCAGATCATGGGCGAGCACCGCAACCACCCGGCCACCACCGGCGTCGCGGCCGCGGTCGCCGTGCTGATCATCGCGCTCAACGCACTCCTGGTCGCGCGATCCGTTTGACCCCCGCGCGACGCGCCACTTGACCCAGTGCGCGCCGGGCGACGTCGGCTGTTTGACCCGGCGCGCGCGGGGCACGCGGGCTGCCGTGCTGTCTCAGAGCAGACCCGCCCGCCCGGCCAGCGCCGCCGCCTCCGTCCGGCTGGAGACACGCAGCCGGCGCAGCAGCACGGCCGTCTGCCGTTTCACCGTGCGTTCCGAGACGTGCAGCCGGGAGGCGATCTCCATCGTGGAGCCGCCTCCAGCGATCAGCCGCAGCAGGTTGCGCTCCCCATCGTCCAGGCGCACCACGGGCCGCGGGCCCGCTCCGTCGGCCAGAGTGGCGAGGGCGGCGAGCACCGCGTCCGGCAGCACGACCCACCCGTCCACGGCGGCCAGCAGCGGCTGGAGCAGGTCGGCCGGCTCACTGCTCTTGGGCAGGAAACCGGTGGCGCCCGCGCGCAGGGCGTCCAGCGCCCCGGCCGGGTCGGGGTCGCCCGACATGGCCAGCACCCGAACCCGCCGGTCCGCCTGCCGGGCCGCGGCCACCGCCCGCAGGCCACCCGGCGGCGGCATGTGCAGGTCCACCAGGGCCATGTCCGGAACAGACCGGCGGACCAGGCCGGCCGCCGAGGCGGCGTCGCCGGTGCTCGCCACCACGGTGATCCGGCCGCCGCTGATCTCCGGCAGCAACAGCTCCAGACCGCGGACGAACAAGGGATGATCATCAATGACAGCGATCCGGATATTCGTACGCATCACGCTCGCATGCCCCGCGGGAGCCCGGTCATGCGACTGATCCGGCGGGCGCACGAGCCCGCGCCGGCGCTGCTCCTGCTCCGCAGCGTCTGCCACGAGCTGCGCCCGCCGATCGCCACCCTGTCCTCGCTCGTACGGGCCATGGAAACGCAGCCCTGCCCGGAGCGCCGGGCGGAGATGGCGCGGCTCGCCACCGACTACGCCGCTCACGCCCTCGGGGTGCTCGAGGAGGCCTCGGCGGCTGCGGCCGGCCGCGCGGGCGGGTCGGCCGGCGATGTGCCGCTGCGGCACGTGCTGACCGCCGTGGCGGCGACCGTGCCGGCCGACCGGCTGTCGGTGGCCGCTACCCCGGCCGCGGCCCGCTGGCCGGTGCACCGCCGGCACACCCAGCAGATCCTGATCAACCTGGTCGGCAACGCGGCCCGGCATTCCTCCGGCGCCATTTGCGTCAGCGCCCGGATCCGCGCGGGCCGGCTGCTGATCACGGTGGCCGACGAGGGCAGCCCGAATCCCCGGCTGAGGCGCGCGCTGCGCCGGCCGACCGCCCCGGAGAGCGACGACGGGCTCGGCCTGTGGCTCGTCCGCAGCCTCGCCGCCGGCCAGGGCGGTCGGGTCCGCGCCCGCCGCGGCCGACCCAGCGGCGTGGTATTGGAGGTCGCCCTCCCCCGCTACCGGCCCTGACCCCTGGGGTCCTCCGCGTGGCCCCGCGGGGCCATGCGGAGGGGAACTCTCCGGACCATGACCATTGTTCTGGTGGGCCGGACGCTCATAATCGCCGGCTGGCTGCTGGGCGTGTGGTGGCACGGCATCGGCGAACCGGCCGGCGTCGCAGTCGCGATCGCCCTGCCGCTGGTCTGGATGGCCTCGCTCGCGCGTGACCGGCACGCCGCGGGAGCGGCTCACCGGAAGGTTAACAGCGGATGAACGGGGTATCCGCCCGGCGATCTACCAGCCGAAGCCCACCAGGACCGAGATGGCCCTGCTCGCTTAGGCCCGGTCCTCCCGATAGCTGGCGCCGGTGTCGGACTCGCTGGTGAGGGGCTTGGCGCCGCCCTCGGGCGGGCCCGCCTCGCTCTGCGCGCCGGCGGCGAGCTCGGGGAACTTGGCGTCGAAGGCAGGCCGCTCGGAGCGGATGCGCGGCATGCGGTCGAAGTTGCGCAACGGCGGCGGGCAGCTGGTGGCCCACTCGAGCGAGTTGCCGTGCCCCCACGGGTCGGCGACGGTGACGACCGGCCCGATCCGGTAGGACTTCCAGACGTTGTAGAGGAACGGCAGGGTGGACGCGCCGAGCACGAACGAGCCGATCGTCGAGATCGTGTTGAGCGTGGTGAAGCCGTCGGTGGGCAGGTAGTCGGCGTAGCGGCGGGCCATGCCCGCGGCGCCGAGCCAGTGCTGCACCAGGAACGTCGTGTGGAAGCCGAGGAACGTCAGCCAGAAGTGGACCTTGCCGAGGCGGTCGTCGAGCATCCGTCCGGTCATCTTGGGGAACCAGAAGTAGATGCCGGCGAACACGGCGAACACGATCGTGCCGAACAGGACGTAGTGGAAGTGCGCGACCACGAAGTAGCTGTCGTGCACGTGGAAGTCGATCGGCGGGCTGGCCAGCAGCACCCCGGTCAGGCCGCCGAGCAGGAACGTCACCAGGAAGCCGATCGAGAACATCATCGGCGACTCCAAAGTGATCTTCCCGCGCCACATGGTGCCGATCCAGTTGAAGAACTTCATGCCGGTCGGGACGGCGATCAGGTAGCTGAGGAAGCTGAAGAACGGCAGCAGCACCTGGCCCGTGGCGAACATGTGGTGCGCCCACACGCTGAACGACAGCATCGCGATCAGCAGCGTCGCGGCGACCAGGCCCTTGTAGCCGAAGATGGGCTTGCGGCTGAAGACCGGGATGACCTCGGTGATGATGCCGAAGAACGGCAGCGCCACGACGTACACCTCGGGGTGCCCGAAGAACCAGAACAGGTGCTGCCACAGCAACGGGCCGCCGGTCTGCGGGTCGAAGACGTGCGCGCCGAGGATCCGGTCGGCCGCCAGTGCCATCAGCGCGGCCGCCAGGAACGGGAAGATCGCCAGCACCAGGATCATCGTGACCAGGATGTTCCAGGTGAAGATCGGCATCCGGAACATGGTCATGCCCGGCGCGCGCAGCGTGACGATCGTGGTGACCATGTTGACCGCGCCGAGGATGGTGCCCAGGCCCGAGATGGCCAGCCCGACGACCCACATGTTGCCGCCGACGCCGGGCGAGTGCTCCCCGTCGCTGAGCGGCGTGTAGGCGGTCCAGCCGAAGTCGGCAGCCCCGCCGGGGACCAGGAACCCACCCACGGCGATCGTCCCGCCGAACAGGTACAGCCAGTACGCGAACGCGTTGAGCCGGGGGAACGCCACGTCCGGGGCGCCGATCTGCAGCGGGATGATGTAGTTGGCGAACGCGAACAGGATCGGCGTGGCGAACAGCAGCAACATGATCGTGCCGTGCATGGTGAACAGCTGGTTGTACTGCTCCGGCGACAGGAACTGCATCCCGGGCCGGGCCAGCTCGCCGCGCATGAGCAGCGCCATCAGCCCGCCCACCATGAAGAACGCGAACGAGGTGGTCAGGTACATCAGGCCGATCTGCTTCGCGTCCGTGGTGCGCAGCAGCCGGGCGAGCGCCGAGCCCCGCACCTGGCGGCGCAGCGGCCACTTCCGGGCCTGGACCGGGCGCGGGGTCACGGTCGTCATGGTGCGTGCTTTCCACGCTTCCGGACCCTCAAACGTGATAGCCATGGATGTTTCCCGCCCACGGAAACGGGGACGCGCCCAGGAACCGTTCGGAGATGCCGTGGCGTGCCGCGCGGTCTCCCGGCCGAAGGCCGGAAACAACGGCGGCGGGGAGTACACGCGGTGCAGCCGGCCGGCGCTCGCGTCGCCGACGATGCCGAGCGCAGCGCCGGCCGAGGCGGGCCGCACCACCTGGCCGGGCTCGGTCGGCGCCGGGGTGAAGACGGAGGTGTACTCGATCGACGAGCGGAATGTGCCGCACGCGCCATCGGGCAACGTCGCGCGGCCGCCCAGCAGCCGGACCTCGCCGAGCAGCCCGGCGCCCTCCACCCGCGCCCGCAGCTCGATCCGATCGTCGAAGCAGCGCAGCAGCATCGAGCGGGCGGTCCAGGCGGCGGACCGTCCACGTGCCCGGGCCCTCGCTGATCCTCACGCGCTCCGCCACGACCGCGCGTACGTGTCGACGACCTCGGCCAGGCGTTCCAGACGCAGTTCGCCACGTCGCCCGGCTCGCGCACCCCGCCGGCATAGGCGCCGACCGGATGATGTGTCCGGCGATCACCACCGGCGTTCCGGCGCGGAGCCCGAAGGCCGGGTCGCGCACCCGGCCGGCGATCTCACCGGGGGCCACGACGGCCGGGAGCTGTTCGGGACGCGCCGACCTGGAACGGCTGATCCGCAGCCCCGGCATTTGCCTTCGACGGCGAGCTCGAGATCACCGGGCCGGGCACGCACCCGGACACCGTGCCGATACCGTTGGACCGCGGCATGGACCGGGACGGGCCACCCTGACGCGGTCGCCGGGCTGGTCGCGGACGCCCGGTCAGCCCGGCGGCTCCGGGAGGCTGCCGGTCTCCAGCAGGTACTGCGCCGCGTCGGCCACCTTGCGACGCTGGCTGCGGGCCGCGGCTCGCAGCTCGTTGAAGGCCTGCTCGGCGTCCACGCCGCGCCGGGCCATCAGGTAGCCGACCGCGCGTTCGATGACGATGCGGTAGTCGAGGGCGTACTGGAGCTGTCCGGCGAGCTCGCCGGCCCGGTGCGCGGCCACGGCGGCGGCCAGTGTCGACCCGACCAGGTCGGCGTAGCGCTCGAGGGCCGCCACCTCGGCGTCGTCCCAGTCGTGCGGCCGGTCGACGAAGGTGTCCAGGCTGCCCACCGGCACCCCGCCGAGGCGCACCGGCACGCCCAGCACGGCGACGACGCCGTGCTGGAGGAACGGGTCGCGGATGAGTGGCCAGCGCTCGTCGGTGTGCAGGTCGTGGGCGCGGATCACCCGGTTGTGCACGAAGGCCGTCACGCACGGCCCCTGGCCGGTCCGGCTCTGCACCTGTTCCATGATCTTGCTGGACGTGTTGCTGGCGGTGACGTAGCGCAGGTTCTGCAGCTCGTCGACGATCATCAGGCCGCAGCCGGTCACCTGGAACAGGTCGACGGCCGCGCGGACCACCTCGCCGACCGCACCCGCGATGTCCCCGACGCCAATCTTCTCCAGCCGGCGCAGGCTGCCCGCGAGGACCTCCGGATCGATGTTCGCCATCGCCATTTCACCCCTGTTCGTCCCTCAGCCGCGAGACGGGCGTCCCCGGGCGGCGGCCCTGAGGCGGAGCAACACCGCGATCCCGCCCCGGTCCGCCTCGGTCGCGCGGATGCTGTCCGCCGTCCAGGTCCGCGGCCGGGTGCCGAGAGTGTTCAGGGTACCGGCCACCGACTCGCCGACCCACCCGGGAACGGACCGCACGGCCCGTGGTGATCGAGTGGCATCCGGCCCGACTGGGCAGGTTCGGCGCCGCGAAACGAAATTGGCGCCGGGGTGTTTGGCGGGCCCCGTTCCGGTAATCAAGGGTCCCGGCCGAAGCCCTCCGCCCTGTGTCCGCGGATCTGGATTGGAGGACCGATCATGCCCGCGAACACGACGCCCACCGCTGCGCCCCGGGACGACCTGGACGAGATCGCCGAGCGCTACGCCGCCGAGCGCGCCGGGTGTGACCGTACCCGCGCCCGCCGCCTGCGGGACGAGACAATCGAGGCGATGCTGCCGATGGCCGACCGCCTGGCTCGCCGATACCGCTTCAGCCGCGAGCCGGTCGACGACGTGCGCCAGGTGGCCCGCCTCGGCCTGGTCAAGGCGGTCGAGCGCTACCAGCCGGAGCGGGGCTCGTTCACCGCGTACGCGGTCAGCATCATCCTTGGCGAGATGAAGCGACACTTCCGCGACCACGGCTGGAGCGTGCACGTGCCGCGGCGACTCCAGGAGCTGGCGCTGGTGGTGAACCGCGCCCGGCAGGACCTGGTGAACGAGCTGCACCGATGGCCGACGGACGACGAGCTGGCGGAGCGGTGCGACCTCGATCCCGCGGACGTTCGCGCCGCCCGCGCCTGCGGCGCCGGACACCGCGCGCTCTCGCTCAACCAGCCGGTCGGGGACGGCACCGACGAGTTGGGCAACCTGTTCGGGGCCGCGGACCGGGAGATGGACCTCGTCAGCGACCGGCTGACCCTGGCCGGGCTGCTCGACCGCCTGCCGGCCCGGGAGCTCCGGATCCTCACGCTGCGGTTCTACGGCGAACGCACGCAGGCGGAGATCGCCGAGGAGCTGGGCATCTCGCAGATGCACGTGTCGCGCCTGCTGAGCCGTACGCTCGTCTGGCTACGCGAGGCGATGCTGAGCGACACCCTCCCGCCCTGGCGCGGCGCGACCGAAGAGGAGTCCGAGTCGCTGACCGTCGTCGCCCGGCCCGATCCCGACGGCCGGCTGCATGTGCGCGTGTTCGGCGAGGTCGACCGGGACAACGCGGACCGGCTGCGGACGGCTCTGCTCGCCACGGTGGCTCGCGCGCGGCCGGGTGCGCCGGTCGTCCTCGACCTCACCCGGATGCCGATGCTCGACGCCGCCGGCGTCGCGGCCCTGCTGGCGGTGCGCGAGGCCGCCCGGGCCCGCGGCATCCGGGTGACGGCAGCCGGGCTGCAGCCGTTCGTCCGGCGGGTCGCCGAGATCGCCGGCCTGCGGGAGTTGCTGACACCCTAGGGCGGGGTACCCCCAACCATGTCGGTCACGGTGAAAGAGCGCGGAAAGACGTTCCTCGGGCAGCCGCGGGCGCTCGCCAACCTGTTCGGGGTCGAGCTGTGGGAGCGGTTCTCGTTCTACGGCATGCAGGGCATCCTGCTCATCAACCTGTACTACGAGGCCTCCCGCGGCGGCCTCGGCATCGACCAGGACACCGCGACCAGCATCGTCGGCGCCTACGGCGGCTCCGTCTACCTCGCCACGGTCATCGGCGCCTGGTTCGCCGACCGCCGCGGCCAGTGGCACGACGCAATCAGCGGGGCGCTTCCGCTCCAGCCGCGAAGACGCGGTTTCACGGCCGGCGAATTCCCGGACACCGGTTCGAATGACGGTTAGGTGTCGCGTACGTGGGCATGCGAGCCGGCATGACTACACCGATGAACGAGTTCGCCGTCGTCACGGGCGCCTCCAGCGGAATCGGTTTCGAGCTGGCCCGGCAGTTCGCCGAGCACGGATACGACCTGCTCATCGCCGCCGAGGACGACGCCATCGAGCAGGCCGCCGCTGACCTGCGGCGCGACGGGAGAACTGCAGTGGTCCCGGTACAGGCGGACCTCGCCACCTATGAGGGGGTCGAGCGGGTGTACGCGGCGATCCTGGAGACCGGACGCGACGTCGACGCGATCGCGCTGAACGCCGGCCGTGGCATCGGCGGGGACTTCACCCGCGACACGGATCTCGGCGAGGAGCTGAACGTGATCGCCGTGAACGTCAACTCGACCGTTCACCTGGCCAAGCGGGTGCTGCCGGACATGGTCGCCCGCGGCGGCGGCCACGTGCTGTTCACCTCGTCGATCGCCTCCACCATGCCCGGCACCTACCAGGCCGTCTACAACGCCTCGAAGTCGTTCGTCCAGTCGTTCGCCGAGGCCGTACGGGCCGAGTTGAACGACACCGGCGTCTCCGTCACCTCATTGATGCCGGGGCCGACCGACACCAACTTCTTCCATCGCGCCGAGATGGACGACACCCGGGTCGGCGCGAGCGACAAGGACGACCCGGCCCAAGTCGCCCGGCAGGGCTTCGAGGCGCTGATGAAGGAGAAGGAAAAGGTCATCGCCGGCTCATCGAAGACGAAGGTGCAGGGCGTGGCAGCGAAAATGCTGCCTGACAAGGCCAAGGCCGAGATGCACCGCCGCATGGCCGAACCGGGCTCGGCGAATTAGCGAGTTCCGACCGGTCCCGGACGGACTCGACACCGGGTGTCAAGGTCCTGCCCGTACGTCTCGCAGTAATCGGGAGCCAGTGTCGAAAACGCCGTCGGTGTAAGCCGCACTCGAGGTTCTCGGGGTCGCCGCCGCGTCCGACGCCGCGGCTTTCTGAGCGTCACCACACGCCCTCTCCCGCGCACGACGCACGGCGATCTCGTCGAGATCCTCCCAGCCCGGTACGGACAGTGCGGGCATCCGCGTGAGCCCGGGTTGATCCGTTCCGAAAGTCACGCGTCCCCCCGCCTGCGCCGCGAACGTCCGTTTGTCTGCCCGCACCGGGGGCATGCACACGGTCCCCTGGTCGAAAGGACAGTCTCATGGTTACAAGATCGACCGCCAGCGATGCCGCGACCGTCAGGTCCCCCGTACGCACCGCGGCGCTCGTCGTCTCGATCGTCTTTCTGCTCGTCGGCGTGCTGGGCTTCATCCCAGGCGTCACCACCAACTACGACAGCATGACCTTTGCCGGCCACCACTCCGACGCTCAGTTGCTCGGCGTCTTCCAGGTGTCGGTGCTGCACAACATCGTGCATCTGCTCTTCGGCCTGGCCGGGTTGGCCATAGCCCGCACCGTTTCCGGTGCCCGCACCTATCTGATCGGCGGCGGCGCGGTCTATCTCATCCTCTGGCTGTACGGCCTGGTCGTGGGCCAGGCCAGTGCCGCGAACTTCGTTCCCCTCAACAGCGCGGACGACTGGCTGCACCTCGGGCTCGGCATCGGCATGATCGCCATCGGCCTGATCACCGGCCGTTTCGGGAAAGGAGCAAAATCATGACTAATCCGCAGCAGCCGGAGCTTCGTGCTCGATGCGCCAGCGCAGTTTCGCGAGTCGTACGAGGCTGCGGTAGGGGGTGTCCTCCCCCTCGACCAGCATCCTGACGGTGACGGCCGGCGCTCCGGCGCCGGTCGCCGCCCACTACCCCGATCCCGGCAACTCATACCTACCGGTCAGTCCGGCGCGCCGAGCACGGCGGCGACGCCGTCCACGAACCACCGCTCGAACCGCTCGACCGGCCACCCGCGCTCGCGGACCAGCCAGTCGTAGTTGCGGATGTCCTGCGCGAGCCACAGCACGTCGGCGGCCCGCTCCTGACTCACCAGGACCTCGCCGGTGGCCGCGAGATCGGCGGCGAACATCCCCATGCCGCGGCGCCGGTCCTCGAGGTTCTTGCGCCAGATCGCCGCGGCGTCGGCGTCGGCGGTCGCCGCACCGGCCAGCGCCAGCATCACGTGCACCTGCCGGGCATGGGTCTCGGCGAGATGCCGGGCATAGCGCGTGAGCTTCGCCCGCAGGCCGGTCAGCGCACGGATGTCGGCAACGAACGACCGCTGCGCCATCGCCACCCGCTCGTCGTCGCCGACCAGGGTGACATCGACGAGATCGGAGAGGAGCTGGCGCTTGTTGCCGAACACCGCGTACACGGTCTGCACGGCAACGCCGGCCTCGGCGGCGACGGCGGTCAGCGGCGTCGCGGCGTAGCCCGGGTCCACGAACAGTTTGGCGGCCGCGTCGAGGATCGCTCGCCGGGTCTGCCGAGCCTGTTCCTGACGGCGGGGCGAGACGTAACGCCGGTTGACAGTCACGCGTGCAGAGTAGTCCACTATTCGATAGAGCTTAACTCTATCGACGAGACATCAGGGGACAGCTATGCCGTACGGCGTCGTGCAAGACATGCCCGGAATCAGCGAGCAGGAATACCGGCAGGTGGAGAAGCACCTCGGCCCGGACCGGCCGCCGGGCCTGCTGGCCCACGTGGCCGGCCCGTCCGACGAGGGCTGGCGGATCATCAACATCTGGGCCGACGAAGCCGCGTTCCGCAGGTTCCAGTCAGAGCGCCTGGTCCGGGCCGCCGGGCTGGCCGCCCAGGAGGAGGGCTTCGATCCGGCGAAGGCCGCCGCCTTCCGGTCGGCGAGCGTCGACGGCGCCGAGATGCCGTTCTGATGGCCGACACCGCCACGCTGCGCGCCCGCAACGCCGACTTCTGGGCCCGGACAGCGCCGGGGTGGGTCAAGCACGCCGACTGGCACGACGAGATCGGCCGGCCGCTGGGCGCCGTGGCACTCGATTGGCTGGGACCCCAGCCCGGTGAACGGGTGCTGGATGTCGGCTGCGGGTGTGGCGGCACGACCGCCGAGATCGCGCGGGCCGTCGCTCCGCTGGGCAGCGCGGTCGGTCTCGACCTCGCCGAGGCGATGGTGGCGACGGCGCGGGACCGGTTCACCGCGCCGGGTGGCGCGGGACCGCGGTTCGTCGCCGGTGACGTCGAGACGCTCGATGCCGTGCCCGGGGCGCCGTTCGACGCCGTCTTCTCCCGGATGACGTTGATGCTGCTCGCCGATCCGGTTGCCGGCCTGACCACGGTGCGGCGGTCCATGCGTACCGGCGCCCGGCTGGCCGCGACGGTGTTCCGCGACGGGCGGGTGAACCCGTGGCTGCCGGCGGCGATGCTGGGTGCGGCGGCACACCTGGGACCGTTGCCACCGCTGCCGATCGGCGACGAGCCGGGGCCCTTCGCATTCGCCGACGCGACCCGGGTGACCCGCTTTCTCACCGCCGCCGGCTTCACCGACATCGACATCCACCCGTATGACGTCACGCTCGACGCCCCGGACGACCCGGAAGCGGTCACCGAATGGCTCATCGAGATCGGCCCCGCCGGCGCGGCCTACCGGGACGCCGAACCCACCACCCAGGGGTGTGCCCGGGCCGGGGCGGCACGCCTACTCGAACGGTTCCGCACGGCCGGCACCGGCTACCGGCTGCCGACCGGCCTTTGGTTGATCACCGCTCGCTCAGACAGGACCAGTAGACAATGACCTCTCACCGGCGCCTCGCAGCGTTCCTCACACTGATCATCAGCACCGCCGTGCTGTCCGGCTGTACTGCAGCCGACACCGACCCGCCGTCCACCGATGCGCCCACGCCGGGCGCATCGGTGGACGGAGCAACCCGGGCGAGCGGCAAGCCGCCCGCGGCGATGAGCGGCTCCTATTCGGCGAAGGACGTCTGCACCTACCTGAAAGGTGAGATCCCGGCGCTGAAGGCGATCGGCAGCCCGGTCGGGCGCCACGCCAACCTGGCCGGCAAGCTGGCCACCTTCTTCGAGTCCCATGGCAAGCCGGAGAACGGCGCCGTACTGGACACGGCGACCAAGGCGGAATGCCCGGCCGTGCGTACCGAGGTGCTCACCTTGATCGGCGTGGACAGCTTCAGCTCGTTCTAGCTGTGATGTCCGGGGACGTTGGTCGAGGGTTGTGATCACTCGATCTTGAGGATGCCCTGCACATCGATTCCGATGAGGCGTGGCCGGTGACATCGGCGCGACCACGGTCGATCAGTATCGAGTGCCCCGCCCGTCCACGTCGCAGACGGTCCGGCGGCACATTCTGCCGCGCTCGTGCCGTCCGGTCGGAGAGCGGATGATGTTGTGCAGTTCCACCGAATCACCCACGAGACGGTGGCGGCCGGCCCGGGGCCACCTGGACCCGTGTGGCGGGGGCGTTGACGGGAGTTACCGCGATTCCCGGTGGACGGCGATGTCGTCGAGACGCCGGAGCGCCTCGGCGTTGCGGGGTCGCAGGAGCAGTGACTGGACCGCGTCCGGCAGTAGCCGGCCGATGCCGGAGGTCAAGGTTTCGGCCATGTGGATCCTGGTCGATGTGGCGGACACCGGTTCCAGCCAGATCCGGATCATGGCGGCGCCCAGAGGCCACATCTGCGCGTCCAGTTCGAGGGTCTTGCCGGTCTCGACCGCCCGCACCACGGTCTGGTCGTTGATGTGCAGCGGCCACAGCCCCACTCGGTGATGGACGCGGGTGCCGACCGCTGGCCAGCCGGCGTCGACGTCACGGATGTGTGCCGCCCCCACGACCCAGCTCGCGTAGCTCCACCCGTCGGCCAGGACGGCGAAGACACGTTCCGGCGTGGTGCTGACCGTACGACAGGTTTCGATCACCCCGTGCCCCCCTTGCGTTCCAGCCCATGTTCCCCGCGGCCACCGGCGCAAACCTGGCCGGTGGATGGCGTATTCAACGAGCCGATCTGGGTACGCCTCCAGTCGGCGGTGAATACTGTCGACGGCGGAGGGCGGTACGCGGTGCGGACGGTTGACGCGGTGATCATCGGTGCGGGGCACAACGGTTTGGTGGCCGCCAACCTCCTGGCCGACGCGGGGTGGACGGTATTGGTCCTGGAGGCCACGGAGACGGCCGGCGGCGCTGTGCAGACCGCCGACCTGACCACTCCGGGCTTTCGCTACGACATGTGTAGTGCCTTCTATCCGCTCGGTGCCGCTTCGCCGGTGCTCCGGGCACTCGACCTTGAATCGTTCGGGCTGGTCTGGCGCCACGCGCCCGCCGTCCTCGCCCACGTGCTCCCCGACGATCGATGTGCGCTGCTTTGCCGGGACGCGGCTGAGACCGCCGAGTCGCTGGCCACGTTCGATGCGCGCGACGGGCAGGCCTGGATGGATGAGGCGACCCGGTGGCGGCGGGTCGGCGATCCGTTGCTCGACTCCATGCTGCTTCCGTTCCCGCCGGTGCGTGCGGGCGCCAGGCTGCTGCGCGCTTTTGGCGCGGCCGAGGCGCTGCGGTTCGCGCGGTTGTCTGTGCAGCCGGTAGGTGACTACGGGCGGGAGCGGTTCCGCGGCGCTGGTGCGCAACTACTGTTCGCCGGCAGCGCCCTGCACACCAATCTCGGAACCGAACAGGCCGGCAGTGCGATCTTCGGGTGGCTGCTGGCCATGCTCGGGCAGAGCGTCGGATTTCCGGTACCGGTCGGGGGCGCCGGTCAGATCATCGAGGCGCTGTTGCGCCGGCTCCAGTCCCGCGGCGGGACCGTCGAATACGGTCGAACGGTCACCCGGGTGCTGCACGCTCGAGCCACCGCGGTGGGTGTGCAGGATGTCCACGGCGAACGGGTTCGCGCCCGCCGCGCGGTCCTCGCCGACGTGCCCGCGCCCACCCTCTACGAGGACCTCGTCGGGCTGTCGTCCCTGCCCGCGACGATGGTCACGGATGTACGCCGGTTCCAGTGGGACCACGCTACCATCAAGATCGATTGGGCACTGTCGGGCCCGATTCCCTGGACCGCAGCGGATGCCCGCCGGGCCGGTACGGTCCATCTCGGTGCCGATATGGACGGGCTCAGCGAGTACAGCAACGACCTGGTCCGAGGCCGGATACCCGACCACCCGTTCATGTTGCTCGGTCAGATGACCACGAGCGACCCAAGTCGCTCCCCGGCCGGAACGGAGTCCGTCTGGGCGTACACCCACGTTCCGCAACGACTCGCCGCGGATACCGGCCGGATGCGGGAGCAGGCCGAACGGATGGAAGAAGCCATCGAGCGCCGCGCGCCGGGATTCCGCTCCTCGATCCTGGAACGCCATGTCCAACTGCCCGGTGACCTGCACCGCCACAATCCCAGCCTGTTCGGGGGGGCCGTCAACGGTGGTACCGCCGCGCTGCACCAGCAGTTGTTCTTCCGGCCGGTCCCGGGACTGGCGCGGGCGGACACGCCGATCGACCGGCTATATCTGGCCAGTTCGTCCGCCCATCCGGGTGGGGGTGTGCATGGCGCTCCGGGAGCCAACGCGGCCCGCGCCGCCCTGGCCCGTAACGGTGTCGCCGGACCGGCGTACGCCGCGGTCATCGGAGCCCTCCATCGCCGGCTCTACCAGTGAAGACTGTCCGGACCGAGGTCAACGTCCCACATGCCCGCCGAGTGGGCGCAGGCGGGGACTGGCGGTACCGAGACCGCGGGCAAGGGCGCGTCGCGTCGCGACAACCCTCAGTCGCGCGTCGTGCCGAGGATGCCAGCCCAGCTCGGTACGGGCCCGGGTGCAATCAAGCAGCGGAGTGTCGACAAGCAGGTCCACCCACGAGGGGTCCAGTGGCTGGAGCCGCATCCGCCATGTCGCGCCGACCAGCACCCGGAGGGCCTCGCGGGACACCGGCAGATGACGCCCGCCGAGGAGCCTCGCCAGGATGGCTGGGGTCAGAATCGGCTCGTCGGCCACATTGAACGCGCCCGCGGCGCGAGCGAGCACGGCCCGGCCCACCAGATCCGCGACGTCCTCGGCAGCGACCACCTGTGTCACCGCTTGCGGCGGCAACGGCAACACCGGTGCCCGGCCTCGCAAGATCCGGGCGAGCGGTGCGGACCTGCCCAGGGCCAGGCGGGCCAGTTCCCCGGCCGCGGCGGGCTGCAGGACGGCGGGTGGCCTGATTCGCACCACGCGAAGGCCTGGGTGTTCCGCCTCGGCACGGTCGAGCAGGTCTTCCACCGCGACCTTGTCCTGGCTGTACGCGGAGCCCGGGATGCCGCGACGTTGCCACGTCTCGGGCGCTGCTGTGTCGGTGACCCGCGGCGAGTACACGGCCGCGGAGGACAGCTGCACCAATTGCGGCACTTCGGTCCGTAGGGCGGCGGCCACCACCTGCTCGGAGCCGACCCGGTTGGTGCGCGCCTGCGTCCCGCGGTCATGGTCGGCGACGATGTGCCAGGCGAGATGGACGACCGCGTCAGCACCGCCGAACACCTCGGCCAGTTCACCGCCCGCTTCCGGAGAGGCCACATCGAGCTCACGCCACGTAGCCCGGTCATAGGGCTCGCCCACACCGACTGGCGGCATCCGGCGCGCAATGCCGATGGTCTCACGGACCTCGGCCCGCGCCGCGAGCCACCGCAACAGCGCGGTCCCGATATTGCCACTGGCGCCCGTCACCACCACCCGCACCTACCTGACATGCCCCGGGTTGCCCGCGCCTACACCGTTGCGACCCGGCAGCTTGTGTTCGAGCCCAGGACTGCCGTCGGGACGACACGAGGGCGGACAACGAACGGGCGCGGCACGGCACGGCACCGCAGGCGGCGCGGCACCGGCGCCGGTCGTTGTGAGCGAGGCGTCGCCGCAGACGGTGTCAGCGCACGACCGGCGGCATTGACGCCACGACGCCACGACATCAGTTCACCCAGCCCGACCGCGCCGCCGTGCGGACCCCGATGCAGCGCCGCACGGCGTACTCGCGCATCAGTTGTGTCGCGCGGCCGACCGAATCGTCGGGGGCAACGCAGATCGGCGGGCCGCTGGCGATCTCGGTCACCGTGGTGCGGGCCGGGTCTTGCCGTCGCCGGCGCAACGGGACCGGGTCTTTCGCGGTACGGGTGATCTTCTGCAGCCGTTGGCCTTCGGCCATCGACAAAGCACGCACGAATACTTCTGGGCGTCGGCCCACCCGGCACCACCTCCCACACAACAGCGGAAGGGACAGCCTGCCCGAAACACACTCAGAACCGACGGATTACACGGCCAACGTTCAAAGACGAGGCACTAGACTCGGTGCCGGTCAGCGTCGCCAACTGGGAAGTCCTGAGTTTGGTCCATTGGAGCACACGATGAGCGAACAGCTCGAGGATATTTATCGCGACTATATCGCAGCGTTGAATGGCCGACGTTTCGACGACCTCGATCGCTTTGTACATGATCGACTTACTTACAACGGCGCGGAGTGGACGCGCGATCAGTACCAGGCGCTACTCGCTGACGATCTGCAGAAGATCCCTGACCTACACTATGAAATTCGGCTACTCGTCGTTCGCTCAGACCATGTCGCCTGCCGCCTGTGGTTCGATTGCACACCACAGCAGGAGTTCCTCGGCATAGATGCGGGCGGTCGCAGGGTTTCGTTCGCCGAGCACGTGTTTTACCACTTTCGCGCGAACCGGATCGAAAACGTGTGGTCTTTGATAGACACCGACGGCATAAGGCAGCAGTTATCGACGCCGGAGAAACAATGAAGGCGGGAATCCTCCTCAAATCCGGGTCGACGTGCTGATTTGCCTCGAGGTGCGCGCTACACGGCGTGAGGCCAACGATCCTGCGCCGTGCTAGCGCGTTCTACGTAACGCTGCGTGCGCCGGCATTTCGGTGCAGCCACAGCTGCCGCACGCGTTGCCGCTAAGCTGCCCGAATGACATCGCCGGTCAACCGGGGAGAGCTGACGGTTCTTCAGTCCTTGTTTCCCCGCTCGATCTGGCCAGATCTTCCCCGGTCGGCTCGATCGTCGCCCCGCTGAGCTGGCGTCTACGGCGCCGTTCATCGCCCAGATCGACGACGAACTCGTCCAGGTTCCCTACCGCATCTACCACCCAGAACCCGCCGCCAGCGCGGTCGCGAACATGTCGCCGACGCAACGGGCGATCCTGGCCTGCCTCTACACCCGGCACCACGACGGCCACGCCCGGCGGCTACCAATTCAGGTCGAGTTTGCCTGATCGGTAGCTTCGTAGGGCATGTTTTGCTGTTACCGCCTCCAGCCCACTCCGCCGTTCCAGCCCTTCGAGAACGGCAATTGCTTCCGTTTCCTGCCATGCGAGGCTGTGGGTGCCGCGCGAGGCGGGTGACCACGACCCGACGACCGCCTACTCGGCGGTGGCGCCGTCGATGGCTTCGCGCCGTAGATCCGCATGGCCCACGGCGCGGGCGTACTCCTCGATCACATGCTTGAGGACGGAAACCGCACATCAGTATCGCCGAACTCCGGGTTCGGCACGACGCGCGCGAGGTCCTCGGTGACCTTCGTGAACGCCTCTCTCGACTCTGCGCACGCCGCCAGGCAATCCGCCGTCCGCGAGCGTCCGCTGAAGCCAGTAACGCTCGCCCCCGCAGATGGCGCATGAGTCATATGACGGGCTTGCCGGGACCGCGCCCGCGCCGGGGTTCGGCGCACCGGTGCTGCCGGTGCTGGGTAACGCGGTCGAGGCTGAGGCTCGAAATCTCCGTATGGCTCCACGATGAGGCCGCAGGGCGATCCGGGCCAGCATGGACGCACAGCACCGACATTCGGAGAGGCAGGCATGAACGGCGCACAGGCCATCAATGAGCACCGCTGGAGATCACGGCCGACTGTGGTCCCTGTTCATCGGCGTCCGCAGACGACGCAGCACGGACACTGACGGGTGAGCGTTTGTGCTGTGTTCGGCATCCTCGCCGGGACGATCTCCTGCGTGGACGCCTTGCCCTACGTCCGCGGCATCCTGCGGGGCAGCACCCGTCCGCACCGCGGCACCTGGTGCATTTGGAGCATCCTCGGCGTGACCGCGTTCGCGTCCCAAGCGGCCGACGGTGCCGGCTGGAGCCTGCTGATGCTCGGCATCCAGGCCGTCAGTATCACGGTCATACTCGCGCTGTCGATAACACGCGGGGTGGGCGGTCTGGATCTGGGAAACTTCGCCCTGCTGGTCGTCGCGGCGCTCGGCCTCGCCGGCTGGCTCGCGTTGTCGACGCCGGTGCTCGCCACCGTGTGTGTGGTCGTGGCAGACCTGGCCGGTGCCCTGCTGATGCTGCCCAAGATGTGGCGTGACCCGGATTCGGAGACCGCGTCGAGCTTCCTGCTTGCCGGGATCGCGGGCGGGCTGGGCGCGGCCTCGGTCGGATCCCTGCAACCCGACCTGTTGCTGTATCCGGTGTACTTCGGCGTGGTCAACGCCGCCATCGCCGTGATCATCGTACAGCGGCGCAAACACGCCGATCGGCGACGTCCGCGCCGGCATAGCTCCGAGCGCTACGAGGGCGTCGACCACGCAGACGCGTGCTCAGGTCATGTGTACAAGGGGCTCGCGCAGCTACCGGGCCGCTGAAAGGGTTTTGGCCCTGGTTCTTGTCGCGGCGATTCGAGGAGGGTCCGCGCCCCCGGTGCAGGAGCGCATCCGCCACGACGACCCGCAGGCCTTCCCGCTCGACGGCGGACAGGTGTCAGAGGAGCCCACCCCCGAGACCATCATTCCGAGGGGGCGCCGAGGTGCACCTCAAGCCGGAAAGCCGGTTGTTGTGACCGTCGTTGGGTCTGGCGCGCGCACTCTTGGGCAGGAGTTCGCCCGAACGCTAGCCTCACAGGGTGCGGCTCGTGGCGCCCAACTCCGCCTGGACCTCGTCCTTCATGCAGCAACGCAACCAGCTCGCTGCCCTGCTGCCCGACGGCCGCATTGAACACATCGGCAGCACTGCGAAGCGGGCATCGTTGCCAAGCCCGTAGTCGATCTCATTGTCGGGCGGGAGTTGCCCCTGATCTTGGACACTTGAACCTTGGACCTTGAAGGTCCTGTGAGATCAGGAGTCCTGGAACACCATGGGCCGCGGCCCGCTCGGCAGCGCCAACCACGGCAAGGAGCACGAGCCCGAGTGCTAGGTCCGGCATGATGACTCCACCGGTTAGATCGAGCGCACGCCATTTTCGTTCAGGCAAACACGTGTCGGCAGGACTGGACGCAGCCAGCGCATGGCGATCCAGGCGATCCAGGCGATGCGGCCGCCATGGACCCGCACCGCGGCGCTTGATCAGGTACCGACGCCCAGCAGCGTACGAACCGGATCACTGGTTAGTCATCCACCGACGTGACCGCACTCCCCCAGACGCCCTACGAGAACGGCGGACATCCCACGCTCAGCGTCGGCGGTCAACACCCCGTCCGGGCGCGGAACGGAACACGGTGGCCGCCGGACGCCGCAGTGCTTCCTGATCGACAACAACCGGCGCCCCGAGCTCGGCCAGCCCTGGTTCGTGCACGCGCCGGTGTATCCCATCAGCCTTCTCCCACAGCTGCTGCAGCGTGATCTGGCTGCGTTCACCGGTCAGCTCCACCTCGATGCGGCAAAACCGGTCACACGGGTACTCGACCACGAACGTCGCCTGCGGTCCGCCGGTCACCTTGCATCCCCCACGCCGCCCAGAGGGCACACAGCGCCACGGTCAAGAAGATTCCGCATACCGCGATCGTAGTAGCCGCCCGGATCCCCCGCGCCGTACCAGCGGCACCCGCCCCTCCGTGATTCCACGCCCCACTGCCCACGCACGCGGGCACGAGCGCCTCGGCGCCGCCCCGGACCGCGGTGTCAAAGCTGTGACGACTAACCAATCAGCAGGTCAGCCCCGATCGACAACCGACCAGCCGGGGAGCGGTTTTGGGTTGCATCCTGCGGTCGAGATTACCCTGCACCTTGCACACGTTTGTGCAGCTTACGGTCGAGTCCGGCTGCCCTTGGGTCGTCACCAACCTGGCAGTGCCGTTCGACAACAACGCCGCCGAGCCGACCAGCCGTACCTACCGATTCCTTCCACGGCTCACCACACGACGTCAGCCGAGGACGGTCGCGGCGAGGGCACGTGCGGCGAGGGCTGGATGCCTGCCGTCCTGGGTGGCACCCATCACCAGCGCTCCCTCGATGAGCAGGTGCAGCTGCTCGGCCGCGCGCTCCGGGTCTCGGTGGCCCATCGCCTCGAGCTCTCGCACGAGAAGCGCACGGAGGCTGAGACGGAACGCCTCGGTCTCTGCATGTGCCGGGTGGGCGGGATCGGCAAAGGCGAGGTCGGTCGCGAAGTACCGGCAGCCACGGAACTCTGCGTTCGCGACGAGCTCGTCCAGCCGATCGAAGAGCCCGAGGAGCCTGGCTCGGGGCTCGGTGCCACCGGCCAGCGCCTCCTCGTACCACGCGAGGTCCTCCTCGGCGGCTCGACGAAGCACCGCCGTGACCAGGCCGTCCTTGCCGCCGAAGTGCTCGTAGAGCGACCTGCGGGCGACATTCGCCTCCTTCAACAACGCGTCGACTCCGACAGAAGCGCCCTGGGAGTAGAAGAGATGTTGCCCGCTCTCGAGCAGCCGTTCCCGCGGACCGGGAGCTTTCCTCGGTGTGGTCATGGGTCCTCGAATCTCGTCGCTTGACAATAGACCGACCATTCTATACTGTCATCTGTAGACCGATTGGTCTATCTACCTGGGAGAGTGTGACATGACCACAGCTACGCCGAACCTCAGGAGCACTGCGGAGACCATCGCAGCGTTCAACGACGCCTTCCGCCGCCGCGACAAGGCCGCGCTCGCTGACCTGGTTCACGACGACTGCCTGATGGTGTCGGCGCAGCCGGCACCTGACGGCACGGACTATGTCGGGAAGGACGCCAGCCTGGCCTTCTGGGCGGAGCTGCTGGCCGACACCTCCGCCACCTTCGAGGTCGATCACGTCTTCGTCGACGGCGACTGGGCTGCAGTCCGATGGCGCTACCGCTTCGGCCCTACCGACGCCGAGTCCGTGCTCGGCGTCAACATCACTCGGGTCAGCGAGGGCCGCGTGATCGAGCAACTCGGCTACACCAAGACCCCGGGCGTGCTTCCGCTTCCGGAGTAGCCCGGCCCGCCGGCACCCGAGGGAGCGACATGACCATCACCGGCCACGACCTCGTTCTGGCCGTCACCGCCCGCACCCTCCCGAACGTCGCCCTGATGCCCCGCAACGCACCATCAGAACCCCCGCGGTGAGCAACAGGCCGAGCGTGGCCATCCTCGCCGCCGGGCTGAACATCACCGCCAACCGATAAACCGACCCGTCTTTCTACACGTGAGGAGTCTCGCCATGACGCCAACAACACCCCGAACCGCTCGTGAGGTCCTGGACCGATACGACGAGGCGTTCCGTTTGCATGATCCGGCGCTCCTGGAGGATCTGGTGGCAGACGAATGCGTCATCGAGGACACGAGCCCGGCTCCGGACGGCGCGCGTCATGAGGGAGGTCGAGCGTGCTTGGCGCGCTGGTCCGAACTCGCCGGCAACCGTGCCCTCAGCTTTTCGACGGAGCCCGCGGAGATCCACGGTGACCTCGCCGTCGCACCGTGGGTCCTGCAATGGGGCAACAGCGAGCACGACCGGGTCCGCGGCGTGAACCTCATCCGCATCCGCGACGGCAAGATCGTCGAGGCACGCGGCTACGTGAAGGCCTGAGTCCGATCAACCGGCTCACCCTGTGCGTGCTACGCCTTGCAATCGAGCAGGGGCGCCTGGCTCGACAACGGCTATCCCACCACGATCGCGGTCAACCTGTCGGCCCGCTGCCTGCTCGACCCCCTGCTGGTCGAACAGGTCACGGACCTGCTGCACGAATTGCGGCTACCCGCCACGCTGCTGCGGCTTGAGGTCACCGAGACCGCCGTGATGGCGAATCCGACCCTCGCGCTCACCACGCTGACGCGGCTGCACGAGCTCGGCATCGCTGGATGAGGGCGGCCATGGTGCGGTAGTCGCTCCCGTTCTTGACGGTGCGTTGCCGCACGGCGATCTGCCCGGGCACCGCGGCCGCGACGAACACGGCCAGCGCCAGCGCAGACCCCGGCCACCGGCGGCTTTTCCTGGCCGGCCAGGTCAGGCCCGCCGCGGCAACGGTGACGGCTGTCAGCAGCACGAACAGCAGGTAGCGGATGACCCAGAACGATGTCCCGGCGGCCGAGACGGTCAGCACCAGGGTTATCGGCGCCAGTGCCATGCCATCACTGCCGTGTCGAGGACCCATCGCGCCGGCGGCGGCCATTCGGCCGCCCGGTGCAGCAGCAAAGGACTTAGAACCGAGAAGAGACACGCCATCGCGTACGGGCGAGCCTGCGCCGCATAGCGCGACGTGTTCGGCACCCGGCACAGCAGCAGGCCCGCGAGGAGGCCGGCCGGGACCCCGAACAGTCGGCGCCCCAGCTCCCCGGTCAGCGCCGCGGCCCCGGCCATCGCCAGGATCGACGGCTGCCATCGGCGGATCCCCGCACTCCGACGGCCCGGCGCGGCTGGCGCCGCCTGATCGGGCCGCCTCGACGCGAGCACGATCAGACCGCTTCGACGGGCTCGGGGACGTCCTTGCGCCGTAGGGCCAGGCAGGCGACCAATACGACGATGACGGCTGCCCAGGCAAGGGTCACCAGCCCGGTGCCCCACCCGAGACCGCGGCGCGCGACCGGCACGCCCATCCAGTCGGCGAACGACGCCCCGAGCGGCCGGGTGATCACGTATGCGGTCCAGAACGCCGCCACGGCGTTCAGCCACCGTGCCCTGAACGCCAGCGCCGGCACCACGATCGCCGCCGCAAACACGAACCCGGACACCAGATAGCCCCCACCCGAAGGTGGTGGCGGTCAGGTCGCCGGCCGCCGTGCCCAGCGCGAAGGTGACCAGCACGGTCGCCCAGTAGAAGTACTCCGGCCGGCCCCAGGTGACGGTGTGGATGGAAAGCGTGCGCTCGCTGATGTGCCAGGCGCCGAGGACCACGACCAGCGCCAGCGCAAAGAATGCCGTCGAGATCATGTACGAAATACCGAGCCACACGTGCAGCACGTCCGCCGCCATCGTCCCGAAGACGCTGACCATCACCACCGCGAACCAGTAGATGCCGCCGACCGGCCGAGGGGACGCCGGGTCCGTTCGTAGACAGTCACGGCGGGACAGAATTTCGGTTCGATCCTGAAAATGCGCTGAAACGGTCCGAGGCCCAAGGCCAGGCCAGGGTTACGCTGGGCGTTTTCACCCGTTTCTCAGGATACGGCCGGTAGGGTCCGCCGCCATGACGTCATTGCTATCGCCGCGACAGACTTCCTCCGGTTTGCGCGTTCGCCGGCCGGCTCGGGCCGCCGCCGTGTTGGTTGCGGCGGTTGTTGCCGCGGCATGCCAGCACAGTCCACCGCAAGCGAGGGCGTCTGTCGGCATCTCCCCGACGGCGCCGGACCCCGGCCGCAAGGTCATGGTGATCGCCGAGGAGAACCACGGATACCGCCAGATCATCGGCGACTCGCATGCCCCGTACCTCAATGAACTCGCCACCGACTACGGCACCGCGACCGATTACGACGCCGGCTACCCGGCGCATTGCCCGTCGCTGGCGGCGTACATCCTGCTCACCAGCGGCACCACGGCCGGTATCTGCGACGACAAGGACCCGAAGTCGCACCGGCTGACCGGTGACAACATCTTCCACCAGGTCAGCGCGTCGGGCCGCCAGTGGCGGGACTATGCCGAGGCGTCGCCCGGCAGTTGCGTACTGACGAGCGAAGACCGTTATCTTGTACGCCACGTGCCGCCTACCTACTTCCGCGACGCGCGCGCCGACTGCCGTCAATGGGTGATCCCGCTCGGCACCCCCACCGGCGGCGCCCTGCACCACGACATCGCGGCCGGCACGCTGCCTTCGTATGCGTTCGTCAGCCCCGACGCCTGCCACGACATGCACGGCACCCCGAAATGCTCCACCGACCTCATCACCGCCGGCGACCGATGGCTGCGGACCTGGCTCCGGCAGATCATCACTGGCCCCGACTACCGCGCCGGCCGCCTCACCATCGTCATCACCTGGGACGAAGGCACCTCCAGCAGCAACCACATCCCAACTATCGTGGTCGCACCTTCCCTGCATCACGTCACAGCGAGCCGGCGGCTCAGCCATTGCTCCACGCTGCGGTTCGCCGAGGAACAATTGCGGCTGCCTCTGCTCGGCTGCGCCGCCACCGCCACCTCCCTTGGCGGCGCCTTCGGAATGTGAAGCCGCTGGCCGGCAGTCCCTCCATGTAATGCAGCCGACAAATCCATCGGTGCGCCTTTTCAGCGTTCCTTAGCCGGCGTTTATGACCTTGATGCGGTCCGATGCGCTCGAGGCGACGGTCGATCGGAGAAAAGCTGCAAACGGTGCTGCGCCTGATGCGGGTCACCGGCCGCTTTCTCCCGCGGCCGCCGTTGCTGGCGGCTCCGGACGCGTACACCCCCCCAGTCGCAGACGACGCATGCCATCGACGTCAGCCGCTACTGGAAGCAGAAGCGCGCCGGCCTACGCGCACACGAGAGCCAGGCGCAGGGCGGCGCCGAACTGCGGGCCGTCGGGCTGCTGTCCCGCAGTCCATCGAGACGGCGACGTTCTCGCCGGGGCGCGCTGAGGCGCCCCGCACGATCACGAAGACGCAGGCCTATTCGGCTGGGCACGGTCTTTGCATTGCTGGACGTTGCGGGCACCGCGGTCGGTGGCATAGATCGAGAAGGCGGCCAGGCCGGCGATCGCGGCGCTGGCGGCGATATCGCCGGGATAATGGACTCCGACCCACACCCGGGCGACGCCGATCAACAAAGCGGCCGCTGTCAGTACGAGGCCCACCCGCCGGTTGAGGAACAGCAGAATGCCGAAGGCCAGGGCGAACGCCGCGGTAGCGTGATCGCTGGGCATCGAGACGCCCGGCTCGTGCGGGATCAGTTGGTGCACGACGTGGTTCTGGAAGGGCCGCATCTCGCGGCTGAGATGGGCGAGCCCCTGCGCCAGCCCGAACGCGAAGCCAAGCGACACCGCCAGACAGAGCACGGGACGGATCTGGCGCTTCGCCAAGGCTCGAACGCCGATCCAGCCCGCCCCCGCGAAGACGACGAAGATGAGCTGGACGGCGGCGAACCGCATGGCCGAGTCGATCGGCGCCCACCGTCCGGCCAGCATGTTGATCGCGTGAAACATCGGGTAATTCACGGTGTCACTGTGGCAATGAGAAGGTAAGAGTTGCCTGAACGGGCTCCAGCGCTCCGTCAACTTCCCCGGTGGGCCCTCGTACGCTATGCGAGTTGGTGCTCGGCTAGTGGGCCGACAGCCAGGCCGCGGGCCCGGCACGTGGTCAGGATCGCGGGCAGCGCGCCGAGCATGGACAGCCAGCATTTGGGGGCGGCGGCGTGGTCGCTGTCGTGCAGCAGGATCGTGCCGCCGCCGTCGAGCTTGCGCATAATGGCGCGGTACACCGAGTCCGGGGTGCAGGTCGCCGTCCAGTCCCGGCCCCAGCAGGTCCACAGCACCGGCCGCAAGTCGAGCCGGCGGGCCTCGATGAGTGCGGCGGCGTTCGCCACCCCATACGGCGGGCGCCACCATCGGGGTCGTACTCCGGTCACGGCGGTGATGGCGGCGGTGGCGCGGCTCAGGTCCTCACGGGTGGCGGCCGGAGTCTGTTTGAGCAGCAGCCGATGCTCGTACCCGTGCACGCCGATCTCGTGCCCGGCGTCGGCGATCGCCCGCGCGACGTCCGGCAGTTCCTCGGTCATCCGGCCGAGCAGGAAGAACGTGGCGCGCACGCCGGAGCCGTCGAGCAGCTTCAGCAGCTCGGGGGTGGCGTCGGGGTGCGGGCCGTCGTCGAAGGTCAGCGCGACGTGCTTGGGGTTGCCCACGCCGGCCAGGCCGGGCAGCAGCCGCCGGCGGAGCGGGCCGATCGCGGCCACGGCGGGCAGCGGATGCGCGAGCGAGGCGAGAGCCGTCCGAGCGAGGGTCATCGCGCCACCACCGATCGCAGGATCAGGGTAGTCGCCTCCGGGGCAGCCGCCCGGGGCAATGTCGCGGTCCGCAGCGCGCTCCGCAGCGCCAGGCCGAGCTCGGCGACGGTCCGCGGCCAGGTGGCCAGGGCCAGCCGCTCGAGCGCCGCCGCATTGGCCACCCCGTGGCCGGGCAGACAGCGGTAGCTGATCAGCGGCACGTTGCTGGCCAGTGCCTCCATGCTGGTCAGGCCGCCCGCGTTCTGCACCACCACGTCGGCGGCGTGCAGCAGCGAAGGCATGTCGTCCACCCAGCCCAGCGCGATCACCTTGCCGGTGGTCGCCAGACGCTCGCGCAGCGCGTCGTTACGCCCGCAGACCACCACCGGGATCGCCTCCGACGCGGCGATGAGGTCGTTCACCGTGGCGTCGATGTCGCCGACGCCCCAGGACCCGGCCACCACCAGCGCCAGCCGGGCGTCCAGCGGCAGGCCGAGCCGCTGGCGGGCGGCCACCACGTCCTCGGGGCCCCGGCACTGCCGGAAGGCCGGGTGGACCAGCGGGGCGTGGGTGAACGCGGACAGGCCGTACCGGTCAATGATCGTGCCGGTCGCCTCATCGTTGGGGGCCAGATGAAGGTCGACGCCGGGCGCCACGCACAGCGGGTGCACGGCCGGGTCGGTCAGCACCGCGATGGCCGGAGCGCTCAGCCGCCGTTCCTGCCGGAGCCGGCCCAATGCTTGGCTGGCCAGAGGGTACGTGGACACGACCGCCGCCGGGTACGGCCCCGCCTGGATGGCCCCCAGCAGACGGCGCTGTGCCGCCCGGGCCGCGAGCCAGGCCGCCGATCGGGTCGCTCCCGGCCGGCCCATCGCGTCCAGCAGCCAGCCCCAGCTGGCCGGCGCGTAGGCAAGCTGCCGCGCGTACGTCTGCTTGATGGTTCTCCCCCAGCCGGTGGGGAGCAGGTCGAGATAGTCGACGCGGTCGGCGGAAACGCCGGCGCTCTGCAGGCGCCGGGCGATCTCGGCCGCGCACCCGTCGTGACCGGCGCCGATGCTCGCCGAAATGATCAATACGCGCTTCATGGACGGAGAGCGTGCTGACGGCGACCTGAGGAAACACTGAACGAGTCACGCTCAGGGCACGAGCCGATACCCCGCCCCGCGCACGGTCTCGATCGACGCCTTGCCGAACGGGTGGTCGATCTTCTTGCGCAGGTAGCCGATGTAGACCTCGACGATGTTCGGATCGCCGTTGAAGTTCGCGTCCCAGACGCTCTCGAGAATCGCCCGCTTGGTGGCCGCCTGGCCCTGCTGGCGCATCAGGAACTCCAGCATCGCGAACTCGCGCGGGGTCACCGCGATCGGCTCCTCGCCGCGCCACACCCGCCGCTCCCCCGGATCGAGCGACAGGTCCCCGGCGGTCAGCACAGCCGGCCGCTCCGGGGCGCCGCGGCGGATCAGCGCGCGCAACCGGGCGATCAGCACCACGAACGAGAACGGCTTGGTCAGGTAGTCGTCGGCACCCAGATCGAAGGCGTCCGCCTGGTCGTACTCCCCGTCCTTCGCCGTCAGCATCAGGATCGGCGTCCACACCTCGCGAGCGCGCAGTTGCCGGCACACCTCGTACCCGCTGAGCCCGGGCAACATGATGTCCAGCACGATCACGTCGTACACCCCATAGGGCGTCTCGGTGGCCTGCCACAGGCCGTCCACCCCGTCGTGCACCACGTCGACCACGAACCCGGCCTCAGTCAGCCCGTCGCGGACCGTCTCGGCCAGGCTGACCTCATCCTCCACCACCAACACACGCATCCCCCCAGCCTGACCCCTCGACCCCTGAAAATCCGCTGAAGATGGCCGCCGAGCGCCGGGCGCCGCGGCTACCGTGGCGGCCATGCTGGTCTCGCTGCGCCGACGTCTGGGCGTACGCCTGCGGTCCGCGCTCGCCGCCGCGGCCGTGGTGGCGGTCGCCTCCCTGCTGGCCGGTGGGGTGTTGCTGGTGACAGCGCGCAGTGTCCTGCTCGACAACCTCAACTCCGCGGCCAACGACCGCGCCGCCCAGGTCGCCGCGGCGCTCAAGACCGGGTCTGACCTGACTACCCTGCTGCGTCCGTCGGCCCGCGATCGGACCGTCGTGCAGGTGCTCGATGCGTCCGGGCGGGTGGAGGCCGCGTCGGATGCCCTGTCCGGGCAGGCCGCGATCTCCGCGCTGCGTCCTTCTCCCGGCGAACGCTTCAAGCAACAGCGGCACCTGCCCGGCGCCCACGACGAGCCGTTCTGGATCGTCGCCCAGGGGGCGACCTCCCCGTCCGGCGACCGGGTCGTGCTCGTGGCCCAGTCGCTGGACCTCGTCGACGACGGCACCGACGCGGTGCTCGCGGCCCTGCTGCTCGGCCTGCCGCTGCTCGCGCTGATCGTCGGCTGCGCCACGTTCCTGTTCGTCGGGCGCACGCTGCGCCCGGTCGAGGCCATGCGCCGGCAGGCCGCCACGATCACCGCCCGGAACCTGCACGAGCGGCTGCCGGTCCCGGCCACCGACGACGAGATCGCCGCCCTGGCCTCGACCATGAACACCATGCTCGACCGGATCGAGGCGTCCTCGGCCGCCCAGCGCCGCTTCGTCGGTGACGCCAGCCACGAACTGCGCAGCCCTCTGGCCACCGTCCAGGCCAACGCCGACCTGCTCGACACCACCGACCTGCCCGGGAACGCCGCCCGATCGGTCGGCCGGATCCAGATCGAATCCGCCCGGATGGCCCGCCTCGTCGAGGACCTGCTCCTGCTCGCGAGACTCGACAACCTTCCCGTACGCCGGCAGGACGTCGACCTCGACGACCTCGTCTACACCGAACGGGAACGCCTCGCCGTCCTCCACCCGCAGCTCAACGTGCGAGCGAGCTTCGAACCGGTCCGCGTCTCCGGCGACCCGGACGCGCTGCTGCGCGTGGTCCGCAACCTGGTCGACAACTCCGCCCGGCACGCGAAGGCCAACGTCACGATCAGCGTCGGCAGCCGCGACGCGTACGCGGAAATTGTCATCGGCAACGACGGGCCACCCATCCCCGCCGAGGAACGGGAACGTATCTTCGACCGCTTCGTCCGCCTCGACGACAGCCGATCACGCGCGGACGGCGGCACCGGCCTCGGCCTGTCCATCGCCCGCGACATCGTCAGCGCCCACGGCGGCACGCTCACCGTCGACGACCTCGACAAGGGCACTGCCATGCGGATCCGGCTGTCGCTACCCACCGCGTCCAACGAATCTTCAGGGACTCGGGCCTACCTCTCCGGCCATGAGCCTTCTTGATCCGCACCTGATCTCG
This sequence comes from Actinoplanes sp. NPDC051513, assembly GCF_044454685.1. Lineage (NCBI taxonomy): Bacteria > Bacillati > Actinomycetota > Actinomycetes > Micromonosporales > Micromonosporaceae > Actinoplanes > Actinoplanes sp. NPDC051513. The sequence continues at coordinate 154,234 of NZ_JBITDW010000013.1, forward strand.
GCGTTCGGCCTGGTCGGCATCCTGGCGATCGTCACCACGCTCGGCTACTTCCTCGGCCAGGTCGCCTTGGTCGCCGTCCCGCGCCGGGCCCCGGCGGACGATACTCTGGTCGCGGAGGTCAGCGACGGTGACGAAGGAAAGCCGGCGACCGCCCGGGACCCTGGAGGCCGCGGTCATGGGCGTGCTGTGGGCGACGGATGCCCCGATGACGGCGGCGGAGGTGCATCAAGCGCTAGGCGGCGACCTGGCGTACAACACCGTGCAGACGGTTCTCTTCCGCCTGCACGACAAGAAGGCCGTGGAGCGGCATCGCGCCGGCCGTGGCCATGCCTATTGGCCGGTCAGGGACGCCACCGCGGCCGCGGCTTTGCGGATGCGCGAGGCTCTGACGGACCGAGCTGACCGCCACGCTGTACTCCAGTTGTTCGCCTCCTCCCTCGACGAGACCGATGCCACGGTGCTGCGGCATTTTCTGGCCGAAACCCCGCCGCAGCGTCAGCCATGACAGTCAGCGTCTACCTTCCCCTGCTGCTGGCGCTGCCGCTCGCCTTCGCCGCGCCGCGGATCGCTGCCCGCGGCACGCCCGGACCGGCCGCATGGACGCTCGCGGTGACCGCGGTTCTCGCGGCTCTCGCCTCCACCTGGTCGCTGGTCTTGCTGGCATTGACCATGCTCGACGATGTCCCGCCGCTGTCCGCGCTCGACGATCATCCGACGCTGGAGTTGCCCGAGCCGGTGCCAGGACCGGTCGCGCTGATCGCCGGACTGCTCTTGATCGGCGGCGGCGTGCGATTGTTCATCGACGTGCGGCGCCGTGTCGTGACGAACAAGCGGTTGCGCGCCATCGGCGATCCGCGGCAGGACATGGTCGTCGCCGACTGGGCCAACCCCATGGCGGTGGCCGTTCCGGGCCGGATCCGCGGGTACGGACATCTGCTTGTCACGACCGGCATCCTCCGGTTGCTGAACCCGGCCGAACGTCAAGTCGTCTTCGCGCACGAGCGTGCGCATCTGGCCCATCGCCATCACCGCCTCACCGCAGCTGCCGCCGCGGCGGCCGCGGTGAATCCGCTGCTGATCCCGGTACGCCGGGCAGTCGAGTTCCTGGTCGAGCGCTGGGCCGACGAGGTCGCCGCGGCCGAGGTCGGCAATCGAGATCTGGCCGCCCGGACGGTCGCCCGCGCCGCGCTCGCGGCGTCCGACGCCGGCTCGAACAGGGTGCTCGGCATCGACGGCGGCGTCGTCGTCCGGCGGGTGCGGGCGCTGAGTCAGCCCAGGCCCGCCCCGCTGCGCCGGCGCCTCGCCGGCCCGGTCCTGGTCGCCGCGGCGATTCTGGGTGTTGCCGCGATGGCCACGGAAGCCTTCCTCGATCTCGCCCAGGTGTGGCTCTGACTATCGCCAGATGTCGGGCAGTCCGCTGCGGCGCTGCGCGGCGCCGGTGAGCGGCAGTCGGTACATCGTCTGCGGGCATGGGCCAGCTGGCGGTCTACCGATGAGCCCCGCCCGAGCTCCTGACCGGAATCAACGTGCTGCGCCCTCGGACCGGAGCCCGATGCCGTCGCCCGGGGCCGAACGGGCTGCCAGCCGGTCGGTCAGCAGGTCGGCCATGGCGCGCACGCCGTGACCGATCGCTCGCTCGTCGGCGGCGAAGTCGGGGGCGTGCGGAGCGCCGTTCATCCCTGTCGCGGTGTCCGCGACGCCGAGGTAGAACAGCGCGCCCTTGGTCAGGTACTGGCCGGCCGCCGTGCTGAGTTCCGCCGAGTTCACCATGGCGGGAAACGGGTCGACGGGGAACTCCACGTGCCCGCCGGCGGCCGCCGCGAGCTGCTTGATCCGCGCGCGCAGCTCCGGAAGCCGCTCCTGTGGCCAGACCCGCAGCAGAACGTTGACGGCCGGATGCGCACCGGGCGTGTGCTCGGTCCAGTGCGGCTTCCTCAACCCGGACGTCTACCTGTTCGACCACGAAGCGCTGGACCAGCGCGGCGAGCTGGTGGTCCGGCACAAACTGCCGTACAGCGACGTCACACACGTACCGGCCGAGGAACGCGAGCGGCTCTTCGGCGCGGACGCGCCGCTGGAGTACAGCCACAGCATGGCCGAGCAGCTCGGCGGCCAACTCGCCGCCGGCTTCGTCATCACCGGGTTCGAACAGGCACCCCACCACTCGGACGCCACCGCGGGCTGGCTGCCCGGCTACTTCGCGACCCGCGCCGTCAAACCATGATGGAACTCGACGGCAGGTGGTAGCGCCACTCTGCTTCTCATTTTCCGTCGTTCCCGGCGATCTCCTGGTAGGCGGGCTTGAGCGCCAGCCATCGGTCACGCCACACGCGGGGCTCGCGCCCACTGAGATACGCCGCCAGATCCTCGACGTGGGCCTGCCATCCAGCGCCACAGCCAGGAACGTCCGCGAGCTGGAGACCGCGTTCCTCGATGATCAGCCGCGTGCGATCGCCGACGGGTGCGAGGTTCGCCTCCATGACGGTCTCATCGCTGGTGCCCGGGTCGAAGGTGACCTGCAGACGCCGGGGAGCGTCGCAGACATCTATGCGTCCCGTCCCTTCGAAGGTGCTGGTGAAGCGCGCGTGGATCCGACCGCCGATGCGCAGGTCCCCCTCGACCGTGGCGAGCCAGCGCGCGAGCCGGACGGGATCGGTCAGCGCCGACCACAGATCGTCGATGCCGGTGTCGTAGAAATCCTCCATCGTGACCGCGCCGGTGCCGTCTTCGAGACGGCGGAGGCTGCCGAGGATGCGGGTTTCACGTCCGGTGTTACTGGTCATTGTCCGGCCTCTCGATCTTGTTTGCCACGTGCGATTTCCGCGTGCAGGTCCTCCATGCGCCGCTCCCACAAGGCGCGATAGCGCCCGAGCCAGGCATCGAGCTCGGCGAGCGGCTCGGGGCGCAGGCTGTAGACCCGCCGCTGCGCGTCCTGGCGCACCCCCACCAGGCCCGCCTCCCGCAGCACCCGCAGGTGCCGGGAGACCCCGGGCCGGGCGATCGGCAACGCCGCGGCGAGCTCGTTCACGGTGGCCGGATGATCCCGCAACACTTCCAGCACCGTCCGTCGACTCCCGTCGGACAGCGCCTGCAGCACAGAGTCCATGACGGCTAACGTACCCAACTGGTTACGTACCCGTCAAGGTACATTAGCGTGAGCGACGACGTGGCACCGGCTTGCTGCTCTCTCGCGGCAAGATCGTGTACGGGATGGTGACCCGTCGCGGCCGCCGCCGGGGCTCCGCGATCCGCTCGATCAACAGATCGATCGCCGCCTCTGCCAGCCTTGCCTTGTCGATGCCGACGGTAGTCAGCGGCGGCACCGCATATCGCCCGTCGGTGATGTCGTCGTAGCCGGCGATGGAGACGTCATCGGGGACCCGGATCCCGCGGCGCCACAGGGCATTGAGAACACCGAGGGCCTGCGAGTCGGTCAGGCAGAAGATCGCGTCCGGCAGCTGCCGGTGGTCGAGGTACTGATCGAGCGCCGCGGCGGCAGCCGCGGTCGTCCAGGTGGGGTTGGGGATCTCGAGGTCGGCCGACTGGGCGAGGCCTGCGGCTGCCAGCGCCTGCCGGTACCCCTTCCGGCGAAGGCGTGCGCTCTCCGACTCGAAGAGCCCCAGCATCGCGATCCGGCGATGCCCGAGGCCGATGAGGTGCTCGACCATGTCCCTGCTGGCCGCCACGTTGTCGATCCACACGTGGTCGGTGATGTCCTGTTGCACCTCACCGAGGAACACCATGGGCGGGGTGACCGGGGTCGGCTGGAGTGCGGCGCTGGTGAGGAGCACCGGGCTCATGATCAATCCATCGATCAGGTGCCGCCGGGCCTGTGACAACAGGTGGCGCTCCCGCTGGTAGTTGTCGAAGCCGGTCTCCTCGATCTGCACCCCGAGATCGCGCCGGGCGGCGGCGCGAGCGAATTCGCGAATCAACTCCGCCGAGTACGGCGTGCTCAGATTCGGCAATGCCAAGCAGATCAGGCCGCTGCGACCGTTGCGCAGGCCGCGTGCGGAGAAGTTCGGAACGTAGTTCAGGGCGGCCACCGCCGACTCGACGCGGGCGCGCACCTCGGGGCTGAAGCGCCCGGTGCCGTTGACCACGTTCGAGACGGTCTTCGCGGAAACCCCGGCACGGACCGCCACGTCCTTCAGCGTCACGCGCATCCCCCGCGCTCACCTGCCTACAAGTTCCGGCCCCCGGTCAAGAGGAAACATGCCGCGAGATCGCGGCCCTTGGCCAGAGCTTTCTCATCATATGGATGTCTCTTGCCAACGAAGCCGGCGGAACATAATCATGTCGCTAACTGCCGATTCAACGTTGAACCATCCCCGAGTTCATTGCGGGACTGACCATGACATATGGTACGTCCGCCTGGTTGGTCCCGGGTTTGCCCCGACACTCCCCGGCCATACTGATCTGCCTGCTCGGTCAGTTCCAGGTGTTCAAACAGGGCCAGCGGCTACCGCTGCGCCACGGCGGCAAGATGAAGGCCTTGCTGTCCGCGTTGGCGCTGCACGAGCACCAGCAGGCCACGCGGGACGCGCTGCTCGAGACGCTGTGGCCGGGGATGGACCAGGAGCACGCGAGTCAGTCACTGAACACCCTGGTGCACGCGCTGCGCCGCTCGCTCGCCGATGCGCTGGCCGGCCTTCCACCACTGGTCCGTACCGATGACGGATACCAGCTGAACCTGTCGGCCGGCATCGACGTGGACATCCTGCGCTTCGACCGTTGTACGGAACAGGGCTCCCGTCAGCTGCGGATGGGTGACCGCGCCGGCGCCGCCGCCACGTTCGAAGAGGGACTGCGCATCTACCAAGGGGATCTCTGCCCCTGCGGCACCAGCCTGAACGTGGTGATCGAGCGCGAGCGGCTGCGAGCGCTCTACCTGGGGGCGCTGGCGCACCTGACGGACTACTACTACGACACGGGCGACAACGGCACCGCGCTGCAGTACGCCCACCGCCTTCTGCAGGCCGACCCCTGCCGGGAAGACGCACACCGCGCCGTCATGCGCTGCTATGCCCGGCTCGGCCAGCGTGCGCAGGCGATGAAGCAGTACCTGCTGTGCCGCGAGATCCTGCTCCGGGAGTTCCAGGCCGAGCCTGAACCGGCGACCGACGACCTGTTCGCGCGTTTGCGGCGGGGCCGCCCCGCAGCGTGACCTCAGTCAAACCTCAGTCACTTCTCACGGCCTGGGCGTAGACCCGGAACAGGGACTCCGGCATCGAGGTGGCCGTGAACGATCACCGACGTGAAGATTCGCTCGCCGACCGGCAGGTGGTCGCGCTGGTGCTCAGGATCGTGCTCGACCGCCGGGGCGTCGTGCTGCAGGGCGAGGTCGTCGATGCCGCCACCCGGGACGGTCAGCGCTTCGCCGGATGGGAGGAACTCGTGGCGACGATACGGCGATGTCTCGGGCAAGCCGCGGATCGATGAGAGGACGGAGCTCATGAGTGGACCAGTGTCACGCCGTACGTTGTTGAAAGGTGCTTTCGCCGGCCTCGGCGCCGCTTCCCTCGCCGCCTGCTCCTCCCCCGTGGGCGCCGGGATCGCCGGGACCCAGCTCGATCCGGGCACCGTCGACTACTGGAATCTCTTCGGCGGCGGCGACGGCGTCCGCATGCAGCAGATGGAGGACGCCTACCGTCAGGCCAACCCCGGCACGCCCCTGCAGGCCGTCACGCTGGCCTGGGGCAACCCCTACTACACCAAGCTCACCCTCGCCACGGTGGGCAAGAAGCCGCCGAACGTGGCGGTCGCGCATCTGACCCGGATGAAGACGCTGCAATCTGCCGGCCTGCTGGAGGAGCTCAGGCCGGAGGATCTCGCCCGGCACGGTATGTCGGCCGAGATGTTCAACCAGCGCGCCTGGAACGCCGGCCTGGTGGGCGGCAAGATCTACGCAATCCCGATCGACACGCATCCGTTCGTGCTGTTCTACAACACCAAGATCTGCGGGCAGGCCGGCCTGCTGGACGCGGCCGGCAACCTGGCGCCCATCCAGGGGCCCGACGCCTTCACGGACGCGCTGGCCAAGGTGCAGAAGGTAACCGGTCAGTACGGCGCGACGCACGGGATCAACGCCGACACGGCGAGCCCGTGGCGGTTCTTCCAGACGCTCTATTCACAGCTCGGCGGCCAGGTGCTCGCGGACGAGGGCACCAAGGTGGTGCTCGACGACGCGAAGGCCACGCAGGTGCTCACCTTCATGCGCGCGCTCACCGTCGAGAAGAAGCTGATGCCCGGCAGCATCGACTACCAAGGTGCGATCGCGCTGTTCGCGAACGGCGCGGCCGGCTTCCACATCAACGGCGAGTGGGAGATCAGCACCTTCCAGACCGCGAAGATGCCGTTCAGCATGACGCTGATTCCCAACGTCTTCGGCGGCACGTACGCGGTCCAGGCCGACTCGCACACGCTGGTCGTCCCGCGCGGCGGTGTCACCGCCGAGGGGCAGCTGGATCTGTCGCTGGGCTTCATCAAGTCGATGCTCGACCAGAGCATGACGTGGGCGCAGGGCGGCCACATCCCGACCTGGCAGCCGGTCGCACAGAGCGACGCGTTCAAGAAGCTCACCCCGCAGTCGAACTACGCGGCGGCCGCCGACGCCGCGGTGTACGACCCGCCCGGCTGGTACTCCGGCTCCGGTTCGGATTTCGAAACCATCATGGGCTCGGCCATCGGCGCCGTCGAAGCCGGCCAGATGTCGCCGGACGCCGCGATCACGCAGATCCGGTCCAAGCTCTCCGCGCTCGCGAGCGCCGCGTCGCCGGTCTGAGGAGGTACGCACCGTGACCATCACCGCCGACTACGAGACCGTCGAGGACCGCCCGGTCCGTCCCGTCGACCCCGACACCACCCGCGTCACCGAGCACGGCCACGCGCGGCCCGCCTGGCTTCTCATGGCGCCGTTCCTCGTGCTGTACCTGCTGTTCATCATCGGACCGTCGATCTACATGGTGGTGATGAGCTTCTTCGACACCAGCCTGACCAAGCCGGGGCTCGGCGGCTTCGCCGGGTTCGGCAACTTCGGCGAGGCGCTGGGCAGCCCGGACTTCTGGGCGTCGATGTGGCACACCATCTGGTTCACCATCCTCACCGTGCCGCCGCTGGTCATCCTCGCCTTCGTCTTCGCGCTGCTCGCCGACCGGGCCAGCCGCGGACGCTGGTTCTTCCGGCTCGCGTTCTTCCTGCCGTACATCCTGCCGTCGGCCGTGATGGCGCTGATCTGGATCTGGCTGTACACCCCGGAGCTCGGCCTGCTCGGCAAGGTCGTGACCAGCCTCGGCTTCGCCGAGCCGAACTGGCTGGGCAGCCCGAGCCTGGCGATGTGGTCACTGGCCTTCGCGACGGTCTGGTGGACGCTCGGCTTCAACTTCGTGCTCTACCTGGCCGGCCTGCAGGACATCCCGCGAGACCTGTACGAGGCCGCTTCGATGGACGGGGCGAGCCCGTGGCAGCAGATGCGCCGGATCACCATCCCGATGCTCAGCCGCACCACCTCGCTGGTGATCGTGTTGCAGATCATCGCGTCGCTGAAGATCTTCGACCAGCCCTACATCATGACCAGCGGCGGCCCCAACTACGCCACCCGTCCCGCCCTCGAATACGTGTACGACATGGGCTTCACGGACTTCCGCACCGGCTACGCCGCCGCGGTGTCGACGTTGTTCTTCATCCTCGTGCTCGCCGTGTCCGCCGTGTGGGTGTTCCTCACCCGGCGCCAGGAACAGGGGTTGTGACATGACCACGCTCGCCAGCGACACCCGGGAGCGAAAGGGCACGCGTCCGGAGGTGACCCAAGCCGCCATCGACCGCCGGATGAGGTTGTTCAACGGAGTCTGCGCGGGCGTGCTCATCGCATTCGCGCTGATCTGGCTGGTCCCCATCGCGTGGGCGGTCGACACCGCGCTCAAGCCCAACGCCGAGACCACCAACACCACCTGGTTGATCGACAACCCCACGCTGGAGTCGTTCCGCACGATCTTCGCCCAGGGCGACATCTGGAACTGGTACGCCTCCAGCTTCATCACCTCGCTGGCCACCGCGGCCGGCACCGTGTTCGTCGGCAGCATGGCCGCGTACGCGCTGTCCCGGATGCGCTTCAAGTACCGGTGGGTGGTGTTCTGGTTCATCCTGATCGGCATCATGATCCCGCACCAGGCGCTGATCGTGCCGCAGTTCAGGGAGTTCGGCGCGCTGCACCTGCTGAACACGTACTGGGCGGTGATCCTGCCGCAGATCCCGGCCGCCATCGCGGTGTTCATCTTCAAGCAGTTCTTCGACGGCCTGCCGCGCGACCTCGACGAGGCGGCGCGCGTGGACGGCGCCGGGTTCTTCCGCACGTACTGGCGCATCGTCCTGCCGCTGAGCCGGCCGGTGGTCGCGGCGGTGGCGATCTTCACGTTCGTGTGGAGCTGGAACAACCTGCTCTGGCCGCTGCTGGTGTTGTCGAACCCCAAGCTGATGACCATCCCGGTCGGCCTGGCCACCGTCCAGGGCAGCTACGGCATCCGCTATGCGGACACCATGGCGTCCGCGATCCTCGGCGCGCTGCCGCTCGTGGTGATCTTCCTGCTCTTCCAGCGCCGCATCGTCGAGGGCATCGCCGGCACCGGCCTCAAGGGGTGATCTCGTGAATCGTGCCTCGCTCACCATCGACCCGGCCCTGCGGGTGTCCGAGGTGGATCCGCGGCTCTACGGATCGTTCGTGGAGCACATGGGCCGGTCCGTCTACACCGGAATCTACGAGCCCGGCCACCCCCAGGCCGACGAGGCCGGATTCCGGCAGGACGTGGCCGGCCTGGTTCGCGAGCTGGGCGTGCCGCTGGTGCGTTACCCCGGTGGAAACTTCGTCTCCGCGTACAACTGGGAGGACGGCATCGGCCCGCGCCGGCAACGGCCGCGCCGGCTCGACCTGGCGTGGCGGTCGATCGAGACCAACCAGGTCGGCGTGGACGACTTCCTGCAGTGGTGCCGGGACGTGGGCAGCGCGCCGATGTTGGCGGTCAACCTCGGCACCAGGGGCCTGGACGCCGCACGCGACCTGGTCGAGTACTGCAACCACCCGTCCGGCACCTACTGGTCCGACCTGCGGCGGACCAACGGGTCACCGCAGCCGCACGACGTGCGGCTGTGGTGCCTGGGCAACGAGATGGACGGCCCGTGGCAGATCGGCCACAAGACGGCGCACGAGTACGCGCGGCTGGCCGCCGAGACCGCCAAGGCGATGCGCCGCGTCGACCCGAGCATCGAGTTGTCGGCGTGCGGAAGCTCGAACCAGCGGATGCCCACGTTCGGCGCGTGGGAGGCGACGGTCCTCGAGGAGACCTACGATCTCGTCGACTACGTCTCCCTGCACACCTACTACGAGCAGATCGGCGACGACCGGGACAGCTTCCTCGCCCGCGCCGTGGACTTCGACCACTACATCGACGCGGTGGTGGCAACCTGCGACCACGTACGCGCGAAAAACGGCCACCGCAAGCACATCAACCTGTCGGTCGACGAGTGGAACGTCTGGTACCAGAGCCGCTTCGCCGGCGAGGAGAACCTGGACTGGGCGCAGGCGCCGCGCCTGATCGAGGACACCTACTCGGTGGCCGACGCGGTCGTGGTGGGCGACCTGCTCATCACGCTGTTGCGGCACGCCGACCGGGTGAAGATCGGCTGTCTCGCCCAGCTGGTCAACGTCATCGCGCCGATCCGCTCGGAGCCGGGCGGCCCGGCGTGGCGGCAGGCCATCTTCCACCCGTTCGCGCTGACCTCGCGGCACGGCCGGGGCACGGTGCTGCGGACCGACGCCGTGGCGCCCACGCACGAGACCGCGGCACAGGGAGAAGTCCCCGTCCTCGCCGCAGTGGCCGTCCACGACGACGAGTCCGGCGAGGTCACGCTGTTCGCCGTCAACCGGGACCAGCGGCAGGCACTGACCCTGGACCTGGATCTGCGAGCCTGCCCCGGCCTGGTGGTGGGGAAGCACACGGCCGTCCACGACAGCGACGCGGAAGCGGTGAACACCGCCGATCAGCCCGACCGGGTTGCACCGCGCCTGCTCGAGGACGTCAAGGTGGCCGACGGGCGCGCGACCGTTGTGCTGCCGGCCCTGTCGTGGAGCGTCATCCGGTTCTTGGGCGACCGCTGAGGATCAGTCCGGCGGATCAGCGACTGGCAATGCCGGCCCAACCGTCACCCGTCCCTCCAACACCAGGGCGGTCGCTGCAGCATGGTCCAGTGGTTTGGCGAAGAGGTAGCCCTGGCCGAGGCGACAGCCGCAGTCCAGCAACGCCCTCCGCTGGGTTTCCGACTCGACACCCTCGGCGATCACGTCCCGCCGCACCGCCCGGCCCAACTGGACGATGGCCCGGGTGAGATCCGAGCGATCGCCGTTCCCGTCCAGATCGTCGACGAATGACTTGTCAACCTTGATCGTGTCGATCGGAAACTGGCGCAGGGCAAGCAGCGACGAGTACCCGGTTCCGAAATCGTCGATGGCGAGCCCGACGCCCAGGTCCTTGAACCTGTGCAACTGATGGCAGACCAGCGGGAGATCGAGCGCCGGGTGCGATTCGGTTATCTCCAGGACCAGCCTCGATGCCGCCAGCCCGGTCTCTCGCAGCACGTCGGCCACCATTTCCACCGTGTCGTCTCGTAGCTGCCGGGTCGAGACATTGACGTGAACGGTCAACTCCGGGAGTCCCGCGAGTGCCCGCCGCCGGTTCCATGCCGATGCGGAGCGGCAGGCTTCGCGCAACACCCGGTGACCGATCGCGATGATCAGCTCCGTCTCCTCGGCCGCCGGGATGAATTCCATCGGAGCGACCAACCCGCGCTTCGGGTGCAGCCAGCGAACCAACGCCTCGAGCCCGGTCAGTTCGCCGTCGGCAAGCCTGCATATCGGCTGGTAATAGACGACGAACTCGTCGCGTTCCAGTGCCCGGCGAAGATCCGTCGCGAGGTTCACGGTCTTCTCGAAGGCTTCCTGCATCTCCGGACGGAAGATCCCATACCGACCCTTGCCGGTGCGTTTGGCGTGGTACATCGCAAGGTCGGCGTCACGTACGAGCGCGTCGGCGTCCGGCGAGGCGGGCGTACTGAAGGTGACGCCCACGCTCGCACCGATGAAGACATCCTGCCCGGTCAGGTCGAACGGCCGGCTGACCTGGTCGAGGATCCGATCGGCGACGGCGATCACCTCGTCGTCGGTCTTGAAGCCGGCCAGGAGGACCCCGAACTCGTCACCGCCGAGCCTGGCCACGGTGTCCGTGCTGCGAACACACGCCCGCAACCGGGCACCGACCTCGGCCAGCACCGCATCGCCGGCGGCATGGCCGAGCGAATCGTTGACGAGCTTGAATCCGTCCAGGTCGACGAACAACAGGCCGAGCCGATCGCCCGCACGGCTGGCGACGGACAGACCACGTTGCAGCTGTTCCATGAACGGGCTACGGCTCACGAGCCCGGTGACCTGGTCGTGGCTCGCCTTGTTGAGCGCTTGGAATGTCTTCGCGTCCGTGACTGCGAGGCTGGCGTGCTCGGCGAAGGCGTGCAGGATGTCCTGATCTCGCTTCTCGTACTCGCGGTCCCTGCCGTACGCCGCCACCGCGAGGGCACCGACGACCGTGCCGCTGTCGTGTACCGGTACCGCCATGCCGACCCCACCCGGATCGGCGACCGTCGAGAGATTGTCGTCGACGATGGCCTGACCGATCGTCCCGGCCTCGGCCATCGTGGCTCGGGACAGTCGCCGTGCGACCTGCTTCGGCAATCCGATCTCCGAGGTCATCACAAGCATGTCCGGTTCGTCGCTGTCCAGCAGCCAGAGTGCCACGCCGTCCTCGCCGAGCATCTCGTGGGCACCGGCAGTGATCATGTTGAGGACGCGCGGCAGCGGCGCCCTGCGGGCGATGGCGCGCTGGATTCCGGACAAGTGCTCGAGCAGGCGCTGGCGCTCGCTGAGCGAATCGACGAGCTCGCTGTTGCGTGCCGCCTGGCGGCGCTCGGCGGCCAGACTCTTGACCATATGGACGTGCAACTCCAATACCCGCGCCATACCGCGTACGAGGCTTGCCTCTTCGACCGTGAAGCCGTCCGGACCGCCGCGCGCCACCACCAGGTACTCGGCCGGCTCGTCCGCGCTGGGGGCGAAGATCGCCGGGCACGGGCCGCAGCCGGGAACCTTCACCGTGGCCCGCTCGCCGGAAACAACCGCCAGCAAATCCCGTACCGGTGCCTCACCCGCCGGGAAGCCGACAGCGGCAGCTACGGAACCGTCGCGCAATACGGCGACCATCTCGGCGTCCAGGGCGCGCGCCGCGCCCATTGCGGCAACGCGATAGGCGGTCGGCACGTCGGATACCTCGGACAGTGCGCCGAGGAATTCCGCGAGTTGCTGTACGACCAGGGCGCCAGCGATGTCGTACATGTGCGATCAGCCGACGGCTAGTACGACGAGGGATTGGTGGTGCAGTCCGTTGACGCCACGAGTGCGGGCGATCTCACCCCACGTGTAGAAGCCGATGAAGGGCAGGTCGCCCGACTGGCCGAGCATCCGGCTGACCTCCTCGGCCACCCGGTCGCCGGTGGGAGTCTGGCTCAGGATGTCCTGCCGGATGCCGCAGTCGAAGGCGAGGAACCCCAACGCCGGCCGGCCGCCCAGCGCCTCGACGGCGGCGGGCCAGACGCGGTCGACCGCTTCGATGGTGCTGTCCGCGTCCGATTCCAGCGGCCAGACCATGCCACCCTCCGGGACGTCGCCGACGCACACCAGCGAACCTTCGTCAAGGTCGGCGTGTTCGGTGATGAAGCGAACCTCCTCCGTCGTGCGCCGCAGGACGCACAATGGCCGCAACCGGGAGAACGCGACGAACGCGCTCTTGTCGAGGTATGCCTCGGCCGGCGCGCCCAGTCGGTCCAGATAGGCGTGCAGCGCCGGCTTGTGGTCAAGCGTGTAGATGCGGCCCTTGCGACTGCGGGTCACCACCATGGGCTCCCCGACCTCCCGGAAACCGTGCCGCATCGCCACTCCGAACGGCCCGTCAGAACTGATCGCCGCGCCCACGACGGCGTCGGTGAGAACTTCGCCATCGTGCATATGAAAGGTGTTCGCAGTAGCGCCGTCGGCAAGAAGTGCCGTACCTGCGGCGCCGCCGGCCAGGGCCACACCGGCGCCCAGCATCTCGTAAACCCCGCCGATGATGTCGTCCTGGTCCTCGACAAGGCCGTCGGTCAACAGCAGCATCAGCTGGTTCGCGCCGTCCATCCCGGCGAAAGCCGAGCGGGCCACCTCGATGCCGCCTTCGCGCGGCGCCGTCCGGGTTCCGGTGGCGGCGCTGGTCCGTACCGTGAAGCCGGGACCGCCGAACACGGCAACCGCCACATGACCCATGGCGGGGCCTTCGACGCCTATCTCGGCACCGGAGGAACAGCCGATCAGCGGGATCCCGGCCGCGACCTCCTTGATGCCGGCGAGCACCGCGTACGGGTCCAGCCGGATCGAACAGAACACGACCAGCAGCCGAGGGTCAGGTCCCGCCAGTGCGCGAGACGCCGCGACCGCCCCAGCACGGTGCGGATCGGTCTCCGAGCTGATCCCGACATGGAACCAGCGGGTGCTCTGTGCTGCGTACGCATGGCGAAGATCGCTGTCATGTGTAGCCATCGACTCCCAACCCGATCGAGCGTAGGAGAACGAACCATACGTGGACCACAGGTCAACCGGTGGTCCTCCACCTCCTGGGGTTACCGCATCGTCGATCGAAACGTAAGCGCTCAGGCCTGTCAACGGTCCGCGACCTGATCAAGCTTGGCGGCGGTGACCTGCTGTACCGGCACGAGGTGTCGCCGGCTTCGCGCGCTCGCTCGCCACCTGCGGGCGTCACAACATGGCGAGCTCAGTCGTCCCTCTCACATGACACTCGCGTTCACCCGCCGCGGCGCCGGGGCGCCGCTGGTTCTGCTGCACGGCATCGGCTCCTGCCGTCAGGCATGGGATCCCGTCGTCGACGACCTCGCCGCGCGGTTCGACGTGCTCGCGGTCGACCTGCCCGGCTTCGGCGAGTCGCCGCCGCTGCCTGCGGAGGTCGAACCGAGCCCGGCCGCCATCGCATCGGCCGTGGCCGCCTTCCTCGACGCGCAGGGTGTGGTGACACCGCACGTGGCCGGCAACTCGCTCGGCGGCTGGGTCGCCCTCGAACTCGCCGCCCTCCGCCCGCTCCGGTCGCTGGCCCTGCTCTCCCCCGCAGGGCTGTGGCACGGCCGGACCCCGCTCTACAACCGGATCAGCCTGCGCACCACCCGGTGGCTCGCCAAGCACTTCACCGCCCCGGCGTGCCGTCTTGTCCGCTACCGGGCCGGGCGGGTCCTCCTCCTCGGCCAGACGCACGGGCAACCGTCCCGGATCTCCGCCGCTTACGCCCGCATGGCCGTTCGAGCGATGGCCGACGCGCCGGGATTCGACGCGACGATGACAGCCTCCGAGCCGCGCTGCTACCGGGCCGGCCCGCCGATCGAGGCTCCGGTCACCGTCGCCTTCGGGTCGCGTGACCGGCTCCTGCTTCCCAGCCAGTCCCGCCACCTCGGCGAACTGCCGCGCGAGACCCGCCTCGCACGACTGCCCGGCTGCGGGCACGTCCCGATGGCCGACGATCCGGGTGCTGTCGCCGCGCTGATCGTCGCCGCCACGACTTGACGACCAGGTGTGGTCAAGCGTGGGTGAAGATCTCCCGGACCTCGCGTAAGGCGTAGTAGACGAGCACATACCCGGCGAGCGGGTCGGCCCACCACCAGCCAAGCCCGGCATTGAGGGCCAAACCCGCCAGGACAGCCGTGGCGAGGAGACCATCGATGAGGGTGACACGACCCTCGGTTCGCAGGACACGATTGTCGAGTGCCCGGCCAGTTCGGGCTTTGCCTGCGGCGAGAGCGAACATGGCCAGGGCGGTTATCGCGGTCCAGGCGATGCCGGCGGGGCTGTGGTGCGGACGGAGGCCCGCCACCAGCGCGAAGGTGGATTGGACCACCAGGTAGAGCGCCAAAGCGGCGAACGCGGCCCCGATAAGACGCAGCGCGCGCCGCTGCCGATTTGCACTGGTGTCGGACAGCTCCCAGATGACGACGACGGACGCACCTACTTCAATGAGCGAGTCCAGCCCGAACCCGGCCAGGGCCACTGAGCGCGCGATCCACGCGTTGGCGCCGAGAACGAAGATGCCGACGATGTTCCAGCCAAGGGTGAGGTATTCCAGCAGGAAACCATGCCGGACCAGCGCTCTCGTGCGTTGCGGATCAGAGTCGGTCACGTGCCTAGTTTGAACGAACTTCGCCCGGGCGAACCGCGTCGCGGTGCCCGACGCCCGGGTCGGTGTGCTCGCCCGGGCCAGGATGCCGACAGTGGCCAGCCGGCAGAGCCCGCCGACGGTGGCGAGGCCGGCGGATCGAGAGCCAAGCCCTCGGCGGCGCGGCCGACGAGCCGCGGCGCCGATCGGAGAGAAGAATTGCCTGACCCTGAAGAAAGGAGGCCGGCCGTGGTGACCGTCATCGCGTTCGACGTCAACGAGACCCTGCTCGACCTGCGCGCCCTCGACGAGCCGTTCCGGGAGGTATTCGGCGATCCGGCCCTGCGTCCGCAATGGTTTGCCCAGATGCTGCAGCTGTCCTTCGTGGGCGGTCTCACCGGCGAGTACGTCGATTTCACCACCGCCCAGCACGCCGCCCTGCGGATGCTCGCCGACCGCACCGGCACCCCGCTGAGCGACGCCCAGGCCGCGACGATCGTCGACGGGATGACCGCCCTCCCGCCACATCCCGAGGTCCCGGCCGCCCTCGCCCGGCTGCGCGGCACCAGTCTCTCCCTGTCCGCCCTGACCAACTCGGTGCAGGCCGTCGCCGAGGCCCAGCTCGCGCACGCCGGCCTGCGCGACCTCTTCGACGCGGTCATCTCAGCCGACTCGGTGCGCCGGCTGAAGCCGGCGCCCGAGCCCTACCGCGTGGTCGCCGAGCGGTTCGGTGTCGGCATTTCCGGCGTACGGCTGGTGGCCGCGCACGCCTGGGACATCTCCGGTGCCCTGGCCGCCGGCTGCCGGGCCGCGCTGGTACGACGGCCCGGCGTGGTTCCCAGCCCGCTCGGCGCCCAGCCCGACATCGTCGGCCCGACCCTGACCGAAGTAGTCGATCAGATCTTGGCCGCGCTGTAGCGGGCCCAGGACCGGCGCCCGGCTCGATGCGCCGCACGACCGGGCGTATGACTGGACGGCAGGCGGGCCCTCAGCCCCGCAAGTCGCGCCGGCGATAAGCGACGGCCCCGGCAAGTCCGACCGTTGCCCGCACCGTTCGGACCGAGAAAGCCGAACACCTCACCCCGTTCGATGTCACATCCGCGGCCCGGCCGGTGTCTCCATGGCGTTGACGGCCTACCAGCCCGTCGGCGCAGCCATCGACGCAGGAGGAGACATGCAGCACACGACCCGCATCCCCCCGGCCGAGATCACCGGCGTCAAAGGAGCGCTGATCAAGCGGATGATCGAGAAGAAGCTGGGTAAGGTGCCGACGGCGGTTGGCGTCTACTGGCACAACCCCAAGGTGCTGTTCGCCAGCTTCGGCCTGGGCGGCAAGGTGCAGAAGTGGGATGCCTGCGACGAGGGCCTGAAGTCGTTCGCCCACATGGCGGTCGCGTCGCTGGTCGGCTGCACGTGGTGCCTGGACTTCAACTACTTCGAGACCCGCAACAAGGGCCTCGACGTGGAGAAGGCGCGCGAGATCCCGCGGTGGCGGGAGGCGGACGTCTTCACTGCGCTGGAACGCGACGTCCTTGAGTACGCCGAGGCGATGAGCCAGACACCGCCGACCGTGACCGACGAGCTGGTGGACCGGCTGCACGCCCAGCTGGGATCTGCCGCCGTGGTCGAGCTCACCTCGGTGATCGCATTCGCGAACATGAGCACACGCGGCAACGTGGCGCTCGGCATCGAGTCCGATGGTTTCGCCGCCGCGTGCGGCTTGAAGCCGCTGGCCCAGCGACCGGCAGTAGCGTCCGGGTCATGAGCGAGGACCCCTTCGTCGCCCACCGCAGCCTGCTGTTCACCGTCGCCTATGAGATGTTGAGCTCGGTCGCCGACGCCGAGGACGTGGTCCAGGAGACCTGGTTGCGGTGGGCAGCCTTGGTCGACGCCGAGCGCTGCGAGGTCCGGGACCCCCGGGCGTACCTCGTGCGGATCGTGACCCGGCTCTGCCTCAACCGGCTGCGCACGCTCGCGCGACAGCGCGAGGAATACGTGGGCGAGTGGCTGCCCGAGCCCGTGCTGACCAGCCCGGACGTCGCCGAGGACGTCGAGCTCGCCGAGAGCGTGTCGATCGCCATGCTGGCGGTACTCCAGACGCTGCTTCCGACGGAGCGCGCGGTCTTCGTGCTCCGCGAGGTCTTCGACGTGCCCTACGACGAGATCGCCGAAGCGCTGGACAAGTCGCCGGCGGCGGTGCGCCAGATCGCGACGCGGGCCCGCAAGCACGTGGCGGCGCGCCGGCCGCGGATGTCGGTGAGCCGCACCGAACAGCAGCAGGTGGTCGAGCGGTTCCTCGCCGCGCTCACCACCGGCGACGTGCCCGGCCTGCTCGAGGTGCTGGCTCCGGACGTGCTCGTCGTGGGCGACGGCGGCGGCCTGGCGCCGACAATCCCGAAGCCGGTACGCGGGGCCGCGAAGCTCGCCCCGGTGATGGCCCGGTTCGCCGAAGTCGCGCCCAGTGCCAGGACTTTCATCGTCGACCTCAACGGCGGCGTCGCGGCGCGCATCGACCCCGGCGGCGAAAATGACACGGCCGTGTCGTTCGTCATCGAGGACGGCCGGATCACCCAGGTCTACGCGATCCGCAACCCGCACAAGCTCGAACGGCTGGGCACGGTGGCTGAGCTACGACGGTGAATCGAGGCGTAGGCAGGAGTGCGCCGAGGCCTACGACCGCTGGGGGCCCACGGCCGGCAGGCCCTCGCCAGCCGTGCCGCGGGCCAATGACCCGAGCGGTCAGTAGGTGTTGTTCGCCGTGGTCAGCCTGGACTCGCCGGCCGGCAGCGCCGGGCAGCCCGCGGCGCCGGCCCAGGTCGCGCCTGCTGGATAGAGGTACCAGGTCGGCAGGTTGGCGCTGCTGCCGACCAGGTACGTGCCGAGGTCGTTGTTGGTGAACCGGTTGTGGTACGACGAGCACTCGCCGGCGTCCACGTTGACCTCCTCCAGGTAGTGCGCGGACGGCGGCGTCGACGAGCGGGGGAAGCCGTTCGCGCCGAACACGTTGGCGTCGAAGGTGTTGAAGTCGCTCCCGTCCCGCAGCTTCACGGGATCGCTGCTGACCCCGGTCACGTTGTTGCCGGTGAACGTGTTGCGCGAGCTCTTGTGGGTGATGTAGGTGGCATGGATGTAGCTGTTCTCGCTGTTGCGCAGGTTCACGAAGTGGTTGTTGGCGATCCGGTTGCCCGACGACTCGGTGAGCACGATCCCGCCGTACCCGCACCGGGGCCAGTCCGCGTCGCCGCAGAGTCCGCCGGTGTACGCGTTGCCCAGCGAGGTGAGGACCATGCCGAACACGGTGTTGCCGTCCAGGCCGCGCGCCGACGGCTGGCCCGGCCCGGAGGACGGGTTGTATCCGCCGCCGCAGGACCCGGCCGATCCGTCCAGCGAGATGCCGCCGCTCGAGTAGTACTGCGCCTGGAGGTAGTAGAACCGCAGGCCGGAAGTGCCGCCGGCGTTGAGCGCCCCGCCCGCGCAGGCGTAGAACCAGTACCCGGCGATGTACCGGTTGGAGCCGCTGGCCCGGGCGTTCTGGAACACCGGCCGCGCGGCGATCGAGTCGGCGCCCCCGCCGATCTCGTAATCGTCGGGCATGAACGAGATCGTGTGCCCGGGCCGGTACGTCTGCCAGATCGTCTGCTGGGCGACGTAGGTGCCGGCATGGATACGCACCTCGACGTCCTGGTCGGACGGGCCGGCCGCGACGAGCTGCTCGACGCGCTCGAGCGTCTTCACCGCCGCCGCCGGGGTGTTACCCGCGGCCGAGTCCGATCCGGACGCGTTCATGTAGATGGTCTGGATGCCCGCGGCGGCGGCCGGCGCGGCGGGCAGCAGGGCGGTCAGGCTGAGAACGGCGGCGGCCGCGGCGAACCGCACCACCTTCCGCGCGTTGTCTCGAGACATGGACTGAAGGCTATGGACCCGGCCGCGCCGGCGCAGCCCCGTGTTCTGGCAGACCGGCGCCGCGCTGCTGCCGCCCCGGTGCCTGCCGGCGCAATCTCATAGCCGTAAGTGTCTGTGCATTTCTCGCCGTACAAGATCGTTTAGACGTGTTGCGTGCCGCCGAAAGCAAACGGTTATTGACGTTCAAGAATCCCTCAGCGCTGTCGAAAACCTGCCGATGAGAATGGAGTGATGTGGCTGATTCTGGGCTTTCCTGGTGCTGCCAGGGAGCGGCTGGGTGGCCGCCGGGTGGCCGCGATGCGCCTCCTGCGGCCGGTCAACGGCCTGGCGTCACGGCCATCGCGCAGTAGTCCGATGCAACGGGCGAAGGCCAACCGGACCCGGAGGCTGTGATGCGATGGTGGCACGACGCGAGAGTCCAGACCAAGATCGTCCTGGGGCTGCTTGTCGCGTTGCTCGGGATGATCGGGTTCGCCGGCACACTCGTCCTGCAGCGGCAGCGTGAGCAGGCCTCCGCTGCTCAGATCGCCACGCTCTCGAGGTTGTCGACGGCGCTTGGTGGCGTCCTCCACGAGACACAGAGAGAACGAGGCCGTACCGCGCAGTTCACCAGTTCCCGAGGCGTTCGCTTCGGTACTGAACTCGCCGCTCAGCAGAGGACCACAGATGTTCGCCTCGGCGAACTGCGCTCGTTCATTACCGCGCACACCAGTGAGCTTCCCGCGAGCGTACGCGAGTCACTGAGCCGCCTGCCCGACGCCGCCGCGAAGATCACCGAATTGCGGTCGCAGACCGCGGCCCTGACGAAGCCTGCGCCGGCAATCATCGCCGACTACACGGCGCTCAACCGGATGCTGCTGGACATGATCGCCACCGCTGCCCGCGCGGTCGACAACGGCGCTGTTGCGGTTCGGGTCCAGGCCTATCTCGGTGTCGTCAGCGCCAAGGAGCAGGCCGGCCAGGAGCGGGCGCAGCTGGCCAGCGCCTTTACCGCGGACCGGTTCGCCGCCGGCCAACTGGCCAGGGTCGTATCGCTGATTGCCGCGCAGCAGGCGTACCTGACGGTCTTCACTCGAGCCGCCGATCCGGACACCCTGAAGACCTGGTCGGGCATGGCCGACAGCGTGGAATTCGCCCGGGTGGCTGCGCTTGAGAAACGCGCGACCGAGCGGCCGGGCGGCGGGTTCGGCGTCGATTCGGCCACCTGGTTCGACGCCGCGTCCGCCAAGATCGACAAGTACAAGGAGCTTGAGGACCACATTTCCGGTGCCGTCCATTCGGTCGCGACCAAGTCCGAGCAACAGGCCGGTGCGGCATCGCGTACCGCAATCCTGATCACCATCCTGGTCCTCGCCGTGGCTGTGGCCATCACGGCCGCCATCATCGTCTCGATCAATAGACCGCTGCGGCAGGTGACCGCGGTCGCGCAACAGATGGCGGTGGGTGACGTGTCTCAGGAGGTCACCTACCGGTCGGCCAACGAGCTGGGGCAGCTGGCCGACTCCTTCCGTAACCTGGGCGGCTACCTGCGACGGGCCGCAGACCAGGCGGCCGAACTGGCGGCAGGCAGACTTCACCACGCCGCTGGGACGCACGGGCACCAAGATCTCCTCGGCAACGCGATGCAGCAGACCATCGCCCAGTTACGAGAACTCGCCAGGGAGATCCAGGGTTCCGGGCAAAGGCTGTCCGGCTCGGCCCGGAGCCTGTCCGGAGTCAGCGCGACCCTGGTGGACAACTCCGAGCAGACAGCTGCGATGGCCGACTCGGCGTCGGCCGCCACGGAGGAGATGACCGCCAGCATCGCGGAGATCTCCCGCGGCCTGACCGACGCGAGCACCATCTCCCGGAATGCGGTCGGCCAGGCCGATCACGCCGGACGGGTTGTCGCGTCCCTGACCGAGGCCACCGGTGAGATCGGTGAAGTGGTCAGCCTGATCCAGGACATCGCCGCCCAGACCAACCTCCTGGCACTCAACGCCACCATCGAGGCCGCTCGGGCCGGCGAGTCCGGCAAGGGATTTGCCGTGGTCGCCGACGAGGTCAAACAGCTCGCCCAGCAGACCGCCCACGCCACCACGACCATCGTCGGCCAGGTCAGCAAGATCGCTGGTGGGGCTTCGGAGGCGGCGCGCGCAATGACCGAGATGAGCGACGTCGTGGGTCGCATCAGCGACATCGCCGGCACGATAAGCGGTGCCGTGGAGGAACAGACGGCGACCACCAGCGAAATCTCCCGCAACATCGCGGCCATGGCGTCCGCCGCCACAAGCAACACCGAAGCGACGACCGCCGCTGCCGGATCCGCGCAGGAACTCGCGACGATGGCGAGCACACTCACCACCCTGGTATCGCATTTCCGCATCGACAACGATTAATCAACGCGATAGCCCTGCCGTCCGACGGCCTACCCGAAGCCAAGCCCCGAACACTCAACTGACCTGAACCAGGCGCCAGTTGTTGTCGGCGCTGCCGTTGTCGGAGTCCTGGACGACCTGGGTGCCCCAGGTGGTGGAGCCGTTGAGGATGGCGAGGAGCTTGCCGCTGTTGACGTTGCGGATCTTGTAAGAGCCGTCGCTGTTGGCCACGAGGGTCCAGCGGTGGTCGGCAGTGCCGTTGTCGCTCCATTGCAGGACGCGGGCGTTGTCGGCGGTCGACATGTTCTCGACGCCGAGGACCTTTCCGCTGTTGGCGTTACGGAACCTGACGTCGGCGCCGTCGGTGACCCTGACCCAGTTGTGGTCGGCGGTGCCGGTGTCGCCCCAGGCCACGGCCAGGCCGCCGTCGGCGGTGGACATGTTCTGGACGCCGAGGACCAGGCCGGTGCCGACGTTGACCAGCTTGTACGTGCCGCTGCCGCTGGTGCCGCCGGTGTTCCAGTAGACGAGGTAGTTGAAGCCCTGGGCGTCGTGGAACGGGCCGATGTTCACCGTGGCGCCGTTCGCGGTCGCGGTGAACGCGAGGCTGCTGGTGCTGGTGCGGGTGATCGACGAGACGGTCAGCGACGGCGCCGCAGACACGGTGGTGTTGCCGTAGTTGCCGCACAGCACCGCCGGCCCGTACGTGATGGCCTGGATGTTGGTGTTGTCGTTGGCCGCCCGCATGGTCACGCTCATGGGCAGTCGCAGCGTGAGAATATCGCCGGCCGCCCAGGTGCGGGTGACGGTCGCGTAGCTGCCCGGTGTCGCGGTGACGTTCTGCACGGTGCCGTTGACGCTGATCACCGGGCTGGTGGTCCAGGACGGTATGCGCAGCCGGATGCTCCACGAGCCGCTCATGGTGCCGGACAGGGTCAGCGTGGTGGTGTCGCTGACCGGGTACGTCGTGGACTGGGTGACCGTGATCCCGCGCTGGGTCCAGGTGAGCACGGACGGCACGTACAGGTTCACCGTCAGCGTCGTGGCGTTGTAGAAGTAGATCGAGTCCGCCAGCTTGGTGTTGGTCTCGATGCCGGTGCCTTGGCAGCACCAGAAGCTGTTGTAGTCGGTGGACCAGGTGCCGCCGCCCCACGCCGGCCCGACGCCCCGCCGCCCGCCCGGTTTGAGCGGGGTGAAGTAGGTGATGTGGCCGTGGGAGTCGGCCGGGTTCTGCGCGCCGATGAGGTGGTTGAGCAGCGCCCGCTCGTAGAAGTCGAAGTAGTCGGTCCGGTTGGGGTCGAGCAGCCACAGCTCGCGGGTCAGCTTCAGCATGTTGTACGTGTTGCAGTGCTCGCAGGTGTCGTTGGTGAGATAGCCGGCGATCGCGTTCGGCGCCTTGAAGTACTCGCCCTGGCTGTTGCCCCCGATGACATACGTGTGGGCCGTCGTGACCATGTTCCAGACGTTGCCGGCGATGTCGCGGTAGCGGGTGGTGCCGGTGGCCTTGTACTCCCGCGCGGCGCCCACCCACTTCGGGAGATTGGTGTTCGCGTGCTTCCCATTGAGTTGGTCCTGGTTGGCGGCGAGCGGGTCGAAGATCGCGGCGTGGTCGAATCGTTGCGCGGCGCTGAGCCAGCGAGCGTCGCCGGTCTGCTGGTAGAGGTCGGTCAGCACGGCGTTCATGCCGCCGAACTCGGTGTTCAGGACCGTCTGCATCTGGCTGTAACTCAACCGGCCGGTGCGCCAGTCGACCCAGCCGGCGAAACTCAGCAGGACGTCCCGGGCCTGGGTGTTGCCGAGGTACCGCCAGACGTCGAGCAGCCCGGTCAAGGTCTTGTGGATGCAGTAGTACGACACGGCGACGGGCGTGCCCGCCTCGACAGCGCTGATATCGGACTCGGGGAAGCCAGACAGGTAACCGGTGTTGAACCCCGCGGCGCCGTTGTTCGCCTGACACTTGGCCAGCTCAGCGACCATGTAGTTGGCTTTGTCCCGGCATGTGGTATCACCCAGCACCGCGTACGCCTGAGCCCAGGCCGTCAGGAAGTGGCCCTGCATGTGACTGCGGAACGGGAAGTTGGGAGCGTCCCATCCGCCGTTCGCGGCGGCTCCGTTGGTGGACAGCTTGTGGTTGGCACGGAACACGTACAGCAGGCGATCGACATCGACGAACTTCAGGTAGTTCAGAGCGCGGGTCTGGTTGTCCATGAACCGGCCGGCCGACAGCTTGACCTGGCCCAGGTCGAATGGATATGCCGACACACCGATGTCCGGACGGGCGGGGGAAATCACGGCCGCGTCGGCCGGTTTCGCCAGGGAGACACCGGCGCCGCCGGTGGCGGAGGCGAGCGCGCCGACACCGGCGGCCTGCAGCAGGCTACGGCGACTCAGGGGTGGGGACATGGGGGAACTCCAACGCATCAGGGGGCGGGGATGCCGGCTCCAGGCTGGTGGTCGCGTACGTGCACGGCCCGGCCTGACAGCCGTGGGAGTAGTCGGTCGTTAGGTTAGCGTTAACAACCGCGTCTGGCATGTTACGGCAGTGCCGCCGGGACACTCAAGAAAACGCCGGGAAGGTGTTTCCGAGCAGCTGCCACCACTTCGATGTCGAACGATTGTTTGCGTAGGTCTTTGCAGGCAGCAGGCGTGCATCGTGCCTCATAGCGTTTTTTCAGCAGGAACTTTTTGACAATGACGGAAAACCGGATCGGGAAAACGGTTTCGCTGAGTTACGGCAACGCCAGTGCGAGAACCGCACCGCCATTCGCACTGATGGCTCCTGCCGAGCGCCGAAGGCGCCTGCGAAGTCCACGACCGGCCGTGCCCATACGGGAAATCACAGCATTGACTATTCCGTGAGGTGGGCGTAACAATCGATCAGCGTCGCTGGTTAACGTTCACAATGATCATGGTCCGCGCGGGGCGACGGCCAGGCCAGACCTGCAACTGAAGAGGACCTCCCCTCGCGGGCGTCCCGGGGACGCCGGCGTCCACAGCCCCAGACCGACAAGCGAGGTTCACATGCCGACCCTGCTCCATCGCCATCAGAGAAGGGCAGTGCTGGCCGCGATCGGCGTCGCGGTGCTGCTCGGCGGCGTGTTCGCCGCGATGGCGCCCGCCCAGGCCGCGACAACCGGGCCGTGCGACATCTACGCCTCAGGCGGTACGCCCTGCGTCGCCGCGCACAGCACGACCCGGGCCCTGTACGGCTCCTACAGCGGCCCGCTCTACCAGGTACGGCGAGCCTCCGACAACACGTACCGAAGCATCACGCCGACCAGCGCCGGCGGCTACGCCGACGCCGCCGGCCAGGACTCATTCTGCGCGGGCACGAGCTGCGTAATCAGCCGGATCTACGACCAGACCGGCCGGGGCAACGACCTCACCCAGGCGCCCGGCGGCGGGGCGGCCGGCGGCCCCGACAACCTCGCAGACGCCACCGCCGCCCCGATCACGATCAACGGGAACAAGGCTTACGGCGTCTACGTGGCCCCCGGCACCGGCTATCGCAACAACAGCACGAACGGCATCGCCACCGGCGACCAAGCCGAGGGCATGTACGCGATCTTCGACGGCACGCACTACAACGGCGGCTGCTGCTTCGACTACGGCAACGCCGAGACCAGCAGCAACGACACCGGAAACGGCCACATGGAGGCCATCTACTTCGGCAACATCAAGGTCTGGGGGTACGGCACGGGCAACGGGCCGTGGGTGATGGCCGACCTGGAGAACGGCCTGTTCTCCGGGGTGAACGCCGGTTACAACGCCAACGACCCCACCGTGAACAACCGCTTCCTGACCGCCATCGTGAAGGGCCAGCCCAACCAATGGGCCATCCGGGCCGGCAATGCGCAGTCCGGCAGCCTGTCCACGTATTACAGCGGTGCCCGGCCCAATGTGTCCGGCTACAACCCGATGCACAAGGAAGGCGCCATCATCCTGGGCATCGGCGGCGACAACAGCAAGGGCTCCGCGGGCACCTTCTATGAGGGTGTCATGACCTCCGGCTACCCGTCGGACGCGACGGAGAACTCGGTGCAGGCCAACATTGTGGCCGCCGGATACGGCACGTCGAGCGGCGGAGGCGGTAGCGGCAAGGAGATCGTCGGTGGGCAGTCGGGCCGGTGCGTCGACGTGCCGAACGCGTCGACCACCAACGGGACCCAGGCGCAGCTGTACGACTGCTGGGGCGGCAGTAACCAGCTCTGGACGTCGACCTCGAGCAAGCAGCTGACGGTGTACGGCAACAAGTGCCTGGACGCGAACGGCAAGGGAACCAGCAACGGCACGGCGGTCATCATCTGGGACTGCAACGGCCAGACCAATCAGCAGTGGAACGTCAACTCCAACGGCACGATCACCGTCGTGCAGTCCGGACTGTGCCTGGACGCGAACGGGGCGGGCACGGCCAACGGCACGCAGCTCATTTTGTGGTCGTGCAACGGCCAGTCCAACCAGCGGTGGAGTCTGCGTTAGACGAGCCACTCGGGCGGGTGCGGCGTGTCCTCACTCGCCCGAATCCGGTGGCGGTTGTGGCAGCGGCCGGAGCGATGACCGTCATGCCGGCAGAGGCGGGCGCCGGCTGGCCCGTTGACCGGGCATCACGTTCGCTGATGCTGCGCCGCGGCAAGGATGAGATATGCGGCGGCCGTCCAGGTGTACGCGCGGTCGCGGAGGCCGGCTCCGGTGTCTGCGTTGAAGTTCTCCGCGAAGCCGGAGGTCTCGCACAGCCGGCGGAAGCGGCTGCTGATGTCGTCGGCGAGGTCGATGTGGCCGGCGCGCCGGAGGCCGTCTTCGATCAGCAGGGTGGCGGGCGCCCAGATGGGTCCCCGCCAGTAGCCGTCCTCGGCGTACCGGTCGGAGCCGAGCGGCTCGGTCGCCAGTCCGTGCGGGGTCAGGTGTGCTTTGAGCGCGGCCACCAGGGACGTCCGGATCTCGGGCGGCAGGTCGTCGCCCAAGGCGACCGGCATGAGCGCGAGCAGGCTGGTGCTGTCGTGCATGGTGCCGGTCCGTGGGTCGCGTGCGAGGAATCGACTCCCGTCCCACAGCACCGACAGCAGCGCGGTCTGCATCTGTTCGGCGGTGTCGTGCCAGTGCACGGCGGCAGCGGCATCGCCGAGTTCGGCCGCGAGAGCACTGAGCTCGCGCAGCTGGATGATCAGGAAGGCGGCCAGATCGGCGGTTTCGAGTACCCGGCCGGCGTCGAAGGTGGTGGCGTTGTCCCAGCCGCTGTCGTTTCCGTGTTGGTAGTGCGGGAGCGGGTGGCCGGGCAAACGGCGCTGGGTGAG
The DNA here is from genome assembly GCF_044454685.1 of Actinoplanes sp. NPDC051513. Taxonomy (NCBI): domain Bacteria; kingdom Bacillati; phylum Actinomycetota; class Actinomycetes; order Micromonosporales; family Micromonosporaceae; genus Actinoplanes; species Actinoplanes sp. NPDC051513. Next base: position 181,066 of record NZ_JBITDW010000013.1, read on the forward strand.
CCAGAAGGTGGTCCAGCGACTCAGCCGCTGGTATACCTCCGTCAGCTGATGCCGTTCGAGGGACTCGGGTAACTGCCGGCGCAGGCGGGCGAACGCCCAGCCATGAATGGGCGGCTTCACGAAGTTGTAGAGCACTTCGGAGTGCGTCACGGAATCCGGCAATGCGCCGGTCGGGTCCTGGTGATCGAACGGTATGTGGAATTGATGCCAGGCCAGCTCGGGATCTCCTGCGGCGAGAGCCAGGGCGTTGAAGCAGTGGTCCCAGCTCCAGACTTTGTCCATCCAGTGTTTGGACATCAGCACGGCGGGACGGGTGAGGAACCCGCCGGGTGCCACCGTGGCGGACCAGAGCACGTAGGTGGCGAGTTCCGCGGCCGGCGTCAGGGCGTTCCGCCACGGCGCCACCGTCTCCAGGTATTGGGCGAACGTGTCCTCCGACTGCTGGGCTACCTCGTCGAAGGTTGCCGAGGACTGGTACGGGTCGCGACTCGTCGCGTACTCCTCGATGGCCACCTCCCATGGTGCGCTGCCTGGCAGCTCCAGATGCCGATCGCGGGCGCCGAGCAGTTCGGTGCCGGCCGCCGTGATCGGGCTCCGGGTGAGCAGAGTGACCCGGTAGCGCCGTCCGGTTTCGTAGGAGGTGAAGACAAACGACTCGTCCCGCGGGTCGCGGAAGAGGTAGGTGCCGGAGAACGGCGTCAAAGCAGGTGCGGCGGCCCCGATGCGCAGACCCAGGCCGGTACCGCGCAACCGGATGGTGTCGGCGGTCTCGTAGACCAAGTCGATGGAGCCGTTCTGATGCGTCCAGCGCAGCCGTGCGGCCGAGGCCGTAACCGTCGCCTCGACTGGCCCGTCGGTGGACCGGGTCTCGAAGCGCAGGATCGGGTGCAATCCGTTACGGTGCGAAACCAGATGCATGTCGTCGGCGTACGTCTTCTCCGCGATGACCGGGGAGATGTCGAACCAGGATCCCGCAAAGCTGAAGGGAATTTCCTGTACGGAGAAGGTGGTGACCACAGATATGGATGCCTTTCGCGGGTGGTTCAATCTTTCACGGCGCCGGCTGTGACGCCGGCGGCCACGTAGCGCTGTGCCAGGATGAGCAGCAGCGTTGCGGGGATGGAGGCGATGACGGCGGTGGCCATGATCGCGTTCCATTGCTGGTTGTTGTTGCCGATGTAGTGGTAGATGCCGAGGGTGATGGGTTGGCGGGTGCCGCCGCCGTCGAGGGTGGTGGCGAAGATGAAGTCGGACCAGGCCCAGAGGAACGCGAACAGGCTGACGGTGACGATCGCGTTGCGGCTGACGGGCAGGACGACTGATCGGAAGGTTCGCCAGGTCCCGGCGCCGTCGATCTTCGCGGCGTTGAGGAGTTCGGCCGGGATGCCCGACATGAACGCGGTGAAGATCAGGACCCCGAAGGGTACGGCGATCGTGGAGTCGGCCAGGACGAGGCCGGCGGCGCTGTTGAGCACGCCGAGCTTGAGGTAGATGGCGTAGAAGCCCATCGCCATGATGATGCCGGGGATCATCTGGGCCATCAGCAGGACGAAGCTGAGCGCTCCGCCGCCGCGAGGCCGCAGCTTGGCCAGCGAGTAGCCGGCCGGCGCGGAGAGAGCCACGGTCAGCACAACGGTGCCGAGCCCGATCAGCAGGCTGGTGCCGAGATAGGGGCCCTGCTGGTCGAGTACGGCCCGGTAGCCCTCGAGGGTGCCATGCACCGGGAAGAGGTAGGGCGGGTCGTGCCGCATGTCGGTGTCCTTGGTGAAGGACACGTTGATCATCCAGTAGACCGGGAACAGCATGATCGCTGTCAGCGCCACCCCGACGAGGGTTTTCCATGAGCGGGTCATGACTGCTGCTGCCGCTGGATTCGGATGTAGAGCAGCCCGAAGATCAGCGCCATGATGATCAGCAGGTTACCGATCGCGGCGCCCGGCCCGAACTGGGGCAGCAGGTTGCCGAAGCTGAACCGGTAGGACCAGGTCGCGAACGTGGTGGACGAATCGGTCGGGCCGCCTTTCGTCATGATCCAGATGATGTCGAAGACCTTGAGGGTGTAGACCAGCCCGAGCAGCAGCGTGATCGCCGAAACCGGCCGCAGCAGCGGGAAGGTGACCCGCCAGAACCGCTGCCAGCCGCTCGCGCCGTCCAGCGCGGCTGCCTCGTAGATGTCCGACGGGATGGCCCGCAGCCCGCTGTAGAGCACCACCAGGTTGAACGGTATGCCGATCCAGATGTTCGCGATGATCACGCTGGTCAGCGCCCAGGTGGGCGAGGTGAGCCAGTTGACCGGATTGACGCCGACCGCCTGCAGCAGCGAGTTGACCACACCGGAGTCGCTGTTGAGCATCCACGACCAGGTGGAGGCCGACACGATCAGCGGCAGCAGCCACGGCACCAGGAACAATGCTCGCAGCGTGGTGGACAGCGGGAAATGGTTGACGAAGAACACCGCGAGCGCCATCCCGATGCTGAACTGGAAGATCAGTGATACGCCGGTGAACAGCACGGTGTGGGTCAGCGCCGGCCAGAATGTCGGGTTGTCGATGACGGCCCGGTAGTTGTCGAGCCCGCTGAACGGCGCCCCGCCTTGTACGAACGAGCGGACCGTGTACTTGTGCAGGCTCAGGTCGAGGTTGCGGTAGAGCGGGTACGCGTAGAACGCGACCAGGTAGATCACGACCGGGGCGAGGAATCCCCAGGCCGCCCACTGGCCGCTACGCCGGCGGGGCGCCCGCGCCGGGGCGGCGGAGGCCACCTCGGCGCGGGTCAGCACGTCGGTCACTTGGTGGCCGCGGCGGCGGCGGTCTGCGCCGCCGTCAGGGCTTGCTGCGGCTGCTTGCTGCCGGACAGCGCGGCCTGGAACGCCGTCCACAGCTGCTCGGAGATCTTCGGATACTTGGTGCCGAGGTTGTCGCTGGTGCGGCCCTTCGCCGCGCCGACCGCCTCGACCCACACCTTCAGCTCCGGGTTCGCCGCGACCTGCTTGGCCTGAACCGCCTCGGTGGCCGCCACGTACGACAGGGTCGTGTCCGTGGTGAGCGCGTTGCCCTCGTTCGTCAGACACTTGATGATCTTCTCGCTGGTGGCGTACCGGCCGGTGTCGTTCTGCACCGGAGCGGTCACGAACTCACCGCCGGTGGGGGCCGGGGCGGTCCCGCCGGCCTGCGAGGGGATCGCGATGATCCCGTACTCGAAACCGGTCTTCTTCGCGTTGGCCAGCTGCCACGTGCCGTTCTCACTGAACGCGAAGTCGCCGCTGGCGAACTCCTGCCAGCTCGTGGTCTGCGTGTTGTTGAGCACCGAGTTGGGCGCGTAGCCCTTCTTCAGCCAGTCGCTCCACAGCGTCAGCGACGCCACCCCCTGCGCCGAGTCGAGCTGGGTCAGCTGCGCACCCGAGCCCCAGAACCACGGCAAAAACTGGAACGAGCCCTCCTCGGTGCCGATCGCCGAGAACGTGATGCCCTTCTTCCCGGCCGCCTTCACCTTCGCCAACGCGGCGGTCAGACCCGCCCAGTCCTTGACCGTGGCCGGGTCGACCTTCGCCGCGTCCAGGACCTTCTTGTTGTAGTACAACGCCAGCGTGTTCGCGCCGATCGGGACGCCGTACGTCTTACCGTCGAGCTGCCCGGCCGCGAGCAGGTTCGGCTCGACCGCCGACGTGTCGATCTTGGTGTCATCCGTGGTGGTGAGCACACCCGCCTCGGCCAACGTCGACACAACCGGATTGTCGACGATCAGCACATCGGCAGAGTTGCCCTGCTGCGCGGCGAGCAACGCCTTGTTGGTGAGGTCGGTGGTGTCGTAGCCGGTGCGCTTGACCGTGACCCCGGCATCGGTACCGCACTTCTGCAGCAACTTCACCCAGTCGGAGGAGTCATCGAACTGCGGATACGGGTCCCAGATGTTGTACGTGCCGCCGCTTCCGGACGCGCCGGTCGAGGAGCCGTTGCTGTCATCGTGTGAGCAAGCCGTCGTGAGGCAGGCCAGCGTCACCGTCAGCACCGCACAGCCGAGGGCCCGGCGCCTGGTCATGGATGTCTTCATATGTGGTCGCTCCTCGTACGATGCGCCCATGGCGAACCGATTCGACGTATCGGTTCGCCGACCATAGGCTCACCGCGGGGACAGGGTCAAGACCGCTCTTGAGCGTCTTGGAAACCTTTTCTTCACAGTCGAGACACCCCGTTGACATCGGTGACGGTCGCTCTCTACGGTGATTGGAGCGAATCGGTTCGACAATTCCGCTCCCCTCCCCGGAGGCTGCTCAACCAGCGAAGGCGGCTGCTCGGCCGCTGACCAGCAGCATCGCCGTACAGTCTCGATACGTTCAGTCAGAGGAGGTGGAGATGAACATCGGGGAGATCGCACGCCGGGCCGGGGTGTCGCGCAGCACGGTGTCGTACGCGTTGAGTGGGCGCCGGTCGGTGAGCTCGGAGACCAAGCAGCGGATCCAGGCCGTGATCGACGAGATCGGCTATCGGCCCAACGCCGCCGCCCGCGCCCTGAAGGAGGGACGAACCCGTACCCTCGGGCTCGTCATCCCCCCGGCCAGCCTGCTGCTGACCGACATGCAGCTCGGCTTCGTCGCCAGCGTGGTCGAGGCCGCGGCCCGGGCGGATCTCGATGTGCTGCTGTCGCCGTCCGGCGGTGATCACGACCGGTCCTTCGAGCGCCTGATCTCCGGCCGCCGGGTCGACGGGGTCATCCTGATGGAGATCCGGCTCGAGGACGAGCGGGTCACCCGGCTGCAGCAGGCCGGGCTGCCGTTCGTCACCATCGGCCACACCGCGCACCCGTACGGCACCTGCTGGGTCGACGTCGACTACGCCACGCTCGTCGCTCGCTGCGTGCATCACCTGGCCGACCTCGGACACCGCACCGTCGCGTTGATCAACCGTTCCACCGAGCTCGTGGCTGCCGGTTACGGTCCGGCGCACCGGGCTCAGGCCGGCTTCGACGAGGCCATCAGCCAGCGTGGCCTGACCGGCATGAACCTGCCGTGCGCCGACGATCCGGCCGCCGGCGAGGAATGCATCGAGCTACTGCGTGAGCGTCACCCCGAGGTAACGGCCATCACCACGATCAACGAGGCCGCGCTGCCCGGGATTCAGCGCGGCCTCGAGCGGGCCCACGTCGCCGTACCGCGAGAGTTGTCCATCGCCGGGGTGGCCGCCCGCCACTGGGCGGAGGGCTTCCGCCCGCAATTGACCGCCGCCGACGTCCCCACCCTCGAGATGGGCACGCACGCCGTCGACCTGCTCCTCGAACGGATAGCCGCACCGGCCGGCGCACCCCGGCACCTGCTGCTCACCCCGCCCATCTCGCTGCGCGACAGCACCGGGCCCGCACCCGCCCGCTGACCCCATCCACCCTCCCCGGGACGAGCCGCCGGCTCGCCTCGCGATCCCTGCTGCCCTCGCCCGACGCACCCTCGGGCCCACCGCAACACCTCCTCGTCCCCATCATCGACTCGCCCCCGGAGACATCGATGCAGCAGAAGAGAAAACTCGGCCGGCTAGCCACGAGAGCCTCGATCGCGATCGGAATGGCCTTGGCGGCCGCCGTCCCGCTCACCGTGGCCGGCGAAAGCCAGGCGGCCGCCAGCGAGGCGCTGAGCGTCGACCTGGCATCCAACCGCGGAACAGCCACCGGAGTCGGCGAAGGCGTCCTGTACGGGATCAACCAGGACGCCACGCTGCCGGCGGACCAGTTCATCCAGCCGTTGAGGATCAACGCATTTCGTGGCGGCGGCTGGTTCTCCGGCGGCTGGATCAAGGACAACTACCAGTTCGGCTCGGCCACGCAGGCGGACATCACCTCGATCATCGCTCAGGCCCGGCGGTTGAACCAGGTCGGAGATCATCCGCAGTACCAGGTGCTGCTGAGCGATCTGTACGGGCTCAACGGCGGCCAGCCTTCGAACACCGTGTACCCGTGTGACAACGGCAACTGCTCGAACTGGGTGACGTTCATCGATTCCACCGTCGCCGCTCTGCAGGCCAGCGGTCTGTCGTTCGCGTACGACATCGACAACGAGCCGGACATCTCCGTCTTCTGGAAGGCCGGGGTCAACAGCACCCAGTACTTCCAGATGTGGGACACCGCCTACAAGGAGCTCCGCAAGGTCGCTCCGAACGCCAAGATCGTCGGCCCGTCGTTCGCGTACACCCCGCAGGCCCGGCCGTCGCAGTGGAGCACCTTCCTGACCCACGTCAAGTCCGCGGGAACCGTGCCGGACTGGATCGCCAACCACGACGAGGGCGACGTCGACGACCCGGTCACGGTGTCGCAGGCACTCAACAGCCAGCTGTCGGCCGCGGGCATCGCAGCGCGGCCGCTGTCGGCGAACGAGTACCAGCCCGCGGACCGGCAGACGGCCGGAGTCACCGCCTGGTACCTGGCCCGGTTCGCCCAGTCCGGATACACCAACGCCATGCGCGGCAACTGGGTGTGCTGCATGACGCCCAACCTCACCGGAATCCTCACCCAGACCAACGGGACCTGGGCCCCCAACGGCAACTGGTGGGCGATGCGGTCCTACGCCGACATGACCGGCACCCTCGTCAACACCTCCGGACAGGTCGGCAGCACCGCGATCTCCGCCTCGATCGACAGCACCAACAAACGGGCGGTCGCCATCGTCGGCGACAGCAACGGATACACCGGCAGCGCGACAGTGACCTTCAACGGGGTTTCGTCCAACACTTGGCTGGCCGGCAACGGCAGCGTCAACGTCGTGGTCGACCGCATACCTGACCAAGCCCCCCTCAACGCGCCGCAGGTGGTCCTCAACCAGACGATGACCGTCTCCGGCGGCGCCATCACGGTGCCGCTCACCTTCCAGGCATCGCACGACGCCTTCGCCATCTACCTGACCCCCAGTTCCTCCAGCGGTCAGCAAGGCGTGGAGCTGGTCGGCGGCCAGTCCGGCCGATGCGTCGACGTCCCCAACGGCGCGACGGCCAACGGCACGCAGACCCAGCTGTACGACTGCTCGGGCGGGTCATCGCAGCGGTGGACCTACACCTCGAGCAAGCAACTGCAGGTGTACGGCAACAAGTGCCTCGACGCCAACGGCCAGGGCACCAGCAACGGCACCGCGGTCATCATCTGGGACTGCAACGGGCAGGCCAACCAGCAGTGGAACCTCAACTCCAACGGCACCATCACCGGCGGGCAGTCCGGCCTGTGCCTGGACGCCAACGGCGCCGCGACGGCCAACGGCACGAAACTGATCCTCTGGACCTGCAACGGCGGCTCCAACCAGCAGTGGAGCAGGCGCACCTGAACTCTGGGTTCGCTGCGCGACTCGGGTGGGCTCGGCCTCGCGCCGAGCCCACCCGTCGGGGTCGCACAGGTAGACGTAGAAGGCGTTCGAGACGCCGTGCCGGCCGGGCCCGCGTTCGAGCTGGACCTGCGTCACGCCCTTCAGCGCTGCAGGGTGAGCACGGCCGGTCGCCAGGGCAGGAGGTTGTAGCTGGTGCCGTCGGAGCCGGGGTCACGTCCCTGGTAGAGCAACTGCAGGTTGCACGGGTCGATGGTCTTCGTCTGGTCGGAGTTGGCGCGAACCAGATCGCCGTGGCTGATGTCGTTGGTCCAGGTGGCGCCGCTGTTGGCCTTGCCGGCGAACGGGCTGCTCTCGGACGCGGCCTGCGGTGTCCACGAGCCGCCCAGGCTGGACGCCGTGAACGACCGGAAGAAGCGCCCGTTCGCGCCCATCGCCTCGACCAGCATGAGGTATTGGTTCTGTCCCTGGACCTTGTAGACCTCAACCGCTTCGAACAGATTGGCCGTGGTGTCGCTCATGACCACCGTCGATGCGGTACCGAAATCGCCGGGGAAGTTCCCGATGGGCATACTGGCCCGGTAGATCTTCCCGTTGTCCCCGGCGAAGAACAGGTACATGTTCGTACCGTCACCGATGAGTGTCTGATCGAGCGGGGAAGAGCCGGCGATGCTTCCGGAGAAGAGCGGCTGGTTCGCTGACCATCCATTCGCGTTGGTGGGGTCGCTGGAGGTCTTGTAGAAGAAGGGTGTCGCACCCCACTGGCCGGCCAGCACCCAGATGTTCTTCGGGGCGAAGTAGAACAGCGTCGGCGCGACGGCAGAGGATGACATCGTGTTCTGGCCGGCCGAGGCCATGTCCGACCAGTTGGTGAACAAGCCGAAGTTCATCGACCCGTACGATCCTGCGGTGTCGGTCGTCGACGCGTAGACCAGGTGCTTGCCGTTGTAGACGACGTCGGTGAAGTCCTTGAGCCCGACCCAGCCCGCCTTCGGGGTCGCCAGCGGGCCCGTCGACGTCCAGCGGTAGCTCGAGGGAAGCGTGCAGGTGCCGGTCGGCGGCGCGCTGGTCGGTGGTGTGGTCGGCGCGGTGGTGGGGGCCGTCGTCGGCGCTGTCGTCGGGGTCGTGCTGCCGGTGCACGGCACGCCGTTGAGGGCGAAACCCGCCGGCGCCGGGTTGCTGCCCGTCCACGAGCCGTTGAAGCCGAACGACGCCGTCCCATTGGTGGCGACCGAGCCGTTGTAGCTCACGTTCTTCGCCGTCACCGCGGAACCGCTCTGCGTCAACGAAGTGTTCCAGGCTTGCGTCACCGTCTGCCCGGCGGCGAACGACCACGTCAACGTCCAACCGGTCAACGGATCACCGAGATTGGTGATCGACACGTTGGCACCGAACCCGCCCTGCCACTGCGACGACACCACATAGTTCAGCGAACAGCCCGCGGTTGCGGCGCCGGCCGGCAAGGCCACGAGCACCGTCGCCGACGTCAGCGCCAGAATACCGGCCGACACCAGGCCAACATTGGTCGCTCTGAATCTCGCCATGGCGGTCCTCCCGGCGCGGATGGCGGCTTATACATTGACGGTGGTCACTGTCGGTGAACGTTAACAGCCGCGTCAGGCATGTTACGGGAGCGCTCCCAAATCGCCAACTCGACGAGCTCGCCGGCGGTCAGATGCGGAAGGTGGCGACGAGGCTGCTGAGTTCGGTGGACATGCGGGCGATTTCGGTGGTGGCCTGCTGGGTTTCGGTGACGCCTTGGCTGGTCATCCGGGCGGCCTCGGCGACGCCGGTGATGTTCTGGGCGATCTCGCCGGCGCCGCCGGCTGCTTCGCTGACGCTGCGGTTCATCTCCGCGGTGGTGGCGGTCTGTTCCTCCACGGCGGAGGCGATGGTGGTCTGGAACTCGCTGATCCGTTCGATGACGATCGAGATTTCCTCGATGGCGGCGACCGCGCCGCTGGTGTCGGCCTGGATCGCCTGGACCCGGCGGGAGATGTCCTCGGTGGCCCGGGCGGTCTCCTGGGCGAGGTCTTTGACCTCGGAGGCGACCACTGCGAAACCCTTGCCCATCTCGCCGGCGCGAGCGGCCTCGATGGTGGCGTTCAGCGCCAGCAGGTTGGTCTGCTCGGCGATCGCGGTGATCACTTTGATGACGTTGCCGATCTCGGCGGAGGAGTCGCCGAGTTTGCTCATGGTGGCCGCGGTGGTGGCGGTAATGGTGACCGCCTCCGAGGCGACCCGGGCAGCCTCGGCGGCGTTCTGGGAGATCTCCCGGATCGAGGCACCCATCTCCTCGCTGCCCGAGGAGACCGTGTCGACGCTGCGGGAAACCTGTTCGGCGGCGGCCGACACGGCCAGCGCCTGGGTCGAGGTCTCTTCCGCCGACGCGGCGATGTTGGCGGCGGTGCCGCTCATCTGCTCGGAGGCACCGGCCAGCGAGGTGGCGGACCCCTCGATCGTGGCGATCGTCTGCCGCAGCCGCGTCAGCGCGGTGTCCAGGGCGCGGCCCATCCGGCCGGGCTCGTCGCCGGTGTCCAGGCCGGTGCTGCGGGTCAGGTCGCCGTCGGCGAGCCCGTCACACACGTAGGTGACCTTCGTCAGCGACTGCACTATCTTGCGGGCGACGATGACGCCGATCGCCAGGGCGAGGACGAGCCCGACGGTCAGGGTGACGATCGAGGTGATCCGACTGGAGTCGTAACCCGATTTGGCCGCGGCGGCGTTCTTCGCCGCGTCCGCGGTCTCCATGTCGTCCATAGCGGTGAGCTGGTCGAACAGTCTCGTCAGGATCGGCAGCGCCTCACGGTCACGGATCGCGGCCCATTCGGTCAGCGCGCTGCGGTTGCCGGCCGGGATCAGTTTGTTCGTCGCGATGTCGGCGTAGGCATCCCAGTCGGTCTGCAACTGGTCGATCATGGCGGCGCCCGACGCCGGGCCACTATCGCGGTAGGCGGCTATCGTGGTGGTGAACGATTGCAGATCAGCGGCGAACGCGTCAGCGAACCTCTTGGTCGAGGCCGCGTCGACCGACAGCGCCTGGTTCGCGGTATCCACCCGAGCCTTCAACACGACGGCATTCAGCCGCCCCACCTCTTTGATGCTCGCGACATTGCTGCTGTAGATCAACTGGGCCGAGTCGCTGGCGCCGGCAAGTGACATCAGCCCGAGAACCCCGACGATCAACGCGACCAGGGCAGCAGTTCCGACCGCGGCGAGAACCTTGACCCTGACGCCCAGATCAGCAAACGACCGCCGCCGGGACACGGCACCGGCACCGGCGGAAAGGGACATCACAGCCATAGCGCTCCTCTTCCAGATGGGAAAGATCAGAGTTCTTTCCCCGGCGGCCTCTGCGCACCTCACCTCACTATGTGAGCGCCCGGCCGTGCCGTGTTCCTATTTCGCCGGATTCACCTACCATCGACGAAAAGTCCGATGCTGACCGCGGATGCGGCCTACCGTGGGGTGCAGCGGCCACCGAGGCGAAGACCACGTAGTCACAGCCCGATCAGAGATCAGGATGGCCGCACATAGCGAATGCGTCCGATCGCTCGGGTTCAACGCGACCAATTCGTATCGCCATTTCTAGAGACAATGCCGGCCACCGGGCCGCATCCGACCCAGATGTCATCTTCGGGGCCGGATCTCTCCCTTCGGCAGATGCGGAATGCTACTTGAAAAGTGTTATGCGGCCGCCCTGCCGAAAGTCGGCGGGCGACGTTGGCATGTGACCAGCATTCACGTCTTGACACCCATTGATAGCCGCCTCAGTATGGGAGCGCTCCCAACATCGACCTTTTGTTCGGTGAAGCGAGGCTCTCATGCAATTCCGACGAGCTTCCTGTTCCAAGGAGTCATCCGATGAGGAAACTCAGACTGGCGAACGCCTCGCTGGTGCCTGCCGCCGCCGTCCTGCTGGCATCGGCTGCGGTCGCCGTGGCGTTGCCGGCCGGAGCCGCAGCCGCCGGTTGTGCGGTGAATTATGCGGTGTCGTCGCAATGGCAGGGCGGCTTCGGCGCCGACGTCACCATCACCAATCTCGGTGATCCGCTCACGAGCTGGACGCTGACCTGGTCCTACAGCGCCGGCCAGACCGTCACGCAGGCGTGGAACACGACGCTGACGCAAAGCGGTGCCGCGGTCACCGCCAAGAACGTCAGCTACAACGGCGCCATTGCCACCAACGGCACGGCCTCGTTCGGCTTCAACGGCTCATGGACGGGCAGCAACCCCGCTCCGACGAGCTTCGCAGTGAACGGCGTGGCCTGCACCGGAGGTACGGCGCCGACAACCGACCCCACGACCGCGCCGACCAGCGCGCCGACCACGGCCCCCACCACCGCGCCGACCACGGCGCCCCCGGCCGCAGCGGACATCACCGTGAACACCGCCACCAAGTACCAGACGATCGACGGGTTCGGGGCTGGCGTATCGATCTGGGGTGGCGCGTGGTCGACGACCGAGACACAGACTCTGGCCGGCGTGGGCGCCAACCAACTGGGCCTGTCGATCGTGCGTACCGGCATCTCCCCGGTCTCCAGCGAGTGGGCGACGCAGGTCAGCGCCCTGAAGACGGCGAAGTCGTCGGGCTCGAACGCGAAGATCCTCGCGTCGCCGTGGACCGCGCCGGCAGCGTGGAAGACCAACAACAGCCGCATCAACGGCGGCAAACTCAAGACCGACTACTACGACGACTACGCCAACTACCTCAACGACTACGTCACGTACATGAAGAACCAGGGCGTGACCATCGATGTCGTCTCGATCCAGAACGAGCCGGACTGGCACCCTGCCTACGACTCGATGGACTGGAGTGGTGACGAGCTGCGCAACTTCGTCCGCGACCAGGGCTCCAAAGTCAAGAACACCAAGCTGATGGTCGCCGAGGGCGTGAACTTCAACTACGGCCTGACCGACCCGACCCTCAACGATGCGACCGCCCGCAACAACATCGGCTACATCGGCGGGCACCTGTACGGCACGGAGGACGCCGGCCGGCTCAAGGCGTACCCGCTGGCCGCGCAGTACAGCAAGCCGGTGTGGATGACCGAGTGGAACTACCACGCGGCCGCCGGCGACACCTCCACCGCCTGGGGCGACGCCGGTAACCAGGCGGTCTGGGACGAGACGCTCGACACGGTCATGCGCACGGTGAACAAGTCGATGGAAGCCAACTGGAGCGCTTACATCTGGTGGTACGGCAAGCGCTACTACTCGTTCATCGGCGACGGCAGCGCCGGCACCACTACGGGGGCGCCGCTCAAGCGTGGCTACGCCTTCTCGCAGTACGCGAAGTACGTCCGCCCCGGTGACCAGCGAGTCGGTCTGATCAAGAGCTCCAAGGCCGCACCGCTGGAAGTGACCGCCTACCAGGGCGGCGGAAAGATCACGCTGGTGATCCTGAACCGGTCGACCAGCGCGGTGAACAACGCCGTGATCCAGGCGCCGCAGACCGTCACCAAGGCCGAGGACTACCTCACCTCCCGGACCGCCAACGCGGCCGGCCAGCCGACCAGCGTCAACGGCGGACAGGTCACCGTCAACGTCCCCGCCCGCAGCATATCCACCGTCGTATTCACCCTCTGAATTCCGCCGCCGCCTCGGAGAGCGCAGGTCAGGACTCGGGCGTGAGCGTGAGCTGCCCCGGTGCGACTGTCACGAACAGCATCCATCGGTCGCCCTGTCCCCGGGTGATGTGCCCCGCGCCCGTGTCATCGTCGATGAAGGCCACGTCAGCTGCCACGGGCCGGGTTACGGTCCCGTCGCCCGTTTCGTTCTCGGCACATCCGTTGAGTGTGATGCCCAGCTGCGGCTCAGTCGTGGCCCGTTGTGCCATTTGCCTGGCGCGTAGGCGCCGTCACCGTAGTCGTGGCGCGTCACGAAGGCGCCCTTGGACCTCGGCCATCGGGCAGTCGCCGGCACCGGCGCCAGGGAGTCCGGCCAACGGAACGGCTCGGAGCGGGATACGCCAGTCCTTGAACAAACCTGTCACCAGCTCTTGCCTTGACGACGGGCCCGGTTTCTTCTTTGTCGATCTTGAGAACCAGAAGCGGCCGACGAGCCTTGGAGTTCGGCGGGGCGCCGGCCTGGCCGGCGCGGCTACACTGCGGCGATGAGGCAGATGCTGCCCGCGCCGCTGGCGTTCTCCACGGCCGGCCTGCCCGAGAGTCGACGTGTCGAGCTTTGGGAGAGTCACAACGCCGCGGCACTCATCGGCCTGCGCTGCCGCACGCTCACCGCCTCCGTCCTGGAGGCGACCGAGATCAACGTGCAGCTGGAGCGGATCCACCTCGCCCGCGTGCGAGGCAACCCCCATGTCGTGGAACGCGATCAGGCACTCGTCCGGCGCCGGCCCGCCGACTCCATCGCGCTGTTCCTCAGCCTGGCCGGGGAGGCGTTCTTCTACCACGACGACGGGGTTCGCGTCGTCCAGCCCGGCGAGATGCTGATGTGCGACGCCGACCGGCCGTACCTGCGCGGGTTCTCGCACGGGCTCGAGGAGCTGGTGGTGAAGGTCCCGCGCGATGTGTTCGCCCAGGTCACCGGCCTCGAACAGGTCGTCCGGCCGGTGGTGGTGCCGTTCGGCGCCGGCGCCAGCTCGTTCGCTCGCGCCCTCGCCCGCGTGGTCGGCGCCGCGACCCGATTCGACGATCCGCAGCCGGCTGACGAGAAGGGCCTGCTGGAGCTGGTCGCCGCGGTCACCGGACCGGACCGCGGTGACCTGGTCACGGCGTACCGTGCCGCCGCCCAGGCCTACATCGACCAGCACCTCGCCGACCCGGCCTTGTCAGCGCCGCAGGTGGCCGCGGCCGTCGGCATCAGCACCCGGCACCTTTCCCGGGTGTTCGGCGAAGCCGGCACGAGCGTGCGCCAGTACGTCCTGTCCCGCCGCCTCGAGGCCGCGCACAGCCTGCTGGAGAGGCCCGCGACGACGACGACGGTCGCGGCGGTGGCCCACAGGTGCGGGTTCGCCTCGGCCGCGCACTTCTCGAACGCGTTCCGCGCCCACTTCGGGGAGCGCGCCTCCGACGTACGCCGGCGCGCCGGGGCCTGATCGCACGGCTTGCGTGAATCGGCCATCGGTTCGCGTTCCCGCCGAGATGCCCGTCACCTGTCGACTCGGCGGCGGGGTTTGCCGACACTGGCTCGCGAAGACCGGCGGCGAGGAAAGGTGTGCCGATGCCCGAGTTCAACGATGGCCAGAAGGTTGTTCAGACCGACGTGCTGATCGTCGGCTCCGGACCGGCCGGATCGGCGGCCGCGCTGTTCCTCGCCACCCTGGGCGTCCGCAATATCATGATCACCAAGTACCGCTGGACCGCGAACACGCCGCGAGCACACATCACCAACCAACGGGCCATGGAGATCTTCCGGGACATGGGGATCGAGGACCAGATCCTCGCCGAGGCCACCCCGCACCACCTCATCGGCGACACCGTGTTCTGCACGTCGATCGCGGGTGAGGAGATCGGCCGGATCCGCACCTGGGGCACCGGCGCCGAGCGCGAGGGCGACTACCGCCTCGCCTCGCCGTGCCTGACCGTGGACCTCCCCCAGACGTACCTGGAACCGATTCTGGTGAAGAACGCGACGGTGCGCGGCACGCAGTCACGGTTCTCCACCGAGTACCTGTCGCACACCCAGGACGCCGACGGCGTCGACGTCCTGGTCCACGACCGGCTCACCGGTGCGACGTACACGATCCGAGCGAAGTACCTGATCGGCGCGGACGGCGCGCGGTCGAAGGTCGCCGCCGACATCGGGCTGCCGTACGAGGGCGCCATGGACATCGCCGGCTCGATGAACATCACCTTCAAGGCCGACATCAGCGCCTACTGCGACCACCGGCCATCGGTGCTGTACTGGGTCGTCCAGCCCGGCTCCAACGTGGGCGGCATCGGCGCCGGCCTGGTCCGGATGGTCCGGCCGTGGAACGAGTGGCTGATCGTGTGGGGCTACGACATCAACGACGAGCCGCCGGTCGTCGACGACCGCGCCGCCACCCAGATCGTCCGCAGCCTGCTCGGCATGCCCGACCTGGAGGTGGAGATCACCGGCGCCTCGCTGTGGGGCAACAACGAGATGTACGCGACGCACCTGCAGTCCGGTCGAGTGTTCTGCGCCGGCGACGCCGTGCACCGGCACCCGCCGAGCAATGGTCTGGGCTCCAACACGTCGATCCAGGACTCCTACAACCTGGCGTGGAAACTCGCCGCGGTGCTCAAGGGCCAGGCGTCCCCGTCGTTGCTCGAGACCTACTCCACCGAGCGCGCCCCGGTCGCCGAACGCATCGTGAAACGCGCCAACAAATCCAGCCGCGAGTTCGTGGACCTGTTCGTCGCGCTGGGTATCACGGAGGCCGAGACCGAGGCGGAGATGGTTCGCCGGATCGAGGAACGCAAGGCGAACACGCCCGCGGGCGCAGCCAAGCGCGCCGCCCTCGTCAAGGCGATGGAGTTGAAGAACTACGAGTTCAACGCGCACGGCGTCGAACTCGGCCAGTTCTACGAGTCCGCCGCGGTCGTATCCGACGGCACGTCCAGGCCCGAGCCCCGTCGCGACCCCGACCTGTACCACCAGGCGTCGACCGTGCCGGGAGCTCACCTGCCGCACGCGTGGGTCGGCGACCAGACGCGCAAGCTCGCCATGATGGATCTCGCCCCGTACACGCGATTCACCCTGCTCACCGGCATCGCCGGCGAGGCGTGGGCGGACGCCGCCGCGGCGGTCGCCGACGAGTTCGGCATCGACCTGGCCACCGTCGTCATCGGGCCTGGCCACGACGTCACCGACCTCTACTACGACTGGTCCCGGCTTCGCGAGATCGATGAGAGCGGCGCGCTGCTCGTACGCCCGGACAAGCACATCGGATGGCGCGCGGCCGCCCTGTCCGACGACCCGGCGACCGCGCTGCGCGAGGCATTGAGTCAGATCCTGGGCCGGTGACGCGTGCGGTTCGAACACGAGACACTCGCCCAGCGCATCCGGTTCGCGTCCGGCGGCGCGGCGGCCCTGCGGGAGGAGGTCGCCCGGCTCGGCGCATCCCAGGTGATGGTGATTGCCCGGGCCACGTCCTCGGCGGCATGGGGCTGCCCCACGCGCCCACACACGCCGTCGTCCTCCCCTACGTTCTCGCCCTCAACGCACCGGCCACGCCGGCCGCCGCCGACCGCATGGCCCGGGCCATGAGCAGCGGCACCGCTCTCGCCGGCCCGCAAGCCCTGCGCCGACGCCTCGACGCGCCCCGGGCGCTGCGCGACTGCGGCTTCGACGAGGCGCGGATCCCCGCGGCGGTCGAGGCAGTACTGCCGGCCGTGCCGGACACCAATCCCGTCGCGGTCACCGCCCGCGACCTGCACCGCCTGCTGTACGACGTCTGGGAAGGGAACGACCCGCGATGACCATCTCCGAGGAACAACACGACCGGGAAGCCGAGCTGGTCGAGCGGGTGCTGGCCTCGTTCGACGGAACCGCCGACGCCCGGCTACGGCAGATCATGCGGTCGCTGGTCACGCACCTGCACGGGTTCCTGCGCGACGTGCGGCTCACCGAAGAGGAATGGAAGCAAGGCATCGACTTCCTCACCGCCGCCGGCCATCTCACCAGCGACCGGCGCCAGGAGTTCATCCTGCTCTCCGACACGCTCGGCGCCTCGATGCAGACCATAGCCATCAACAACGAGGCGTACGCGAACGCGACCGAGGCGACGGTGTTCGGCCAGTTCTTCGTCGAAGACTCACCTGCCATCCCGCTCGGCGGCGACGTTGCCAGCAGCGCCACCGGCCGGCCGTGCTGGGTCTCGGGCACCGTTCGCGACACCGCCGGCAACCCCGTGGCCGGCGCCCGGATCGAGGTCTGGGAAGCCGACGAGGACGGCTTCTACGACGTCCAGTACGGCGACGACCGCACAGCTGGACGCGGCCACCTCTTCAGCGGCGCGGACGGGGACTTCCGCTTCTGGGCCGTCACCCCCACGCCGTACCCGATCCCGCACGACGGCCCGGTCGGCGCGATGCTCGCCGCCACTGGTCGCTCCCCGATGCGGGCAGCACACCTGCATTTCATGGTCACCGCCGCCGGTCTGCGCACCCTGGTGACGCACATCTTCGTACGCGGGGACGAGCTGCTCGACCGGGACAGCGTATTCGGCGTGAAGGACTCACTCGTCATGGACTTCACCGAGCAGAGCAGGGACACCCCTACCCCGGACGGGCGCGACCTCGGCAGGCGGGCATGGTCGCGCGTCCACTTCGACATCGTGCTGGCGCCGGCGCCAGTCGGAGCGGTCACCCCGACCGGCACCGGCTTGCTGAACAACGCCGAGTCTGAGCGGGTTCGCCGAGATCACCGTCGGCGGGTCCCCCGCTTTGATGGGGCGGTCCGGCCGCATCCGGCGCCGCCAACATCGGGTCGCGAATCTTCTCTTTGCCGTGCCTCATCGGATCTCAGGCCTTGCCGATGACTCGGTGACCCAGGCGGCGACCTGAACGCGCGACGTAAAGCCAAGTTTCATGAGGATGTGTTCGACGTGGGACCCGGCGGTGCTTCGCGAGATGACCAGGCGTCGGGCGATTTCCTTGTTGGTCATTCCTTGGGCGATGAGGTCGGCGACCTGCCGCTCCCGTTGGGTAAGAACCTCGCCGTCGCTGGGCGGTGGCACCGCTGAGGGCTCGATCGCGATCTGAGCGGCGTCCTCAAGGGCGTAGGTTAGGGCTTGGCTCAGGCTCATGGCGTTGCCGGAGCGTCTGGCTGTCTCGAACGCCGTATCTCCGACTGACGTTCGGGCATTGGCGACCTCGGCATCCTCGGCAGAGTTTGTCATTCAGAGTTACAAACTCTACGCGACACCCGGTGATACGCGCGTGCCGCTCCTCGGCGTTGTGGCGTCGGCGGGGTCGGCCCCGCTTGGCTGGGCGTGAGGGATTGGCAGCCGCCGCGCCGACCCTCCGGGGCTGCTTGTTACCCTGCGTCGCGTGGGGGCCCACTGCGAAGGAACCGTTCCATGTCGCTGACCGACAAGGCCATCGCCCGGATCCGGGAGCTCATCCAGTCGGGTGAGCTGGCGCCCGGCTCGAAGCTGCCCCCCGAGGCACAGCTCGCCGCTCAGCTGGGCCTGTCCCGCAACCTCATGCGTGAGGCAGTCAAGTCGCTCGCTGTGGCCCGCGTGCTGGAGGTTCGCCGCGGCGACGGCACCTACGTGACCAGCCTGCAACCGGACCTCTTGCTCGGCGGTCTCGGCGGTGCGGTGGAACTGCTCCAGGTAGACGCCGGCACGCTGCTCGATCTCATGGAGGTGCGCCGCCTGTTCGAGCCGGTGGCCACCGCGCTGGCGGCGACCCGCATCGCGAATCGGGATCTCGCCGAGGTCGAGCGGCACCTCGACGGCATGCGGCAGGCGCGCGATGACGTGGAGTTGCTCAACCAGCACGATGCCGCGTTCCACCGTGCCGTGATCGCGGCCACCGGCAATGAGACCCTGGTGACACTGCTCGAGGGCATCTCCAGCCGTACGGTGCGCGCCCGGATCTGGCGGGGGCTCGTCGACGGCGACGCCGCGGGGCGCACCCTGGCCGAGCACGAGGCCATCCATGCCGCGTTGGTCGCTCGCGACGGGCCGCTCGCGCAGGCGGCTGCTCTGGTGCACGTGAGCAGCACCGAACGATGGCTGCGCGACCACCTGGGCGTTGAGGGCGCGGTCGCCGGAACGGAGTCGGAGTGACTCGGCGAAAACCTGCCTGCCCGGACGCTACCGGATCACCGGTGTAGACGGCTCTCAGCATTTTCCTCCCGGGAGCGGGCATCGCGCCAGTAGGCGCCGTCGGGATAGCGGAACGTCGCGAGCGACTCGGGTCGCATCCGCACTCCGAATCCGGGGTCGGACGGCAGCCGGTAACGCCCGCGCACCACCCGCACGGGGCTGGTGAAGTGCTCGTGCAAGTTGTCGACGTACTCCAGCAGCCGGCCCTCCATCGTGCCGCTTATGCAGACGTAGTCCACTATCGCCAGGTGTTGGACCAGCTCGCACAGTCCGACGCCGCCGGCGTGCGGGCAGACCGGCACGCCGAGCTTGGCGGCCATCAACAGGACCGGCACGATCTCGTTGACGCTGGCGAGGCGGCACGAGTCGATCTGGCAGTAGTCCAGCGCGCCGGCGGCCAGCAGTTGCTTGAACATGACCCGGTTGTGGGCGTGTTCCCCGGTGGCCACCCGGACCGGAGCAACCTCGGCCCGGATCCGGGCATGGCCGGCGATGTCGTCCGGGCTCGTCGGCTCCTCGATCCACAACGGCGCGAACTGGGCGAGCTCGTTGACCCAGGTGATCGCGCCGGCAACCTCCCACACCTGGTTCGCGTCCATCAACAGCGTGCCGTCGGGGCCAAGCTCCTGGCGGGCGATTGCCAGGCGTCGCTTGTCGTCCGTGATGTCGGCGCCGACCTTGATCTTTATCGCCGACCAGCCGTCCGCCGTGGCCTCTCGGCACAGGCGCCTCAGCTTGTCGTCGGGATACCCGAGCCATCCCGGTCCGCTGGTGTATCCGGGGTAGCCGACTTCGGCGAGGTGTTCGATCCGTGTTGCCCGGCCCGGTGCCAGCCGCTCCAGCATCTCTTCGGCCTCACCCCGGGTGAGCAGGTCGGACAGGTAGCGGAAGTCGCAGGCCGCCACCAGGTCGGCCGGCGGCATCTCGGCCACGAAACGCCAAACGGGCTTTCCGGCCTGCCGCGCCACCAGGTCCCAGACCGCGTTCAGCACGGCGGCGGCTGCCAGGTGGACGACGCCCTTCTCCGGGCCGAGCCAGCGCAGCTGGCTGTCGCCGGTGAGCTGTCGGTAGGTCGGGCCGAGCGTGGTCGCCAGGTCGTCGACGTCGCGGCCGAGCAGCGGACCGGCTATCTGCCGCGCGGCCTGGACGCACAAGTCGGTGCCGCGCCCGATGGTGAAACTCAGGCCGTGGCCGGACAGGTCGGTATCGGTTCCGAGCACCACATAGGCCGCGGAATAGTCGCCGTCCGGGTGCATGGCGTCGGACCCGGCCAGGGTGGCGGAAGTAGGAAAACGGACATCGATGACGTCGATTGCGCTGATCCTGGGCATGACACGCTCCAGCGTTAATTGATCCCATGAATCATGGCGACGATACGAGCGGGGTTTAGTCACCGTCAAGAATTGGCCTAGCCATATATATCTAAATGCGGGCAAAATAAACGACGGACGTTTCATCCTCGTTACCAAGCTGCAGCAACCGACTCTAGACATGGGATGAATCGAGTAATACATTTCGGCTACCCAGCGCAGCCACGACTCACCAGCCTCGTTCGGCACGGTGGAGGTTTCTATGGCATCCGACGCGGCCGGGCGCGACGCCCCGCCAGGCGAGGCCGCCGCGCACCACAGATCCGTGGCCCCGCCAGACTTGGCGTGGCCGGCGGGCTACCGGCCAAAAGGCACCGAACCGGCGATCGGCGGGACGCCGCCCGCCGGTTCGCCCGCCGTCGATCCCCGCCGCCGCAATCTGGCCGGCCTCGGCCTTGGCGCCCTACGCGTCGGCCCGGCACTGATGTTGCTGGTTGTCGTGTTGGTCGCAAGTGCCCTGTCGCCGGTGTTCTTCACGACCCGCAACCTCGGCAACGTGTTCAGCCAGACTGCGGTGATCGCGATCCTCGCGCTGGCTCAGCTATTGGTGATCGTGACTCGCGGGATCGACCTGTCCGTCGGATCGACTCTGGCGCTGTCCGCGGTCGTCGGGGCGCTGGTCTTCGATGCGGTGCCGTCGGGGCCGCTGGTCATCCTCGCCATGCTCGCCACCGGCACGGCGGTCGGGGCAGTAAACGGGGCCGTCCTCGTCTGGGGCCGGCTACCCCATCCATTCATCATGACCCTGGCCATGCTCAGCATCGCCCGCGGGCTGGCGTTGTGGCTCTCCGGCGGGCAGCCCATCGCCGGTATGCCACCGGTGGTGCAGCGGATCGGTGGCGGGGCGCTCGGGTGGCTGCCGTACTCGGCTTTCCTGGTGGCCGGCCTCGCGCTGCTGACGCTGCTGCTGACCAAATCGATGGTCTGGGGTCGCTGGATCTTCGCGGTGGGCGGCAACCCGGACGCCGCCCGGCGGGCCGCCATCCCGGTCAACGGCGTGACGGTTTCCGTGTACGTGCTCAGTGGACTCGCCGCGGGTATCGCCGGGATGGTCAACGCCGGCCGCCTCGACGGTGGGTCGCCCACCTTCGGCGAGCTGGCCGAGCTGGACGCGATCGCCGCGGTCGTGATCGGCGGAGCGAGCTTCCACGGCGGCCGCGGGCACGTCGGCAACGCACTCGTGGGTGCCCTCATGATCGGCGTCATCCGCAACGCGATGAACCTGCTCGACGTCAACGCGTTCCTGCAGCCGATCGTGATCGGTGTCGTGATCGTCCTGGCGGTCGAGCTCGACGTTCTCCGCGGGAGCCTGGAAGGGCGACTCCGGATACTGCAGGCGGCTCGGTCATGACCCCGCCGGGCTCGCCCGCACTCAGCGTACGGAATGCGATGAAGCGCTTCGGCGCGGTCGTGGCGCTCGACGGCGTGGACGTCGAAGCCCGGCGAGGTGAGGTGCTCGCCCTGCTCGGCGACAACGGCGCCGGCAAGTCGACGCTGATCAAGTGCATCACGGGGGTGCACCGGCTGGACTCCGGCGCCGTCGAAATGGACGGTGTCCCGGTCGACCCGGGCTCACCGGCCGCGGCGCGTGCGCTGGGTATCGAAACCGTCTATCAGGATCTCGCATTGTTCGACAACCTCGATCCCGCGGCGAACTTCTACGCCGGACGAGAGCTGACCATGCCGGGATGGCTACCACGCGGACTCCGCCTGGTCCGCCGGCGGGCCATGGTCGACGCAACCGTGAAAGTGCTGCGCCGGCTCGAGGTGGGCGTCGCCGACGTCCGCACGCCCGTCGGTCTCATGTCCGGCGGTCAGCGCCAGGCCATCGCCGTCGCGCGGGCGGCCGCTTTCGCGACCAACGTGGTGATCCTCGACGAGCCAACGGCGGCCTTGGGCGTACGGGAATCCCGCCACGTCCTCGACCTCATCCTGCGGCTGCGCGCCGAGGGCCTCGCCATCATCGTCGTGTCTCACGCCATGGACCACGTGATGGAGATTGCGGACCGGGCCGTGGTGCTGCGCCGCGGCCGTGCGGTCGGGGAACTGATCCCCCGGCCGGAAAACAAGGAACAGATCGTGTCCCTGATCGTAGGCGGGAACGGCTGACCTCTCGCCGACGGACAAGCCAACGAAGGCAGAGAAATATGCGAGTCAAATCGGTTCTTGTCGCGACCCTGGCAACTCTGACGCTCGTCTCCTGCTCATCCGGCAAAGGCTCGGGTGATTCCGGGGCCAGTGGAAGCGAGCAACTGACGGTCGGCTTCATCACCAAATTCCCGGTGGATTTCTACGACACCATGGTCGACGCGGTGAAGAAATACGACGACCAGCACGCCGACGTCGAGGTCATCTTCGGTCAAGGCAAGAGTGGCACCGACGACGAAGGTGAGATCAACACAATAGAGAACATGATCGCGAAGGGCGTCAAGGCCATCGCGATCACGCCGACCAGCCCGGCCGTGCAGACCGCGCTGGACAAGGCGGTCAAGGCCGGTATCAAGGTCGTGCTGGTGGACAACGACATACCCGGCTGGACCGCCAAGAGCTCGGTGGTGGCCACCGACAACCTGGCCGGCGGCAAGCTCGCCGGCACCTGGCTCGCCGGGCACCTACCGGCCGGGGCGACCATCGGGATTCTTCAGGGCCGGGTGGGCAACCCCTCCCTGGACGACCGGGTCAAGGGCCTCAAGGAAACTCTCGGCAGCAAGGCCGCCGTCGTCGCTGAGCCGGCGACCGACTGCGACCAGACCAAGGGCCTGAACGCCGCGCAGGACCTGCTCACCGCACACCCGAACCTGACGGCGATCTACGGCGCCTGCGGACCGCCGATCGTCGGCGCGCTTCAGGCCATCAAGAGCGCCGGCAAGAATCCGGGCGACATCACGGTGGTGGGGTTCGACGCATCACCGGACGAACTGAAAGCGATCAAGGCAGGCGACCAGACCGGATCGGTGGCACAGTTCCCCGCCAAGATGGGCTCGCTCGGCATCGAGACCGCGGTCGCGGCCGCCCGCGGCCAGTCGGTGCAGCCCAACGTCGACACCGGCACCGAGATGGTCACGAAGGACAACGTCACCTCGTTCAGCTGACCGGTTCACTTCTTTGGTTTCGCGAATGTCGCCCGCCGTTTCGACAGACCCGTGGGCCTCAGAGCGAAGCGTTCCTTTCCCCGGCCTCGGGGTGCTGACTCCCTGGCTCCCCGAGGCCGCCCTCATGTCGCTACATCTTCCGAAACGACTGAGAGAGGCGAGGCACGATGCACAAGATATTTCTGGGCCGCACGGCGGTTCGGTTCGGCGCGGTGCTGTTGATGGCGGGTGGTGTGGGCTTGG
>NZ_JBITDW010000014.1:0-196218 GCF_044454685.1 Actinoplanes sp. NPDC051513
TCCGAGCGTTTCTCCCGCACCCCGCACACCGCGACCGCGTCATCGACCGCGTCCCGGGGAACCTGCGAGATCAACACCCCGAGCGTGACCTGATCAGGACCCACGACCGGCCGACCGGCCGCACCAGAGGACATGACACACAAGCCAAGTCCGCGCCACCCCGCAAGTCACCACACCACGCCGACATCCACCAAGATCAAACTAGGCTACGCGGCATTGGGGGCTTGTCGAGCGGCACGCTCGTAAGCTGCGCCGCCTGCACGGCGGTGACGACGGTTCGCCACTGACGGCGGCCGGGCGCCGGCTCTGGTCCGGCGGCGCAGGCACACCTGGGCGCCCCGTGGCGCCGGTCCCGCCGCCCGCCCCCGCCCGCACCGGCCAGGACCTCGGCTCACCAGCACAGCGGGCGGTGCACCCGACAGGCAACCAGATCACGCAGCCCACCCCGGCGGTGCCCGCCGCGATCGAACAGATCACGCAGCCCACCCCGGCGGTGCCCGCCGCGGTCGAACAGGTCACGCAGGCCGCACCCACCGAGCAGGCCGCGCCCGCCGCGGGCGAGCCGCTGGCCTCCGCCGACCAAGACCGCACACCACCCGACCCGCGGCGCCGACCAAATTTCGGCCGCCGTGCCTGCCATTCCGTCAGCGCTGTTCCGCGTCATTCTTCCGCGACGGCAAACACCATTCAACAGCCTCCACCGACGATGGCAGATACCGATCGCATCAGCGTGGGACAGGCCGGGCGAAATCGGCGCCGACCAAAGCGGAGACTCGCGCAGCCCACCGCACGGGGCGAGCCGGGCGGCTGCCATGGCCCGGGGCGTCAATGGGCGCGGCCCGCCACCACCGGGCAGATCCGTCCGTGCGCCGGCAGTTGATCGAGGGCAGCCAGGGAGGACGAGTGCCGCCCCGTCACGGTCATCCGCGGCTGCCGCTTCCGACACCGGCCCGGCGCGGCTCGGCCATCACAGCCAAAGCCCGCTCGAACAGACCCCCACTCCAAGAAGTGTCTAACGCAATGCCGGCTCGGGGAGGCCGGCCCGGGCGCGCGCCGCGATCACGCACGTCCCGGCCCCGGCCGCCAGGAACAGCACGGCCAGCACTGCCCACCCCGGGCCGCCGTGGTCGATCGCGGTGGTGGTGACGGCCGCCGGCGCCAGCATCGTCCCGATGGCCGGTCCGGTCTGGCTGACCCCCTGATAGGCGCCGGCGAACCGCGGGTCGGCCAGCTCGAACGCCAGCTCCCACCCGCCCGACTCGGCGAGGACCTCCCCCGTACTGTGCGCCAGGACGCCCGCCACCAGCAGCACGACGGCCACCCCCGCCGGGCCGTGGCCGGCGAGCGCGTACAGCGCGCAGGCAACGGCCAGAACGGCCGCGGCCCCGAGAACCACGCGCCCGGCCGTACGGATATCGCGTGCCAGCCGTGCCGCACGGACCTGGAACATTGCCACGAAGGCCGTGTTGATCACCAGCATGAGCGCGACCGTCGCGGCCGGCGCGCGCGTGTGCCCGGTGACCCACAGCGGCATGCCGACGGTGAGCACCCCGAACTGGATCGTGAGGAGCCCGTTGAGCCCGGCGATCGCCACGTAGCGCCGATCCCGCAGCGGCGAGACGCGAGCCTCGCCGGTGGCGGCGACCGGTGACGAGGCCAACGGGAGGCGGCGCAGCGGAATCGCCGACGACAACACGAGCAGCGCGGCGATGACCATCGTCAAGGCGTACGCGACAGGCGAATTGAGCGTGAGCGCGCCCGCCGCCGCAACCGATCCCACGCCGATGAACACATTGGTCGCCACCCGCAGGCGGGCGCGGACCGAGACCCGATCGGCGCCGGTGAACTCGCGGGCCAGCAGCGTGGTCCGCGCCGTCCGCTGCGCGGCCTCCGCGCCCACCGCGACGCATGCGGTCAGGACGAAAGCGACGGCGCTGCGAGCCAGGCAGTACGCCCCGAGCGCCGCACCCTGGCACACCGTCATCGCCACCAGCACCCGACCCGCGCCGAGCCGATCGGCGAGGTGGCCGGCCCCGAACGACGCCGCCAGCCCCACCGCCCCGGCGATCGTCAGGCCCAGCCCGACGGTCGCCGCGCTCAGCCCGATCACCCGGGTGAAGAACAGCGCGCTGATGCCGAACAGCAGGCCCTTGGCCAGCGAGGAGGTGGCGGTGCCCCAGGTCAGGGCTCGTTCGAGAGTCACCAGATCTTTCTCGCAGCCCGGCCCGGCGCGAGCGAACGATGTAGCGTATTGCTTCATGTCCGTGCGCTATCGCCTCGTCGGCCAGGACCTCGCCGACGTGCGGTTCGCCATTTCCCCGCTCAACGAGCTGGTCCTGTCGCTGCACGCCTGGCGCGACCCCGGCCGGTACCCGTTGCACCTGCCGTGGATCCGCGACCTCGAGCGCGCCCGCGACCGGCTCGACGCCGAGATGCTGTTCGAGCTGGTCAACGACGCGCTGTGGACGCCCGACTTCCTGAACCCGCGCCCGCGCACCCCGCTGACCCGTCTCGAGGACGAGTTCAGGCTGGTGGCCGCCACCCCGGCCGACGTCGTCGCGCGCGACCTGCGGATGCTGCACGGGCCGGACCACCGCCCGCCGCCGCTGCACCGCGTGATCGAGGCGCTCGCCGGCTACTGGGAGCTGTGCTTCGCGCCACACTGGCCGCGGATGCGCGCGCTGCTCGAGGGCGACGTCACCCACCGCGGCCGGGAGATCGCCCAGCGCGGGCTGGCCGCGATGTTCGCCGGCCTGGCCGGGCGCGTCCGCATGACCGACGACGTCGTCGAGGTGCGGCTGACCTCCGCCGGCATCGACTACGAGCGCCCCACCACCGGCGGCCTGACCCTCGTCCCGTCGATGTGGACCAGCAGCGCGTCGGTGCCGATCTCCCCGTCGGAACCGCCGATGATCATCTACCTGGCGCGCGGCGTCGGCACCCTCTGGGAGGCCCAGCCGCTCCCGGCGCCCGGCGCGCTCGCGGCGCTGCTCGGCGCCCACCGCGCCGGCCTGCTCGCCACGCTCGACACGCCCGCGTCCTCAACCGAGCTGGCGGCCCGCCTCGGCGTCACCACGACCGCCGTCAACCAGCATCTGCGCGCCCTGCGCGCCGGAGGACTGCTGGTCAGCACCCGGCACGGCCGATCCGTCCTCTACCGCCGGTCCGAGGTGGCCGACCGGCTCCTCGCCCACGCCCGATAACATACCGTGCGTGGATCGTGGCTATCTGTTACGTCGTTGGCACCTTGTCACCTTCGTTCTGCTCGGCGCGCTGGCGCTCGCCTGCGAACAGGGCGCCGGCGGCGCCGAGCCGAAGCCCACCGGCAGCGTGAAGGGCTATCCGTCCTCGATGGCCGCCCTCGGCGACTCGATCACCGCGGGCTTCGGCAGCTGCGGCGCGTTCCTCATCTGCGGCCGCAACTCCTGGTCGACCGGCACGGCGGACGCGGTCGACAGCCACTACCGCCGCATCCTGGCCAAGAACCCGCGGATCGAGGACCACGCCCGCAGCTTCGCCCAGCCCGGCGCCGATTCTTCAGATCTGGCCGGCCAAGCCTCTCGCGCGGTCGACATGAAGGCCGAGTACGTCACGGTCCTGATCGGCGCCAACGACGCGTGCGCCTCGGCCCCGGCCGCGATGACCTCGGTGACCGCCTTCCGCGCCTCGATCGACCAGGCCCTCGCGCGCCTGCGCAAGGGCCTGCCCAAGTCGCGGGTCCTGGTCGCGAGCATCCCGGACGTCTACCGCCTGTGGCAGGCAGGACACACCAATCCCGACGCCGTACGGGTGTGGTCGCGCGCTCACATCTGCCCGGCGATGCTGTCCGATCCCACCGCGCAGACGAAGGCGGCCGAGGACCGGCGCCGGCAGGTGCGCGACCGCATCGACGACTACAACGACCAGTTGCGACAGTCCTGCAAGGCGTACGGGAAGCGCTGCCGCTGGGACAACGGCGCCCTGCACGAGTCCCGGGTGACGCTCGACCTGGTGAATCAGGTCGACTACTTCCACCCCGACGCCGAGGGCCAGCACGAGATAGCCGAGGCGACCTACCCGGGCCGCTTCACCTGGTGACGCGATCGGGTATCGGCGGGATATTCGATGCATGCCGTTCCGGCCGCCCACTTAGACTTGTCGGCCATGCTCACCATGCAGGACGCGCTCGCCCGGCTGACCTCGTACTGGACCGATCAGGGATGCCTGGTCGTGCAGCCGATGAACACCGAAGTCGGGGCGGGGACGCTCAACCCGGCGACGTTCCTGCGGGTGCTGGGGCCGGAACCGTGGCGGGTCGTCTACGCCGAGCCGTCGGTGCGGCCCGACGACTCGCGCTACGGCGAGAACCCGAACCGGCTGCAGACGCACACCCAGCTCCAGGTGATCCTCAAGCCCGACCCGGGCAACCCGCAGGAGCTCTACCTCGGCAGCCTCGCCGCGCTCGGCATCGATGTTGCGGCGCACGACGTGCGGTTCGTCGAGGACAACTGGGCGTCGCCGGCGCTGGGCGCGTGGGGGCTGGGCTGGGAGGTCTGGCTCGACGGCCTCGAGATCACCCAGTTCACGTACTTCCAGCAGGCCGGCGGCATCAACCTCGACCCGGTCTCGGTCGAGATCACCTACGGCATCGAGCGCATCATCATGGCGCTGCAGGACAAGAACCACTTCAAGGACATCGCGTACGGGCCGGGGATCTCCTACGGCGAGGTGTTCGGCCAGACCGAGTACGAGATGTCCCGGTACTACCTGGACGATGCCGATGTGGCGGCCAACCGTCAGCTGCTCGATCTCTACGCCGCCGAGGCGCAGCGGCTGATCGATGCCGGCCTGCCGGTGCCGGCGCACACCTATGTGCTCAAGTGCTCGCAGGCGTTCAACGTGCTCGACGCCCGCGGCGCGGTGTCGACGGCCGACCGGGCGAGGGAGTTCGCGCGGATGCGGCGGCTCGCCGGCGAGGTCGCCAAGCTGTGGGTGGCGCGCCGCGACGAGCTCGGCCATCCGCTCGGCCGGGTCGAGCCGCCCGCGCTCGCTCGCCCCGTCTCGACGCCGGCCGGGAAGGACGGGACGCGGCTGCTGGTCTTCGAGATCGGCACCGAGGAACTGCCGCCGTCGGAGTGCCGCGCCGCGCAGGGCGCCGTCGAGCGCGAGCTCAGGTCCGGTCTGGCCGGCACCCGGCTCGCCCACGGCGACGTGCGGGTGTTCGCGACACCCCGGCGGGTGGTCGCGGTGGTCACCGAGGTCGCCGCCCGTGAGGACGACCACGTACGGACCGTGCGCGGCCCCAAGCTCGCCCAGGCGTACGGTGCGGACGGCGCGCCGACGAAGGCCCTCGAGGGATTCCTGCGCGGACAGGGCGCGACCCTCGACGAGGTCGCGGAGGCCGACTTCAACGGCGTACGCCATGTGGTGCTGAACCGGCCGGAAACCGGCGGCGCGGCAGCCGAGGTCCTCGCCCCCGTGCTCGCGAAGGTCGTGACCGGCCTGCGCGCGGCCAAGAACATGCGCTGGCGCGACCCGCAGCTCTCCTACAGCCGGCCGATCCGCTGGCTGATGGCGTTGTGGGGCGACGACGTGGTGCCGGTGACGGTGGGGCTGCTCGCCGCGGGCCGCAGGACCCGGGTGCTGCGCACGGCCGCCGCGCCCGAGTTCGAGATCGCGTCGGCCGAGACGTTCATGGAGACCCTGGCGTTCAACGGCATCGTGGCCGACCCGGAGGACCGGCGCGAGCTGATCGTGACCGGCGCCCAGGACCACGTGTACCCGGAGGGCCGGGTCGACGTGCGCGGCGAGGCGGCGCTGATCGACCAGATCACCTACCTCGTCGAGGCGCCCACTCCCCTGCTCGGCACGTTCGACGAGAGCTACCTGACGCTGCCCGACGCGGTGCTGACCACCGTCATGCGCAAGCACCAGCGCTACCTGCCGGTGCGCGACGCCGACGGCGCGCTGCTGCCGATGTTCGTGACCGTCGCGAACGGGCCGGTCGACGTCGAGCTGGTGCGCAACGGCAACGAGGCGGTGCTGCGGGCCCGCTACGAGGACGCGGCGTTCTTCTACCGCGCCGACCGTTCGTCCGCTCCGGCCGAGCTGCGCAGTCGCCTGGAGCGGCTCACCTTCACCGACAAGCTGGGCTCGATGGCCGACCGGGCCGGGCGGATCTCGTCGCTGGCGCTCGCGCTGGCCGCCGACCTCGAGCTGTCGTCGGCCACGCTGAACCGGGCGGCCGCGCTGGTCAAGTTCGACCAGGGCTCGCAGCTGGTCACCGAGATGACCAGCCTGGCCGGCCTGATGGCCCGCGACTACGCCCTGCACGCCGGGGAGCCGCGGGCGGTCGCGCAGGCCGTCTACGAGGCGGAGCTGCCCCGCAACACCGGCGACGACCTGCCGGCCTCGCTGCCGGGCGCGCTGCTGTCGCTCGCCGACCGGCTCGACCTGGTGGCCGGCCTGGCCGCCACCGTCGGGCTGCCCACGGGCAGCAGCGACCCGTTCGCGGTGCGGCGGGCCGTGCTGGGCCTGCTCGCCGTGCACCGGGCGCATCCGGCGCTGGCCGGGCTCAGCCTGACCGACGCGCTCCGGCGGGCGGCCGCGCTGCAGCCGGTGCCGGTCTCCGGCGAGGTCCTCGCGGCGTGCGCCGGCTTCCTGGCCAAGCGGCTCGAGCAGACCCTCACCGAGGAGGGCAACCCCATCGATCGCGTACGGGCGGTGCTGCCCCACGCCGACCGGCCCTCCGTCGCCTCGAACCTGCTGGCCCAGCTCGCCTCCGTGACGGCGAACCCCGACTTCGTGGCCGTGGCCGAGGCCGTGCAGCGGGCCCGCCGGATCGTCCCGCCGTCGACGCCGGCCGGGTACGACGCCGGGATCCTCAAGGAGCCGGCCGAGGTCGCGTTGCACTCGGCCGTCGTCGCGGTCGCCGCCGAGCTGGGCCCGTCGCCGGAGCCCGATCTGTTCCGCTTCACCAGCGTCGTGTCCCGGCTGGTCGCGCCGCTGGCCACGTTCTTCGACGAGGTCTTCGTGATGGCCGACGATGCCGAGATCCGGGCCGCCCGGCTGGGGCTTCTCGCCACGGTCCGCGACCTCGGCGCCGGGCTGCTCGACTGGCCGGAGCTGCAGCTGCGCTGATCGGTTACCGGCTGCCGGCCAGGTCTCCGGGTGCGCGCATCCGCCACGCGTCGACGACCAGCTCGGTGAGACGGTCGACGGTGACCTCCGGCAGCCTCAGCATGACCAGCGGCAGCCCGTCGTAGCCCGGCGTGGTGAAGAACAGACCGGGCTCGCCGAGCAGCAGCGCCTGCTTCTCGGCCTCGTCGCCGACGTAGAGGACGGCGACGTCGGTGCGGATGACGCGCGGCTTGCCCGGCAGGCGCTCCGGATACGACCAGACGAAACCCTTGTTGCCCACCCGGAAATCGAAGCCGTCGCTGTCGATCTCCACCACCTGCGGCAGCGACAGCGCCAGCCGGCGCACGTCGTCGGCGTCCGCCACTCTCGCGTCCCCTTCCCGTCGTCTCGCAGCAGAGATCCCGTCGTCTCGCAGCAGAGATTACGACGTGGAGACCTCGAAGCGGGGACGCGCCGGGACCCGGGCGGCCTTGCGGTTCCGGCGGATGATCCATTCGGCGATCAGCGCGTTGATGAGCCAGCCGCCGCCCAGCGCGATCGCCCGCCCGGTCGCGTTCAGCTCGCCCACCGCCAGGATCCACGGGAGCTGCGTGAACGCCTGGGTGCCGGCGCCCTGGGCCAGCGCGTAGGCGCGGATCATCCAGGCCCGGTGGTTCGCGATGTCGCGCTTGCGCACGGCGAGGACGGCCAGGACGATCGCCGCGGTCATCACCCCGCCGACGATCAAACGTTCGATCTTCACGGCAAGACCGTCGACCGGCGGGAACTCGTACGCCAAAGTCATCCACACCCCGCTGAGCGCGACCATCAGGCCCGCCGGGATCAGCACCCGGCCGGCGATGCGATGCCACCGCGGGTGGCGACGCCGGAAACGCGGCGCGAACTGGAACGCGCCGAGCAGGCAGTAGATCAGGGCCGCGATGATGTGCAGCACGACCGGCATGGGCATGGCGAAGAAGCGCTCGTTGTCGGGGGTGACCGGGCCGCCGGAGGC
The DNA here is from genome assembly GCF_044454685.1 of Actinoplanes sp. NPDC051513. NCBI lineage: Bacteria > Bacillati > Actinomycetota > Actinomycetes > Micromonosporales > Micromonosporaceae > Actinoplanes > Actinoplanes sp. NPDC051513. The sequence continues at coordinate 8,114 of NZ_JBITDW010000014.1, forward strand.
GAGACTGCCGAGACGGATGGCGCCGCCCGCGGCCGGGATCAGGGTGAGGGCGATCAGCCCGGTCGGGATCAGCCAGCTCCTGCGCGAATTCATGGCCTTGATGCTTCCGGCCCCGGCGTCGCGGATCATCGGCGCGCGGGCCGGGTTTCCGCCGGTCTTTATGACGGCGGCAAGACCGTACTTCCGGCCGATGTGCCCGCCGGTAGGGTCTGGTGATGGTCATCCGGTATGCCGTCGGCCTGCCCACGGTCGGTCAATTCGGCGACGTCCGCTTCCTCACCGACCTCGCGGTCGCCGCCGAGCAGCACGGCTGGGACGGCGTGCACCTGTGGGACCACGTGCTGTACCACGACCGCGACTGGCCGGTCACCAGCGCCACCGTGGCGGCCTCGGCCATCGCGGCGAAGACCAGCCGGGTGCGCATCATCCTGACGGTGACGCTCCCCCGACGGCAGGCCCAGGACGTGGCCCAGGACGCCGCGGCGATCAACGAGCTCTCCGGCGGGCGGCTGACCCTGCTGACCATCCTCGGCTCGATGGACGAGGAGTATTCCGAGTTCGGCCTCGACCCTTCCCTGCGGGCTCGCGGACGCGCTCTCGACGAGCGGCTCGAAAAGATGGGCCGGCTCTGGTCGCAGTGGAATGTTCCCCGGCCGCCGATCTGGTGCGGCGGTCTGTGGCCGAACCGCGCCGGCTTGCGGAGGGCGGCCCGCTTCGACGGCGCGATGCCGATCTTCGAGGATCAGCGGGAGCGAAAAGTTGCGGTGGGCGATTTCGCGGCGGCGGCAGATTTCGTACGGGGGCAGGCAAGCGGCCCGGTCGACATGGTGCTGGAGGGCGCGACGTCGCCGGCGTCGGCGGTTTCGCAGATCGAGCCGTACGCGGCGGCCGGGCTGACGTGGTGGGTGGAGGCGCTCGGCTGGTGGCGCGGGGACCGAAACGCGGCGGCCGAGCGCATCGCGCTGGGTCGCCCGGCCTGAGCGCTCCGGTCAAAACCAACCCGCCCGCCAGATTCGCGGGAGGCGCCGGGCTGGCTTTCCCGAGCCGGCCGTCGCCAATCCACGCCCGAGGAGCTTGAAGAGAACCTCGGCCGATGCGCGGGCGGCGAATGCCTGGTACCGGTCGTCCTTGCGGGGATCGGCATGGTCCGTGACGCCCTTGACGACGACCCAGTACGGGACCTCGGCGCGGAATGCGGCGCTCGCGACAGTTGCCGCCTCCATCTCGAGCCCGAGAACGGTGCGCACTCCGGCCTTCTTCAACTGCCGCCACGTCACGCCGTCCTTCACGACGACGTTGCCGCTCGCCATCGGGCCGACGGCGACCTGGAACGGCAGGCGAACCGGTCCGTGGACGTCGTCGCAGATCACTTGCTCGATTTGACGCCGGCCGTCCTTGGTCAGGGACAGGTGCGCCCCGTCCCGCACCACCAGGCCCTCGGCCACCAGGGAACGAACGCACGTCGTCCAGGTCTCGGCGGGGAAGTACCTCTTCCGAGCCGGATGCCTCGTCGGATCTTCCCGCGCGAGAAGCCTTTCGAGCAGCCAGAGCCGGGCATCCGGCGGGCGAACCTCGCCGTAGCTCGGCAGATCCGCGGGCGACAGCTCCTGCGCTTCCCGCACCCATCGGTCGGCCAGCGGGAACTGCCGATGATCCCCCTCGAAAGCGCCCGGCCGGCGCCGCCCTTCGTCGTAGGCATACGTCAGCTCGGCAACGATCACGTCGCCGAGAGCGACGTTCTCGGGATTGCCGGCGCACACCCCCGACATGGCCAGGCACTGCGGCTTCAGGCGTTCCACCAGCGTGGAGACGACGGGAGCGATCGCGACGCCGCCCATCCTCGTCGGTCGCGCGAGGGCGACCAGGAAGGACGATCCTTCCCCTGTCGCGTACCGGCCGAGAAGGTACGGCGCCGATGTGTCGAGGTCCTGCGCCTGCCAATGCGCAACCCCGGGGGCGTCCGGGCAGCCTGCCAGCCCCGCCTGCCGGGCAGCCTCGTACTCCGCCTGCAAGGCGGTGACGATCAGCACGTCCACCTTGGTCGCGTCGCCGTCGGCGCAGGCGCACTGCTCGCCGCTTGACAGATCGCCCCTAGTCGCATGTAGGGTAGTCGTGTAGGAAGTTGTCGGCCGCCGCCCCGGCCGACGACCAAGGAGGGAGCGACCGAGATGGGCGCGACCTGAGGTTTCGGTTTCTTTTGGTGGGTCAGGCTCCTTCGGTGCGTTCCGCCGGCCGCGTCGTAGGCTTGACATCGGATTCCTTCCTTCGAGGGCAAGGATCTAGAGGCGGCACCCGGGGCAACGGGTGCCGCCATCCTTCGTTCAGGCCACTGTCCACTTTTCAGACCGCAGTCCCACCCGAGGCGATCATGTGCAGATGCACGTGCATTTGGTATTGCATCCTCAAGTGCTAGGCGCATGCTACTCACGCGACACCCAGTTCGCGGGTAGCTGTGCGTAGCGTTTCGCCGAGGGCACCCTCGTGGCGGCCGGAGCCGCGGTGCGGAGAGTCGTGCAAGATGCACGTGCGTCTTTGCGCGCGCGTGAGCGGTTTTCGCCGCTTGGCTCTTTGGCCTGATCAATGCCATCGCCACTGCCCGTGACCAAAAAGCCGACATTTCAGCTACCGCAGCCCGACCGCTAGGTCGGTTAGCGGGCATGCGATGATCGCACTACCACTGGTAACTGCCGTGATTTGCGTCACAATTCGGCCCGATCACCAGTTCGGGCGACATGAAGCTTTCTCCGGTGTCGGAGACGACGGAGCGTCAGCGAAGCCATGGTGTTGGTGAAGCTTTTCCGATAAGCCCGTTTCGGGCTTGACTGATGGCCGTCAATTTTTAAGACTCTTACGCATTACACCTCTTCCCCGGAGGAATCCCCATGCGTAAGTCCAGGTTTCTCATCGCGGCGATCGCCGTCGTGGTGACCATGGGCGCCGGCCTAGCCGTCGGCTCCCGAAGTGACAGGGCCGAAGCGGCCGTCGTCTGGAACGAAGATTTCAACGGCGCGGCCGGCACCGGCGTCGACACGTCGAAGTGGAACTTCGACACCGGCGGCAGCGGCTGGGGCAACCAGGAGCTGCAGTACTACAACAGCGGCACGAGCAACGTCGCGATGGACGGTCAGGGCCACCTGGTCATCACGGCCCGCAAGGGCAGCGGCGGCCACAACGACTGCTGGAACGGCACCTGCCAGTTCACCTCAGGCCGGATTCAGACCGCCGGCAAGTTCACCCAGCAGTACGGCCACATCGAGGCCCGCATCCAGGTCCCCAACGGCTCCGGCCTCTGGCCCGCCTTCTGGATGCTCGGCGGCGGCAACTGGCCGACCGACGGCGAGATCGACATCATGGAGGTCGTCGGCCGGGACCCCAACCGGCTGTACGCCACGCTGCACGGCCCCGGTTACTCCGGCGGCAACGGGTACGGCAACACCCTGCTCGCCGGCTCGCCGTGGTATCAGGCCTTCCACAACTTCGCCGTCGACTGGTCGGCGAACCAGATCGTCTGGACCGTGGACGGCCAGGAGTACTTCCGGGCCACCCCGGCCTCGCTGCAGGCCGCCAAGGGCAACGTGAGCTGGGTCTACAACCACGCGTTCTTCATCATCCTCAACCTGGCGGTCGGCGGTAACTTCGGCCAGGGCAACCCGGCCGGTCTGCCGGCCGAGAGCCGGATGCTGATCGACTACGTGCATGTCAGCACCTCGAGCACCACCCCGCCGCCGAGCGGCGGCCAGGCGATCAAGTCCAGCCTGAGTGGACGCTGCATCGACATCCCGGGCGCCAACCCGGTGGACGGCGCCCGGCTGCAGACGTACGACTGCAACGGCACCGCCGCCCAGCAGTGGGCGGCCAACAGCGACGGCACGCTGCGGGCTCTTGGCAAGTGCATGGACCCGGCCGGCGGGGCGCTCACCAACGGCACCCCGATCCAGCTGGTCACCTGCAACGGCAACCCGGTCCAGCGGTTCACCCTGTCGGCCGCGGGCGATCTGGTGAACGTGTCGGCGAATCGCTGCGTCGACGTGAAGGACCGCAACACCGCCAACGGCGCCCAGCTTCAGCTGTGGGACTGCACCGGCGGCTCCAACCAGAAGTGGACGCGCGCCTGATCCACCGGACGATCGGAACGCCGGCAGCCTCCCCGCTGCCGGCGTTTCTCGAGCCGGCTCAGGCGAACCCGTTCTCGTACGCCCACATGGCGATCTCGACGCGATTGCGGGCGGGCAGCTTCATCATCAGGCTCGCGATGTGGGTCTTGACCGTGCTCAGGCTGATGTACAGCTCGTCGGCGATCTCGTTGTTGGTGCGGCCGCGCGCCACCACCCGCAGCACCTCCGCCTCGCGGTCGGTCAGCGGCTCGAGGGGCTTGCTTTTGGCCCGGCCGGTGGCGAAGGTGCCGAGCAGCCTCGCGGTCACGCTGGGGGCGATCAGGGCGTCGCCCGAGGCGGCGGCGTGGACGGCCTGGTCCAGCATCGCCGCGCCGGACTCCTTCAGCAGGAATCCCCGGGCGCCTGCCCGCAGGGCGGCGTAGACGTGCTCGTCCAGGTCGAAGGTGGTGATCACGACCACCGGGATGGGATGCACCTGGCGGGTGGCCTCGATGCCGTCGAGGACGGGCATCCGGATGTCGAACAGGCACACGTCGGGCTGCAGGTCCCGGGCCAGCGCCACCGCCTCGCGGCCGTCGGAGGCCACGCCCACGACCTCGATGCCGGGTCTCGAGTTGAGCAGCATGGCCAGGCCGGTGCGGACGATCTCCTGGTCGTCGGCGACCAGCACGCGCAAAGTCACGACGCCGGCCCGGTGCGGGGCAGGGTCGCCGTCACGCTCCAGCCGCGGCCGGGGTTGGGGCCGGCCGAGCAGACGCCGCCGAGCAGGGCGGCGCGCTCGCGCATCCCGGCCAGGCCGAAGCCACCGCCCGCGGCGACGCCGGAACCGCCGCCCGCGGCGAAGCCGGAACGGTCGCTCGCGGCGAGCCCGGAACCACCGCCTGCGGCCGATTCGAAGCCCCCGCCGGTCGCGGCGAGCCCGGAACCCTCACTCGCGGCGAGCCCGGAACCGTCACTCGCGGCGGGGCCGGAACCGTCACTCGCGGCGGGGCCGGAACCGCCGCCCGCGGCCGATTCGGAGCCCTTGCCGGTCGCGGCGGCAACCTCGCCGTCGTCGGTGACGCGCAGGTGGACCGAGGTGTCGTCGGCGGCCACGCGCACCTCGATGCGGGTGGCGTGCCGGGCGTGGCGCCGGGCGTTGGTGACCGCCTCCTGGGCGAGGCGGAAGACCGCCGCGCCGACGGCCGGGGCCACCCCGCCGAGGTCGCCCGATATGCCGAGGTCGACCCGGGTGTCAACCGCGGCGAGGGTCTCGAGGTCGGCCAGGGACGGGGACGGCGACGCGCGCAGCGCCTTCACGACCGTGCGCATCTCGGCCAGGGCGGCGGTCGCCTCGGCCTCGATCACGCGCAGCGCGTCGGTGGCGGCGGCGGGGTCGGTCTCGGCGAGGGCCAGGCCCGCCTGCGCACGGATCGCCATGGCGCTGACGTGGTGGGCGACGGTGTCGTGCAGGTCGCGGGCCAGGCGTTCGCGCTCGACGAGGCGTACGCGCTCGTGCTCGCGCAGCCGGCCGACGGCCCGGAAGCGCATCGCCAGGCCCAGCGCGGCGACGGCGAAGGTGACGGCCGCGCCGGCCAGCGCGTCGGGGACGGTCATCTGGTCGGCGATCACCGAGACGACGATCTTGGCGGCGATGACGGCGACGCCGATCACGACGGCGCGGCCCGATCCCCAGCGCAGCAGCGAATACGGCAGCAGCGCCACGAAGACCAGCGACGCCGCCTCGGGCGGGACCCCATCGGTGAGGACCGGCGCGATGGCGGTGGCCGCGAAGGCGATCGTCACCATCAGCAAGGGACGGCTGCGACGCCACAGCAGGGTCGGTGCGAGCAGGAAGACCAGCGCGACGGCGACGAAGCCGCCGGAAAGCGACGGGCGGGCCAGGCCTTCGATCACCGCGAGCACGCAGAACGCGGCGACCAGCGCCCAGTCACGCCACCCGCGGGAAGGCGCGCCGGGCGCGGCCGGCTCCGCCCACAAGCTCATTCAGTGCCTCAGTGTCAGCCTCAGCAGGTTCTCGTTGTCGCGAGCGTACAGCGCGTGCATGGTGAAGGTCGGGAACCGCCATTGGTCGGACGGGCCGTACTCGTCGACATCGGCGCGGTCACGGTTGGGGTCGGTGCTCTGGTCGGGGCGGCCCAGCGCCACCCAGAGGCTGCTGCGCTTGGGAATCGTGCCGCCGCGGCCGGGGATGGTGCCGGCGTAGCGCCCGAAGCCGGCGTCGCCGTGGAAATGCAGGAAGATCATCGCGACCGTGCCCTGGTCGTCGGCGAGCAGCGAGACGCCGGCGCCGACCGACTGGTACGAGCGGGCCGGGCCGGCGCCCAGCGCGGGCAGCAGCGCGTACTCGCGACAGATCTCCTGTACGAAAGTTTCCACGATGTTGCGCCCGAGCAGCTGGGTCAGGTCGGTGCGGACGGCCGGACGCGGCGGCGGCGGCTGCATCGCGGGGAGGCGTACCTCGATGGGGTCCTGCCGCTCCATGTGGGAGCTGCGGGGCTGTTCGTCGACGGAAAGGGCGTGGCGCGGCGGCGGGGCGGCGCGCCGCCCCGGAATCACTCGCTCCAGAAAACCCATGGCCTCTCCGCCCGGCGAAGGTTTCGTGTCCGGTTGACAACCGTACGGAATCGCGAATGCCTTCGATAGATGCTTCCCATGTCGTTTCCGTGATCGCCATGTCACGGTCGCCGCCAGGTTGATCAGGTCGCGTCGACTGCTCCACGGGATCCGCCGGCGAGGGACGCCGGCAGCCGAGTCCCGTGGAGGATCTCGTGGCAGACCGACGTCAGGTGCTGCGCATGGGCGCCGTCGCCGCCGCAGCACCCGCCCTGACCGCGGCCGTCGCGACCCCGGCGCTCGCGCACGGGCACGACCGCGCGTCCTCGGAGGTGTTCGGCCACCGCGGCGCCTCGGGCTACCGGCCCGAGCACACGCTCGCCTCGTACGAGCTCGCCGCCCGGCTGGGCGCCGACTACCTGGAGCCCGACCTGGTCTCCACGAAGGACCACGTGCTGGTGTGCCGGCACGAGCCGGAGATCGGCGGCACCACCGACGTGGCGAGCCGGCCGGAATTCGCGAACCGCAAGAAATCCGTCCTGCTCGACGGCGTCAGCGTCACCGGCTGGTGGACCGAGGACTTCACGCTCGCCGAGCTCAAGACGCTGCGCGCGGTCGAGCGCCTCCCCGCCGTCCGGCAGCGCAACACGCTGTACAACGGCCTGTTCCAGGTGCCGACCTTCACCGAGATGCTGGAGCTGCGCGCGAAACTTTCCAAGGAGCTGGGCCGCGACCTGGGTGTCATCCCGGAGACCAAGCACCCCACCTACCACCGCCGGCTCGGCATGGAGCTGGAGACGCCGCTGCTGCGCACGCTGGAGCGGTTCGGCCTCAACAAGCGTGGCGCGAAAGTGTGGATCCAGTCGTTCGAAGCGGCCAACCTGCGCGCCATCCGCGGACAGGCCCGGGTCAACCTGGTGTTCCTGACCAGCGCCGCGGGCAGCCCGTTCAACGACACCACGACCTACGCGCAGTACCTGACACCGGCCGGGCTCAAGGAGCTGTCGCGCTACGCCGACGGCATCGGCCCGGACAAGGCCCAGGTCATCCCCCGCAAGGCGGACAACACCCTGGGCACGCCGACCTCGCTGGTCAAGGACGCGCACGCGGCCGGGCTCAAGGTCATCCCGTACACCTTCCGCGCGGAGAACCAGTTCCTGCCGGCCGACTACCAGGTGGGCACGGACCCCAACGCGTACGGCAGGGCGCTCGACGAGCAGATCACCTTCCTCGGCACCGGCATCGACGGCCTGTTCACCGATCAGGCCGACATCGGCGTCCTCGCGCGCAAGTTGCGCGGCTGAGTTTTCGCGCTTTCTTGCGAGACCGCGCCACGCCTTCGCGCTTTCTTGCGCGACCGCCACGCCTTCGCGCTTTCTTGCGCGACCGCCACGCCTTCGCGCCTTCTTGCACGACCGCCACGCCTTCGCGCCTTCTTGCGCGACCGCCACGCCTTCGCGCCTTCTTGCGCGACCGCCACGCCTTCGCGCCTTCTTGCGCGACCGCCACGCCTTCGCGCCTTCTTGCGCGACCGTGCCACGCCTTCACGAAAGGTGTGGCGCGGTCGCGCAGATGCGGCGCGCCTCCCCGGCCACCTCAAGCTGCCACTCGTCGGGATTTTCCAGCAATTCCAGCGACTTTCGTACGGTCATGGCGAGGCTCACCGCCTCGGCGGCCGGAGTCGCGTAGCCGTCGAGCCGCACGCCGTCCGTGGCCGCGAGCATCAACAGAGCAGCGGCCCGCACTCCGTGGTGGCAGTTCGCGTCCGGGGCGGCGAGATAGGTGCTCCGGTACCACCGGATCGCCTCGGCCAGATCGGCGGGACGGCGGGCGCCGAGGTAGCGCGCGTGGTGGACCCGCGCGATCGCCGCGCGCGTCAGGGCGTCGTCGCGGACGAAGGCGGACGGCAGCCGGAGCAGCACCGCCTCCGCCGCGGCGATCAGACCCCGGTCGAGGAGGATCAGCGCATATCGGCAGCGCACCCGAGGATGGTCGAGCCCGTGCCCGAGCATCGTCTCGGCCAGGGTGCGCGCGATCTCCCCGTACCCGTGCCGGTGAATTTGATGGAGCATCTCGAGGCCTTGGGCCAGCAGCACCGGGCCGCCGTCGCTGCGGGCGACCACCCGCCCGAACCGTGCGGCGGAGGTGACGACCCGCCGCCGATCGCCGCGCGCGAGTGCCTCGTCCAACCGGGCTTGATCCGTCCCCGTCCAGATCCCCATTTGTCGATGAGCGTCACGCCGCGCGACAGCCCGGGTCAATCACCCCGAAGAGTGAGCGCCGGAAAGTGAGCACCGGAAAGTCAGCGCCCGAAAGTGAGCGCCAGAAAGCCAGCGCCCGAAAGTCAGCGCCCGAAAGTCAGCGCCGGAAAGTCGGCGCCCGAAAGTCGGCGCCCGGAATTTGACGGCCGACGCGTGCGGGTCAGTCAGTGCTTGGGGACGATCGTCGGGAAGATGTGCTCGAAGCTGAGGGTCTTGCCGAAGCCGGTCGCCACGATGAACGTGATGCCGAGGACGACCCCGATGATCACGACGGCGAACAGCCCGTACCCGATGGCCTTGCCGGCCGGGCGCGGCGCCGGACCGGCCGCCGACCAGGCCAGCGAGCGGATGCCGAGGGTGAACAGGATCGGCAGGCCGGCGCCGAGAACCAGGCCGGCGAGCAGGACGCGCCAGGCGCCGTCGAGGGCGAAACCCAAGTTGTGCATCGGTGGTCTCTCTCAGCTCGCGGCAGCGGCGGGAAGGCGGGTCTCGGCGGGAGGCGGGGCCACCGCGTCCCAGTCGTCGTTGACGTTGCTGTGGTCGACGCGGATGCGGCGGGAACGCAGCCACATGGCGGTCGCGGAGACGATCAGCAAGGCGACCACGACCAGGGCGCCGGCCAGGCCGCCCACGAGGTCGCCGATCCACCACGTCAGCGCGCCGACCAGGCCGGCCGCCGGCAGCGTGATCAGCCAGGCGAGCACCATGCGCCCGGCCACCCGCCAGCGGACCTCGGCGGCGGGCCGGCCGACGCCGGAGCCGAGCACCGAGCCGGTCGCGACGTGCGTGGTGGACAGCGCGAAGCCCAGGTGGCTGGAGGCGAGGATGACCGCGGCCGAGGCGGACTGGGCGGCCATGCCCTGCGCGGGGACGATGTCGACCAGGCCCTTGCCGAGCGTGCGAATGATCCGCCAGCCGCCGAGGTAGGTGCCGAGCGCGATCGCCAGGGCGCAGGCGACCTTCACCCACAGCGGGATGCTCTTGGTGTCCGACCATTCGCCGGCGGCGATCAGCGCGAGCGTGATGACGCCCATCGTCTTCTGCGCGTCGTTGGTGCCGTGCGCGAGCGAGACCAGCGAGGCGCTGCCGATCTGGCCCCACTTGAAGCCGCGCTCGGCGTGGCGCAGCGCGATGCCGGCGGCCATCTTGAAGATGATCCAGGTGCCGGCCGCGGCGACCACGCCGGCGATGACCGGCGACATGATCGCCGGAAGCAGGACCTTGCCGACGACGCCGTCGAGCTTCGAGCCGTCGCCGTTCCAGTTGACCCCGGCCCAGCCCAGGCCCGCGACGGTGGCGCCGATGAGGCCGCCGAACAGCGCATGCGACGAGCTCGACGGGAGGCCGAGCAGCCAGGTCAGCAGGTTCCAGACGATACCGCCGACCAGGCCGGCCAGGATGATCATCAGGAGCGCCTCGCCGCCGTTCGCGGTGAGCGCCTCCTTCGGCGTGCCGTTGGAGTTCTGAATCTTGACGACCGCGTTGGTGACCGTCAGCGCCACCTGGACCGACAGGAACGCCCCGACGAGGTTGAGCAGACCGGAGAGGGCGACGGCGGTCTTCGGCTTCAGCGCCTTGGTCGCGATGGATGTGGCCATCGCGTTCGCCGTGTCGTGGAATCCGTTGGTGAAATCGAAGGCCAGAGCCGTCACGACAACCAGGGCGAGGATCACCGAAGTTTGGGTCACAAGGCTGATCGTCACCTGTACGACGTACCCCTTGCCAGAGGATGAACGTCACCTTTTCGATGTTCGACCCGTGTTAACCGGATGTTTCCTAAAGTTGCACGGAGCGTTACGGCTGATATACGGAAGGTGAATGGCCGAGGCCTCTGGCCCCGGCCGTTCATGTGAGGTTCATCATTCGGTAGGCGGATCCACCAGCGGCCAGCCGCCCGCCGCGAGGTGCGCCGAGACACGCGCGACGTCGGCCGGCGTGGCCTCCTGCAGCATCGAATCGCTGATCATCTGCTCGATGTCGTCGCCGCTGATCGGGTCGTCGGAGAGCAGCGACTGCTCGGCGAGGTCCTTGGCGATCTGCCGGATCTCGTCCTCGGTCAGCTTGCGGCGCAGCACCCCGAGCAGCGCGACATAGTCCTGCCGGGGCACCCCGGCCGGGTATCCGGCGCGCAGCCACTCCACGCTGCGCGTCAGGAAATTGGAACGTTCGCTCAAGGCGGGCTCCCTGTCAGTGCTTGTCCACGATCGTCGGGAAGATGTGCTCGAAGCTCAACTGCTTGCCGAAGCCGCTGGCCACGATGAACGTGATACCCAGGGCGATGCCCGCCAGCACCACCAGGAACAGCAGCCACCCGATCACCGTGCCGACAGGTTGCGGCTTCGGGCCGGTGACGCCGTCCGCGTGGACCTCGGCCTCGCCGCCGGCGCCCCACGCCAGCGAGCGGATGCCCAGCGCGAACAGCAGTGGCAATCCTGCGCCGAGAATAAGACCGGCGAGCAGAACCTTCCAAGCCCCTTCGAGGGCGAAGCCCAGGTTGTCTCCCATTGTCTACCCCCTTCAGCCGGCCGTGCCGGCGGGAACCCGCTCCGGCGCGGTCGTCTCGTCCCACTCGTCGTTGACGTTGTGGTGGCCGACCGGCGCCCGGCGCGAGCGCAGGTACATGTACCCGGCCGCGGCCAGCAGCAGGACGAAGATGACGATCGCGCCGGCCGTGCCGCCGATCGCGTCGCCGATGTACCACATGATCGCGCCCACGATCCCCGCCGCCGGCAGCGTGATCAACCAGGCCGAGACCATGCGGCCGGCGACCCGCCAGCGCACCTGCGCGCCCGGTCGGCCGACACCCGAGCCGAGGATCGACCCGGTGGCCACGTGCGTGGTGGAGAGCGCGAAGCCCAGGTGGCTCGAGGCCAGGATGACCGCGGCCGAGGCCGACTCGGCCGCCATGCCCTGCGGCGGCGAGATCTCGACCAGGCCCTTGCCGAGCGTCCGGATGATCCGCCACCCGCCGAGGTAGGTGCCCAGGGCGATCGCCAGCGCGCAGCACACCTTCACCCAGAACGGGATGCTCGCGGTGTCGGTCCAGTGTCCGGAAGCGATCAGCGCGAGGGTGATCACGCCCATGGTCTTCTGCGCGTCGTTGGTGCCGTGCGCGAGCGAGACGAGCGAGGCGCTGCCGATCTGGCCCCAGCGGAACCCGTTCTCGGTGAACCGCCGCGCCACCCCGACGACCACCCGGTAGATCAGCCAGGTCCCGACCGCGGCGACGATGCCGGCGATCACCGGCGACAGGACGGCCGGGAGGATCACCTTGCCGACCACGCCGTCGAGCTTGGTGCCGTTGCCGTTCCAGTTGACGCCGGCCCAGCCCAGTCCCGCGACCGTCGCGCCGATGAGGCCGCCGAACAGCGCGTGCGACGAGGACGACGGGAGGCCGAGCAGCCAGGTCAGCAGGTTCCAGATGATGCCGCCGACCAGACCGGCCAGGATGATCAGCAGGAGCGCGACGCCGCCGTCGGCGGTGAGCGACTCCTTCGGGGTGCCGTTCGAGGTCTGGAGGTTGCCGACGGCGTTGGTGACGGTCAGCGCGACCTCGACCGACAGGAACGCGCCGATGAGGTTGAGCAGACCGGAGAGGGCCACGGCCACCTTGGGCCGCAGCGCCTTCGTGGCGATGGACGTCGCCATCGCGTTGGCGGTGTCGTGGAAGCCGTTGGTGAAATCGAAACCGAGGGCGGTGACGATCACCAGGGCCAGAATGACCGTTGACTCTGTCACGACGCCAGCCTCGCGCCGGAAAGGTCAGACCAGAAGAAGTCGTCCGCAATGTTCCGCCGGGATTGGGCAGACTCACCCTCATCGTTCGCCGAACAGTCAGCCGGACCGACGTTTACGAGGAGGTCAGCAATGACGATAGGCAACCTTCCCGAGGTGGTGTCGCAGGACCGGTGGCTCGCCGCGCGCCGGGAGCTGCTGGCCAGGGAGAAGGAGGTCACCCGGCTGCGCGACCGGGTGAACGCCGAACGCCGGCGCCTGCCCATGGTGAAGGTCGAGAAGGCGTACACGTTCGAGGGCCCCGGCGGCACGGTGAGCCTCGCCGATCTCTTCGCGGGACGGCCGCAGCTGGTGATGCACCACTTCATGTACGCGCCGGAGTGGGAGCAGGGCTGCCCGAGCTGCTCGTCCTGCGCCGACGGGATCGCCGGCCTGCGCCAGCTGCACGCACGCAACACGACCCTGGTGGCGGTGTCCCGCGCGCCGTACCCGAAGCTCGCCGCCTTCCGCGACCGGATGGGCTGGACGTTCCCGTGGTACTCGTCGTTCGGCACCGACTTCAACTACGACTTCCACGCCACGCTCGACGATCGGGTGGCGCCGGTGCTGCTGCATTTCCGCACCGAGGCCGAGCTCGCCGAGGCGGGCACGCCGTGGACGGAGGGCGGGTGGACACCCGACATGCGCGGCACCGAGATGCCGGGGATCAGCTCGTTCCTCAAGCTGGGCGACGACGTGTTCCATACGTATTCGACGTTCGGGCGCGGCATCGAGGAGTTCCACAACGGCAACCCGTACCTCGATCTGACGATCCTGGGCCGCCAGGAGGAGTGGGAGGAGCCGGCCGGCCGGGCCGAGCCGCTCGGCCGGCAGGTCGGCGGGCCGGGCCTGCGCCTGCCCGACGAGTACGAATGAGACGGCCGGCCGCCCGCGTGATACAACACGTGGTCGGATCGATGCGTACCGTCCAGGGGAGTTGTGCTTGCCGACCGATGACGAGCTCGCCGGCGCGTTGAGCGCCGCGCGGGCCGGCCACGAGCATGGCTTCGCCGTCCTCTGGCGGGAGCTGAATCCCGGGGTGCTGCGCTACCTGCGGGTGGTGGCCGGCGACGCCGCCGAGGACGCCGCCTCCGAGACCTGGCTGCAGGTGGCGCGCGATCTCGACCGGTTCACCGGCGACCCGGCGGCGTTCCGCGGCTGGCTGTTCCGCATCGCCCGGCACCGCGGCATCGACGAGCTGCGCCGGGCCCGCCGCCGGCACGAGGACCCGGCCGAGGTGATCGATACGGGAACGCCCGCGCCGGACGCCGCCGCCGAGGCGATCGAGAGCGCCGAGACCGCCTGGGCGCTCGACCGGGTCATGGCCCTGCCCGCCGATCAGGCGGAGGCCGTCATGCTGCGGATCGTGGCCGGGCTCGACGTCGCCGCGACCGCCCGTGTGCTGGGCAAGCGCCCCGGCGCGGTGCGGATCGCCACCATGCGCGGCCTGCGCCGGCTGGGCGCCGACCCGCAGGTCCGCGACCGCGCCGGGGAAAATCTCCACGAATCCCGGAAGGGGGTGTAACAGGATGCGACCCCGCAACGCTCTCCTGCGTGCGATGCGTACATGGCGAGCTGGCCGGAGCGGCCTCGACGAGGCCGACCGGTTGGCCGCGGGCGGCCGGGCCGGGCCCGCAAGCCCCGGCCTCGACCACCTGCTCGACGCTCTGCGGGCTCCCGCCACAGCGGGAGACCGGAGCGCCGAGCAGTCCGTGGCCGCCGCTCTCGCCGCGGAGCGTCGCCGCGCTGCGCAGACCACGAGACGAAGGGGAGGCATCCGTGTCCACGTGCCGGCGTCCACGAGGACGATCGTCGTGAGCATCGCGACGGCCCTCGCCGTCCTCGGCGTCGCCGGCACCGCTGTGGCGGCAGGAACCGGAAATCTCCCCTCCGCGGTCCAGCAGCGCGCGCACCGCCTGTTCTCGGCGCTCGGCGTGCCGGCGCCGGGAACAGGCCCCACCTCGCCGGCCCCGCAGCCGGCGGCTACCTCCAACCCGGCCACGCCCGCCACCACAGCGTCGCCGACGGCCACCGCCACCCCCACCACTGTGCCGGCGCAGCAGCTCGCCTGGTGCGTGGCATGGCGGGAGGCCGTCGGCGGCGACCACCCGATGAACGGCCGGGACCGGCGCGACCTGATCGCCGCGGCCGGCGGCGAGGACCAGGTCGGGCGGTACTGCGCCGGCCTGACCGGCGCCGTCTCGCCCACGCCTGCCGCGACGACCACCGCGCCCGGTAAGTCCGGCTCGCACCGCGCGACCCCCGCACATCCGACCCCGCACGCCACCACCCCGAGCCACCCCGGCGGCAAGGAATGATCGTCGATCCCGTTTTCGTCGACCGGTCCGGCCGGCGGCGCCGCGTCCTCGTGGCCGCCGGCGTCGCCGGCGGGCTGCTGCTGGTGGCGGCCGCCGTCGCGTTGCTGGCCGGATTCACCGGGCCGGGCGGAGCGGGCGTGCCCGGCTGGCCCGCTGCGGCCGGGCATCCCGCGCCGCCACGGACGTACACCGCCACCACGACGCCCGCCGCCACCACCACCAGGGCGCGGCCCACCGCCACCACCAGGCCCGCCGCGCCGACGGCGACCAGCGTCTCCGCCTCGGCCACGCCGAGCGCCTCCGCGTCGGCTCATCCCCGCAGCCACGGCCGATCCCCCAGCGTGCGACCGTCCCGGAAGAAGTGACGTGGGCAAGCGGGTCCTCCGGCACGAGCCACGCGCCCACTGGGTCCTGCTCGCGCTCGCCATGCTCGTCCTGCTGGCCGAGCTCAGCCTCAACGGGTACGTCACGCACGCCGGCGCCGAGGGAGGCGATCCGCCGGCGGCCGACAACACACCGGCGCCCGCCGCGTCCACGGCCGGCGCTGCCGTCCAGCGCCTGGAGGCCGACGGGCGGGTGACCAGCCGCGCGCTGCCCGCCAAGACCATCGCGCTGACCTTCGACGACGGCCCCGACCCGCAATGGACCCCCCGCATCCTCGCCGTCCTTGCCAAGCACCGCGCCCACGCCACGTTCTTCGAGGTGGGCTCGCGGGTCAACGAGCACCCGGAGCTCACCCGCCAGGTCGTGGCCGGCGGCAACGAGGTCGGCTCGCACACGTTCACCCACGTCAGCGCCGGGACGCCGGCCTGGCGGATGCGCCTGGAGCTCACCCTCACCGGCAACGCCGTCGCCGCGGCCGTCGGCACCCGGCCCGTGCTGTTGCGCCTGCCGTACTCGTCGTCGCCGGAGGCGCTCACCGCCGCCGAGCAAACCGCGTGGCGCGAGGCCGGTCCCGGGTACCTGCTCGTGCTGACCGACCACGACACCGGCGACTGGCGCAAGCCCGGCGCCGACGCGATCGCCCGTGAGGTCCGGCCGGGCATCGTCATGCTGCACGACAGCGGCGGCGACCGCGCCCAGACCGTGGCCGCGCTCGACCGGGCCATCCCCCGGCTCCAGGCCCAGGGCTACCGCTTCGTCACCGTCTCGCAGGCGCTCGGCCTGCCGCCCGCGCCCGGCGCGCCCGCCGGCCAGCGATGGCGCGGGCAGGCGCTGCGGGCCGCCCAGGTCGCCGCCGCCGGGCTGGCCCGGATCCTGACCGTCGCGATGATCGTCGCCGTGGCCCTGGGCCTGCTCCGCCTCGCCGTTCAACTCGTCACGGCGGCCGTGCACGTCCGGCGGGTACGGCGCCGGCACCGCGGGCCACTGCGCTACCTCGGGCCGGTCAGCGTCGTCGTGCCGGCGTACAACGAGGCTGCCAACATCGCCGCGACGGTCCGTTCGCTGGTCGCCAGCGACTACCCGTCGGTCGAGATCATCGTGGTCGACGACGGCTCGACCGACGACACCACCCCCATCGTGGAGCGCCTCGGACTGCCGGGAGTGCACGTCGTCCGGCAGGCCAACGCGGGCAAGCCCGCGGCCCTCAACACCGGCATCCGGCACGCGCGCGGCGACATCCTCGTGCTTGTGGACGGCGACACCGTCCTCGAGCCCGGCGCCGTGGGCCGCCTCGTGCAGCCGCTGGCCGACGCCCGCGTCGGCGCGGTCTCGGGCAACGCCAAGGTCGCCAATCGTGGTGGCCTGCTCGGCCGGTGGCAGCATCTCGAGTACGTCATCGGCTTCAACCTGGACCGGCGGATGTTCGAGATCGCCCGCTGCATGCCGACCGTGCCGGGCGCCATCGGCGCGTTCCGCCGCGCCGCGGTACACGATGCCGGCGGCGTGCCGGCGGAGACGCTGGCCGAGGACACCGACTTCACCATGGCCGTGCTGCGCGCCGGGTGGCTGGTCGTGTATGAGCCCCGCGCGGTCGCCTGGACCGAGGCGCCTGCCTCCCTCCGCCAGCTCTGGCGGCAGCGCCACCGCTGGTGCTACGGCACGATGCAGGCCATGTGGAAGCACCGCCGCGCGGTGCTCCAACGCGGCGCGCCGGGCCGCCTCGGCCGGCGCGGGCTGGGCTATCTGCTTCTGTTCCAGGTCCTGCTGCCGCTGACCGCGCCCGTGATCGACGTGTGCGGGCTCTACAGCGTCGCCTTCCTGCCGTGGGGCAAGGCCGCCGCCGTCTGGGCCGGCTTCACCGCCGTGCAGACCGCCACAGCGGCGGTGGCCCTGCGTCTCGACGGGGAACGGCTCGGCCCGCTCTGGAGCCTGCCACTGCAACAGCTGGTCTACCGCCAGCTGATGTACCTGGTGGTCATCCAGTCGACGGTGGCGGCGCTGCTCGGGGGCCGGCTGCGCTGGCACAGCATGATCCGCACCGGCGCCGCCGCGGTGCACGCGGGCCGCGCCGACTGATCCCGACCGCGGTGTAACGACACGACCACTGCGCGCGCTCTTCACGCCATGACGACGGCACGAGTGCGCGAAGAGGTCGACATGGCGACGGTACGACTGCGCGGCGAGGTCGACTTGGCCACGGCGGCTGCCCTGGAAGGGGCGCTCGTGCGCACGATCGACCCGGGCGCCGACCTGGTCGTCGACGTCGGCGAGCTGACCTTCATCGACGCCGCGGGGCTGCACGCGCTGGCGCGGGTCGACGAGCGGATGCGCGAGCACGACCGCCGGCTGCGCCTGGAGCGGGCGAGTCCTCAGCTGCTCCGGATCCTCGCGGTGATGGGCCTCGGGGAGTTGGCGGCGTAGCGCGGCCGTCGAACATGGCGGATTACCCGATCGGGATGGGTGGCGCGGCGGTGATCCACCGCTACGCTACGGACCATGTCCGAGCGCATCGTGAGTCCCACCGGCCGCGGGTTTCTCCTGCTCGACTCGCACCCCGCCGGGTGCGTCGAGAGCGTCGCGCGGATGCGCGCCGAGGCCGGGGCGCCGCGTGACGCGGCGACGCCCGGGCCGGTCGCGCTGGTGATCGGCTCCAGCGCCGGGTACGGCCTGTCGGCGACGATCGCCGGGCTGGTCCGGCACGGCATCCGCGGGCTCGGCATCGGCTTCGAGCGGCCCGCCGGGCGGCGCAGCGCGACCGCCGGCTGGTACCGCACCATCGCCACCGACGCGATCGCCCGCGAGCTCGGCTGCGACTTCTCGTTCCTCAACGCCGACGCGTTCGCCGACACAACCAAGACGCAGGCGCTCGACCTGATCGCCGAGCGGTTCGGCGGCATCGACTACCTGATCTACAGCGTGGCGGCGCCGCGGCGCACCGACCCGCGCAGCGGGGACACCTACCAGTCCGTGATCAAACCGCTCGGCCGCACGTACGTCACCAAGACCCTCGAGTTCGACATCGAGGGGACACCGTCGCTGCGCGAGGTCACCCTGGAGCCGGCCAACGAGGCCGAGGCCGACGCGACCGTACGGGTGATGGGCGGCGAGGACTGGTCGCGCTGGATCGAAGCCTTGTCCGAGCGAGGGCTGCTGCGCGACGGGTTCCGGACGGTCGCGCTGACGTACATCGGCTCCGAGCTGAACGCGCCGATCTACCGCAACGGCACCATCGGGGCGGCCAAGGCCAACCTCGAGGCCACGGCCCGCGAGCTCGACGCGCAGCTCACGCCGCGCGGCGGCCGGGCGCTGACGGTGGTGAACGGGGCCGCGGTCACCCAGGCCTCCACCGCGATCCCCAGCATCGCGCTCTACGTCAGCATGCTGCGCGGCGAGCTGGGCGAGCGGCTGCAGTCCCCGATCGAGCAGTCGGTGCAGCTGTGGGAGCAACTGACCGGCGCCCGGCCGTTCGACATGGACGACGAGGGGCGGGCGCGGCTCGACCGATGGGAGCTCGACCCGGCGGTGCAGGCCGGGGTCACCAAGCGCTGGCAGGCGATCGCCCCCGAGACGGTCGACGAACTCGCCGACATCGACTGGTTCCGCACGCAGTTCCGGGCGCTGTACGGCTTCGACGTGCCGGGCGTCGACTACACGCATCCGGTCGAGACCGATCAGCCCTGGCCGGCCTGACAAACCTCATTGCCTCACCGGGCGAAGATCGCCTCGAGGCGGGATTCCTGGTCGCCGCTGATGAGGTCGCTGGGGTCGATCGCCTTCCTGATCATCGACCTCTCGGCCGGGGTCGCGCTGGTGTAGAGCACCTCGATCGCGTCGATGTCGCCGTCGGCCACCCAGCCTTCGAAGGCGAGCTCCGCCATCCGCACCTTCTCGTGCGGCGTGAGCAGCTTGATCACCTCGGGCCGCTGGGTGAACGTGAACTCGCGGACGTCGTCATCGTCGTCGACGCTCAGCGCGCCCTTGAGGAAGTCGGTGTCGGTGATGGTCTTGGGATCGTCCGGGTCGATCACGAACGGGAACGAGCGCTCCTTGCCCGCGAACTCCGGGATGGTCAGCAGGGGCGGGACCGCGGACTCGTTCTGGTTGGCGGGGATCATGTCGCCGGGGCTCTTCGGCTTCGGGTCGTTCACCACGTCGCCGTAGAAGTGCAGGACCGCCGACTGGCTGACCGAGCTGAGCGAGACGAAGTCGACGGGGTCGCAGCGGTCGAGCATGTCCTTGATGGTGTCGATCAGGTCGTCGGACTGCGGCCGGCCCGCCAGGCGGCTGCCGGTGTACGCCCCCATGGCGTTGGAGGTGGCGTCCTCGGCGCCGAACCGCGATTCCGACTCGGCCTCCAGCTCGTGTTCGCGGCCCTGCCGGGTGGCCGACCGGTTGCCGTTGGTGCCGGGCGACACCGCCGAGACGAAATGGGAGATGTAGAGCAGCTGGAAGAAATGCCGCATGTCGAGCAGGCCGGCGCGGCTGGTCAGCAGATAGCGCGGCAGCAGCATGGACTTGACCGTCGGCATGTCCGAGCCCAGCGTCTTGGAGATCTTGCGGCCGGCCGAGTTTCCGCCGCAGTTCTCGACGAAGGTGTCCATGTTGACCGTCGTGCCGTACGAGACCGAGGCCGCGACGATCGATCGGATCGTGGCCAGCATGGCGGCGTAGGTGCCGGCTATCTTCGACGTCTCGTCCCACTTGGCGCCCTGGTGGGCGCCGTGCGGCAGGTGGAAGCGCTTGAGCGTGGACCCGCCCTGCACCACGTGGGCCAACTCGTGGCCGAGCAGGCGGTCGCCGCCGGCCGTGCCCGGCGCGTACTGCCCGGCGCCGAACACGATGTCCGGCCCGACCGTGTACGCGGCCGCGCCGACCTGGCCGGCCGACCGGGTCGCCGCGCCGTCGGTATGCACCCGGACACCGGAGAAGTCCCGGCCGAACCGCTGCTGCATCGCGGCCATGGTCGCGCCGTCGAGGGGCCGGCCGGCGGCCGCAAGCGTCTCGACGACCCCACGGGGCAGCAACCCGCCGCCGCGGTCGGTCTCCCGGGCCTCGCCGCCCCGCTCGGCGTCACGTTCCAGCGCATCGCCGGGCCGGGTCATGGCGCGCAGGAGCATCTGGTTGGACAGCGGCACGGCCGTGCCACCGACCGCCGCTTCCTTCGCCTCCGGCAGGTCGCGGTCCCGCTCCGGCGCCCGCTTCCTCACCCGGCCATCATCCGCCACCCGGGCAACCCCGCGAAAGGGGACTGTCCAACAGTCGCCACGGCGCCGGAATGACATTTTCCTCTGTGGATTTGCTGCGTAGGTTGCCCGCCAAGCGCCGATCGGCGCGGGGAAACAGAGGAGAAACATGCGACTGGTTCGCACCACGGCCGTGCTGGCCCTGGCGGGCGTCGCGGCCTGGTCCGCCATGCCCGGCGGGGGCCTCGCCGCCGCGCAGACCGCCGGGAGCGGCGCCGCCACCGCGGCGACCGGGCCGGCCTTCGCCGCCTCATCACGGGCGGTCACCCTGATCACCGGCGACACCGTACGGGTACGCAGCGTCGCCGGGCAGACCGCCGTGGACGTCGACCCGGCGCCCGGCCGGGAGGGGATCCCGTTCCTCACCTCGAGCGCGGGCAACGACGTGCGGGTCGTCCCGGCCGACGCCGCGGGGCTGCTGGCCAGCGGCCGCCTCGACGACCGGCTCTTCGACGTGTCGGCGTTGCTGCGCTTCGGCTACGACGACACCCGCCGCACGCTCCCGCTGCTCATCGCGGGCACAGCCGCCCCGGCCGGCGCGCGCAAGACCAAGCATCTGCCGGACGTCGGCGTGACCGCCTACGAGCAGGACCGCCGCAAGCCGGCCGACCTGTGGAGAAGCCTGACCACCGCCGGAAATCTGCGCGGCGGAATCACGAAAGTCTGGCTGGACGGGCTGCGCAGGCCCACCCTCGACGTCAGCGTGCCGCTGATCGGCGCGCCCGCCGCCTGGCAGGCCGGGCTCACCGGCACGGGCGTCAAGGTCGCGGTCATCGACAGCGGCGTCGACCTCGACCACCCCGACCTGGCCGGGCAGGTGGCCGGGGCGGCCGACTTCACCGGCTCGGGCGACCTGCTCGACCACGTCGGCCACGGCACGCACGTCGCCTCGACGATCGCCGGCACCGGCGCGGCCTCGGGCGGGAAGTACCGGGGGGTCGCGCCGGGCGCGAAACTGCTCAGCGCCAAGGTCTGCGGCCTCGAGGGCTGCCCCGAGTCGGCGATCCTGGCCGGCATGGCGTGGGCCGCCGAGCAGGGCGCCGCGGTCGCCAACCTCAGCCTGGGCTCCCCCGACACGCCGGACATCGACCCGCTCGAGGCGGCGGTGAACGACCTGTCCGCGAAGTACGGGATTCTTTTCGTGATCGCGGCCGGCAACGACGGCGAGTACGGCGACAGCACGATCGGGTCGCCGGGCAGCGCCGACGACGCGCTGACCGTGGGCGCCGTGACCAAGACGAAAATTCTGGCGTCGTTCTCCAGCAAGGGGCCGCGCGCCGAGGACGCCGCGGTCAAGCCGGACATCACCGGTCCGGGAGTATCCATCGTGGCTGCCCGCTCCGCCGACGGCGAGTTTCCGCCGATCGACGGCAACGATGCGTACGCGTCGCTTTCCGGCACGTCGATGGCGACACCGCACGTCGCCGGGGCCGCCGCCCTGCTCGCGCAGCAGCACCCGGAGTGGCGCGCCGCCCGGCTCAAGGCGACCCTGACCGCCGCGGCCGACCCGAGCGCCGACCTCGGCCCCTACGAGCAGGGCGCCGGACTGGTCGACGTGGCGCGCGCCCTCGACCAGCCGGTCACCGCCGACCCGGTCAGCGTCGGTTTCGCGCGCGACACGAAAGTTCACGAACAAGCCGTCACGTACGCGAACAGCAGCGCGACGCCGGTGACGCTGAGCCTGGCTCTGCGCACGAATGCGCCCGGCGAAACTTTCCAGCTGAGCGCCGCGACTGTCACTGTGCCCGCGAACGGGGTCGCCACGGTGACCGTGTCCGCGCACCCGGCCGCGGATCTGCCGAACCAGCCCTACGGCGGCGAACTGACCGCGACGGCCGGAAACTTGCGGGTGCAGACGCCGATCGCGATGTACCTGGAGCGGCGCCTCCTGACCATCCGCACCCCCGGCGTGACCGGCGACAACCCGCGCTGGGTCACCATGCTCACCGACCTGGACCAGCAGTCGGTCACCGCTTTCGCGCACACGGGCGACGACCTGCAGGTGCCGGTGAGCCCCGGCCACTACGTCGCGCAGTCCTACCTGCTCACCGGCAGCGAGGAGGACCCGGCGATCACCTCGCTGGTCGACCCGGATCTGGTGCTCGACCAGGACCGCACGATCATCATGGACCCCCGGGCCGCCAAGCCGGTGGCGATCACCGTCGCCGACAAGCGGGCCGTGCCCACCTACCACGAGGCGGGCTGGACGATCCGCACGAAAGCGCCGGAGATCTGGGGCAGCAACGACCCGTACGGCGTTCTGATGAACGTGAATTTCGCGCGGCTGAGCACCGGCCCGGCCCAGGGTGGCGCCAAGGCGCCCGGTTTCGTGTCCTACCTGTCCGGGTCGTGGGCGCGCCTCGTCGACGGCTCGCCGGTGAACAGCCCGGCCGTCTACCGGGTCTACTTCTACGAACGCGGAAAGATGATGGCCGGCAAGACGAAAGCGCTCCGCGACGGCGATTTCGCCCGGGTGCGGTCGCAGATCGGCGCGGACGTGCCCGGCGTACGCGTCAATCGCCTTGTCGTTGCGCGCGCGCCCGGAAACTCGGCCGTGTATCGCAGCTCCGACGCACGACAGAGCCCGCTCAGCTTCAACTACGACGTGCCGGGCACGGTCGTCGAATATTTCAACCGGGATCAGCAGGCCGAGTGGCTGGTCTCCAGCGGGCAGCCGGGCTACACCCACTACGAGTCCGACTGGACCTCGTGGCAGCCCGGCCGCGCCTACACGGTGAAATGGGCCGGCGGTGTCCAGGGGCCGGTCTTCCCGGAGCCCGAGTTCGGCCAGCAGTACGCCGCCCGTTACTGGGGCGACACGATGGGCGGGCCGGGCCCGCTGCACGGCGACGGCAGCGGCCACGAGGGCTTCCGGTTCGTCCGCGGCGGCCACGCCGACGTGCGGATCTACCGCAACGGCACGCAGGTCGCGCAGTCGTCCGAGACGCCGCAGGCCGCTCAGGTCCCGGCGGCGGCGGGCGACTACCGGGTGCGCGCGGTGTTCACCAGTGACCCCGCGTTCACACTCTCCACCGTGGTCGACGCGGAGTGGACGTTCCGGTCGGCGCACGTGCCGGACGGCAAGCTGGTGAACCTGCCGATGACCGCGATCCGGTTCTCGCCGGACCTCGACGTCGCCGGCGCCACGAAGGCCGGACGGCCCCTGGCCCTGCCGATCTCATTGGACCGGCAGGTGGGGGCCGCCCGGGCGACCACGCGCAGCCTGAGCGTGGACGCGTCCTTCGACGACGGCCGGACGTGGAAGCGCCTCGTCGTCGTACGGATCGGGGAGAAGGCGGTGGCGCTGGTGCAGCACCCGCGCGGACACGGGTTCGTCTCGCTGCGCGCGGCGGCGACGGACACCGCCGGCAACACCGTGGCCGAGACGATCACCCGCGCCTACCGCTACCGATGAGACCGACGCCCGGGGCGCCCTCAGCGGCGCCTCGGGCTCGCCGGCGGCGGCGTGATGCCGATGCCCACTTCCTCCCAGCCCGCGGCGACCGCCTGCTGCTCGGCGCCGCCCGCGCCGTACAGCTGGCCGGCCTTGGCGTGCGTCGTGTCGGCGAACTCCTGGAACTGCGTGGTCGCCGTGGACGCCTTCAGCGATTCGTACCAGATGTGCCCCGGCGCCTCCCACGAGTTGCCGCCGATGCCGCTCGCCACCAGGTAGAACGCCTTGTTGGGGATGCCCGAGTTGATGTGCACGCCGCCGTAGTCGCCGTCCTCGGTGTCCGGCAGGTCCATGTAGCGGTCCATGTGGTCGGGCTGCGGGTCCTTGCCGAAGAGCTTGTTGTCGAACGCGGTGCCCGGCGCCTTCATCGACCGCAGCGCGTCGGCGTCGATGCTCGGCGTGAACACCTCGGGCCCGATCAGCCAGTCGGCCTGCTCGGCGGTCTGCCCCAGGTGCCACTGCTTCACGATCGACCCGGCCACATCGGACATCGACTCGTTGAGCGCGCCGGACTGGGTGCGGTACTCGAGGTTCGCGGTGTGCTCGGTGACGCCGTGCCCGAGCTCGTGCGCGATCACGTCGAGCGAGCCGGTGAAGTCGGCGAAGACCTGCCCGTCGCCGTCGCCGAACACCATCTCCTGGCCGTCCCAGAACGCGTTGTTGTAGCGGTCGCCGCGGTGCACGTACCCCTGCAGGCGCATGCCGCGCCCGTCGATGGAGTTGCGGTCGAAGATGTCGCGGTAGAAGTCGCGGGTCGCGCCGAACCCGTCGAAGGCCCGGTTGACCGACTCGTCGGCGACCGGCCCGTCGTCCTCGGAGCGGGCGAGCGTGGCGAACGGCAGGAACGTCCCGTGCTCGCAGTCGAAGATGCTGCGCCGCCCGTCGCCGGGCGAGGCGAGGGCGCCGGCGATCAGGCCGCGCACCTCGCGCTGGCCGCGCAGCCGCGCGGTGGTGAGCAGCGTGGCGAGGGCGGCGGCGCGGATCTCGGCGTTGTCGCTGTCGAGGAGCCGGTTCAGGATGTAGGGCGGCGTGATGCAGTTCAGTCGGCGGCTGGTGGACATGGCGCACCTCGGATCTCGGTCGCGTACTTCAGGGAGAGCAGGGCGGCGTCGTCGCTGACGGTGACGACGAACAGATTGTCGAACTCGGTCTCGCCGATGACCGGGGGCGCCGCCACGCCCAGCTCGGCGATGACCTCGGGAACGGTGTTGCTGTGGCCGGCGATCAGCACGACGTCGCCGAACTCACCGGCTCTGATGCGCGGCGCGACGTCGTCCGGCATGACCCGTGACTCGATGCCCACCGACGCCACGGTCTGCTTGGTGCGGGTGAGCGCCGAGGTGAACACGGCCGTCACCCCCGCACGGCCGACAACGCGGGCGAGGGCCTCGGCCCGCGCCCGCCCGGTGGCGTTCAGCGGCGGGTCGGCGGAGGCCGGTGGAAGGTCGATGTCCGCGTGCCGCACCAAGAGAACCGTGATCACGAGCCCTCCAGCCAGTGGTGAGGCCGTCGATACTCTCAGTGAACACATGCGCGGTCGAGAGGTCGGTCGGTCAGCCGACAACTTTGCCGGGGTTGAAGAGGTTCAGCGGGTCGAGGGTCTGCTTCACGGCGACCTGCATGGCGAGCACCGCGGGCGACAGCTCCTGCCGCATGCCGGAGCGTTTCAGCAGGCCGACACCGTGCTCGCCGGTCACCGTGCCGCCCATCGCGATCGCGGCGGTCAGCATGTCTTCGAACGCGGCCTGCGCCGCCCGTTTCGCGTCGTCGTCGCCGGCCGGGGCCAGGATCATCGGGTGCAGGTTCCCGTCGCCGGCGTGCGCGATCGTCGCGATGGTCGTGCCATGCCGCGCGGCGATCGCTTCGATCGAGGACAACATCCCGGGTACGCGTGAGCGCGGCACACAGACATCCTCGGTGAGCACGGGACCGAGCCGTTCCAGGGCCGGATACGCCAGGCGGCGCGCCGCGAACAGGGCCTCGGCCTCGATCTCGTCGGTGGACTGCTCGGCCCACAGGGCCCCGGCCGCGCGGAACACGCCGGCCACCGCGGCCGCCTCCTCGTCGCCGGCGCGACCGGGCGCGTCGAGCTGGGCCAGCAGCAGCGCGGCGGCGTCGGACTCCAGGCCCAGGTGCTTCCATTCCTCGACGGCGCGCAGGCAGGTGCGGTCGAGCAGTTCGAGGGCGGCGGGGAGCAGGCCCGCCCGGGTGATCGCGGCGACCGCCTCCCCCGCCGCGACGACGCTCGCGAACGCGCCGACGACCGTGCGCGGGGCCTCGCGGCGGGCCGGGCGCAGCCGTACGGTGATCTCGGTGATCACGCCGAAGGTGCCCTCCGACCCGGTGAACAGGCCGGCCAGGTCGTAGCCGCTGACGCCCTTGGTGGTGCGCCGGCCCAGCCGCACGACCGTGCCGTACTCGCCGGCCGGCCCGCCGACGACGGCCTCCAGGCCGAGCACGTAGTCGCGGGTCACGCCGTACTTGAGGCAGCACAGGCCGCCCGCGTTGGTGGCGACGTTGCCGCCGATCGTCGACCAGGGCGCGCTGGCCGGGTCGGGCGGATACCAGAGGCCGTGCTCGGCGACCGCGGCCTTCAGGTCGTCGTTGACCACGCCCGGCTGGACGGTGGCGGTCATGTTCCCGGCGTCGATCTCGACGATCCGGTTCATCTTCGACAGGTCGAGGATCAGCGCGCCGTCGACCGCGTTCGCGCCGCCGGACAGGCCCGTCCCGGCGCCGCGGGACACGATCGGGATGTTCCGCTGCGCGCACGCGGCGACCACCCGCCGTACGTCATCGGTGTTTCTCGGCCGGACGGCCGCGACCGCCTTCCCGAAGGGCGCCCACTCCGCCTCGTCGTGGCTGAGGCTCTCCAGGACGTCCGGATCGTCGACCAGATCGAGGCCGTGGAGCAGATCTTTCACACGTGGACCCTACGCGCCGCGCGGCGAATGCTCAGACCACCGCCCTCCCCGGCCGATGGGGACGGTGTGAGGACCAGCCGCGCCGTGGCCGCCTGCGTGTCCCTGGTCGTGGCGGCGACCACCATCTTCGCGGCCGGGCTGGTCCACCGGATCCCGGCGGTCCTCGGCTGGCTCCCGCTGCTCGGCTCGGTGCCGATCTCCGTGATCGTCTCGTGGCGCGCGGGCGGGCAGGGCCGGGCGTTCTGGCGGTACATGTCGGTGGGCATGGTGCTGATGGGCCTCGGCGCGGCCGGCAGCGCCCGCGACTACTTCAGCGGCGACGAGACCGGGCAGCGGATCAGCGAGCTCACCGCGGTCATCGACGTGGCCGGGCTGCTGGTGATGCTGCTGGGACTGATGCGCATCCCCGGGGCGCGCCGGGCGCGGATCGAGTGGGCGCGCTTCGGCCTGGACATCGCGGCGGTCATCGTCACGGTGCTGACCTTCAGCGTCCACCTGATCTACCCGCGCTGGAGCGAGTGGATGGACGACAGCGCGGGCGGGGCCACCGCCGTCCTCGTGTTGATCGGCGCCGGCTGCGTATGCGTGTTCGCGTTCGTCAAGGTGGCGTTCACCGGGACCGGCCCGATCGACCGGCGCGCCCTGCACGTCCTGGCGCTGACCGGCGCGGTCGGCGCGGGTGGCGGGTCACTGGCGCCGCTGGCGGCCGCCCATCCGTACGTGAACTCCGGCGCCGTGACCCTGTCGACCACCTGCCTGCTGGTCGTCCTCGCGGCACAGCGGCAGACGCGCGCCACCCGCACGGGCCGTCCCCTCCCCCGCCCGGTCCCCCGGCGGCTCAGCGTCATGCCGTACACCGCCGTGCTGGCCACCGGCGGGCTGCTGCTGTTCGGCGCGATCACGCACGCCACCGGCCTCGTCGCCGTCGCGATCGGCTCGGTCACCGTCACGCTGCTCGTCGCCGCCCGGCAGGTGGTCGCGCTGCGGGACAACGTACGGCTGCTCGACGACCTCGACGCCCGCGGCCGCGAGCTGGCCCACCAGGCCACCCACGACGTTCTCACCGGCCTGCCCAACCGCACCGTGCTCACGTGTGAGATCACCGCGGCGCTGGCGGCCGGCGAGCCGGTGACGGTCGCCCTGATCGACCTCGACGACTTCAAGGCGATTAACGACGACCTCGGCCACGCGGTCGGCGACGCCCTGATCATCGCCGTCGGCGAACGCATCGCCGCGCAGCTCCCCGCCGGCGGCATGGTGGCCCGCCTCGGCGGCGACGAGTACGCCCTGCTGCTGCTCGGCGACGACACCGCGCCGCTGGCGGCGGTCGCCGCCGAGCTGCGGCTGCCCGTGCGCGCGGGCGGCCACGACCTGGTCGTCGAGTCGAGCATCGGCCTGGCGCCCGCCCGTCACGGCGACACCGCCGGCGAGCTGCTGCGCCGCGCCGACGTCGCGATGTACTCGGCGAAGGGGCAGGGCAAGGGCCGGCTCGTGCGCTACGACCCGGTGATGGACCAGCGCAGCGCCGAACAGTCCCGGCTGGCCGCCGACCTGCGCACCGCCCTCGACGCCGGCGAGCTGCACCTGCTCTACCAGCCGATCGTCTCGCTGCCGTCCGGCGCGTTGCACGGCGTCGAGGCGCTGGTCCGCTGGGGGACGATCAGCCCGGTCGAGTTCATCCCGGCAGCCGAGCGCACCGGCCTGATCGTCCCGCTGGGCGCGTGGATCCTCGAGGAGGCCTGCCGGCAGGCTGTTTCCTGGCGGCTCGAGCTGGGTGACGCCGCGCCGCGGACGGTCAGCGTCAACGTGTCGGCCCGCCAGTTGCGGGAGGCCGGTTTCGCCGCCGAGGTCGACCAGGTCCTGCGCCGCACCGGCCTGGCGCCGGGCGCCCTCACCGTCGAGGTCACCGAGACGGCCGTCTTCGACGGCGGCACGGCCCTGGCCGAGCTGAAGGCGATCGCCGCGCTGGGCGTGAACATCGCCCTCGACGACTTCGGCACCGGCCACTCGTCGCTGGGCCTGCTGCGCACCTGCCCCGCCGACATCCTGAAGGTCGACAAGTCATTCGTCGACGACGTCACCGACAACGGCCACGCGGCCGTCGTCGTGGCCGCGCTGATCGGCATCTGCGACGGGATGGGGCTGCGAGCGGTGGCCGAAGGGGTGGAGACGGCCGCGCAGGCGGAGGAGCTGCATCGGCTGGGGTACCGGTATGCGCAGGGGTACCACTTCGCGCGGCCGCTGCCGGCCGCGGAGATCGCGACGTACCGGGCGGTGCGGGCCGCCGCCTAGTCGCGGCCCTGCCAGGTCGTGATGCAGGCTTCGTTGCCCTCGGGGTCGGCCAGGACCCAGAACGCCGGCGCGTAGGTGTCGGACACCAGGTGGCCGCCGGCCGCCAAGGCCGCCTCGATGCGTGCGGGGACCTCGTCATGCGGGACGCAGATGTCGAGGTGGATGCGGTTGCGCTGGGGGCGCGGCGCGTCCATCTGCTGGAACCAGATCGGCGGGGCCTCGCCGCCCGTGATCGCCGCCCAGAAGGGGCGCACCGCCGGGATGTCGAGGGCGTCCGCGCCGCAGGCCTCGACGGCGCGGGCCGCCACGGACGCCGCCACCGCCAGCGAGGTGACCGGGATCGACGTGCGCAGCGTGCCGAGCAGGAAGCGCCAGCCGTCGTCGTACACAGCCTCGGATGCCTGTTGGCGCGTGGTCATGCGGGGCATCCTCGCACGGGCCGGCCGGGCCATGACGGCCCGGCCGGCTCGCTGTCGCGGGATCAGGCGGCAGGGGTCAGGACCACCGTCGCGCTTCCGGTCTGGGGCGGGGTGCCGGTGTCCGTGTACGAGGCGACGAACACCGCCGTGAGGTTGCCGGCGCCCGCGTGGCCGGCGTCGACGAACGTGGTGATCTGGCCGGTGCAGCCGGACGACGTGGACAGCGGGTGGCCGTGCTGGTCGTGGCCGAGGATGTAGGTGACGGTGACCCGGGCGCAGTCGATCGGGGCGTCGTCGGTCACCGCGACCTCGTAGGTCACGGTGTCGCCGAAGCTGAACGGCTGGTCTTCCGTGGGGGTCACGAAGGAGACCTCGGGCGCGAGCGTGCCGACCGGGAGGATGACCTCGGCGGCGGCCGAGCGGCCGGTCGAGTCGGTCACCTTGAGGACGGGACGGTAGTTGCCGTTGGTGGTGAACGTGTAGGACGCGTTGGGCGCGGTCGAGTCGACCTTGCCGTCCGCGTTGAAGTCCCACGCGTAGCGCAGGGCGTCGCCGTCGGGATCCGCGGTGCCGGCGCTGGAGAACGACACCGTCAGCGGGGCCTGGCCGGAGGTCGGCGTGGCGCTCGCGACGGGGATCGGGGTGCGGTTGCCGCGGACGAAGTCGAACCGGGACAGCTGGGCGTCGGGGTTCTCGGCGAAGTAGCCGTCGCCGTACTCGAGGACGTAGAGCGCGCCGTCGGGGCCGAACTCGAGGTCCATCGGGTTGTCGAAGACCAGCTCCGGGATGACGTCGTCGATCTGGGTGACGTTGTTGCGCCGATCGAGGTGGAACGCCTTGACGTAGTCGCGGGTCCACTCGGCGAACAGTGGCAGGCCGTCGAACGATGCCGGCCACTTGATCGCCGACCGCAGGCGCGGGTCGTAGTCGTAGGCCGGTCCGCCCATCGGCCCGATCCCACCCGTTCCGAGCTCGGGGAACTGGGTGCTCGGGGCGTACGAGTAGATGACCTGTGCCTTCTGCACCGGGGGAAGATTGCGCAAGCCGGTGTTGTGCGGCGATTCGTTGACGGGGGCGGCGCAGTTGAACGGGGCGCCGGACACGCCGGTGGCGAAGTCGTAGTCGACGTACGGCTGGTCGGGGGCGACACAGTAAGGCCAGCCGTAGTTGGCGGGCTTGCTGATCGCCATCCAGCGGCCCTGACCGGCGGGACCGCGCGCCGGGTTCGCCACCTGCGCGTCCGGCGAGTAGTCGGCCAGGTAGACGACGTCGCTGGTCGGATCGACGGTGAAGCGGAACGGGTTGCGCAGACCCATCGCGAAAATTTCCGGACGGGTCTTCGGCGTTCCGGGCTTGAAGAGGTTGCCGCGCGGGATCGTGTAGCCGCCGCTGCGGCCGGGCTTGATCCGCAGCAACTTTCCCCGCAAGTCGTTGGTGTTGCCGGCCGAGCGCTGCGCGTCGAAGACCGGGTTGCGGTTGGCCCGCTCGTCGATCGGCGCGTAGCCGTCGGAGAAGAACGGGTTGGAGTCGTCGCCGGTCGACAGGTACAGGTTTCCGTGGCTGTCGAAGTCGATCTTCCCGCCGACGTGGCAGCACTGGCCACGGTCGGTGCCGACCTCGAGGATCTTCTGCTCGGTGCCGAGCTGCAGCGTGTTGCCGGTCAGCTTGTAGCGCGACAGCCGCATGACGCCCTTGAACGGCGCGAAGTCGGCCGCGGTGCCCTCGGCGGGGGCGTCGCCCTCGTTGACGGTCGGCGTCGACGGGTCGTCCGACGGGGTGTTCAGCGGCGGCGAGTAGTAGACGTACACCCACTTGTTGCGCGAGAAATCAGGGTCAAGGGCAATTCCCTGTACGCCTTCCTCGTCGTGCTGATAGACGGGGATCTTCGCGGCGAGCACGTTGCGGCCGGTCGACGGCTCGTGGATGCGGACCTCGCCGGTACGCGCCGTGTGCAGCACGCGCCGGTCGGGCAGGACGGCGAGCGCGATCGGCTCGCCGGGAAAGTCGTCGAGGGTGACTTTCTGGAAATCTGAGCTCGGCGGCAGGTCGTGGCCCGGGTGCGCCACGGCCGCGGTCGGGAAGGCCAGCAGCACGGCCACGCCGACGGCGCTGATCGTTGCCTTGCGGCGCACCATCAGAACCGGATCCCGGCCAGGAAGTCGTAGCCGACCTCGGCGGTCGTGAGGGCGTCGGCCGGGGTGCGCGGCGGCGTGCCGGCGTCGTCGCGCTCGACGATGTACTCGACCAGGCCGGCCTCCTTCGAGCGCGCGAAGATCCGGCCGAAGTCGATGAGGCCGGCGCCGGGGTCGGCGAAGCTGCCGCTCACATCGAGGTCCTTGACGTGCACCTGCTTGATGCGGCCCCGCAGCTTCTCGATGAGATCCACCGGGTCGCGGGCGCCCCGGAAGGCCCAGAAAAGATCGACTTCGAGGTGTACGAGGCGGGGGTCGGTCTCGCCGGTGAGGATGTCGTACCCGGTCTGCGAGGTGCCGTTCTGGCGCAGGAACTCGGCCTGGTGGTTGTGGTAGCCGAAGTCGAGCCCGGCCCGGCGCGCGAGGGCGCCGGCCTTGTTGAGGTCGCGGGCGAACGCCCGGTAGACGGCGGCGTCGCGGATCGGGCCACCGGCGCCCTGCCCGAAGAACGGGTGGACGATGTACTTGTTGCCGACGATGTTGGCGTCTTCGAGGGCCCTCTGCCACGCGTTCGCGTCGAAGGGCTGCGGGATGCCGACGTGGCCCGAGGTGGCGCGCAGGCCGGCGTTGTCGAGTGCCGCGCGGAACTGGGCGGCCGTGCGGCCGACGAAGCCGGCGTGCTCGACGCGGGTGTATCCGATCTCCACGAGCTCGGCGAAGCTCGCCTCGAGGTCGATGCCCAGCTGGTCGCGCAGGGTGTAGAGCTGCACGCTGATCTGGTCGCGCGGGACCCGGTGGATGTCGCCGTGGCCGTGGCCTCCGGCCTGGGCGGCGGCGGGGGCGGCGAGAGCGGTGGCGGCGCCGGCTGCGGCGGCGGCCCCGAGGAGTTGGCGGCGGTTCAATGACTGCGGCATTGCGGTCTCCTTCAAACGGCGTCCTCGGGCAGATTAACCAGAAGTTTCGACGATCGTGAAGACAAGTTTCTTCAGATCAAGCGAAAGTTCGCCGCCGTCAGACGAAACCGCCCGGCTACAGAGAGTGTTGGCACGAAGCCGGGAGAAAACTTTGCAACGAAATGGCGGCCCAGCGGCGTCTCTACTCATGAAGCACCGGATCCCCCGGGGGAAAAACGAATAGTGGACATTTGAGGGGGACCGTCAAATGGTATTGACCGGTTTCGAGGCGATCACGCCGGAGCAACGCGACGAGTTCCAGCGGGAGGGCATTCTGCTCATTCGCAACGCGCTCACCGAGGAGCATCGGGCCCGCCTCGAGGCGGCCGTCGACCGGGTCTACGCGCACGAGCGCGAGGCCGGCCGGCTCAAGCCCGACGGCACCCTGCACATGCTGGGGTTCCTCGACCGCGACGAGCAGTTCGGCGAGTTGCTGACGCATCCCGCGACGTTCCCGTACGTGTGGGGGCTGGCCGGCTGGAACATCTACAGCCACCACAACCACCTCGACGTGACGCCGCCGTCGCCGTTCGAGGAGCCACCCGGCTGGGGCTGGCACCAGGACGGATACCGCCAGAACTCCGACCCCGAGTCGCTCGGCGGCGAGACGCGGCCGATGCTGTCGCTGAAGGTCGCGTACGTTTTGTCCGACCTGTCTCGCACCGGCCGGGGCGCCACCAAGGTCATCCCGGGCAGCCATCTGAGCAACACGCTCGAGCGCACCGAGGCCGGCCATGACCCGCGCGGCACCATGGAGATCACCGCGAACCCGGGCGACGCGTTCGTCTTCGACCGGCGGCTGTGGCACTCGCGCTCGGTCAACCGCAGCGCCGTGACCCGCAAGATGCTGTTTGTCGGATATACGTACCGGTGGATCCGCCCGCTCGACGACATGCCGATCGACCACGACGGCGAATGGTGGCAGAATCGCACGCCGGTCCAGCGGCAATTGCTCGGCGAGGCGACCCACACCGCCAATTACTGGGGCGTCAACTGGGACGGCTACATCGACGAGAAAATTCCGCTGCGGCACGAATTGTCGACCCGCGGGCTGCTCGACAGGTCCATTCCGTGGCTCCGCTAAATCGCCACGGAGCGTAGTCACCGCCGGTCCCGTCCGCCCCGGCAGCCCTCCCCCAGAGCACCCGGGATGGCGGGACCGGCGGGCGGCAACTCGTCAAGATCTCAACGGGGGTCGGCCGAACGGACAGGCGGCCGGCACGACGCCGGGCCGCGCCCAGGAGCGAGGGCGCGGCCCGGCCCACCACTACGCGATCCGCGACTCGGCATCAACGCGGTTGATGGCGTCCACCAGGATGGCCAGTCCTTCGCGCGCCTCCGACTCGGTGAGAGTGAGCGCCGGCCCGATCCGGATCACGTTGCCGTACAGCCCGCCCTTGCCCACCAGCAACCCACCCGCCTTGCACAGGTCGAAGACGTGCACGGTCGCCGCGGCATCCGGCTCCGACGTCCCCGCCCGCACGAACTCGAGGCCCACCATCAAGCCTTTGCCGCGCACCTCGGCCAGGATCGGCACCGAGAGGGCGCGCAGCCCGTCGAGCAGGATCGACCCGACGCGGGCCGCGTTGGCCTGCAGGTCGTGCGAGAGCACGTAGTCCAGCACCGCATTCCCCGCCACCGCCGACAACGGGTTGCCGCCGAAGGTCGAGAAGCTGATCGCCGGGACCGCGTTCATCACGGATGCCCGCCCGACGACGCCGCCGAGCGCGAACCCGTTGCCGATGCCCTTCGCGAACGTGATCAGGTCGGGCGTCACCCCGTGCGCCTCATACCCCCAGAAGTGCGACCCGGTCCGCCCCCACCCCGTCTGCACCTCGTCCGCGATCAGCAGGATGCCAAATTCATTCAAGACTTTCTGGTACGCCCCGAGCACCCCGTCGGGCGCGGCCACGAACCCGCCCACGCCCTGAATCGGCTCGGCGATCAGCGCCGCCACGTCCCCCGCGGTGACGGTCGCCAGCACCTCACGAAGATCATCGACGGCCGCGTCGAGGATGTCGCCGGACGACAGGCCCGCCATCCGCCCGCGCAACCGGTCGCCGGACGCGAGCCACGACACGTTCAGCGGGCTGAGCGAGCTCGACGACCACGACCGGTGCCCGGTGACGGCCATGGTCGCGAACGTCCGCCCGTGGTAGCTGTTCTTGATCGCGAGGATCTGGTTGGAGCGGCGCACGTTGGTGGCCATGAGCAGCGCGGTCTCGTTGGCCTCGGTGCCGGAGTTGGTGAGGAAGACGCGGGCGTCGGGGATGCCGGAGAGCCGGGCGATCTTCTCGGCCAGCGAGACCTGCTCGCGGATCAGGTACAGCGTCGAGGTGTGCACGACGCCGGTGGCGAGCTGCCGCTGGACCGCCTCGTTGATCTCGGCGATGTCGTAGCCGATCATGTTGGTCAGCACGCCGCCGAAGAAGTCGAGGTAGGTGCGGCCGGCGCCGTCGGTGACCCGGCGGCCGGAGCCGGCGACGATCTCGATCGCGTCGTCGCCGTAGTAGATCGGCATCCAGTCGGGGAGCACGGCGCGGTGGCGGGCCAGCAGGTCGTCGGTCATGTCGGAATCTCCTCAGCGGAAGCCGCGCGGGTGCGCTCGGGCCCGGGCGCCGCTGCCGCGGCTGTCCAGGATGGCGGCCGACGCGAGCGCGTCGGCGAGGTCGTCGAAGCCGTCGGCGACCAGTCCGGCTGTGACACGGATGTGGTCGGAGGCGAGCGGGGTGACACAGAACGGCGCGCCGGGGGCGACCGCGATGCCATGGGCGGCGAGCGACACCATGGCGATCTGCTGGTCGTCGACGGCCATCCAGAGGTTGATGCCGTCGGCGGCGGTGGCGGTCACCCCGCGCTGGTGGAGCCGGGCGAGCAGGGCCGAGCGCCGTGCTGCGTACGCGTCGCGGGCGGCCGTCACCTGTGCGACGGCGGCCGGATCGGTGAGCAGGTCGAGCAGCACGCCCTGCAGCAGGCGGCTGGACCAGCCGGGGCCGAGCAGCCGCCGGTCGGCGACGGCCGAGACGACCGCGGCGGGCCCGCCGACGGCGGCGAGGCGCAGGTCGGGGCCGTGACTCTTGGAGAAGCCGGCGACGTGCACGGTACGGCCGGGCAGGTGGCGGCCGAGGCTGACCGGGGGCGCGGTGGCGATGTCGCCGGCGTGGTCGTCCTCGACGACGATCACCTCGGGGAACTCGGCGAGGACGGCGGCGAGGGCGGCGGCCCGGGCCGGCGGGATGCTGACGCCGGTCGGGTTGTGGGCGCGGGGCTGGAGGAAGACGGCGACCCCGGGGTATTCGGAGAGGGCCTCGTGCAGCCGGTCGGGGGTCATGCCGTGCTCGTCCATCGGCACCCCGATCACCGTGGCCCCGAGGGTCTGTAGCAGGTCGACCACGGCGGGGAAGGCCGGGTTCTCGACGATGACGTGGTCGCCGAAGCTGACCACGGCGCCGATGATGCGGTCGATCGCGTCGAGGGCGCCGTCGACCACGGTGAGGCGTTCGGGCGGGTACGGCCATCGGTTGCGCAGCACGGTCTCGAGCATCGGCAGGACCGGCTCGTCGAGGTAGCTGGTGGTCAGCCGGCCGTCGCCGATCCGTTTGAGCGCGTCGGTGAGGTCGGGCAGCAGGTCGTGGTCGGGGATTCCGGTCGACAGGTCGCGTACCGGGCCGGTCCTCGACGACCCCAGCTGCGAGTATCGCCAGGTCTGCCGGGGCACGACGGGCACGGCCACGAAGGTGCCGGAGCGGCCGCGGGTCCGGATGGCGCCGGCCCGGGTGAGGCTGCGCCACGCCTCGCTCACGGTGGTGGGGCTGACCCCGAGCTCGCGCGCGACGTCGCGGACGGTGGGCAGCCGGGCGCCCGCCGGCAGGTCGCCGGCGCTGACCAGACGGCCGACGGCCGCGGCGATCCCCCGGGCGCTGCGATCGTCCACAGCTCCGGTGATGAGCGCTAGCAAATTACCTCTCCGAAACAACTGGTTACGTTCAGGCAATTGTCCGCCCGAATGTGTGTCGTTAGTGTCCTACGGCATCTGAACCTGACATGCAAGCTTGCGATCGCCGCCGGTGAGGAGACAGTCGGGTTCCGTCGGCCGTGGGGTTTGCGGCCGCCGGAACCCGACTGGCTCGTCACCGGTTACCAGGCGATCGCCCGCGGAGCCAAGCGGAGCCAAGCGGAGCCAACAACACTAGCGCTGGCCGTATAACTCGGAGTAGACACACGATCACGGGTGCGCCACCGTGCCCGGGATGCACCGACTTGATCTAGAGAGGGGCAGCAGTCATGACCGACGTCGTTCGCGCCGCCCTCGTCCAGACCACCTGGACGGGCGACAAGGAATCGATGATCAAGGCGCACGAGGACTATGCCCGCGACGCCGCCGCGCAGGGCGCGAAGGTGATCTGCTTCCAGGAGCTGTTCTACGGGCCGTACTTCTGCCAGGTTCAGGACGCCGCCTACTACGAATACGCCGAGTCGATCCCCGGCCCGACGACCGAGCGCTTCCAGGCCCTCGCCGCCGAGCTCGGCATGGTCATGGTCCTGCCGATGTACGAGAAGGAGCAGGAGGGCGTCCTCTACAACACCGCGGCGGTGGTCGACGCCGACGGCCGATACCTCGGCAAGTACCGCAAGCACCACATCCCGCAGGTCAAGGGCTTCTGGGAGAAGTTCTACTTCCGGCCCGGCAACCTCGGCTACCCGGTCTTCGACACCGCGGTCGGCAAGGTCGGCGTGTACATCTGCTACGACCGGCACTTCCCCGAGGGCTGGCGCGAGCTGGGCCTGGGCGGCGCGCAGATCGTCTTCAACCCGTCGGCAACCAGCCGCGGCCTGAGCAGCTACCTCTGGCAGCTGGAGCAGCCGGCCAGCGCGGTCGCCAACGAGTACTACATCGGCGCGATCAACCGGGTCGGCATCGAGCCGCTCGGCGACGACGACTTCTACGGCCAGACCTACTTCGTCGACCCCGAGGGCAAGTTCGTCGGCGAGGTCGGCGACACCCACGAGCCCGAGCTGATCGTCCGCGACCTCGACCTGAGCCTGATCAAGACCGTGCGCGAGCGCTGGCAGTTCTACCGCGACCGCCGGCCGGAGTCGTACACCCGGACGGTGGAGCTGTGAGCATCCTGATCAAGAACGGCACCGTGGTCGGGCCGACGGGGGCGTACGCGGGCGACGTACTCGTCGATGGCGAGACCATCGCCGCCATCTTCGCCCCCGGGAGAGGGCCCGAAGGGCCCGAGGTCATCGACGCGACCGGGAAGTACGTGATCCCGGGCGCGGTCGACGCCCACACCCACATGGAGCTGCCGTTCGGCGGCACGCACGCCAGCGACACCTTCGACACCGGCACCAAGGCCGCCGCGATCGGCGGCACCACCACGATCATCGACTTCGCGGTGCAGCGCACCGGCGAGGTGGTCCAGGACGGCCTGGCCGCCTGGCACGGCAAGGCCGACGGCAACTGCCACATCGACTACGCCTTCCACATGATCCTCGGCGGCGTGGACGACGACGCGCTCAAGGCCATGGACCAGCTGGTCGCGAACGAGGGCATCACGAGCTTCAAGCTGTTCATGGCGTACCCGGGGGTCTTCTACTCCGACGACGGCCAGATCCTGCGCGCCATGCAGAAGGCGCGCGAGAACGGCGCCATGATCATGATGCACGCCGAGAACGGCCCGGCCATCGACGTGCTGGTCAAGCAGGCCCTCGAGCGTGGCGAGACCGACCCGATCTACCACGGCTTGACCCGGCCGCAGGAGCTGGAGGCCGAGGCGACCAGCCGGGCGATCTGGCTGGCCAGCGTGGCCGCCGACTGCCCGCTGTACATCGTGCACCTGAGTGCGTCCAAGGCCCTCGAGCAGGTCAAGGCCGCCCGCGACCTGGGCCGCAACGTGTTCGCCGAGACCTGCCCGCAGTACCTCTACCTGACGCTGGAAGACCAGTTGGGCGCGCCCGGCTTCGAGGGCGCCAAATGGGTCTGCTCGACGCCGCTGCGCAGCAAGCACGAGAGCCACCGCGCCGACCTGTGGCAGGGCCTGCGCACCAACGACCTGTCCGTGGTCTCGACCGATCACTGCCCGTTCTGCATGAAGGACCAGAAGGAGCTGGGACTCGGCGACTTCTCCAAGATCCCGAACGGGATCGGCAGCGTCGAGCACCGGGTCGACCTGCTCTACCAGGGCGTGGTCGACGGCAAGATGTCCCTCGCGCGCTGGGTCGAGACGATCGCCACCACCCCGGCCCGGATGTTCGGCCTGTATCCGCGCAAGGGCGTCATCGCGCCCGGCTCGGACGCCGACATCGTCCTGTACGACCCGCGCGGCCAGACCCGGATCAGCGTCGAGACCCACCACATGAACATGGACCACTCGGCCTGGGAGGGCTGGGAGATCGACGGCAAGGTCGACACGGTCATGGCCCGCGGCGAGGTCATCGCGTCCGGCGGCGAGTACAAGGGCCGGAAGGGCCGGGGCAAGTACGTCCCCCGCGCGCTCTCCGAGTACCTGGTGTAAGCCCATGGACATCGGTGTTGTCCTCCAGAACGACCCGCCGGCGCGGACGGTGGTCGAGCTGGCCAAGAAGGCCGAGGCGGCCGGCTTCAGCCACGTGTGGACGTTCGACTCGCACGTGCTGTGGCAGGAGCCGTTCGTCATCTACTCCAAGATTCTCGACGAGACCGAGCGGGTGATCGTCGGGCCGATGGTCACCAACCCGGGAACCCGGGACTGGACGGTCACCGCTTCGCAGTTCGCCACGCTCAACGAGATGTACGGCAACCGCACGATCTGCGGCATCGGTCGTGGCGACTCGGCACTGCGCGTGCTGGGCCTCCAGCCGCAGACGCTGGGCCAGCTCCGCGAGTCGGTCCAGGTGATCAAAGGGCTCGGCAACGGCGAGAAGGTGACCGTACGCGGCAAGGAGCTCCAGTTCGCCTGGGCGCCGGACAGCCGGCTGGAGGTCTGGGTCGCCGCCTACGGTCCCAAGGCCTTGGCGCTGACCGGCGAGGTGGGCGACGGATACATCCTGCAGCTCGCCGACCCGGACATCGCCGCCTGGATGATCGGGGCGGTGCGCCGCGCGGCGGTGAAAGCCGGGCGCGACCCGATGGCGATCAAGTTCTGCGTGGCGGCGCCGGCCTACGTCGGCGACAACCTCGACCACCAGCGGGAGCAGACCCGGTGGTTCGGGGGCATGGTCGGCAACCACGTCGCCGACATCGTGTCCCGCTACGGCTCCGAAGGCGCGGTGCCGCAGGTGCTCACCGACTACATCAAGGGCCGCGAGGGCTACGACTACGCCGAGCACGGCCGGGCCGGCAACACGCACACCACGTTCGTGCCCGACGAGGTGGTCGACCGGTTCTGCATCCTCGGTCCGGTCGAG
Source organism: Actinoplanes sp. NPDC051513 (assembly GCF_044454685.1). Classification (NCBI taxonomy): domain Bacteria; kingdom Bacillati; phylum Actinomycetota; class Actinomycetes; order Micromonosporales; family Micromonosporaceae; genus Actinoplanes; species Actinoplanes sp. NPDC051513. The sequence goes on from NZ_JBITDW010000014.1 coordinate 48,331, forward strand.
CACCACCTCAAGCGCCTCGGCGAGCTGCGTGATCTGGGCGTCGACCAGTTCGCCGTCTACCTGCAGCACGATGCCAAAGAGCAAACCCTTGACGCGTACGGGACGCAGATCATCCCGGCGATGACGTGAGAAGAGCTTTGTTCGTTCTCGCCGGCGTCGCGGTCTTCGTGCTGCTGTGGGAGGGCTACAAGATCGTCGGCAGCCCGGACGGCACGGTGCTGTTCGGGGTGCGCGTCCTGCCGCGCGCCGACGACCTGTCCATGCCGCACCTGTGGACGGTGCTGCAACGGCTCGGCCGCCCGGAGCTGACGGGCGGCCGGCCGGTGTGGATCGTGGTGGTGCAGGCATGCGCGTTCACGTTCGGCATCACCGCGGTCGGCTTCGTCATCGGGGCGCTGGTCGGGCTGCTGCTGGCCGTGGCCATGCAGCGGTTCCGGATCGTCGAGCGCGGCCTGCTCCCGTACGTGATCCTCAGCCAGACCGTTCCGCTGGTGGCGCTCGCGCCGCTGGTGGCCGGGTGGGGCGGCACCATCATGCCGCCGTGGGCGACGGTCGCGGTGATCGCGGCCTACCTGGCGTTCTTCCCGGTCGCCGTGGGCATGCTGCGCGGCCTGCAGTCGCCGTCCACGAGTGGGGTCGAGCTGATGCGCAGCTACGCCGCCGGGTGGTGGCGCACGCTGGTCAAGCTCCGCCTGCCCGCCTCGCTGCCCTACCTGTTCCCGGCGCTGCGCCTGGCCGGAGCGGCCGCCGTGGTGGGCGCGGTGGTCGGCGAGATCTCCACCGGCACGCGCGGCGGCATCGGCCGTCTCATCATCGAGTACTCCCGCGAGGCCACCAGCGACCCCGCGAAGGTCTACACCGCGATGCTCGGCGCCGCCCTGCTGGGCCTGGTCGTCGCCGGCGCCGTCAGCCTGTTGGAGGTGCCGCTCATGCGGCACCGGCGCCACGTGGAGGTGGTGACACTGTGACCGCTGTCGTCGTGGACAAGGTGACGAAGGTCTTCAACCAGGGGCGCAGTGACGAGGTCACCGCCCTGTCCGAGATCTCCCTGACGGTCGGCGACGGCGAGTTCGTGTCGCTGATCGGGCCGTCCGGCTGCGGCAAGAGCACGCTCCTGCGCCTGATCGCCGACCTGATCGAGCCGACCGAGGGCACGGTGCGCGTGGCCGGCAAGGATGCCGGCAAGGCCCGCCGCGACCAGGACTACGGCATCGCCTTCCAGCAGGCCGGGCTCTTCGAGTGGCGGACCGTGCGGCGCAACGTGGAGCTTCCCCTCGAGCTGCGCGGCATGGGCAAGGCCGACCGCCGCGCCCGCGCCGAGGAGATGCTCGCGCTGGTCGGGCTGGCCGACTTCGCCGGCCACTACCCGGCCCAGCTCTCCGGCGGCATGCAGCAGCGGGTCGCGATCGCCCGCGCCCTGGCCGTGCAGCCGCCGCTGCTGCTGATGGACGAGCCGTTCGGCGCGCTCGACGAGATGACCCGCGAGCGCCTGCAGACCGAGCTGCTCGGCATCTGCGCCAAGACCGGCACCAGCACCGTCTTCGTGACCCACTCGATCTCGGAGGCGGTGTTCCTGTCGAACCGCGTCGTGGTGATGTCGGCGAGGCCGGGCAGAATCACCGCGGCCGTCGAGGTCGATCTGCCCGCCCGCGACGAGGCCGCCCGCCAGTCCGAGAAGTACTTCGAGCACGTCACCGACGTCCGTCAGGCGCTGCGAGGCGTACCCGTGCAGAGCACGACATGAGGTGGGCCCGCAGCGTCCTGCCCCCGGTGCTCGTCGGCATCGCCGCGATCGCCGCCTGGCAGCTCACCGTCACCCTCGGCCGGATCGCGCCGTTCATCCTGCCCGCGCCCAGCGCCATCTGGGACGAGCTGGTCGAGCAGCGCCAGAACGTCTGGGAGGCGGCCCTCGCCAGCGGCGAGAACGCGCTGATCGGGCTGATCGGCGGCTCGCTCGCGGGCGTGCTGCTGGCCATGGTCGCGAGCCGGTTCCGGCCGATCGCCGAGATCTCCATCCCGTTCGCGGCGGTGATCAGCGCGCTGCCGATCATCGCGCTCGCCCCGATCCTCAACAACATGTTCGAGTCGACCAGCAGCATCCCGCGCCGGCTGGTCGCCGCGATCATCGTGTTCTTCCCGGTTTTCCTCAACACGCTGCGCGGCCTGCGCGAGGTCGATCCCATCCATCAAGAGCTCATGCACACGTACGCGGCGAGCGGCTGGACCTTTGCCACCAAGGTGCGGCTGCCCGGCGCTCTCCCGTACGTCTTCACCGGCCTGCGGCAGGCGTCCTCGCTCGCCGTGATCGCCGCGGTGGTCGCCGAGTACTTCGGCGGCCTGCAGACCGGGCTCGGCTCGCGGATCACCTCCGCCGCCGCGTTCACCGCCTACCCCCGCGCCTGGGCCTTCGTGGCCGGGGCGTGCCTGCTGGGACTCGTTTTCTACCTCACCACGCTCCTGCTGGAGCGCTTGGCGATGCCGTGGCGCTCGCGGCTCATCGCCTGATCCTCCGTCCTCGCCACACCGAAAATGGAGGGATTTACATGAAAGTTCGGATATTTACCGCTATTGCCGCCGCATCCACGCTGCTGCTTGCCGCGTGCGGCACGGCCGACCAGGATTCCGCCACTCCCGCCGCCAGCGGCGGCCTGACCACGATCAAGCTGCAGCTGCAGTGGTTCTACCAGGCCCAGTTCGCCGGCTACATCGCCGCCGTCGACCAGGGCTTCTACAAGGAGCAGGGCCTCGACGTCCAGCTGCTCGAAGGTGGCGTCGACATCGTCCCGCAGACCGTGCTCGCCCAGGGCAAGGCCGACTACGCGGTCGCCTGGGTGCCCAAGGCGCTCGCCTCCCGCGAGCAGGGCGCCGGCATCACCGACGTCGGGCAGATCTTCGCCCGCTCCGGCACGTACCAGGTCGCCTGGAAGGACAGCGGCATCAGCACCGCCGCGAACCTCAAGGGCAAGAAGGTCGGCAACTGGGGCTTCGGCAACGAGTTCGAGCTGTTCGCGGGCATGACCAAGGCCGGGGTGAACCCCGGCAAGGACGTCACGCTGGTGCAGCAGCAGTTCGACATGCAGGCGCTGCTCAAGAAGGAGATCGACGCCGCCCAGGCGATGAGCTACAACGAGTACGCGCAGCTGCTCGAGGCCAAGAACCCGGCGACCGGCAAGCTGTACACCGCCGACGACTTCTCGATCATCGATTGGAAGACCGAGGGCTCGTCCATGCTCCAGGACGCGGTCTGGGCCAACACCGAGAAGCTCAGCGACCCGGCGTACCAGCAGCAGACGGTCAAGTTCCTGGCCGGCACGATCAAGGGCTGGGCGTTCTGCCGCGACAATCCCGAGAAGTGCCGCGACCTGGTGGTGGCCAAGGGCTCCAAGCTCGGCAAGAGCCACCAGCTGTGGCAGATGAACGAGGTCAACAAGCTGGTCTGGCCGTCGGCCGGCGGGATCGGCGTGGTCGACGACACGGCCTGGAAGCAGACCGTGGACATCTCGATGACCACGAAGAACCAGACCGGCGATACCGTGCTCAAGAAGGCGCCGGAGGGGCTGGCCTTCACCAACGATTACATCAACCAGGCGATCACCCAGGCCAAGGCGGCCGGCATCGACGTGAACGGCGCGTCGTTCCAGCCCCAGACCGTCACCCTCACTGAAGGCGGGGCGTAGTCACACCGGGATGAGACGTGCCGCGAGGGCGACCGCCGTGAGGTCGCCCTCGCGCAGCTTCGCGGCGGCCTCGCCCTCGCCCAGGGTCTCCAGGCGAGCCGCGGAGGCGTCGATGAGGCCCTCGTCGCCGTTGAGCAGGCGGCGGGCCATCTTCGACTGGGCCGGGGTGAGCTCCGCGTAGGCGCAGCGGTCGAGCGCCGCGACGGTCTCGGCGTCGAGCGTGCCGGCCATCGCCCGCTCGCTGACGATCTTGAGTAGCCAGTGCGGCCACCAGCCGTACTTGCCGACCACGAGGCCGGCCTGCACCGCGGTGCCCGGATCCTGGCCGGCGCGCAGCAGCCGCACGGTCAGGCCGGTGTCGAAGCGCTCGAGGTGCAGGGCACCGACGAAGACCTTCAGCAGCGGCTGGGTGCCGACGAACGGCTCGGCCTCGGCGGCGGCGTCGGCCCAGCGGCCTTGCAGGGCGTGGCAGAGGGCGTACACCTCGGCGGTGCCGGAGTCCTCGCCGGTGTGCCGCTCGGCGATCCGCTCGACCGTGGCCACCAGGCGCTCGATCGCCTTGGCGGACCGCTCGGCCAGCTCGGGGCTGACCGGCTTGTTGAGATAGCGCACCACCACTTCGGCGGCGATCTCGGCCTCGCGGCGCAGCAGCGGCGAAGCGATCTTGGGGGTGATGGAGTCGGCGAGGCCCTCGGTCACCACGGCCGCGTCGAATCGGTCGGAGACCTTGGGGAACTGCGCCCACCAGGAGGCGGGATGCCGCCCGTGTTTCGTCTCCACCCTTACAGCCTGTCGTACCATGCTGCCGGTCGCGCCCGGATTCACGATCGTGACTCCTCATCTCTGTGCCGTACGGGGTCTCCTATCGTCCGACGTATACAGAAGTTGAGGGAGATCGCTGTCACGTCTCCCAGGGCAGCTCGGCGGCCTCCCCTGCGGTCTCGACGGCAGTCCCGACAGCGGGCGAGTGCCGCGGCGCGGGCAGGTCGGCCACGGTGTGCCAGTGGCCCTTCGTGCGGGCCGCCTCGCGGGTCACCATGTGCACGGGCAGCGGCGGGGACCGGAACGGGCCGGCGCCCCAGCGCACCCAGATGGCCAGACGGCCGGCGGCGGCCTCGGCGAGGAGCTTGTCGACCGTGCGCTGCCGGTCGAGGCGGTCGACCTCGATGGCGATCGGCTGGGCGCCGTCCGGGCGGGCGCAGGCCACGTCGAGCACCGAGTGGCCCTTCAGCGGCGGGGGCAGCGGGACGACGCTGGGCGCCCGGCGGTACACGCGCCAGCCCCGCGATTCACCCCATCCGGCGACGGCGTCGACGATGCGCGCGGTCGCCCGGTCCTCGGTCAGGTCGATGAAGTGCAGGTCGCCGAGCCAGGCCGCGAGCGACTCGGCCGTGCGGGTGCCGTCGTCCATCGCCGTACGATAAACCGCTGCACCGCCGTACGATCAATCGCTGCTATGCCGCGGCGGCAAGGTCCCTCTGCTGAGCCGCGAGCAGACGCCGGAAGTCCTCGGCCGGCATCGGCCGGGCCAGGTGGTAGCCCTGGCCCAGCGTGTAGCCGAGCGCGAGCAGACGGTCGGCCTGGTCCTGGTTCTCGATGCCCTCGGCGACGGTGTCCAGGCCGAGCGCCCGGGCCAGCTGGATGACCGCGTGGGCCACCGCCTGCCGGGCCGTCGCCTCCGCGGTGCCCTGCTCGCCGACCTCGATGCCGTCGACGAACGACTTGTCCAGCTTCACGATCGAGGCCGGGAACGCCCGCAGCAGCGACAGCGACGACTCGCCGGTGCCGAAGTCGTCGAGCGCCAGCCGGATGCCCATGTCGTGCAGGCGGTGCAGGGTGTCGAGGACCTGCGGCCCGCGCAGCACCGCCGACTCGGTCAGCTCGAGAACCACCCGGTCGCTGGGCAGCCCGGTCTCGGCAAGCACCTGCCGCACGTCGGCGAGGAAGTCCGGGTCGTGCAGCTGGCGCACCGAGACGTTGGGCCCGACCTTCTGCAGCGCGTCCGGGCCGAACTCGGCCAGCCACGCCGCGGCCTGCCGGCACGTCTCGCGCAGCACGAACCGGCCCAGCGGCACGATCAGGCCGGTGCCCTCGGCGGCCGGGATGAACTCGACCGGCGACACCAGGCCCCGGGTCGGGTGCTGCCAGCGGACGAGGGCCTCGACGCCGACGACCCGGCCGCTGGCCAGCGCGATGATCGGCTGGTAGACGAGCCGGAACTCGCCGGCGTCCAGGGCCCGGCGCAGCTCGCCGCCGAGCCGGGCGTGGCCGGCCTGCGGCAGCTCCATGCCGCCGTGGTAGCGCACCCAGTTCGCCTTGCCGCGCTGCTTGGCGGCGTACATGGCGACGTCGGCGTCGCGCAGCACCGTGTCCAGCGGGGTGCCGGCGACAGCGCCGGCGACGCCGATGCTGGCGTGCACGAGCAACTGGTGCTCGCTCATCGGGCCGCTGAACGCGTCGATGATGCGCTGGGCGAGGGCCTCACCGTCGACCGCCGGGTCGTCGACGAGCACGGCGAACTCGTCGCCGCCGAGCCGCACCGGCATGCCGTCCGGACCGGTGGCGGCGCGCAGCGTCCCGGCCACCGCGATCAGCAGATGGTCGCCGACCTCGTGGCCGAGCGAGTCGTTGACGGTCTTGAAGTCGTCGAGGTCGACCAGCAGCACGGTGACGTCCTTGTCGCCCAGCACTTCGGCCAGCCGCGACCGGAACAGGCCGCGGTTGGCCAGGCCGGTGAGCCCGTCGTGGGTGACCTCGTGGCGCAGCCGCTCCTCGGAGGCGCGCTTCTCGCGCAGCAGCCGGGAGTTCTCCCGCATCGCGACGTACTGCCGGACCGCGACCAGCGCGTTGACCAGCACGGTCGCCACCACCACGAAGCGGCTCGTCCCGGTCAGCGCCTGGCCGGCCAGCTGCGCCAGAAGCGGCACGTCGACCGCGGCGATCGCGAGGTAGGGCAGCCAGGTGTTGGCCCGGCGCGACCGCGCGCCGGTCGAGACCCATTGCCGTCGCGCGGCGATTGCGGCGAGCAGCGGGGCGATCGGCATGACGACGGCCTGCGCGGGCACGGCGCTGTCGTAGCCGCCGGCCACCGACAGCACCGCCACGGCGGCGCCGACGAGGCTGGTCAGGCCGATCAGGCGGATCGCCACCCGATCGACCGGGCCGTTGCCGATGTACGCCACCTTGGTGATGCCGCCGACCGCGAGCAGGATCGACAGGCTGATCAGCACGAGCGCCTGGGTGCTCCAGGGGTCGGGCGCGCCGATCATCGGGGCGAGGCCGAAGGTGAACAGCACGGTGCTGCAGCCGAGGAACGCGATCGACCGGTCGAGCCACTGCTTGAGGCGCTGGGAGCGGTTGGCGATGCCGAGCGGCACCCGGCCGACGGCCCACATCGCCATGCCGAACGCGCCGGCGACGGCAACGGCCGCCGGGATCGGCATGGTCGGCAGGACGCCGGTGTCCGCGAACGCGGCGACGGCCAGCATCGCGTACCCGATCGAGAGCAGCGCGAGCGAGACCAGCATCTGCCGCCAGAAGCGGCGGGCGACCGGGTCGAGCGGCACCCGCCGGATCAGGGCGAGGACGGCCGGCACCGCCACGGCGGCGCCGAGCGGCATCGCCAGGTAGGCGATCGCGGCCGGTCCGACCGGGGCGCCGGCCAGCCAGGCGATGTACCAGGCCGACCAGGCCAGCCAGATCGCGGCGATGATCGCGAGGTGGCGGCGGGGAGCGGTGGTCACCCTCGTGGTTTCGGCTCGGCGGCCCGCGACCGTAGGACTTTTCACGCCGCCGACGTGTTGTCCCGCTGACCCGCCAGCATCCGGGTGACCAGCTCGGGGTGCATCGGCTCGGCGAGGTGGAAGCCCTGCCCGAGCGAGTAGCCGAGCCGGCGCAGCCGCTCCGCCTGCTCCTCGTTCTCGATGCCCTCGGCCACCGTGTCCAGGTCGAGCGCGCCGGCCATCTGGATCACCGCGCGGGCCACGGCCTGGCGGGCCAGCGCCTCGGGGGTGTCCGGCTCGTCGAGCTCGATGCCGTCGACGAACGACTTGTCCAGCTTCACGATCGAGGCCGGGAAGGCGCGCAGCAGCGACAGCGACGACTCGCCGGTGCCGAAGTCGTCGAGCGCCAGCCGGACGCCCATGCCGTGCAGCTCGTGCAGGGTGCGCGACACCTGCTGGCCGCGCAGGACCGCCGACTCGGTCAGCTCCAGCACCAGCAGCTCGCCGGGCAGGCCGCTGTCGGCCAGCGCGGCGCGCACGTCGTCGACGAAGTCCGGGTCGTGCAGCTGGCGGGCGGAGACGTTCGGACCGGCCTTCTGCAGCACCTCGGGGCCGAACTCCTCGAGCCAGGCCGCGGCCTGCCGGCAGGTCTCGCGCAGCACGAACCGGCCCAGCGGCACGATCAGGCCGGTGCGCTCGGCGACCGGGATGAACTCGGCCGGGGAGATGACCCCGCGGGTCGGGTGGTGCCAGCGGACCAGGGCCTCCACCCCGATCACCCGGTTGAGGTGCAGGTCGACCAGGGGCTGGTAGACGACGCGGAACTCGCCGGCCTCGAGGCCGCGGCGCACGTCGGCGCCGAGCTGGGCGTCGGCGACCACCGGGCGTTCCATGCCGGGGGCGAAGCGCACCCAGTTGGCCTTGCCGCGCTGCTTGGCCGCGTACAGGGCGGTGTCGGCGTCGCGCATCACGTGGTCGAGGGGGGTGCCGGCCGGTGCCGTGGCGATGCCGGCGCTGGCGTGCATGAGCAGGCGGTGCTCGCTGAGCGGGCCGTCCAGCACGGCGCCGATCCGGCGGATCAGGTCCTCGGTGTCGACGTACGGGTCGCTGACCACGACGGCGAACTCGTCGCCGCCGAGGCGGGCCGCCAGGCCGTCGCCGCCGACCGCTTCGCGCAGCACGTCGGCGACCGCGACGAGCAGGTCGTCGCCGATGTTGTGGCCGAGCGAGTCGTTGACGGTCTTGAAGTCGTCGAGGTCGACCATGATGACCGTGGCCGGGCCGCTCTCGAGCGCGGCGGCGAGGCGCTCGCGGAACAGCGAGCGGTTGGCCAGGCCGGTGAGACCGTCGTGGGTGGCGTCGTAGCTCAGCTGGGCCTGGGTGGCGCGCTGTTCCCGGATGAGGCGCTGGTTCTCGCGGTAGGCGAGGAACTGGCGCAGCGAGGCGAGCAGGGTGACGCCGACGGCGAGCAGCACGACCACACGGCCGGCCCAGTTCATCGGGCCGAAGACGGTGGCGACCAGGGGGACGTCGACCGCGACCACGGCCAGGTAGGGCAGCCAGGCCTCGCGCTGCGGGCGGGCGCCGGTGTAGCGCCACTGCCGGGCGACGGCCATGGTGACCATGAGCGGTCCGAGCGGCAGCAGGAGCGCCTGGCCGGGGGTGGTGGCGCTGTGGCCGGCGTGGCCGGCGAGCATCGCGTACCCGGCGGCGGCGAGCCCGCTGCAGGCGACCAGCCGCACCGCGACCCGGTCGACCGGCCCGCCCGGCACGAACGCCACCCGGGCGATCCCGACCGCGATCATGATGACCGCCAGCGCGATCGTGACCTTGCTGCGCAGCGGCCAGGCGTCGTCGGCCTCGATGAGCGGCTGGAGCGCGGCGAACCACAGCAGCGTGAAGCAGCCGTAGAAGGCGATCGTCCGGTCGAGGGTGCGCTTCCAGCGCTCGGCCCGCGCGGTCTCGCCCAGCGGCACGAAGCAGATGGCGATTATCGCGGCGACCAGGCCGGCAGTGCTGAACAGCGCGACCCACGCCGGCGGGTCCGGCCGCTCGGGGTAGGCCGCGAACGCGTACCCGGCCTGGATGGCGCGGCCGATGGCGACGCCGGCCTCGAGGCCGAGGATCAGCCACCAGAAGCGCCGTGCCGCCGGCGCCATGGGCACCGTGCGCAGCAGCGCGAAGATGGCGACGGCGCCGAGCGCGGAGGCGAGCGGCCCGCCGACGTACGCGAGGACCGAGGGCCCCCCGAATGTCAGGTAGCCCAGGTACCAGAGCGTCGACAGCCCCGCGACGGCGGCCGTGGCCAGCGTGTACCGGCGTGGCGTGGACACCCGAGGATCGGTCATGCCTGGAAATCGGCCGTGAGCCCGGCCACTGTAGGAGTTGCCTCAGGGTTGCGCGGTTTACCTTCGCCGGAAACCCCGGCGGCGCACGATGGGCGCATGGATGTGAGGACCCGGGAGGGAGAGATCCGGGCGCGGCTGGCCGACATCGGCGGCGACGATCCCGGCCCCGAGGAGCGGGCCCTGCTGACCCGCCTGATCCGTTCGTTCGCCGCGAAGACGCCCGGCGGGGTGGAGCAGCTGGGCGAGCTGCTGCGCGGCGGCGATCCGCCGGCCGTACGCGATCACGCGCACGGCCTGAAGGGGTCGGCCTCGAACATCGGGGCGGGCACGCTGTCGGAGATCTTCGCCGAGGTCGAGCACGCGGCGGGCGGCGGCGTGATCCCGGACGCCGATCTCACGCTGGGGCGGATCTGCGCCGAGCAGGCCCTGGTGCTGGGCCTGCTCGACGATCTGGCCGAAGAGCTCGATCACTGATCCAGCGCGCCGGGCACGGTCAGCACCGGCTCGACGATCTCGATCATGCGGGCGTAGTTGCCCAGGCGGTCCAGCAGCAGCGACGTGACGATCATGCCGCGGCCGATGAGGACGAGGCCGTTGGTGGCGACGATGTCCTCGGCCACGCGCATGCCGACCTCGAGGTCGGCCACCCGCAGGCCGCGTACCTTCGACGCGGTGACCTGCACGATGCCCTTGACGGCGCGCAGGTTGCCGAGAACGTCGAGGTCGCTGTGGTCGCGCTCTCGAGCACGGCGATCGCGCTCTCCACCTCGAGCCCGCGGCTCTCCAGCGGCGACCTCGATCTCCCAGAGCGCGTCCAGCTGCATCGCGTGGCAGAGCTCGGCGACCAGCGTACGGATCCGGCCGGCCCGGGCGAACGCGGCCGGGCTGGCCAGCTCGAGGACGCCGAACAGCGCCTGGATGCTGGACTTGAGGGTGGTGTCGAGCAGGTGCCGCTCGGTCGTCGACCGGCCGTGCAGCTCGACCGCCTCCCGCACGGTGGCCCGCAGCTCGTCTCTCTCGACCGGCTTCGCCAGGTAGCGGTAGACGCCGCCGGAGTTGATCGCCGCGATGGCCGCGTCGAGGTCGCTCTGGGCGGTGTGCAGCACGCGGGTGGTGTCGGGTACTCGAGCTGGACGCGGCGCAGCAGCTCGACGCCGTCCATGCCGGGCATCCGCAGGTCGCTGACGACGGCGGCGACCGGGCCGGTCCCGGCCAGGGCGAGCAGGCGCAGCGCGTCGTCGCCGCTCTCGGCGGTGATCACCCTGTGGTCGCGGCGCAGCTGCAGCGCGAGCGTCTCGAGGATCTGGGTCTCGTCGTCGACCAGCAGCACGGTCGAACGCCCCTGCTCGTTGCCCATTGTCTGACCTACCCCATCAAGCGGTACCCGTCTCTTGTCCGGCTATTCGGACGGCGGGCGCTGCGGGATGAGCGTTTGAGCCCGAACGACCGGCGATGTGCGCGGGCGGCTCGATGCCGGCGGCGAGCAGCGGGTCGGCCTCGGGCGTCCCCCAGGTGGTGACCATCGGCAGCCGCCCGGCCCAGAGCCCGAGGGCGGCGTCCGGCCCGTCGCCGTCCGAGGGGAAACCGTCGCTGATCTTGACGGAGGCCTCGGTGAGCGGCAGGGCCAGCAGCCGGGTGGCGGCCAGCTCCTTCTTCGAGGGTTGCCGGACGTAGTCCCACTGGCCGGGCGCCGAGTGCTCGCTGAGCAGGCGCAGGCCGTGGAGGATCTCGGCGGGCTCGGTGACCCGCCGGGGCGCGCCGTAGATCATCGCGCTGCGGTAGTTCACGCCGTGCTCGAACACCGACCGGGCCAGGACCAGCCCGTCCATGACCGTGACGGTCACGCACACCTCCTTCTCGAGCAGGAGGCTCCGGCTCGCCACCGATCCGTGCAGGAAGATGTGGTCCTCGTCGTAGCCGTACACGGTCGGCACCACCATCGGATGCCCGTCGATCACGATGCCCAGGTGGGCCACCAGGCCGGCCGCGAGCACCGCGACCAGGTCGGCGGGGTCGGTGCGGCCGTTCTCTTTGATCCGGCGGTGGCGGGTACGCGGCGTTTCGGAGAGCACGCGCACACTCTAGGGCGGCGTCACCGGAAAGCGGATCGGGCAGTCGGCGCGAGACGCAGCCGTTCCGTCCGGGTCACGCCGAACTGGCCCGGCACCTCGATCCCCTCGCCGTCCATGGGCCCGGTGGCTCGCGTGAACCACACGAAGGCGTGCTCGCCCTCGCGCACCGGCAGGGCCGGGAAGTCGTTCGCGGCGTACTCCGTCGACAGGACCGCCGCGCCGCCGGCGTCGCGGCCACGGAACCACCGGGTGAACGCGTCGTCGAACGGCCGGTCGCGGTACCAGATCGTCGCCGTCACCACGGACGCCGGCCGGTGATCGTCGCGGGGCGACGCCGGCGGCGGCACGATCGCGCGCAGGAGCAGCACGTCGTCGGAGTCGAGCATCGTGGCGTTCGCCGCCGGCCCGTGTTGTTTCCACACCGGCCCGCCGTAGAACTCCCGCAGGGCCCGGCCGCGCACCGTCATGTCGGGGAAGCCGCGCAGCCACACGAACGAATCGGGCCGGTCGAGGTCGCGGAACTGGCCCAGCACGGCCATGCCCAGCTCCTCCTGAGACTCGACGAACTGCCGGTCGAAGAGCTCGATCAGCTCGTCGCGACGGCCGGGGCGCAGGGTGTAGCGCCGCAGCTCGACGATCACGTCAGGATCCTTTCCAGCACGTCGGCGATCGTGCGACGGGCCAGCGCCGACCCGAACGCGGCCGTCGCCTCGTCGTACACGTCGGTCAGCACGGGACGGATCCCGCGGCCCACCGGGCACTGCAGGTTCGGTTCCGAGTGGTGCAGAGCCAGCAGCGGCTCCGCGGCGACGGCCGTCCACACGTCGTACAGGGAGATCTCGGCGGCGGGCCGGGCCAGGGCGAAGCCGGCGCCGGCGCCGCGCCGGGCGGTGACCAGACCGGCCCGGCGCAGATCGCCGAGGCTGCGCCGCAGAATCACCGGGTTGGTGTTGACGCTCGCGGCCACCTCGTCGGAGGTGAGCGACGCCCGCCCGCGCCGCCGGGCGAGCTCCAGCCACGCCAGCGCGTGCGCCGCGATCGTCAGTCTGCTGTTCGAAGCCATCGTAACTGTTTCTATTACAATGGCCGGTCGGCCGCAACCCCGCTGTCAGGCGGTCACCGGCCAATGCGCCGGGCAGCCGGTCGACGCCTCGTCGTGCGCGTGCGGTCCGCGATCGAGCAGGTCCTGGACGACCGCGCGCAGCTTGTCGTTCGGGCAGGGCTTGAGCAGCACCGCGCACACCCCTGCCGCCGTCGGCTGGCCGTCGCCGGGGTGCAGGTGCCCGCTGAGCATCACGACCGGCGTGTCCGCGAGCTCGGGATGGCGGCGGATCGCACGGGTGAGCTCGAGCCCGTCCATCTGGGGCATGCCGAGGTCGGTGAGCACGACGTCGGGGCGATCCGCCACCGCGCGCTCGAAGGCGGCCATGCCGTCCGGCGTGTGGAGCACGGTGTGCCCGGCCCGGGTGAGCAACCTGGTGAGGATCGCCGCGATGTCCTGGTCGTCCTCGGCGACGAGTACTACGGCCATGTCCGCTCCGGCACGCTGGTGGCTGACAGTTCCCCTCAGCATGCGCTCGATACGTCCCCGATGTAGGGGATTCGCGGGTTATGGCTTGACTGCCACGCCCGCGATGATCTCGCCGCGCACCGACGGCCCGGGCTCCGGATCGCCGCCGGTAGGCCGCCAGTCCGCCGCGGCCACGACGCCGGGCGCCAGCAGCGGCCAGTCGCCGAAGAAGGCCCGGAACTCCTCCTTCTCCCGCAGGATCATCGGCGAGGTCGTCTGGTTGTAGATGCGCAGGAGCTGCTTGGCGTGCGGCGGTTCCCCCTCCGCGCACGCGTGCGACATGACGAGGTGGCTGCCGGGCGCCAGCGCCTCCCGGTATCTCTCGAGGGCCCGGCCGAGCCGCTCCGTGTCCGGGATGAAATGCGCCACCGCCACCGCGAGCAGGCAAACCGGGCGATCAACGGCCAAGATTTCGCGTACGGGCTCAGCACCGAGCACGGCTTCCGCATCGGTGAGGTCCGCGAGCAGCACCCCCGACCTCGGATCACCGGCCGCCGCCCGCCGCGTGTGCACCACGGCGACCGGATCCAGGTCGACCGAGACGATCCGCGCCTCGGGCCGGATCTGCCGGGCGACCTCGGGCACCGAGCCCCGCGCGGGGATTCCGGCGCCCAGGTCGAGGAACTGGTCGATGCCCGCCTCCGCGGCGAAGGCGACCGCCCGGCGCATGAAGGCGCGCCCCATCTTCAGCACCGCGGGCAGTTCCGGCATGGCGGCGAGCGCGACGGCGGCGGCCTGCCGGTCGGCCGCGAAGTTGTGCGTGCCGCCCAGGTAGTAGTCGTACACGCGGGCGCCGCTGGGCCGCTGCGGATCGACCTCCGGCACCCCATCCAACCGCCCCACCCACCACCCTTGATCGGACTGAAGGCCCACCTGATCTCCCCAGGGTCCCGGCCACCTTCTCCGAGCGTAGGGAAACCCCCGCCCTAGCCGTGCGGAATCGATAATGTAGGTCCGGTTATGGGGGAAACGCGCGGTTCGCAGGGCTCACCGCGGCGCTCGGCGTCGCTGCGAGCCGATGACCTGCTGCGAGCGATGATCCACTCCTCCCACGACGCGATCTTCGCGATCGACCGCGACTTCACCGTGCTGACCTGGAACCCGGCCGCCGAGGCCCTGTTCGGCTACCCCGGCGAGGAGATCGTCGGGCACGGCGTCGACATCCTGATCCCGGCCGACCGGCGGGCCGACCAGCGCGAGATGCTGCTGCTGATGGAGTCGGGCGCCCGGCTCGAGCGGTTCCGCAGCCGCCGCCGGCACCGCGACGGCCACTGGCTGCAGGTCACGCTCACCATGTCGCCGCTCTACGGCCCCGCCGACGCCGCCGGCCCGGCCGACGCCGCCGGCCCGGAGATGATCGGCTACACCGTGATCGCCCGCGCGGTGAGCACCCGCGAGCGCCTCGAGTCGAGCTTCCAGGCGCTGCTCGAGGCGGCGCCGGACGCGTTCCTCGGCGTCGGCGACGACGGCCGGGTGGTGCTCGCGAACACGCAGGCCGAGACGTTGTTCGGGCTGACCCGGCACGGGCTGATCGGCAAGGAGATCGACAAGCTGCTGGCCCCGCCGCTGGCCGGCGAGGTGGCCGCGCTCCCCGACGATGACCCGCACGGGCCGACCGCGGTCGGCCACCGGGCCGACGGGACGACCGTCCCGGTCGAGGTGTCGGTGAGCATCCTGCCGACCGACGACGGGCGGATCCGCTGCGCCGTCATCCGGGACATCACCGAACGCGTACGCGCTCAGGAGAGGTTCCTGCAGTTGCAGGCCGAGGCCGACCGCGCGCACGTCGAGGCCCAGCTGCAGCGGACCCAGCGCCTGGAGGGCCTGGGTCAGCTGGCCGGCGGCGTCGCCCACGACTTCAACAACCTCATCGCGGTGATCAGCAACTACGCCACCTTCATCGCCGAGGCGGCCGCCGAGGACGGGCTCGCCGAGATCGCCGGCGACGCCGCCCAGATCACCAAGGCCGCCCAGCGCGGCGCCGACCTCACCCACCAGCTGCTCGCGTTCGCCCGGCGCGAGGTGGTGCGCCCCCGGCCGCTC
Organism: Actinoplanes sp. NPDC051513; assembly: GCF_044454685.1. Lineage (NCBI taxonomy): Bacteria > Bacillati > Actinomycetota > Actinomycetes > Micromonosporales > Micromonosporaceae > Actinoplanes > Actinoplanes sp. NPDC051513. The sequence goes on from NZ_JBITDW010000014.1 coordinate 63,763, forward strand.
AACCTCAACGACGTCGTCACCGACATCGAGCAGATGCTGCGCCGCTCGATCGGCGAGCACATCACCCTCGACGTACGCCTGGACCCGGCCATCTCCTCGATCACCGCCGACCCGGGCCAGCTCGACCAGGTGCTGGTGAACCTCGCGGTGAACGCCCGGGACGCCATGCCGCGGGGCGGGACGCTCACCATCGAGACCTGCGACCTGTCCGTCGACGGCGACTACGCGGCCGCCCGCCCGCACCTGCGCACCGGCGGCTACGTGCGGCTGCGGGTCAGCGACACCGGCACCGGCATGCCGCCCGAGGTGATCGAGCGGGCGTTCGAGCCGTTCTACACCACCAAGCCGGCCGGCAAGGGCACCGGCCTGGGCCTGGCCACCGTGTACGGCATCATCACGGCGGCCGGCGGCGACCTGAGCATCTACTCCGAGCCGGGCCTGGGCACCACGTTCACGATCCTGATGCCCACCACCGACGCGCAGCCCGCCGGCGTGGAGGAGCCCCCCGAGCCCCCGCCGTCCGACGGCCGCCGTGGCACGATCCTCGCGGTCGAGGACGAGCCGGCCCTGCGCGACGTCCTGGTGCGCATCCTCGCCGGCGCCGGGCACGAGGTGCTGATCGCCGCGGACGGCCCGGCCGCGCTGGTCCTCGCCCACGACCACCCGGGCCGGATCGACCTGCTGCTCACCGACGTGGTCATGCCGCACATGCTCGGCAAGGACCTCGCCGAGCACTTCCTGATCATCTCGCCCGGCGCGAACGTGCTGTTCATGTCCGGCTACGCCCGGCCCGCGCTGGCCTCCCAGGGCACCCTGGATCCCGAGGTCACGCTGGTGGAGAAGCCGTTCTCGAAGACGCAGCTGCTCGCCGCCGTCCAGCAGTGCCTCGAGCGTCCCTGAGCGGTGTGTCAATCTTGTGCGGTGACCACGATCGGGTTCCTGCACACCGGCGACGTCCACGTGTCCACGTTCCGCCGCCTTCGCGAGGAACTCGCCCCCGGCTGGCAGGACCTGCACATCGTCGACGAGAGCCTGCTGGCCGACGCCCGGCGTGCGGGCATCACGGCGGGGCTGGCCGCGCGGGTCGACGCGCGGCTGCACGAGCTCGCCGATCGCGGCGCCGACATCATCGTCTGCACCTGCTCCTCGCTGGGCGAGCACGCCGAGGGCCGGACCGCCGACCTGGGCGTCCCGGTGCTGCGGGCCGACCGGCCGATGGCCGAGGCCGCGGTGGCGGCGGGCCGGCGGATCGCGGTGGTGGCGACCGTCGACTCGACCCTGGCGCCGACCGGCAATCTGCTGCGCGACGCGGCGGCCCGGGCCGGACAGGACGTCGAGCTCGTCGAGGTGCGCTGCCCCGAGGCCTTCGCGCTCTTCGAGGCCGGCGAGCTCGGCGCGTACGCGGAATTGATCGCCCGGAAAGCGCGAGAGGCCGCACCCGGCGTGGATGTCATCGTGCTCGCCCAACCCAGCGCCGCGCCGGCCGCGGCACTGCTGAACGACCTGCCGATCCCCGTCCTGGCCAGCCCGCGCACGGCGGTCGGGAGGGCCATAGCAGAGGCCGGCCCGGTCCGCTAGGAACCGGGCCGGCCGATCGGCTGCGAGAGGTCAGCGGTCGCCGACCTCTTCCTCCTCGCCCTCGACGACCTCGTCCTCGGCGGACTGACGCTGCGCCGGAACCGGATCTTCGGCCTCGTCGGCGCCGTGGCGCCCGCCGCCCGACACCGGGGCCTCGACCGGCTGCGGCCCGAAGGACTGCTCCGGAAGCTCGGCGTTGACCTGCGGCTGGTCCACCCAGAGCGCCCGCAGCTGGCCCTGCATGAACGTGGTCAGGCGCTGGCGGTACTCGCGGTCGAACTGCTCCATCGCCTCGATCTGCTGCTGCAGCGCCTCGCGCTTGGTGCCGAGGCTGCCCACCACGTCGTCGTAGCGCTGGCGCGCCTGCAGGTTGAGGTGGTCGGCGTTGGCCTGCGCGTCGAGGCCGATCTGCTCGGCCGTCGCGCGCGAGTCGTTGACGATCTTCTCGGCGGTACGGCGCGCCTCTTCGGTGCGGGCGTGCGAGTCGCGGGCGATCTGCTCGGCGGCCGCCCGGGCGTCGGTGAGGATCTTCTCGGCCTCGCGGCGCACGTTGTGGGCGTGCACCTGCGCGTCGCGGGCGATCTGCTCGGCGGCCGCGAGGGCGTCCGTGCGGATCTTGTCGGCTTGGTGGTGAGCCCGGGCGACGTGCTCCTCGGCGGTGCGCTGCGCGAGCGTCAGCACCTGAAGAGCCTGGTTGGGGTGGGCCTGCGGCGGCGGAACCACCGCCTGCTCGGAGGTCTGGCTGTCCGCTGACGTCCCATTGAGAAGCACTTTGACTCGATCCTTCATGCGGTTGTCGGACAAGAGTTTGACCTCCGTGTGCCCCGGTGCCGCGGGCGGTGGCGTGATCCGGCGGGGATGTTACCAACGTGAGCAGGCATTTCGCGAGGGCCGAAGGTGCGTGATATGGCCGCAATCTTTGCGGCGGCGTTTTGTGGATAGAGCCCAGCTAGTGACGCTTGTCCGGGTCTGCCCTTCAGGCCCGGGTCGCCGCCATCGGGTTCACCCGTCTGTCGTAGTCGGATCGGCAGCCCCCGCGCCATTACGCTGAAACCGTGGCGGACGATGCGGTGACCTATGCCATACGCGAGGTGCTCTCCGTGATCCCGGCGGGGTGCACCTGGCTGCTTCCGATCAGCGACCCCGACGGCGAGATCGCCGACTTCGAGATCGCCGCGGCCAGCGGCAGCGGCGACGACATCTACCGGCGCGGCACCGATCGGGTCGCCTCGCGGCTCAGCGAGCTCTACCCGAGCATCGTGGGCGGGTCGCTCTGGCGGCTCTACCTCGCGGTGCTGCGCACCGGCGAGCCCGGGGAGATCAGCGAGTTCCGGTACGAGGAGAAGCGCGCCGGCGTCGTGCCGCGCTCGGTGTTCGACGTGACCGTCCATCGCGTGCTCGGCGGCCTGCTGGTCTGGTGGCAGCGCCTCGACGAGGACCGTCGCCGCATCGAGCGCACCGAGCAGCTGGGCAACCTCGGCTGGGCCGAGTACGACCTGATCACCGGCGAGAGCCAGTGGTCGGCGGGGATGTACCGCCTGTTCGAGCGCGACCCCGGCCTCGGCCCGATGACCCGCCTCGAGCAGGCCGCCGCGATCGACCCCGACGACCGGGGGCTGGCCGAGTCGGCGTGGCTGACCATGGAGAGCGGCGGCGTCTCCGACGTGACCGTGCGTTTCCGGGTCGGCTCGACGGTCAAGCACACCCGCATCCTCTCCGACGTGGTCAGCGACGCCGAGGGAGCGCCGCTCAAGGTGCACGCGGTGGTGCAGGACGTCACGGCCCGCGAGCAGACCCGCGGGGCGATCGAAAGGCTCAGCGACCAATTGCGTACGAGGGAGCTCACCGCCCTCGCCGAGCATCGCCTCGCCGCCCAGCTGCAGCAGATGATCCAGCCGGTGCCGGCGGCGCCGCTCGCCCTGCCCGGCCTGGAGGTGATGGTCGGTTACCTGCCGGCCGAGAGCGCGGTGCGGGTCGGCGGAGACTGGTACCACGCGCAGGAGCTGGCGGACGGCCGCACGGTGCTGGCGGTCGGCGACGTGGCCGGTCACGGGCTGGCAGCTGCCAACAGCATGGCCCACCTGCGGTTCGCGCTGATCGCGTGGCTGGCGATCGGCATCGACGACCCCGCCCTGCTCCTGAAACACCTCAACCGGCTCAGCGGCCGGTTGCGGGTCACCGGGACGGCGGTCATCGCCGTGTACGACCCCGGGTCGCGGGCCCTGACGTGGGCGCGGGCCGGGCACGCGTCGCCGCTGCTGGCCCGGGCCGGGACGGCAATGCCGCTGGAGCCGCCGGCGGGCTTGCTGCTGGGCGCCGACGACGAGTCGTCCTACCAGGTGCTGACGCCGTGCCTGTCCAGCGGCGACCTGCTGCTGCTCTACACCGACGGGCTGGTCGAGCGACGGGTGCCGGGAACGCCGAGCCTGCTCACCGACGTGATGGCCACACTCGGCGCGGCCTCGGCGGCGCCGGGTGAGGTGGCGCTCGCTTCGCTGGCCGGGCGTTTGAACCGGCCGAGCCCCGACGACGACACGTGCACGGTGGCGGTGCGGGTTCTTTAGACATCTCTTCGGGTGGGGGTCTGTTTGAGCGGGCTTTGGTGGTGATGGCCGAGCCGGGGCCGGTGTCGGAAGCGCCAGCCACGGGTGACCGCGACGGGCGGCACTCATCGTCGTTGGCCGCCCTCGATCAACTGCCGGCACATGGACGGATCTGCCGGGTGGTGGCGGGCCGCGCCCATCGACGCTCCGGGCCATGGCGGCCGCCCGGTCTCGCCACGGCAGGCTGCGGCCGCCCGGTCTCGCCACGGCAGGCTGCGGCCGCCCGGTCTCGCCACGGCGGGCTGCGGCCGCCCGGTCTCGCCACGGCGGGCTGCGGCGGCGCGGTGCGTCGACTGCGGCACCGCGGGGTGGGGCGTGCGGCGTGCCGGGCGCGATATGCCGGACATTGGTGCGGTGGGCTGCGCGAGTCTCCGTTGTAATCGGCGCCGATTTCACCCGCCCCCGTCCCACGCCGATGCGACCGGCATTTGCTATCGTCGGTGGAGGCTGTTGAATGGTGCTTACCGCTGCGGAAGAATGACGCGGAACAGCGCTGACGGAATGGTAAGCACGGCGGCCGAATATGGTCGGCGCCGCGGGCCGGGTGGTGTGGTCCTGGTCGGCGGAGTCCAGCGGCTCGGCCGCGGCAAGCATGGCCTGCTGGGTGGGTGCGGGCGGCGTGACCTGTTCGCCGGTGGCGGGCGTGGCCTGTGGGGTGGGTGCGGGCGGCGTGACCTGCCCGACCGCGGCGGGCACCGCCGGGGTGGGCTGCGTGATCTGGTTGCCCGCCGGGTGCACCACCCGCTGTGCTGGTGAGCCGAGGCCCTGGCCGGTGCGGGCGGGAGCGGGCGGCGCCACCGGCGCTACGGGGGCCACGGGGGCCACGGGGCGTCCAGGTGTGCCCGCGCCGCCGGACCAGAGCAGCCGCTCGGCCGCCGTCAAGGGTGAACCGTCGTCACCGCCGTGCAGGCGGCGCAGCTTACGAGCGTGCCGCTCGACAAGCCCCCACGCGCGCTGCCGGGCGTGCACGCGGCGGAACTCTTCACGCGCCGGCGAATAACGACGCGACCGCGTCGGATCGCGCATTTGCGCTAGCTGGGACCTGGTGAAGAACTCCATCTGCCGCACCCCAGAATTATCCCACCCCAAAGGACCCGGCGGTAAGCCCAGAACCGTTCTGGATCATGCCAATCTCAACCCGGAATAGCCGCCGCCAACAATGGTGATATCCGGTCCGATCCCGAAATAGCCGGGACAGCCCCAGCCGCGACGGCCGCTGCCCGGCGCGACCAGGCAGGCACCGGGCGATGGCATCCCCGGCCCGACCACCATCACGCCGTAACCGGCCGCACCCAAGCCGGTCGGTAATGGCACCCCGACCGGACACCACAGCCGAACCCGACCAGCCAGCCGCCAGCCGCGGCAACCGCAAACCGGCCACCCCCACAGTGGGCAACGAGAGATGCAGCACCACCAGGTGGGGGAAGCGAGACCCCAACCCCAGAACGTCGCTAGAACAGCAACGCGAGGCTGACGACGGTGCCGGCGCCGTCGGGGTGGATGCCGACCTCGTCGCAGATGCGCTCGACGATCGCGAGGCCCCGGCCGCGGGGCTGGTCGGCCGCAGGCATGGCGCGGCCGAAGCCCGGGGCGGCGCCGCCGTCGACGACGTCGCAGCGGACCCGGTCGGGCTCGGCCCAGATGCGGACCAGGCCGCCGCCCGCCGTGTGCTGCAGGGTGTTGGTGGCCAGCTCGCTGACCGCGACGGTGAGCAGGTCGGCGCGCAGGCGGGACAGGCCGAGCGCGATCGCCTCGTCGCGGACGAACTCACGGACGACGGCCAGGTCGGTGGGCTCGGTGTAGGCGGTCTCGGCGGGGCGGGTGGCGCGTGTGGACATGGATCAATGCCCGCCGTTCCGGCCGTTGCGGCTATCGCCGGGCCCCAGCAGGTCGCGGACGCCGGTCACGTCGAGCACCGCGGCCACCGAGCCGCTCGGATTCTCCACGACGACGCGGCCGCCCCGCTCGACGGCAGCGCGGTGCGCGGCGACCAACCCATGGATGCCGCTCGAGTCGAGGAAGTCCACGTCGGCGAGGTCCACGATCACGGTGGCGGATCGGCCGACGGCGGCCAGCAGCGTGGTGACGAGCTCATCGCGTACGGCGAGATCGCAGTCACCCGCGAGTGACACACGGAGCCGTGACCCCTCGTCGGAGGTCGTGGCCGCGAAGCGTGCCATCGGCGCCTCCTCCCCTGCCCGGTCGCAGCCATCATGTCATCCGCCCACCGGGGTTCCAACGGGTTCCAACCCTGGAACGACCCTAAGTGCGACTTCCTGTAATACGAGCCTTATCTACCGATTAGGATCAGTGTGTCCAATCAAACAGTGACGCGGCATCGGGGGACGAGCCATGGGATTGCGACGTTGGTGGATCGTCACGCTGGCCGCCTCGGCCGCGGTGCCGGCGGGAGTCGTGCCGGCCCAGGCCGTCGTGTCCGCCCCGGCCTTCGGGGTCTACACCGTGGCCGCCTGGGGCATGAACGAGCGGGCCGGGAGCCGGGTCATGTACGACAGCAGCGGGAACGGGTTCAACGGGTCGATCGGGCCGGAGGTCGGCACCGGCGGCATCTACCGCTTCGGCCGGCTCGAGCCGGACACGCCGCCGGCCCACCCGGGCCACCTGGTCGTCGTGCCCGACTACACCGCGCTCGACCCCGGCACCCGCGACTTCGAGATCACCATGCGGCTGCGCACGGTCTACCAGTTCGGCAACATCGTCCAGAAGGGACAGGCCACGGTCGCCGGCGGCAGCTACAAGCTGCAGATCCCCAGCGGCAAGGTGCAGTGCTGGTTCCGCGGCGCCGCCGGGCAGGTGCTCGTCACCGCCCCGAAGCCGATCAACGACGGCCGCTGGCACGTGGTGACCTGTACTCGCTACTCCGACGGCGTCGCCCTGGTGATCGACGGGAACAAGGTCGCCGGCCGCTGGGGGCCGACGGGCCGGATCGACAACTCGTGGCCGCTGTCGATCGGCGGGAAGACGACGTGCGACCAGGAGACGGTCGGCTGCGACTACTTCGCCGGCGATCTGGACTACGTCCGCATCGACGCCAGGTAGCGTCCGCGCCACGCTCCGAATGCTGGGCCGCCCGCTTGTCCCGCGAGGTTGACACTCGGGGCCGAGCCGGGCGAATGTTCGTCAATGACCGATGAGTGGCCCAGCGCGGGAACCCTGCTGGCGACGCGCTACCGCCTGGTCGCCCTGCTCGAGACCGGCGGCATGGCGCAGATCTGGCACGCCAGCGACGAACTGCTGGGCCGCGCGGTCGCCATCAAGCTCCCGACCGGCCCGCAGGTGGCCTGGCGCGAGGCCCGCATGGCCGCGAAGCTGTCGCATCCCGGCATCGCCGCCGTCCACGACTTCCGCGAGGCCGTCCGCGCCGACGGCACGGTGGCGCCGTTCGTCGTGATGGAGCTGCTGGCCGGCGAGACCGTGGCCGCGCGGCTCGTACGGGAGACCTTCTCCTGGCAGGAGGCCGCCCGCGTCGGTGCGGCCGTGGCCGACGCGCTGGCGGCCGCCCACAAGGGCGGGGTCGTGCACCGCGACATCAAGCCGGGCAACGTCATGCTCACCCCCACCGGGGTGAAGATCCTCGACTTCGGCATCAGCGCGGCGGCCGGCGAACCGGACGACGACGACACCGGAGCGACCTTCGGGACGCCGGCCTATGTGGCGCCCGAGCGTCTCGACGGGATGCCGGCCGAGCCGGCCACCGACGTGTACGGCCTGGGCGTGCTGCTGTTCGAGATGGTGACCGGGCAGCCGCCGTACCCGGTGGAGACGTGGGAGGAGCTGGACGAGGCCCGGCTGGAGGGGCCGGACACGCTGCCGTCGTCGTTGCCGGCGGACTTCCGGGCGGTGGTGGATCATTGCCTGTCGGAGGGTCCGGCGGACCGGCCGCGGGCGGACGCCATTCGCTTCGACCTGACGGCGTTGTGGCTGGCCGACCAGCCGGAGCCGGCGGAGCAGCCCGCGGCCTCGAAACCGACCCTCGCGGCCCCGGCGGCCGGCCCTGGCTCCGCCGGCCCTGGCTCCGCCGGCCCTGGCTCCGCCGGCCCTGGTTCCGCCGGCCCTGGTTCCGCCGGTCAATCTCCAGCCGTGGTCTCGCCTGCCCCTGCGGCGCCCGCCGCCCCTTTGCCGCCCGCCGCTCGTTCCGCGGAACGCCCGCCCGCCGCTCGTTCCGCGGAACGCCCGCCCGCCGAGCGGCCGCGCGTCGCCGAGCTGTGGCCCTCGCGCCCGCAGTCCCCGGACCGGCCGACCTCGCCCAACGGCTTCACCGCGGGCCGGGTGGCGGCCGCGACCCTGCCGATGGCCGAGCCGCAGCCCAAGCGCCGGCTGGCTCTCGCCCTGGCGCTGCTGGCCCTGCTGGTCACCGCCGGCGGCATCTACGTCGTGATCAACCGCCCCAAGGAAAAGACCGACGCCACTCCCCCGGCCCCGACCCATCCGGCGACCATGCTCTTCTCCCCCGAGCCGACGACCGCCCTGCCCACCACGCCCGCCACCACCGCGCCGGCCTCGCCCTCGGTGTCCCCGTCGCCCAAGCTGAGCTTCGACGACGCCGTGAGCCGCCTCCAGACCGCGGTGGAGGACGGCGCCACTGGCGGCCAGATCCGCGGCGATGTGGCCACCGACCTGTTGAATCTGATCCACTCTTTGCAGAACGCCGACGCCAAGGACGTGGACGGCCAGGTGACCCAGCTACGCCGCAAGATCGCAGGCCGCGTCGGCGAAGGCAGCCTGAGCAGCGCCCAGGCGGCGATCCTGCGGGCCCGATTGACCGATTTGGATCGCGCCGCCGGCGTGTAGTCCAGTCGGCACGCCCGGCACCGCTTCGGTCCGGGCGGTTGCCGTCGGCGGCACCCTCACCCGCCCGCACCCTGCCGCCCACGGCGCCCTGCCGCCCTGACGCGACGCAGGCCCGCGCGGCACCTGCCCGCGACGCTTGCGCCCGTCTGCGCCCTCCGGCCGGCACGCGGCGTCCGTCAGGCGCTGAGGGCGGCCTGGGCGGCGGCTATCAGCTCCGCACGGGCGGCAGGGGAAGGCGGGCCGCCCGTGGCCTCGATGTGTGCGAGGGTGCCGTTCTTGATCGCCGCGTAGGCTGCCCGCGCTCGCGGGGTGATCTGACCGCCGCCGAGGGCTGCGGTCAGCTCCTCGTTGAGCGCCTGAGACTGCGGGCGGGCGGTCGCGCGCATGGCCCGGCGCACCGACGGGTCGTCGCCGAGGAGGCGGCTGACCGCGTACATCTCGGTGGTGGTGTCGAGGATCTCGGCGAGCAGGTCGGGCGTGGAGCGCTCGGCGGCGGTGCGGGTGAGCTCGCGGTAGCGGGTCAGCGGCGCGGCGACCAGCGCTTCGAGGATCTCGTCCTTGGCGCCGAAGTGGTAGTAGAGCGCGGCCTTGCTGATGCCCAGCCGGGCGGTGATGTCGGCGATCGACGTGCCGGCGTAACCGCGTTCGCCGAACAGGTCCAGCGCCACCTCGAGGATGCGTCGGCGGGTGTCAGCCATGGTCGGAGATCGTACTTGACGACCGGTCGGTAAGTGCGCCAGGCTCCTCCTTACCGACCGATCGGTAAGGGGAACGGGCATGGATGCGACAGCCACGGTGGAGCGGATGTACGCGGCCGCGAACGGGCGGAACCTCGACGCGTTGCCGGAAATTTTCGCTGCGGATTTCTACAGTCATCCGCTCCGGCAGCGGGGCGTCGAGCCGATCCGCGCGGCCTGGAAAACAATCTTCGAAACTTTCCCGGAGCTCCGTGTCACGCCCCGGCGGATGATCGCCGCGGGCGACCGGGTCGCGGTCTGGTCGGTGATCGAGAACGTGCCGGGCGAGCCGGAGCTGATGGAGCTGATCCGGGTCGCCGACGACCGGATCGCTGAGCTGTGGGGACTGAGCAGCACGAACCTGCGGCCATAGAACGACCGCCGCGCCGTCCAGGGTGCGGGACCGGCCGGCCCCGCACCCACAAATCCCCTAGTGGTGGCCGCCGCGGGGCAGCACCAGGTCGGCCCAGACAAGACGGTGGTCGGAGGTCGGGAAGCCGTTGACCGCCGACCATTGCGGGTCGAAGACGCCGGTCAGGCGGAACAGCGGGTCGCTGCGCACCGGCCAGAAGACGCCCGAGCGGACGATCCTCGTGTCGAAGCGGGGCAGCACGTAGTCGGCGTGCAGGTTGCCGGGCGCGGTGTCGGCGAAGTCGGCCGTGTCGTAGCGCGGGTCGCCCTTGTGGGTCAGGTTGGCGCCGCCCTGCAGCGCGCTCGCCTCCACGGCGCCGGCGCTCGCCGGGAAGGTGCGGGCGTTGATCCGCGGGTTGTCGGTGAGCTGCCGCACCGCGTTCTGGTACGAGTCGCCGTCGTACGGGTCGGCGTTCTCGTCCCCGGCGATGACGAAAGTTCCACCGCGTTCGAGCCCGCCCGGGTGCCCCTTGTCGTCGTAGATGTATCGCGACTTCGCCGGGTTGATGTAGTCGGCCCAGAACCGGATCTCGTCGTGGTTACGCCGGCCGTTGCGGTCCTCCGGGCCGTCGAAAGTGGGCGGCGTCGGGTGCGAGACGAGGAAGTGCACGGTCTTCCCGCGCACCTTGATCGGCACGTCCCAGTGGCTCTTGGAGGACAAGCGCAGGACCGCCTGCTCCTGCGGCGAGTAGAAGTCCACCGGCATCGCGTTGCCGGGCATGTCCTTCCACTTGAACAGCTGGAACGTCCGGGCGTCACGAAGATCGATCGGGTACTTCGAGTAGACGACCATGCCGTACTGGCCGGGGAAGATCCCGAAACCGTACGAGTCGTCGCCGTAGGCCTGATCGCCCGGCGTCGTGTCGGTGACGCCGTTGTTGTTGAGGTCGAACCCGGACGGGATGCCGGTGTTCGACGGCGCGACGAACCGGTAGGGATATCGCTGCGCCGGGGCGCCGTTCTGCGAGACCGCGAGGAAGTTGTCGGCGAAGAGCCGGGCGGCCACCGGGTCGTAGTCGAACTCGTTGATGAGCACGACGTCGGGGTGGGCCCGCTGGATGACCTCGGCGACGTTGTGCGCCTGCCGCCGGTAGACGTCGTCGACGTCCGGGTTGGCGAGGTGCTCGCGCAGGAGGCCCAGCGCGGGCCGGTTGAGCGAAAGGTTGTAGGTCGCGAAGCGAACGGACTCGTCGTGCCTGCCCGTAGCGCTCGCCGGTGATGCGCCGATGATCGCCGTGCACAGCACGGCGGCGGTGAGGAGTCGCTTCATCACCTCCCCTCGATACCGGCCCGCGGCACGGGCGCGCAATGCCCGTCACCAACCGTTCAGGGGTTGTTGCGGGTGTCGGAGAACCAGACGAGCAGCGCGCCGATCAGGCCGAGCCGCGGATCACCAGGCGGGTGGGGAGCACGACCTCGCTGTCGCCCAGGTCGTCGCCGTCCAGCTTGGCCAGCAGGAGCCGGACCATTTCGCGGCCCATCTCGGCTATCGGCTGGTCGACGCTGGTCAGCGGGGGCTCCGTGTGGCGGGCGATCACCGAGTCGTCGAAGCCGATCAGGGCGACGTCCTCCGGCACGCGGCGGCCGAACTGCCGCAGCACGCGCAGGGCGCCGGCGGCCATCGTGTCGGACGCCGCAAAAACGCCGTCCACCTCGGGGTACTGCTCCAGCAGCCGGTACATGGCCGCGGCACCGCTCTCCTGGCTGAAGTCGCCGAACGCCACCGGGCCGTCGCCGACGACGTCGCGGTAGCCGTCCAGCCGCGCTATGCCGGCGGCCATGTCGAGCGGTCCGGTGATGGCGGCGATGCAGCGGCGGCCCTGGGCCTGCAGGTACGCGACGGCCTCCCGTGCGCCGGCGCGGTTGTCGGCGTCGACGTAGGTCCCCCGCTCGGCGTACATCGGCCGGCCCACCCGGACGGTCGCCACGCCGCGCTCCTCGAGCAGGTGCGGCAGCGGGTCGTCGCCGTGCAGCGACAGCAGCAGCGCGCCGTCGACGTGCTGGCGGGTCAGGTAGCCCTCGAGGCGGCGCCGCTCCTCGGGAGCCTGCGCGATCATCAGGACCATCTGGAGGTTGCGCGCCACCAGCACCGACGAGACGGCCTGCACGATGCGGCCGAAGAACGGTTCGGCGAAGAACCGCTCGCCGGACTCGAAGACCACCAGCGCCACCGAGTCGGTGCGCTGGGTGACCAGGGTGCGGGCGGCCCGGTTCGGGACGTAGCCGAGCTCGGCGATCGCGTCCTCGACCGCCTGCTTGGCGCGGGGGCTGACCTGGGCCGACCCGTTCACCACGCGGGACACCGTGCCCCGGCCGACGCCGGCACGCAGCGCGACCTCTTCCAGGGTCGGCCGGCCGGAGGCCCGGCTTCGATCCGCCGTCATCCGTGGCACCTCCTCCGCACGACGTCGCCCGTCGTGCCCGACAGCGCGACATCTGTCGCGCCTGACAGCGCGACTGGGGTCGCGCCCGACACAAAGTACCTGCCTCGCGCAGCGCACAACATGATCAGCCTGTCACCTTCGCCTCGTCCGACTCGGTAAAGCCACCGCGAGCGCCGCCGTGAACGCCCGAGGATCTCCGGCCGGTCGCCGAAGCTCCCCACGTCGAACGGCGGAAAACCGCGATCGGCATGGCGAGGAGTGTCGCCGCGAGGTCGGAGGACAGCACGCCGCGTACGGTGCGTGCGCGCCGATCCACGCGGGCACGGTAGCAAAACATTGAGATGGGAGCGCTCCCATGACACGATGATGTCATTCGATCGACACACTGTGGGGGCAACATGCGAGCCGGCCGGCGTCACGCCACCTGGATGGCGGCGCTCGGGCTGGGCGCGCTCGTCCTGCTGGGGACCGCGCAGGGCATGCGCAGCGCCGCCGATCACAAGCCCGCCACGAAAGTTGCCACCGGCGATCCGGCCGAGCGGGTGGAAAGTTTGATGGCCCGCATGTCGCTCGCCGACAAGACCGGCCAGATGGTCCAGGCCGAGCGGGCCGGCGTCACGCCGTCGCAGGTGACCGAGTACCGGCTGGGCTCGGTGCTCTCCGGCGGCGGCTCCGCGCCGGCCGACAACTCGCCGGCCGGATGGGCCGACATGTACGACGACTACCAGCGCGGCGCGCTGGCCACGCCGCTGCAGATCCCCATCCTGTACGGGATCGACGCCGTGCACGGCAACAACAACGTGTACGGGTCGACGATCTTCCCGCACAACATCGGCCTCGGCGCCACCCGGAACACGGAGCTCGCCGAGCGGATCGGCACGGCGACCGCCGAGGAGGTCACCGGCGCCGGGCTGGACTGGACCTTCGCGCCGTGCCTATGCGTGGCCCGTGACGACCGGTGGGGCCGCACCTACGAGTCGTTCGGCGAGAACCCCGAGATCGCGGTCCAGATGACCAGCGTCATCGACGGCCTCCAGCGCGGCCCCGCGGCAATCATGGCGACCGCCAAGCACTACGTCGGCGACGGCGGCACGACCGGCGGCGACGACCAGGGCGACACCGAGCTCAGCGAGGCCGACCTGCGCGCGATCCACCTGCCGCCGTTCAAGGCCGCGGTCGATCGCGGCGTCGGCGCCGTGATGATCTCGTTCAGCAGCTGGAACGGCGTGAAGATGCACGCCGGCAAGTACCTGATCACCGACGTGCTCAAGGGCGAGCTGGGCTTCACCGGCTTCACGGTCTCGGACTGGGCCGCCGTCGACCAGCTCGACGGCCGGCCCGGCTTCACCCAGGACGAGATCGTCACCGCCGTCAACGCCGGGCTCGACATGCTGATGGTGCCGGAGAACTGGGAAACATTCCTCGGCTACCTGCGCGGCGCGGTGGAAAGCAAGCAGATCCCGATGTCGCGGATCGACGACGCGGTCCGGCGCATCCTCACCAAGAAAGTTGAGCTCGGCCTGTTCGAGCGCCCGTTCGCCGACCGCGGCTACGCCGGCACGGTCGGCAACGCGGCGCATCGGGCGCTGGCCCGCCAGGCCGTCCGCGAGTCGCAGGTGCTGCTCAAGAACGACGACGACGTGCTGCCGCTGGCGAAAACCGGCGGAAAGATCTTCGTGGCCGGCAAGAACGCCGACGACATCGGCAACCAGAGCGGCGGCTGGACCCTGACCTGGCAGGGCGCATCCGGCGACACCGTGCCGGGCACCACGATCCTCCAGGGGATCCGTGACGTGGCCGGCGACAGCACGAAAGTCACCTACGACCGTTTCGGCAACGGCGTCGACAAGACGTATCGCGCGGCCGTCGCGGTGATCGGCGAGACGCCGTACGCGGAGGGCGAGGGTGACCGCCCCGACGGCCTCGCCCTCGACGACGAGGACCGCCAGGTGCTCGCGAGACTCGAGTCGGCCGGCCTCCCGGTGATCGTGGTGCTGGTCTCGGGCCGGCCGCTGGACGTCGCGTCGCAGGTGGACGACTGGGCGGCGCTCGTCGCGGCCTGGCTGCCCGGCTCCGAGGGCGCGGGCGTCGCCGACGTGCTGTTCGGCGACTACGCGCCGACCGGGCGGCTGCCGGTCACCTGGCCACGCACGGCCGATCAGCAGCCGGTCAACGGCGGCGAGGGGCTCTACGCGTACGGATATGGACTGAGCTATGCCGAACGCCCGCCCGACACCGCACCGCCCAGCGCGCCCGGCACCCCGATCGCGACCGCGAGCTCGCTGCGCTGGATGGCCTCCACCGACCCCGGCGGCAGCGGCGTCGACGGCTACGACATTTTCCGCAACGGCACGCTGATCGGCGCCCGGTCCGGGCTGTCGTCCCCGATCGGCGCGCTGACACCCGGCGTGCGCTACGAGTTCACCGTCGTGGCGCGCGACAAGGCCGGCAACCGCTCGGCCCCCTCGACCCCGCTGGTGATCACCGTCCCGATCGCCGGCGGTTGCAAGGCACGTCACGGACCGTGTGTCGCGACGTGACAACTCCCCGTCCCCCCACCGTAGGAGCACCCCATGTTCCGACGTGTCGCGTTAGCGACCGCCGCAGCCGGCGCCCTGATCGCCGGCGTCATCACGGCCCTGCCCGCCTCCGCCGCCGCCGGCGGAACGGGCACCGGATATCTGCACACCAGCGGAAACAAAATCCTCGACAGCGCCGGGGCCACGGTGCGGCTCACCGGCATCAACTGGTTCGGCATGGAGACCGACAACAAGACGTTCCACGGTCTCTGGGCCAGCAATCCGTGGCGCAGCCAGCTCGACACGATGGCGTCGCTGGGCTACAACACGTTGCGGATTCCCTTCTCGGACGACGCGCTCAAGACCGGAGCCGTCGCCACGGGCATCAACGACTATGTGAACCCGGATCTGGTCGGGCTCTCGCCGCTGCAAATTCTCGACAAGGTCATCGAGTACTCCGGCGGCAAGGGCATGCGTGTCATTCTCGATCGGCACAGGCCGACTTCTGCCCAGCAGACCGCGCTCTGGTACACCTCTGCCGTTCCCGAGAGCACGTGGATCGCGGATTGGCAGTCGCTCGCCCGGCGATACGCGGGGAACACGACCGTGATCGGGGCGGATCTGCACAACGAGCCGCACGCCGAGGGCACCAATCCGGCCGCAACCGGGGCCTGCTGGGGGTGCGGCGACACCGCGCGGGACTGGCGGCTCGCGGCCGAGCGGGCCGGCAACGCGATCCTCTCGGTGCAGCCGAACTGGCTGATTTTCGTGGAGGGGGTGTCGTGCCCGTCCGGTGGCCTGTCGAATGTCTGGGACGGCGACACCAGCAATGACGAGGATTGCGGTTGGTGGGGTGGAAACCTCTCCAAGGCGGGGCAATATCCCGTACGCCTCAATGTGGCCAACCGCGTCGTCTACTCGCCGCACGAGTACGCCACGTCGGTCTACCACCAGACCTGGTTCGACGACCCGACGTATCCGGCGAACATGCCGGCCATCTGGGACAAGTACTGGGGCTATCTGTACAAGCAGAACATCGCGCCGATCATGATGGGTGAGTTCGGGACGACTCTCGCCAGCGATATCGACCGGGTGTGGCTGCAGAACCTGATGGCGTACACGGGGACCGGCGTCAATGGGATGTCGTTCACGTACTGGTCGTGGAACCCGAACTCGGGCGACACCGGCGGCATCGCCAACGACGACTGGACGACCATCAACCAGGCCAAGCAGTCGATTCTTCAGCCCTATCTGATTGCGCCGGTCGGCGGTGGCGGCAGCTCGACGTCCTCGCCCACGCCGTCGGCGTCGTCGTCCACGCCGGCCACCGGTGGCTGCACGGCCACGTACAAGCAGGACAACGCGTGGCAGGGCGGCTTCCAGGGCTCGCTGACCGTCAAGAACACCGGCGGCGGGGCGGTCAACCCGTGGTCGGTCACGTGGAGTTGGCCCTCGGGCGTGACTCTCGCAAGCGGCTGGAACGCGACGGTCACCCAGAGCGGAACGACCGTGACCGCGGCGGCGCCGACGTACGCGGGCTCGCTCGCGGCCGGCGCCTCGGTGACGGTCGGGTTCACCGCCAACGGGGCGGCCAGCGCGCCGGCCACGGTGAAGCTGAACGGCGCCGCCTGCGCCTGACGGCGGCGGCGGAGTAGACCGAGCGGTGCGGGCCTCCGGGCGGCCCGCACCGCTCACCCCTTCCCAGGGCTTTCTTTCAGGACAGCAGGTCGGGTTCGCTCGGCTCCGGCGTGACATCGTCGGACGGGTCCGGGCTGGTCGTCGGGCTCGGGTCCACCGGGCTCGGATCTGCCGGGCTCGGATCTGCCGGGCTCGGATCTGCCGGGCTCGGATCTGCCGGGCTCGGGCTCGTCGTCGGGCTTGGGCTCGTCGAAGGACCCGGCTTGACCTGGGTCTTCTTGCCGCGAGCCTCGATTTTCGCGGCCGTGTAGGTCGTGCCCTGGCGAATGCCGGTCACAGTGATGCCGAAGCCGGCCGCGATGTCGGCCAGCGTCTTGCGGCCGCCGTTGACGACGATCCGGGCCGAGGCCGGGACCGTCATCGTGACCTGGCCGCGGCGGACATCCTTCGTCCCGCCCTTCACGTTGACCGTCACGGTGCCGCTGCCGACCGCGGTGACCGTGCCGCTCGCGGTGAACGTGGTCTTCTTGGCCGGTTTGGCGGGCTTGGCGGGCTTGGTCGGTTTGGCGGGCTTGGCCGGCTTCTGACTGACGGCGGCCGGCTTGCCCGCCGCCACCGCGACGGTCGAGGCGGTCGGCACGACAACAGCGGTGGCCAGCGCCGCGGCCACAGCGATGCGGCGAAAACGCACGTGAGACTCCTTGTTCCGAGGGGAGTCTCCGATGGTTGCCCCGCCACGGTGCGGACCGGTTGCGAACTCGGTTGCCGCTGAGTTGCGTCGCGACCGGAAACTCCGAGGCGATGCCGGCGCCGAGGCTCCTATAGTGGGCCGATGGCGCACAGAAGGCCGACGCTGGCCGATGTCGCCGCCGCGGCGGGAGTGTCCAAGGCGGCGGTCTCCCGGGTCATCAACGATGCGCCCGGGGTGTCGCCGCAGACCCGCGAGCACGTGCGCGGCGTCATCGCGCGGCTGGGTTTCCGGCCCGACTCGGTGGCGCGGGCGCTCGCCTCGGGGCACGGCGACCTGGTTGAGCTCGTGGTGGTCGACGATCCCTCCGTGTTCGGCAACAGCCCCTACTACGGCCGGGTCACCGCCGGGATCCTGCAGGAGCTGGCCGGCGGCACCGCCCAGCTGCGCGTGCACGTGGTCGAGCAGTCCGAGGCGGCCGCGCTGCTCGCCAAGGTGGCCGAGTCGGCGAGCCTGGGTGTGCTGCTCAGCAACGTGTCGCCGCAGCTCGCAGCCGATTTCTACGCCCGGTGCGACCGGGTGGTGACGCTCGGGCCGTCGGCGCCCGGCGTCCCGTTCGTCGACGCGGAGAACGCGGACGGCGCCTACGCCGCGATCCAGCACCTGCACGCGACCGGCCGCCGGCGCATCGCGGCGCTGCACGGCCAGGAGAGCAACCCGTGCGCCGAGGCCCGGCGCGAGGGGCACCGGCGCGCGATGCGGGATCTGGGGCTGCCGGACATCTCCGCGATCGGAAAGTTTCGCCGGGAGTCGGGCTACGAGCTGACGCACCGCCTGCTGGCCGAGGAGCCCGGGCTGGACGCGATCTTCGTCGGCTGTGACCTGATGGCGACCGGCGCGATGCAGGCCCTCGCCGACGCGGGGCGGCAAGTGCCGCACGACGTGGCGGTGGTGGGTTTCGACGACAGTGTGATCGCCGAGTGCGCCACGCCGCCGCTGTCGTCGGTGCATCAGCCGGTCGAGCAGATGGCCGCGGCGGCCACCCGGGCGCTGGTGCACCGGCAGCTCGCGCCGCACTGGCGCTGCGTCTTCCCCGCCGTGCTGCGGGTCCGGCAGAGCTCCGCAGACGTCAAGGTGAGCGTCTAGGCGACGTGGCGGGCCAGGCGGACCGTCACGGTCGCGCCGCGGCCGGTGTCGCTGTCGATGGACAGCACGCCGTCGTGGGCGTCGACTATCGCCTTCACGATGCTCAGGCCCAGGCCGGCGCCCTGCACCTCGGCCTTCTCGGCCACGGCTGCCCGCCGGAACGGCGCCAGCACCCGCCGCTGGTCCTCGGGGCTGATGCCGATGCCGGTGTCACGGATCTCCAGCCGGGCGTCGCCGCCGCACGCCGAGGCCGTGACGGTGATTTCCCCGCGCGGGGTGAACTTGATGGCGTTGAGCACCAGCCGCTCGAGCGCCTGGGCCAGACGCTGCTCGTCGGCGTGCACCAGCACCGGCTCGGCCGCGCGCACGGCCAGACGCAGATGGCGGCCGGCGGCCAGCACCTGGTTGCGAGTGACCGCGGCGCGGGCCAGCTCGGCCAGGTCGATCACGGTCTTGTGCAGCCGCAGGGCGCTCTGGCCGGCCTGCGCGGCCAGCAGCATGTCGTCGACCAGCGCCATCAGGCGGTCGGAGTTGCGGCGGATGCGGGCCAGGAACTCCTTCCCGGCGTCGGGCGCCACCGCGGAGTCGCCGAGCACCTCGAGGTAGCCGTTGATCGAGGTGAGCGGGGTGCGCAGCTCGTGGGTGACCCGGGAGAGGAACTCGTCCTTGATCCGGTCGGCGTCGCGCAGGCGCTCGTTGGCGATGTCGAGGCCGCGGGCGTACTGGCGCAGCTCCAGCTGGGCGATCACGTGCCGGGCGAGCGTGCGCAGGCCGGAGAGCTTGGCGGGGACGAGCCGGCGCGGCTCGTAGTCGATCACACAGAGGCTGCCGAGGGGCTGCCCCTCGGGGCTGATCAGCGGGGCGCCGGCGTAGAAGCGCACGTACGGTTCGCCGACGACCAGCGGGTTGTCACGGAAGCGGGGGTCGAGGCGGGTGTCGGGCACCTCCATGACGTCGGCGCCGAGCATGGCGTGCGCGCAGAAGGAATGCCTGCGGGCCACGTCGCAGCTGTCGAAACCGACCCGGGCCTTGAAGAACTGGCGGTCGGCGCCGATGAGGCTGACCGCAGCGGCCGGGGTGTGGCAGAGCTGGGCGGCCAGCATGGCGATGTCGTCGAAGTCGGCCTCGGGCCCGGTGTCCAGCACGTCGTAGCTGCGCAGGGCGGCGAGCCGCTTCTCCTCCGCCACCATGTCCGACATGTCAGAAAACTACCCCTGAGGCAAACCCTACACGTACGGGATCGCGCGCCTACTGTCCTCGCCGGTGCTCGAAGATCAGGTGGGTCTCGGTGCCGGCGACCAGGTGGGTGCCGCTGAGCCGCTCGGTGATGATCGAGCGCAGGTCTTCCACGTCGGCGGTGGCCACGTGCAGCAGGAAGTCGTAGGAGCCGGAGACGAAGTAGACGTCGCGGACCGCGGGAATTCCCGCAAGCGACTCGGCGAACTTGCCGATCGCGTCGCGCGCGTCGGAGCGGATCCGCACGGCGATCATGGCCTGGATCGGGCGCCCTATCCAGGCCGGGTCGACGTCGGCGTGGAAGCCGCGGATCGCACCGACCTCGCGCAGCCGGCGGATGCGGGTCAGGCAGGTCGAGGGCGCGATGCCGACCCGCTCGGCGAGCGCGTTGTTGGGCATCCGGCCGTCGGTCTCGAGCAGCGCGAGCAGCTCGAGGTCGATGTGATCAAGACCTCGAAGATCCTTCGGCGAATCGGGCATCATGAGCGAGCGTTCCACATCTTCTTCGGATCGCTGATCGTACACAGAATCATCTGCGGCCCCATTGCGCGAAACCTGCACATCGTTTCACTCTAACTCACGACAGCGACGTCGCGAAAAGGGAGCGCAGCATGATCGTCGGGGTGCCGACCGAGGTCAAGAACCACGAGTACCGGGTGGCCATCACCCCCGCCGGCGTGGCCGAGTTCGTCCGCCGCGGGCACCAGGTGCTCATCCAGGCAGGCGCCGGCAACGGCTCGGCGATCACCGACGACGACTACGCCACCGCGGGCGCCCGCATCGTGCCCGACGCCGACACCGTCTGGCAGCGGGCCGACCTGCTGCTCAAGGTCAAGGAGCCGATTGCCGTCGAGTACCACCGGCTGCGCGCCGGGCAGGTCCTCTTCACCTACCTGCACCTGGCGGCCGACGCCGCCGGCACGAAGGCGCTGCTCGATTCCGGGACAATCGCCATCGCGTACGAGACGGTGCAGCTGCCCGACGGATCGCTGCCTCTGCTCGCCCCGATGAGCGAGGTCGCCGGCCGCCTCGCCCCGCAGGTCGGCGCGTACTCACTGATGCGCAACTCCGGCGGCCGCGGCGTGCTCCCCGGCGGTGTTCCGGGCGTGAGCCCGGCGAAAGTCACCGTCATCGGCGGCGGCGTCTCCGGCGTGAACGCCGCGACGATCGCGCTGGGCATGGGCGCCGACGTGACCGTGCTCGACCTCAACATCGGCCGGCTGCGGCAGATCGACGCCCAGTTCGGCGGCCGGGTCAAGACGCTGGTCTCCAGCTCCTACGCGATCGAGCAGTCGGTGATCGAGGCCGACATGGTGATCGGCGCGGTGCTGGTGCCGGGCGCGAAGGCCCCGACGCTGGTCTCCAACGACCTGGTCAAACGGATGAAGTCCGGCTCGGTGCTGGTCGACATCGCCATCGACCAGGGCGGCTGCTTCGAGGACTCGCACGCCACCACGCACGAGGACCCCGTCTACCGGGTGCACGACTCGGTGTTCTACTGCGTGGCGAACATGCCCGGCGCGGTGCCGAACACCTCGACGTACGCGCTGACCAACGCCACCCTCCCGTACGCGCTGCGCCTGGCCGACCTCGGCTGGGAGGTCGCGTTGAAACAGGACCCGGCGCTCGCCGGCGGCCTGAATATCCACGCCGGCCAGTTGACGAACGCGTCGGTCGGTGAAGCGCTGGGCCTCCCTTCGGTCGAGGTCTCGTCAGTCCTCGCCTGACCCAGCATCGAAAGGCCGCCGCCCCGGGACCCAGACCCCGGGGCGGCGGTCTTTTCACGAAAGATGCCGGGAGATCTGCGAAAGGTCCGCGGCGCTCAGCCGGTCGTTGCTGGTCTTGGCCTGGTGCCAGAACGGGTACCGCAGCGGCTCGCCACTCACATCGTCGAGCGCCGTGATCTCGTCGGCCGTCAGCTCGAGGTCGGCCGCGGCGAGGTTGTCGCGCAGTTGCTCGGGCGTGCGCGCCCCGACGATCACCGACGTGATCCCCGGCTTCTGTGCGATGTAGGCCAATGACACCCGCGCCGCCGACACCCCGTGCGACTCGCCGATCTTCACGGCGACCTCGATCGTGTCGTACAGCTTGTCCTCGTCGTGCACCGGCGGCTCGTCCCACTCGGTCAGATGCCGGCTGCCGGCCGGGGCCTGCACGCCGCGGCGGTACTTGCCCGACAGCAGGCCGCCGGCGATCGGGCTCCACACCAGGATGCCGACGCCCTGGTCGAGGCAGGCCGGCACGATCTCGGTCTCGATGTCGCGCGCCTGCAGCGAGTAGTACAGCTGGTTGCTGGCGAAACGCTCGAGGCGCCGCGCGTCGGAGATTCCGAGCGCCTTCATCATCTGCCAGGCCGCGTAGTTCGAGCAGCCCACGTAGCGGACCTTGCCGCTGCGCACCAGGTCGTCCAGCGCCGTCAGGGTCTCTTCGAGCGGGGTCTGCCCGTCCCACTCGTGCAGCTGGAAGAGGTCGATGTGGTCGGTGCCCAGCCGGCGCAGGCTGGCCTCGGCGCCGCGAACGACGTGATGGCGGGAAAGGCCGGCGTCGTTCTGGCCGTCGCCCATCGGCATGCGCACCTTGGTGGCGATCAGCCAGTCGTCGCGGCTGCCGCCCAGCGCCTGCCCGATGATCTCCTCGGACAGGCCGGCCGAGTAGACGTCGGCGGTGTCGATGAGGTTGACGCCCGCCTCCTTGGCGATCGCGATCTCCTCCTTGGCCCCGTCCACGCCGATCGTGCCCACGGGATTCGCCCAGCCGGTGCCGCCGAAGCCCATGGTGCCCAGGGTGAACGAGGAAACCCTCAGGCCGGTGCGGCCGAGCTGCCGGTACTGCATTGGTCATCGCCCTCTCTGCGGTTCGAAAGTGCCTCGCCCAGCCTTCCCCGGTCCGGTGCCGGTTGTCCACCGAATGCGGTTCTGCCCACGCCGGGGTATACCGAGGAGGTCTGTCGTGTCGGCAAGGAGGCCGAAATGGCGTACCCGTGGATGGTGGCCGCGTTACTGGCAGCGACGGCCGGTCTCGCTCCCGTTTCTGGCGGCGCTCCGCAGTCCGGCGCTGCTCCCGGTGCTCCCGGCGCCGACGAGCAGTACCTTCCCGCGGACAAGGCCGGGCTGGTCACGTCGCGCACGACAACCAGCAAGGTATGGGCGACGGTGCAGCGTGAGGGCGGGCTCGGCGAGATCTTCCATCCGACGATCGGCGGGCCCAGCGCGCGGGCGCTGCGTTTCGTGGTGGCCGACCGGCACGGCCACGCGACTGTCGCCCGGGCCTCGCAAACTTTCGCGGACGACCGGAGCCTCAGTTTCCGGCAGACTTTCGCCGGCCCCGGCTGGCGTCTCGCCGCCTCCTATGTGACCGACCCGTCGCGGGACACCGTGCTGGTCGACCTTTCGCTTTCCGGCCACGGCCACGACCTGTTCGCCGTATACGACCCGGCGCTCGGCAACTCACGCGGAGGCGATGCGGGATCAACTTCCGGCAACGCGCTGATCGCGTCCGACGGCGGCGTCTCCAGCGCCCTGGTCGCTTCTCCGCCGATCCGTGCGGCGTCGAGCGGTTTCGCCGGCGTCAGCGACGGCCTCACCGACCTGCTCGCCGACGGCCGCATGGACTGGCGCTACTCGTCGGCCACCGCCGGCAGCCTCGTGCAGACCGCGGCCCTCGCGCCACGGTCGACGCTCGCGCTCGGTTTCGGCCCGGCCGCCGAGAATGCGAAGACCACCGCGACTTTCTCTCTGCGGCGTGGCTTCGGCCGCGTTCTCCACGATTTCTCGTACGGGTGGGAGCACTACCTCGCCGGGTTGCGGCAGCCCCCGTCGTCCGCGTCCGCGAGCCTGTATCGCACATCCGCGATGGTGCTCGCCGCCAGTGAGGACAAGACGCACCCCGGCGCGTACGTCGCGGCCCCCGCGTCGCCCTGGGCGTTCGGCCGCGACGACCCGTCCGGCCCGTACCACCTGGTGTGGTCGCGCGACCTCTACCAGATCGCCACGGCCCTGATCGCGGCCGGCGACCGGGCGGGCGCCACCCGCGCCCTCGACTTCCTCCTCGGCGTCCAGCAGAAACCGGACGGCTCGTTCCCGCAGAACTCGCAGGTGGACGGCACACCCGTCTGGGGTGGCCTCCAACTCGACGAGGTGGCCCTGCCGATCGTGCTCGCCTACCAGCTCGGCCGCACGGACGCCGCCACCTGGGAGCACGTGCGCCGCGCCGCCGACTTCCTGGTCGGCTTCACCCAGGACGGTTTCGCCGCGCCGTGGAGCCCGCAGGAGCGCTGGGAGAACCAGTCCGGCTACTCCCCCGCGACGATCGCCGCCGAGATCGCCGGCCTGGTCTGCGCCGCTTCCCTGGCCGAGGCCAACGGCGCGGACGGCTCGCGGTACCTGGCCGTCGCCGACGAATGGCGGGCGAAAGTCAAGCAATGGACGGTGACCAGCTCCGGCCCGTACGCGTCGAAGCCGTATTTCCTCAGACTCACGAAAGACGGCAACCCGAACGCGGGCACCACCTACAACATCGGCGACAGCGGGCCGGCGAACGTCGACCAGCGGCGCGTCGTCGACCCGAGTTTCCTGGAGCTGGTGCGTCTCGGCGTGCTGCCCGCGAACGACCCCGACGTGCGCACCACGCTGTCGGTGATCGACGCTCAGCTGGGCGTGTCCACCCCGAACGGCTTCTTCTGGCATCGCGCGTCTTTCGACGGCTACGGCGAGAAGGCGGACGGCAGCGCCTGGGACTACGGCCTGCCCGACGGCTCGCTGATCACCCGCGGCCGCGCCTGGCCGCTGCTCAACGGCGAGCGCGGCGAGTACCTGCTGGCGCTGGGCTCCCGCTCCGGCGCCCACGCCCAGCTGGCCACGATCGCCCGCGCCGCCGGCCCCGGCCGCATGCTGCCCGAGCAGGTGTGGGACCAGTACCCGCCGGCCTTCGCGCCGGGGACGCCGACGTTCTCGGCGACGCCACTGGCGTGGACGCATGCGCAGTACATCCGGTTGGCCTGGAACGTTCAGCAGGGCCGCGTCACCGAGCAGCCGGCCGTGGTGGCGGCCCGCTACCTTCGCTGACCCTGATCTCAACCCCGCCGGGCCCGGAGGAGGACGCGGTGCGCGCGGAAGCGAATCGCGGGCCGCCCAGATCCGGCGAACGGCGTAGGCGAGCGGGCGTCAGCGAGCGGCGTCAGCGAGCGGCGTCAGCGAGCGGGCCGGCTGATTCCGAGGCGGCGCGCGGTCTCGTCGGCCGGCGCCGGCGCGCCGGCGCGCGGAACGCGGACGGCGAGCATCGCGATGTCGTCCGAGCAGTTGCGGGCCAGGTCCGCGGCCACGTGGTTGAGCAGGTCGCGCGGTCTCGTGGCGTCGTGGCGGCGCAGCCGGCGGTGCAGCCGGGCGAAACCCTCGTCGATGCTGTGCTCGCGGGTCTCGACCAGGCCGTCGGTGTGCAGCAGCAGGGTCGAGCCGGACGGCAGCGCCGCCGTGTAGGTGTGGCGCGGGGTGTTGCGGCGGGCGCCCAGCAGGGTGTCGTTGCCGGTCAGCGGTCTGACCTCGCCGGTCGGGGTGATCAGGACCGGTGGCGGGTGGCCGGCGTTGGACCAGCGCAGGCGGTGGCCGCCCTGCGGGGCGCGGTCGATGAACGCCACCACGGCCGTGGCCATCGTCGGCTCGCCCAGGGCGTGGTTGGCGGCGTCCAGGCGGCGCAGCAGGGTGGACGGCGGCTCCCGGCGGTCCACCAGATACGCGCGGAGCATGTTGCGCAGCTGGCCCATGCGGGCGGCCGCCGCGGGGTCGTGGCCGACGACATCGCCGATGACCAGGGCCAGGCGGTCCTGGGGGCCGGGGATGACGTCGTACCAGTCGCCGCCCACCCGCTGGGCGTCGGCGGCCCGGTAGTACGCCGCCAGGTCGTAGTCGTCCACCTGGGGCAATTGCGAGATCATGGCCTGCTGCAGGGCCTCGGTGATCGCCGTGCGGGCGTCGTGCTTCACGGCGCGGTCGAGGGCCTGTCCGACGTAGAGAGCCAGGGTGGCGACGACGGCGCGGTCGAAGACGTAGAACGTGCGGGGCTCGTCCCAGGCCAGCAGCAGGGCGCCGGCAGCCGCACCGGACTCGCCGGGCAAGGGGGCGCAGACGGCCGCCTGCCAGCCGAGGTGGGCCAGGTCCTCGGCCAGGACCGGGTGCTCGACGGTCAGGTCGATGGCGCTCTCGTAGAACTGGGAACGGCGGTCGCGGATGGCGGCGCCGGTCAGGATCTCGGACACGGCGGAGACGGCGCCGCTGGGCGGCCCGGCGGGCACGACGGCGGCGTGCGTCGCGCCCATCGTGTCGCGCAGCAGGGCCGGGACCGTCACCAGGACGTCGGCGGTGGTGGACGTTGCCGACAGCGCCTCGCTCGCGTGCAACAGCAACCGGCTGCGACGTAGTGCCGCCTCGCTCTTCTCGATCATCATCGGCAGCTTCCCCCTTGCATGATGCATATGAGCGTGACAATTCCGGGGCGGCGGAGCATCCGCCGTTTTACTGTCCGTGTGACCGGGTCATTGCACGATCTGTGACAGCGGGAGTCACGCGACCGATGCCTGACGCAGGCGGACGAGGCGATACCGATGATCTCGGGGTCGCCGGTGAGCCCGGACGCGGTGCGGTGCAGCTCGAGCGTCCAGGCCGGCTCGCCCGCGCGGCAGGCGGCGACGATCGCCTTGGCGTAGCGGCGGCCGTCCGTAAGAGCGCTCCCAACTCGGCCGGTTCCCGGCCACGGCCTACCAGTACCGGCGAAACCATGTCGACTCCCCTCACCGCGACAGGTCTGCCGAACCACCATGAACAGGGTCCGACGGCGGTTACGCACGCTATTTGACCAGGGGAAGCGAGCCGTGCACCACGAAGAAGGCACGAAGAACGAGCCGCGTGACAGAGTGAATGCTCACAGACCTGGGGGAATGTGCGAGACATGGCGGAGGACGTCGCGTTCGGAGCGCTGTTGCGCCGGCTGCGCACGGCGGCCGACCTGACGCTCGAGCACCTCGCCGAGGCGTCCGGCGTCACCGACCGGGCGATCAGCGACATGGAGCGCGGGGTCAGCCGCGGGCCGCGGGTGCGCACGGTCGAGGCGATCGCGGACGGGCTCGGCCTGACCGGGGACGACCGGACGGCGCTGTTCGCGGCGGCCCGGGCCGGGCGCGAGAGCGCGGCGCCGCCGGGGCCGGGCGGGCTGCCGCTCCCCCGCCGGGTGCTCGACTTCACCGGCCGCGACGCGGAGCTCGGCCGGATCGCCCGCTGGGTCGCGGGAGCCTCCGACGAGAAGCCCGCCCCGGCCGTTGTGATCAGCGGGCCGCCGGGCGTGGGCAAGACATCGTTCGCCGTGCAGGCGGCGCAGGCGTGGCCGGTCGAGGAACAGGTCTTTGTCGACCTGCGCGGACTGGACGCGCGGCCGCTCACCCCGTCGGCGGTGCTCGGCAAGCTCATCCGGGCGGTCAGCCCCGAGCGGCGGGCCGTGCCGCGCGACGTGAGCGAGGCGTCGGCGCTGTGGCACACGCTGGTGCGCGGGCGGCGGCTCGTGGTGGTGCTGGACAACGCGATCGGCGAGAGCCAGGTGCGGCCGGCTCTGCCGCCGCACGGACCCGCGTCGGTCCTGGTGACGAGCCGGCGTGCGCTCAGCGGCCTCGAGGGCGTACGCCGGTTGCGCCTCGACGCGTTGCCGGAAGCGGACGCCGTACGGCTGCTGTCGGTCATTCTCGACGATGCCGGCGCCGCGCCGGAAAGCTTGCGTCGCCTCGCCGGGATCTGCGTCAACATCCCGCTGGCCCTGCGCATCGCCGGCAACCGGCTGCTCAGCCGCCCCGGCTGGACCCTCGACGACCTGATCACCCGGCTCGCGGCCGAGGAGCAGCGGCTGTCGGCGCTCGCGGCCGGGGACCTGCAGGTCGAGGCCGCGTTCCGGCTCTCCTACCAGCAACTGTCCGACGTGGCGCGGCGGCTCTTCCGGCGCCTCGCGCTGG
Organism: Actinoplanes sp. NPDC051513; assembly: GCF_044454685.1. Classification (NCBI taxonomy): domain Bacteria; kingdom Bacillati; phylum Actinomycetota; class Actinomycetes; order Micromonosporales; family Micromonosporaceae; genus Actinoplanes; species Actinoplanes sp. NPDC051513. The sequence goes on from NZ_JBITDW010000014.1 coordinate 91,502, forward strand.
TGCCGGGACCCTCGACCGGTGTGACGCTGGCCGGCGTGCTCGCCGACGAGCCGGTGCCGGTCACCGAGCAGGCCCTCGACGAGCTCGTCGAGCTCTGCCTGCTGCAGCAACGGCCCGACGGGCGGCTCGAGTTCCACGACCTGCTGCGCCTCTACGCCGGCGCCGAGCTCGACCGCGAGGAGACCGCCGCCCAGCGGGCCGAGGTCGTCCGCCGCCGCGACGACTGGCTGCTCGACACGGTCGTCACGGCCGGGCGGTTCTTCGAGCCCGGATACGGCACGCCCGCGCCCGGCGCCGTCCCCGCGAACGCGCCGGCCACCGAGTCCGAGGCCGGCGCCTGGCTGCGGCACGAGGCCGACAACTGGCTGCCCGCCCTGCAGCGAGCCGCCCGCGACGGCGACGACCGGCGGGTGGTCGACGTGGCCGAGTCGCTGCACTGGTTCTCCGACAGCTGGGGCATCTGGCCGCACTGGCTGGACGTGTTCACCCTCTCCAGCCGCGCCGCCGAGCGCCTCGGCGACGCGCTGCTCGCCACCCACCTCGGCTATCTCGCCTGGGTCCACATCATCTGCATGGAGCAGCCGGAGGTGGCCGTCCGCCACGCCCGCCGCGCGCTCGCCGCCGCCCGCCGGGCCGGCGACCGGCGGCAGGAGGGATGGGCCAACTACTACGCCGGGTGGGCGCTGAGCCGGCAGGACCGCTGGCCGGAGGTCCTCGAGTACGCGCGGCCCGCGGTCGCCTGCTTCCGGGAGACCGTCGACAAGGAGGGGCTGCCGAACGGGCTGATGCTCGCCGCGATCGCCGCCAAGGGAATGGGACCGGCCGACGACTCGATCCCGCTGTTCGAGGAGGCGATCGTGGCGGTCACCGACCCGGCCACCGCGCCGCCGCCGCACATCGCCCTGTTCGCCGAGTCGGTGGCCCGCTCGTTCCTGGCCGGCATCGAGTTCGACGCGCAGCGCTGGCCGACGGCGCTGCGCCGGCTCGACGAGTCGATCGGGGTGGCCGAGCGGCTCGGGCAGCCCAACGAGCCGCTGCTGACCGCGGTGTCGCACCGCGCCCTGGTCCACGCCCGGCTCGGCGACCTCGAGCCGGCCCGGGCCGACCTCACGTGGGTCTACAAGATGTACGACGAGATGGGCATCCGGGCGCCACGCACCCAGGCGCTGCGCGACCGGATCGCCGAGGTGCGGCGCCTGGTCGACGAGGGGTAGTCACCCGTCATCGTCAGGGATACCGGAATCCGTGCTCCGATGGGTGTCGGCAGTCAAACTACCAATGCAGGCGCCCCCTGTCCGGTGGAGGCTCGTACCGGTCGGGCACTCCACCGGCGGCGGCGAGGTCGTCCGCTTCGCGGCCCGGCACGGCGCCGGCCGCGTCGCCAAGATCGCCACGGCGGGCGCGGTGCCGCCGGTCATGGTGCAGTCCACCGCCAACCCGGAAGGGCTGCCGATCGCCGTCTTCGACGACATCCGCGCCGGCGTCCTCGCCGACCGGTCGGCGTTCTACCTGGACCTGTCGGCCGCGTTCTTCGGCACCAACCGGCCCGGCTCGACCATCTCGCAGGCGCAGCGGGACCAGTTCTGGCGGCTCGGCATGCAGGTCGGGCTCAAGGCCGCGTACGACTGCATCAAGGCGTTCTCGGAGACCGACTTCACCGAGGACCTCAAGGCGCTCGACGTGCCGGTGCTGATCGCGCACGGCGACGACGACCAGATCGTGCCGATCGCGGACGCCGCCCAGAAGGCGATCAAGCTGGTGAAGGACGGCACGCTGAAGGTGTACCCGGGCGCGCCGCACGGCATCGCGACCGCCGGCCCGCCCAGGTCCTAGATTCGGCCGCGGCGGCCGCGCTTGGCGCCGGTCAGGGCCGGGACCTGGCTGGTCAGGCGGTCGGGCCAGGTGAAGACGACCTTGCCGATCGCCTGGTACTCGACGGCGAGCTCGGCGAGGACGTCGACGGTGGCGGCGATCTGCTGGTCGGTCCAGGGGAACGGCTCGGTGTTGAAGATGCCCCAGCTGCGGTGGGCGCGCTCGAGAGTGGACTTCTCGTCGTGCTCGACGGCGTCGTGCACGACACCGGCGAGGACCTCGGCGATGCCCAGGGACTGCTTGTTGGCCGCGAGCAGGCGCTTGCTGCGCTCGGCGGCGTCGTGGCGCGGGTGGCCGGCGACCACGCGCATGTTGTCGAAGACGCCGCCGCCGGCGATCGAGCCGAACACGCCGCCGGTCATGCCGAGCTCGCGTTCGGTCACGGCGTGGGCGAGGTCGTGGGGCACCCGGTACTTGCGGTCGTAGCCGGGCAGTTCGAGCACCACCCCGTCGCCGCGCCGGATGGTCGCCAGGGTGGATCCGCTCAAAGCCCGGGCGAAGGTGATGAGCATCATCCGATGGTGCACGCCTCGCAGGGCTCTGGCCAGCGGTTATTCGTTTGTTTCCAGGATCTGCTCGAGACGGGCGATCTCGGCGGCGACGGCCGCGGCGCCGCGGGCATGGTCCGCGTCGGACATTCCGGGCGTACGGCGGTCCGGCGCCTGCTACGGGCGGCGGGTCAGTTTCCACCAGAAGCTCGGTGGTGTCGTTGCCGCGTCTGTGGACAGCTCCACCCGTACACCCGCGGCTTGGACATTGCCCACCACCTGGCCGGACGTGACCTCGGCGCCGGGGTCTGCCCTGGTGGTGGCGACCTTGACGGGAAGGCCGGGCCAGCCGATCACCTTGAGCGGCGCGGTGGGACTGATCGTGGCGGTGGAGCCCCAGGCGGTCGTGACGGCGCCGGCGGGCTTGTCCTCCAGCAGGGTGTACTGCTTGACGGTGGTCTTGACCGCGGTGAGGAGCTTGCGGACCACCCTGTTGACCTGGGCGAGCTGCTCGGGGGTGTGGGCGCCGGGCTGGTTGAAGACGGCGCCGACCAGGGTGAGGGTCTTGCCGCCGACCTCGAGGTGAGCGGCGAAGAGCAGGTTGCCGCCGGCCTCGCCGGTGGAGCCGGTCTTGATGCCGAAGACGCCCTGCTCGCCCAGGAGGTCGTTGTAGTTCTTGATGGCGCCCGCCACCGGGATCTCGGCGCTCTCCAGGGCGACGATCTCGGCGAACACGGGGTCTTTCAGGGCGGCGCGGCCGAGGATGACCTGGTCGGCCGCGGTGCTGGTGGTGGTGGGCAGGAAGCCGCTCGGGTCGGTGTAGCGGGTGTTCTTCATGCCCAGCTCGGCGGCGGCGTCGTTCATCTTCGTGAGGAACGCGTCCTGGCTGCCGGCGTCCCAGACGCCGAGCATGTGGGCGACGTTGTTGGCCGAGGGGAGCATGAGGGCCTCCAGCGCCTCGCGCTCGGTGATCTTCTCGCCGGCCTGGACCGGGACCAGGGACTGTCCCGACGGGATGCGGGACTGGTAGTCGGCCACATCCGCCTGGGTGACGGTGATGGTGGGGCCTTCCTCGTCGCCGGTCAGCGGGTGGCTCTTGAGGATCAGGTAGGCGGTCATGACCTTGGCGACGCTGCCGATCGCCTCGGGGTCGTCGTCGCCCGAGCCGCCCAACCGGCCCAGGCCCTCGATCATCAGCTCGGCCGAGCCGGACTTGGGCCACGGGAGGGCCGGGAGCTTGCCGGGGATCTTGAGGGTGGTGGCGACCGTGGTGGTGAGGTTGGCGGCCGGGAGGGCGCGGTTGAGCTGGACCGCTACGCCGGAGCCGGCCAGGGCGATGAGGAGGACCGCGGGCAGGAGTACGGCGAGCAGAAGGCGTTTGCGGGATTTCGGCCTGGCCGGCGGGGGCTGGTCGAAAGCTTGCGCGGGGATGGGCTGGGGGGTGGGGCGGGGCGGGGCCGGCTGGGGCATGGCCGGAACTGCCTGCATCGGCTGCGCCGGCATCGGGACGGAGGCCTTGCCCGCGGCCGGGGACGTCGGGGTGGCCTTGCCCGCGGCCGGGGACATCGGGGAGGCCTTGCCCGCGGCCGGGGAAGTCGGGGTGGCCTTGCCCGCGGCCGGGGGCGTCGCCTGGGCCGGGACGGATGCCTTGCCTGCGGCCTTGGGGGCGGGCGTCGATGTCGCGGGGGCGGGCTGGCCGCCGTACACGGTGCCGCCTCTCGGAGCCGGCGGCGCGCCCGCCGGGGTGACCCGCGCCGAGCCGACCGCCGGGCCCTTTTCCGGCATTTCCGAATTGTCAGGCACAACATCCTCGCCCGGCATCCCCGTGAGCCCTCCTCCGCCCGCCCGGAATCCCCGGACGTCCGACCAGTATTCCCGGCCGACGCCAACTCGTGTCACCTCCCTGGTTGCGCACTGAACCCGGTTCCGCTACCTGTGGTACACGCCGGCAACGCCAGCAGCGGGGAGATATCGGATGACCGCCGTGACACAGCCCCAGACCCGCGCCGCGACGACCGCTCGCAGCGCGCACATAGCCCTCTGGATCTTCCTGATCGCCAACCTGGCGATCGTCGAGTTGATGTTCGCCACGGCCGGCCCGCCGGCGCACAACACGCTCACCTCGATCGGCCGTTTTCTCGGCCTGCACCTCGCTTTCGTCATGGCCCTGCAACTGCTGCTGATCGCCCGGCTGCCGTTCCTCGACCGCCGCATCGGCATGGACAAGCTCACGACCTGGCACCGCTGGACCGGTTTCACGCTGTTCTGGCTGGTGCTGCTGCACCCGACTTTCGTGCTGCTCGGCTACTCGTCGCTCGACAAGATTTCGTTCCTCGCCGAGATACCGAACCTGGCCGGCCAGATGCCCGTGCTCCTCGGGATGATCGCCGCCTGCCTGCTGGTCGTGGTCGCCGCCGTCTCGCTGCGCGCGGTGCGCCGCCGGGTTTCGTACGAGACGTGGCACACGCTGCACCTGCTGGTCTACCTGATCGTGACGCTCGGAATCATCCACCAGGTCTACGAGGGGTCCGCCTTCAAGACCAACATTTTCACCCAGGTGTACTGGTGGGGGCTGTGGGCTTTCGCAATCGGCGCCCTGTTCACCGGCCGGTTCCTGACCCCGCTGGTGCGAAACGGGCGCCATCAGCTCAAGGTCGCCGCGGTCGTCCCCGAGGCCGACGACGTGGTGTCGGTGTACATGACCGGCCACAATCTGGGCCGTCTCGAGGCGCGGGCCGGGCAGTTCTTTCTGTGGCGGTTTCTCGGCCACAACCCGTGGTGGCAGGTCAACCCGTTCTCCCTGTCCGCGGCCCCCGACGGCCGTTCGCTGCGCCTGACCGCGAAAGGCATCGGCGGCACCAGCGCGGGCCTGCGCGCACTGCCGATCGGCACCCGCGTCTTCGCGGAGGGACCGTACGGCGCGTTCACGTCCGGTCAGCGCGTCACCGACAAGACGCTGCTGATCGCCGGCGGCATCGGCGTGACGCCGATCCGCGCCCTCCTCGAGGACGACCGCCTGCCCGGCGACATCGTGGTGCTGTACCGCGTGCACGGCCAGACCGAGGCGGTCCTGCTGGGCGAGATGCAAAACCTTTCTTCCGTACGGGGGGCAAAGCTGCACCTGCTCAAGGGCCGCACGGGGGCCGGAACCCCGCCGAACCAGCCGTTCAGCCCCGAGGGCCTGATCGCCCTGGTCCCGGACATCGTCGAGCGGGACGTGTTCGTGTGCGGTCCGGCCGCGATGACGGATGCGGTGCTGCGGTCGTTGCGGGCCTTGAAGGTGCCGGCCCGGCAGCAGCACGCGGAAACTTTCCGCCTGGCCAGTTGACAGCCCTGGGTGCGCGTCGCCGTCGGTGCGGTGCGTGAGGTCGACCTGCGGCGGGCGGGCGCTGCGCGGTCGCGGACCCACCGCCTGCCCGCTCCCGGCCCACCGCGCGTCGCCGCTCGGCCGCGCGCTCGTCCGCTCCTGGCCCAAGCGCGCCTGTCGCGCCTGTCGCGCCTGTCGCGCCCCGCTGGCCGCAGATCTTGATGATCTGCGGTTCGGAGCGTGCGCAAGTCTTCACCCTGCGAAGCCGTGGCCGTCGTCGCCGGGAATTATGCCGGATAGATACGGATATCTAGTGATAGGGGACATGGGAGTTCGGGGTGATTGGGGACGGTGAGCGCCGTGGGCTGGGGGTTTGCCTTGAGCCGGTAGGGTGCGCCGGGTGATCACGCTGAATCGGCGACGGGTCGTGCTCGCGGCCGTGTGCGCGGGGCTGGTGGCGCTTCCGGCCGTGGGCGGCTGGAGCGCCGGGCAGGCTCTGCGTACCGCCGCCGCACCGTCGGCCCGGCCTTCCGCGTCGGTCGACGCCGTCGGCGGACCGATGGGTGCGCCAATTCTCGATCTCACCGCGCCGGCCACGCCGGGCGACTCCGCCTCGGCCACGCCATCCGCCGGGTCAGCCTCGGGCGCGCCATCCGCCGGGTCAGCCTCGGGCGCGCCATCCGCCGGGTCAGCCTCGGGCGCGCCATCCGCCGGGTCAGCCTCGGGCGCGCCGGGCAACGGCGGCACACCAGGAACGCCGAGCTCCGGCGGCACACCGGGAGCGCCCGGCTACGACGGCGCTCCGGGAGGACGGGGTGACGGTGGGACGCCCGGACGGCAGGGTGACGGCGGGACGCTCGGAGCGCCGGGCTACGGCGGGACGCCGGGTGGGCCTGCCCTCGACCTGAGCCTGGGCGCGCCCGTCGGGTGGCAGCTCAGCGACATCCCTGCCTTTCCGCCCCGGCCCGCGCCGGAACCGATCGTGCTGCCGGAAGGGGACGAGGTTCCGTACCTGTCCCGGGTGCCGGTGACGCAGCCGGTCGCCTTCCTCACCATCGACGACGGGTATCTCAAGAACCCCGAGGCTCTGAAACTTTTCGCGGCGGCCGGGATTCCGGTGACCCTGTTTCTCACCACGGAAGCCATTCACGACAACGTGGCTTTCTTCGACCGCCTCCGCAACTACGGGGCGGTGATCGAGGCGCACACGATCTCGCATCCGGAGCTGGCCGGGAAGTCGTACGGCTTCCAGCGGCGGCAGATCTGCGAAGGGACCGACCAGCTCGAGCAGTGGTACGGGCGCAGGCCGGTGCTGTTCCGGCCGCCGTTCGGCGACAAGGACTCGACCACGCTGCGGATCGCCAAGGAATGCGGGATCAAGGCGGCCTTCATGTGGAAGGAGACCGTCGACAAGGGAAAGGTGCGCTACCAGGAGGGCAAGGGCGTCCAGCGCGGCGACATCATCCTCATGCATTTCCGCCCGGCGTTCGTGAAGGATTTCCTGGCCGCGTTGCACGCGATCCACAACGCGGGGCTCACCCCGGCGCTGCTGGAGGACTACGTGCCGCTGGACGACGGGACGCCGCCGCATTCGGGGCGGACGCCCGGCGTACAGAATCAGGTGTGAGCGAAACCGCTCATCGCCCGCGCGACGTCTTCGTCGGTGAGCTGGCTGAAGTCCTGGTACCACTGGCCTACGGCCCGGAACGACGGCGGGGCGCTCAGGCAGATGACGGTGCCGGCCTCGGCCGCGAGACTTTCCGCCGCCAGCGGGGCGCAGACCGGAACGGCCAGGATGGTGCGGCGCGGGGACTGGTCGTGCAGCCAGCGCAGCGCGGCCCGCGCGGTCACGCCGGTGGCGAGGCCGTCGTCGACCAGGACGACCGTGCGACCGGTGACCTGCGGGGCGGGGCGGCCCTCGCGGTAGCGGTGGACACGGCGAGCCAGCTCCGCGCGTTCCCCGTCGACCGTGCCGGCCAGATCGTCGGCGGTGATGCCCAGGTGATCAAGGGTGCCCTCGTCGAAGACGGGAGGGCCGTCCTCGGCGATCGCGCCCACGCCGAACTCGGGGCGGCCGGGTGCGCCGATCTTGCGGGCCAGGACGATGTCGAAGTCGCCGCCGATGCGGGCCGCCACCTGGACGGCCACCGGCACTCCTCCGCGCGGCAAGGCGAGCACGAGGGTGCGGGAATGGTCGTGCTCGAGGTGACGAGCCACCTCGACGGCGAGCATGCGGCCGGCCTCGTCGCGGTCGGCGAAGATCAGCGGAGATGTGTCGCGAACCATGTCCCGGCCTCCTCGGCCACGATCTCCAGGGCGCCGGGCTCCTCGAACAGGTGCGTGGCGCCGGGGACGATCCGCAGCTCGGCGCTGACGGTCATCGCGTTGCGGGCCTGCTCGTTGAGCTCGACCACCGGAACGTCCCGCTCCCCCACGATCAGCAGCGTAGGCGCGTCGACCTGGATCAGCGCCGGGCCGGCCAGGTCGGGACGGCCACCGCGGGAAACGACCGCGGCGACGCGCTCGGGGTGGGCGGCGGCGGCGACCAGGGCCGCGGCGGCGCCGGTGCTGGCGCCGAAAAGGCCGACCGGCAGGCTGCTGGTCTCCGGGTTGTCGCCGAGCCAGCCCACCAGGCCGCTCAGGCGGTCGGCGAGCAGGCCGATGTCGAAGCGCAGGTCCCGGGTGCGGGCGTCCCCGACCTCCTCGGCGTGGGTGAGCAGGTCGACGAGCAGGGTGCCGAGGGACCGGCGGTTGAGCTCGGCGGCGACCAGGCGGTTGCGCGGGCTGTGCCGGGAACTGCCGGTGCCGTGCGCGAAGACGACGATGCCGTTTGCGCCGGCCGGCAGGACGAGGTCGCCCTCGAGCTCGGTTCCCGCGGTGGGGAAGCGGGTGGTGGTCGCCGTGGTCATGACGGGTCTCCCTCCGGACGCGCGGCCTCGGGCTACCCCGTACCCCTGTAGGGAGATCCCATACGTCTGACTTGGCGAATCAGGAGTAGATGTCGTTCCAGTCGCGGATCTCGTGGCCGCGGACGACGCCGTTGAGCCGGAACGGGTCGCCCTCGACGAACTTCTCGGCGGCCGCACGCGAGGCGAAAACGGCCATCGAGCCCTCTTTCGCGATGTCGCCGAATGTGCCGACCATCAGGAGGTCGCCCGCGGCGTGGAACTCGTCGAGCCGCGCCTTGTGCGCCGGGAAGAGCGCCGGGGCCTTGGCGGCGAAATCGTCGGCGGACTGGTAGAGAACGACGGCGTATTTCATGCGTTGGCCACCGCGGCGAACGCCTGGAGAGTGCCGTTCCAGGCGTCGGGGCCTTCGAAAGTTTCCCGCATCGCGGCGGCGCCGGCGCCGAAGGCGTCGAGGTCACGGTGTTCCAGCCGTACGCGGGTGCGGTTGTCGCCCTCCGGCTGGAAGGTGACCTCGACGGTGGTGACGAAATCGTCGTGGTACTGCCAGTCGGCAGCGATCTGCCAGGTCACCACCAGGCGGGACGGCGGCTCCCAGGCGGTCACGAAGCCGGTGTACGTCTGAGTGCCGTCCTCGTGGCGGGTGAACCAGCGGCCGCCGGTGCGGGGCTCGATGACGATCTCGGCGATCGGCGCCGAGCCGATGTGGTGCCTCGCCGGCCACCACGAGGTCATCTCGCCGGTGAACAGCTCGAAGGCGCGGGCGGGTGGCACGTCGACAACGACCTCCCGGCGTATCGCCTCAGTTGTCCCGATCATGGTCTTGTTTCTCCCGGTCCTGGTTGGCGTGCTGCTGAAAGGCCGCTAACGACCGCTCCCAGAACCCGTCGAGGTGCGCTCGCAGCGCCGCCAGCCCGTCCGGGTCGACCGAGTAGAGGCGGCGGGTGCCGTCCTGCCGGTCGGTGACGAGGCCGACGTCCTTGAGGACCTTGAGGTGCTGGGAGACGGCCGGACGGCTGACCGGCAGGACGTCGGCGAGCTGGCCGACCGCGAGTGGTCCGTCGGTCAGCCGCTCGAAGATCGCCTGCCGGGTCGGGTCGCCCAGCGCGGTCAGCATCGCGGTTGCGTTCGTCATGGCTTACCGTAAGCTACGACTTACCGAGCTACCCGTCAAGCACTCACGAGCAACGCCCGCAACGGCCGTTCCGCCACCGCGAAATCGACCCGGCTTCCGCTGACCAACTCTGCCCGGGCCCGTCCGGCGGCAGCATCAGCGAGTACGAGACGAACTGCCCCCACCGCGGCTGAAGGGGAGCGCCGCCGTCGTCAGGTGCTCCAGAAATCGGGTGACGGCGGGGGACGGGGAACGGCCGGGCAGCGTGGCCGCGTAGATGTGCCGGACCGACTCGTCGTCCGGGTGCAGGCGCAGCACCGCGACGCCCGCCGGGACCCGGCCGGCGGCCAGGGCGGGTACCAGTGCCACGCCCAGGCCGGCGGCCACGCACCCCAGCTTGCCGGTCCACTCGGCCGCCGTGATTTCGATCCGCGGACGAAAGCCGGACGGCAACGAGGCCCGCAGCAGCGTCTCCTCCGCGCTGGCCGATCCCGCGATGAACGCGTCCCCGGCCAGCTCCTCGAGCCGGACCGTGCGCCGCCGGGCGAGCGGGTGGCTGCGGGCAACCGCGACCAGCATCCGCTCGTCGAGCAGGTGGCGCAGCTCGAAGCGGGCGCGATCGAGCGGCCCGGCGGGCGACGAGCTCACCACGGCGACGTCCGCCTCGCCGGCGGCGAGCCGTTCCAGCAGACCGGGGGTCAGGCCTTCGACGAGGGTCAGACCCACTTCCGGGTACGCCTGGCGGAACGTCGCCAACGCGGTCGGCACCAGGGCCGCAACCGCCGTGGGGAATGCGCCGACCCGCAGCCGTCCGCTGCCCAGCGACCGCACGTCGCCGACCGCCCGGCGCGCGCTTTCGAGCCCGTCGAGCACCTGCGACACGTACGGGAGAAGGGCGCGGCCCTCCTCGGTCAGCGCGACCCCGCGCGGCAGCCGGTCGAAGACCCGGCTGCCCAGCTCCGCCTCCAGAGCGCCGATCTGCCGGGAGACCGCCGACTGGGTGAACCGGAGGCGGCGCGCGGCCGCCGTGATCGAGCCGAGGTGCGCGACCGTCCGGAAAACTTCCAGGAGCTGCGTATCCATGCCGTCGAAGCATGCCAGCCATGCGAGACATTCGCTGGTCGCATCGCTCGCGAAAACCTAGCGTTGCCGCATGAAACTCACCCTGGACAACCCGGAAACTGTCGCCGCGCCTTTCGGGGACCGCTTCGCGCACGTCGCCCGGCTCGACCTGCCGGGCGGCGCCCTGTTGATGCTGGCCGGCCAGGTGGGAGTCGACAACGACGGGAAAGTTGTCGCGCCCGGCGACGCCGGCAAGCAGGCCGAGCGGATCTTCGAGATCATCGGCGGCCTGCTCGCCGCGCACGGCGCCACGCTCGCCGACGTGCTGCATATCCGCACGTTCATGACCGACCTCGGCGACCTGCCCGCCTACGGCGCGGTCCGCCGCCGCCGCTTCCCCGGCACCCCGCCGCCCGCCAGCACGACGGTGCAGGTCAGCGGCCTGTTCCTGCCGGGGGCGGTGCTGGAGGTGGAGGTGACAGCGGCGGCGCCGGCAGCGTCCGCAGCCGCTGGGGGTCGTTGAGGACGTCGATCGCGACGATCCGCCCCTCGCGCACGGTCAGCGCCATCACGGTCAGGGTGCGCCCACCGGCCACCATGACCAGCCCGGCCGCGCCGTTGACCAGCGCCGGGCGGGCGTAGGGCGTGAACCGGCCGAACCCGGTCGCCTGCCCGGCGATGTCGCGGGCGCCGCGCAGCACCGCCGTGAACTGCGGCCGCCCCGGACCGCCGTCGGCCCGCAGCACCGCGTCCGGATGCAGCACCTCGACGAGCCGGTCGAAATCGCCCTCCCGCGCCGCGGCGAAGAACGCGTCGACGATCTCGCGCTGCCGGCCGAGGTCGGGATCGGGGGCCGGCGCCTGCTCGCGGACCCGCCGCCGCGCCCGGCTCGCCAGCTGCCGGGCCGCGGCGGCGTTGCGGTCGAGCAGCACGGCGACATCCTCGAACGGCACCGCGAAAAGGTCGTGCAACACGAACGCGAGCCGTTCGTCCGGGCCGAGCGTGTCCAGCACGACCATCAGCGCCATGCCGACCGCGTCGGACAGCAGCGCCTGCTGCTCCGGGTCCGGCCCCGACGGCAGGCTCACCACCGGGTCGAGCATCCGCACCTCGGGATGGTTACGGCGGCCGCGCAGCACGTTGAGGCAGACCCGCCCGACGATCGTGGTGAGCCAGCCCGGCACGTTCGCCACGTCGTCCCCGCCCGCGCCGCTGGCCCGCAGCCATGCCTCCTGCACCGCGTCGTCGGCCTCGCTGAACGAGCCGAGCATCCGGTACGCCACCGCGCGCAGCCGCGGCCGCTCCACCTCGAAGTCCTCGGTCAGACCCTGCATCGGTCACATTCTCGCGCCGCCGGGTGTCATGCGGGAAACCCACGACGTGAAGGAGACGCCATGTTTCTGGTGACCGGCGGAACCGGCACCCTCGGCCGGCATGTGATCCCGCTGCTGCGGGAGGCCGGCGCCGAGGTGCGCATCCTGACCCGCCAGACCATTCCGGGCCACCTGACCGGCGATCTGGAGACGGGTCTCGGCCTCGACGAGGCCCTCGACGGCGTCGACACGGTGCTGCACCTGGCCGGCAGCCCGAAGAACGACGAACAGAAAGCCGCCCATCTCGTACGCGCGGCCGGGCGCGCCCGCAAGCCGCACATCGTCTACGTGTCGGTGGTGGGCTGCGAGCGGATCCCGGTGACCAGCGCGATCGACCGGGGCATGTTCGGCTACTTCCAGCGAAAGAGGGCGGCCGAGGTCGTCATCGCGGAGTCCGGCCTGCCCTGGACGACGCTGCGCGCGACGCAGTTCCACGACCTCACCTGGAAAGTTGCGGAGGCCGCCGCGAAACTCCCCGTGCTGCCGGCCCTCGCGGGCGTGCGCTTCCAGCCGGTGGAGACCGCCGAGGTCGCACGTCACCTCGTCGAGCTGGCCCTCGGCGGCCCGGCGGGCATGCGTCCCGATCTGGCCGGGCCGCGGGTCTACCCGATGGCCGAGCTGTTCCGGATCTGGCTGCACGCCACCGGCCACCGCCGCGTGGTGCTGCCCGTGCGTGCGGTCGGGGGCGCCTACCAAGCCGTACGCGATGGCGGTGTTCTGCCCGGACCCGACGCCGACCTCGGCGCAGTGACCTGGGAGGACTACCTGAAGGTCAGAACGAGCCGGTGATCGGGGCCGGGCGTCGGGTGAACGCGAGCAAGGCGCCGGCGGCGACCAGGACCGCCAGGACCGCGAAGCCGACGCTCAGGGTGGTGAGCGAGGCGATCGCGGCGACCAGGAGCGGGCCGCCGGCGTCGCCCAGCTCGCGGCCCAGCTCGGCGGCGCCCATGGTCTGGCCGAGGCGCTCGGCCGGGGTCCTCGCGGCCAGCGCGGCGAAACCCAGCGGGGTGATCAGGCCGGTGCCGGCGCCGATCAGCGCGGCGGCGGTCAGGACCCCAGCCAGGCCCGGCAAGGTGGCCGCGGCCAGGCCGGTGGCGGCCAGCAGCAGGCCCGCGGTCAAGCCGGTGCGGGTGGTGAGCCGCCCCGCGTCGAAAGCACGGCCGGCTCCGGGCTGGGTGAGGGCCGCGCAGAGCGCCAGCACGGACACGGCGGCGCCGGTGGCGACGGCGCCGAGGCCGGCTTCGCGGCCGGTGACGGGCAGGAAGCCCACGCCGACGGACAGGGCCGCGGTGGCGGCGGCCAGCGCGGCGGTCGGGCCGAGGAAGGCGGGGGCGGTCAGGCGGCGGGCGAGGTCGAGGACGGTCTGCCTCTTCCTGGGCAGTGGTGGGACCACCGGTACAGCCAGCAGCGCCCAGACCGCTACCGCGGCGGCGAGCAGGGTGAGGACCGCGAAGAGCAGCCGCAGGCCGCTCGCCCAGACCAGTAGGCCGCCCAGCAGCGGGCCGAGGGTGTAGCCGATCGACTTGTAGAAGCCGTACGAGCCGAAGGCCCGTCCATGTTTCGCGGCCGGGTTGAGGCGGGCCACCAGGGCGGACGCGGCCGGGGAGAACGCGGAAGCGGCGGCGCCCTGGCCGAGGCGGGCGGCCCACAGCCAGCCGGGGCTGTCGGCGAGCACGTAGACCGCCGACGCGAGGGCGAAGGCGACGAGACCGCCGAGCAGCAGCGGGCGGGCGCCGACGCGGTCGGCGAGGCTGCCGAAGACCGGCTTGAGCAGGACCTCGGCGCCGTCGTAGAGGGCGAGCAGGCCGCCGAGCACCAGCAGCGAGGTGACCGCGTCGCCGGAGAAGCCGCCGAGGTTCGCGGCGATCGCGTGCGCGCCGAAGGCGGTGGTGAAGCCCGCGGCGTACAGGGGCGCCATCTGCCGCCGCGGGGTCACGACCATGACGGCCAGACTACGGTCACTGCTGGCTGACGCCCGGCGTTCCGTCTCGATGTTGCCGACCAGGCGGCGACGGTAGGCAGGGTCGACGTCGCTTCCCGCCGGGCGTCGTCGTGTGGAAGACCGCGCCCGCGCCCTTCTACTGAAGGTCTGCGTTGGGCGAGATGATGCGACGGTCGTCTTCCTGCCTCGTCGTGAGCCCCCGCTTGTCCAGAAACTCCAGCAGGGGTACGGCGACGCGGCGTGTCGTGTCGAGTGCCTTTCGCGCCTCGCTGAGCGTGAAGGGCTGCGATATTTTCCGGAGCTCTTTCACGGCGCGCTCGGGGGCGCCGGCCCGCAGGACGACGGCGGGGGCCAGCTGGACCAGCAGGCCGGCGCGGACGGCCGCGGCCAGTTGGCGGGCGCCCAGCCCGTGGTCGGCCAGGTCGTAGGCCTCGGGGGCGGTGAAGGGGCCCTTTCCGGCGAATGCCCGGTCGATGGCCTGGGTGAGCTCGGGCGGGATGCCTTGCGGGGCCGCCGTGGTGACGCGGCCCGACCGGATCGCCAGCGGGGGTTTGACGAGGGCCTCCACCAGGGCGCGGTCGGGGAGTTCCATCCGGTGGCGCAGGGCCTCGAGCGGGATGCCGGGTTCGAGGGGGTGCTCGGCTTTGTGGCGGGCCACCTCCTGCGGGAGGCGCTCGGCCAGGGCCGCCCAGTGGCCGGGGTCGGCGAACCACTGCCCGGCCACGGGAGCGCGGTCGATCGGCACGCCCATGGTGGTGAGGTCGTCGCGCTTGACGATCAGGCGGCGGCGCAGCTCGGCGGTCAGGCTCGGGAGGCCGGTCTCGTCGGCCAGGTCGGCGGCGCGGGCCGCGGCGGCGCCCCGGCGGGACAGGCCGGGCGGGGCGACGTCCAGGACGGTGACGCCGCCGGCGATATGGCGGCGGCCCGGGTCGCGCAGGAGGGCACGGTCGCCCAGGCGGAGCGGAAGAGGGTGGGACAGGCGCAGCCGGGCGGTGTCGTGACCCAGGGGACGGACTCTCGCGGGGACGGCCGATGATCCGATGTGGAGGGTCAGGGTGGCGGGGAGCTCCTTGGTGGCGTCGCCGTGGATGCGCACGTCGATGAGGTCGGTGAGGCGGAAACGGCCGGGGGTCAGCAGGGCGTTGCCCCGGGCGGCGCGGTCCTTGTCCGTGCCGCGGAGGTTGATGGCGATCCGGGACACGGCGGCTACCTCGGTCCTGGCTTCGCCGAGCGTTTGCAGGCCGCGTACGCGTACGGTTTCGCTGCCCAGCTGGAGCTCGTCGCCCACTCGGACGGCGCCGGCGCCCAGCGTGCCGGTCACGACCGTGCCGGCGCCCTTGATGGTGAAGGCCCGGTCTATCCAGAGGCGGACGGGGGCTTCGCTGCCGGGCGTGGGGAGCTTGTCGACGAGGCGGTCGATGGCAGCCTTCAGGTGGTCCATGCCCTCGCCGGTCGGGGCGCTGACCGGCACGGCCTCGGCGCCGGACAGGGTGGTTCCGGCCAGCTGGGCGCGGGCCTGCGCGGTTGCGTCCTCCGGGGCGGCGAGGTCGGAACGGGTGATGACCAGCAGGCCGTGGCGGACGTCGAGGGCGTTCAGGGCAGCCAGATGCTCGGCGGACTGGGGCATCCAGCCCTCGTCGGCGGCGACGACGATGAGGGCGGCGGGAACCGGGCCGACGCCGGCGAGCATGTTGGGGACGAAACGTTCGTGGCCGGGGACGTCCACGAAAGCGACCGTCGCGCCTTTCGGCGTCGTGGTCCAGGCGAAGCCCAGGTCGATGGTCATGCCACGGCGGCGTTCCTCGGCCCAGCGGTCGGGTTCCATCCCGGTCAGGGCTCGGACCAGGGTGGACTTGCCGTGGTCGACGTGGCCGGCGGTGGCCAGGACGTGCATTTCCGCTACCGGTTTCCGGCTGCGCGCAGGACGGCGGCCACCACCTCGGCGTCGGCCTCGGGTGGGATGCAGCGCAGGTCCAGCAGGAGCCGCCCGTGCTCGACGCGGCCGACCACCGGTGGTGTGGTCGTGCGCAAGCTTTCGGCGTACGTGTGCGGGAGGGCGAGGGACCAGCTGCGTAGCTGGAGGTTCGGCGCGCCGCCGCCACCCACGACGGCCTTCGATGCGACGAGGGTGACCGGGACACCCTGCTCGGCCAGCCGGTCGGCCGCCTGCCGGGTGCGGGCCTCGAGGGTGTGCTCGTCCATGCGCAGGGCCTGCCAGGTGGGTGTTACGGGACCGGTGAGGGTGGCCTGCAGGGCGGCGAGCGTGAGTTTGTCGACCCGCAGGGCGCGGGCCAGGGGGTGCCGGCGGAGGCGCTCGATGAGGGTGGCGTCGCCGAGGAGCAGGCCCGCCTGAGGGCCGCCGAGGAGTTTGTCGCCGCTGGCGGTGACCAGGGCGGCGCCCTTGCGCAGGCTGGTGGCGGCGTCGGGCTCGTCGGGCAGGAGTTGGTCGGGTTTGAGCAGGCCGGAGCCGATGTCCACGACGACCGGCGGGCCCAGGGTGGCGAGCTCTTCGATACTTGCCGCGCTCGTGAACCCGCTGATGACGAAATTGGACGGGTGAACTTTCAGGATGAACCCCGTGTCCGGATTTATTGCCTTTTCGTAGTCAGCGATGGAGGTGCGGTTCGTGGTGCCGACTTCCTTCAGGCGGGCGCCGGTCGATGCCAGGAGGTCGGGGAGGCGGAAGCCGTCGCCGATCTCCACCATTTCGCCACGGCTGACGACAATTTCCTTCCCGTTCGCCAGGGCCGTGGCGGCAAGCACCAGGGCGGCGGCGCCGTTGTTGACCACGTGCACATCGGCGGCGTCCGGGACCGCGTCGGCCAGGGCGGCCAGGGCCGTGCGTCCCCGGCGGGCCCGGCGGCCGGTCTGCAGGTCCAGCTCGACGTCGGTATGGCCGGCCGCGGCGACGACCGCGTTTCGCGCCGCTTCGGAAAGTGCGGCGCGGCCGAGGTTGGTGTGCAGCACGACGCCGGTGGCGTTCAGGACGGGCCGGAGGCCGCCGGCGGTGGCGGGGAGCGCTTGCACGGCCGCGTCGGCCACCTGCTCGGGCGGAAGGTCCCCGGCGCGGGCACGCTGCTGGGCGGCGACGACGGCGGCCTTGACGGCGGCCCGGCCGATTTTCGTTGCGGCGTCGGCCAGGCGAGGGTCGGCCAGGACCACATCGGTACGCGGCACGTGCCGCCGCGGATCCGTCATCGCTCGAATCTATCCGCGATCATTCACCGGCGCGCGGGCCCGGGCCGTTCCTCACCCGGCGGTATGCCGGACGAAACGCATCGCCTCCTCCCGGGCGTGCGCGGCCAGGTCTGCGGAGCGCTCGAGGGACCAGGCATCCGTGACCTGCCGGCCGACGGCAGCGGGCCACGGTCAGGAAACCCAGCAGTAGAGGGACGCGCCGGCCCGGACCGCCTCGGTGGCCAGGGCCGCGACCTCGGCGAGCAGCTCGGCCGCGAGCTCCTCGTCGATCTCCTCGCCCGCCTCGGCCCGCAGGTCGAGCCACTGGTCGGTGACGTCGGCGAGCTCGCCACCCGACGCGGCGGCGAGGGCGGCGGTCACGGCCGGCGGTATCAGCAGGACCAGGGGTTCGTCGTCGCCGCCGGCGACCACCTCGGCGCCGCCGGTGTAGCCGCCGGTGAGGATCTGCTCCCACTCCTCGATGGTGGACAGGACGTCGAAGTTGCCGTAAGAGGCCGTCTCGTACTCGTCGGACGGGCCGCCGTCGATGACGTCGGCCGCGGCGTCGGGGTCGGGGGCGACGAAAAATTCGATGATCGAACTCACGCGGGGGATTATGCGCGAAACTCGGCCGGTCGGCTCGCCCAGCCGACGGCCCAGTCGGCGAGGGCGGACAGCGGCACGAGCAGGCTCTCGCCGAGCGGGGTGAGGCGGTACTCGACGCTCGGCGGAACGCTCGGGAAAACCGTGCGCGAAACCAGGCCGTCGTTCTCCAGGGAGCGCAGCGTGCGGGTGAGCATGCGCTGGCTGATGCCCTCGATCGCCCGGTGCAGCTCGTTGTAGCGGTAGGGCCGCTGCCCGAGCAGCGACAGCACCAGCACGGTCCACTTGTCCCCCACCCGGCGCAGGATCTCGGTCACCGGGCAACTGTCGTGCTCGGCGGCCGGCACCGGCGTCGGCAGGACGTGGGCGAGCATCGAGGGCACATCGGTGTTCGTTGCGGACATCAAACTGCCTTCTTTCCGCAGGCCGGACCGTCTCCGACGATGGTAGGCGTGACGAAGACGATCGTGGTGAGCGGCGGAACCGACGGCATGGGCCGGGCCATCGCGCTGGCGAGGGCGGCCCGGGGCGACGAGGTCATCACCTTGGGCAGCAATCCCGACAAAGGCGCGAAAACCCCGAATTTCGTCCGGGTCGACCTGAGCGACCTCGACGACACGCGCAAGGCGACCGCCGAGATCGCGGAAAGGTGGCCGAAAATTGACGCGCTTCTTCTGTTCGCCAACCGGCAGGCGCCCCGGCGGGAGGAGACCAGGCAGGGACTCGAGAAGACTTTCGCCCTCTACTACCTCTCCCGCTATCTGCTCGGACGCGACCTGCGCCCCAACCTCGATCGTTCCGGCACCCCGGTCATCGTCAACGTCGCGGGTGTCGGCGTCACCAAGGGCCGCATCGCTTGGGACGACCTTCAGCTGACCCGCGGCTACAGCATGCTCCGGGCCCAGCTCCAGGCCGGCCGCTGCAACGACCTGCTCGGCCTGATCCAGCGCCCGCACTACGTCCTCTACCACCCCGGCTTCACCCGCAGCGGCGACCTCACCCCCTTGCCGGCAGCGCTGCGAACGGCCATCCGGATCGCGGCGAAACTCAAGGCCCGGCCCGTCGAGGAGGCCATCCGCCCGATCCACGACTGGATCGACCACCCGCCGCCCGAGCCGCTCACCGCGGTCGATCGGGGCCGGAAACTTTCGCTCGACCTGCCCACTCTGCGTGCGGCGGATGCGCGACGGCTCGCCGAGGCGACCGAACAACTCCTGGCCCGTGCGGACGCCTCCGGGAGGCATTAGGGTCGATCTCGTGGGCGTCCGGACCTGGATCGAGGGCTGGCCGGTCTACCGGCAGCTGACCGGGACCGACCCGTTGGGCCGTGGCGCGGCCGCCCAGTCCGAGCGGTCCAGATCGCTGACACCACACACCAAGAACGCCGACCGGGTCGCGCGGTCCGTCTGCCCGTACTGCGCGGTCGGCTGTGGCCAGCGCATTTTCGTGAAAGACGAGAAAATCGTCCAGATCGAAGGCGACCCGGACAGCCCGGTCTCCCGCGGCCGGCTCTGCCCGAAGGGCTCGGCCAGCCTGAGCCTGGTCACCAGCGACCGCCGCCAGCAGCACGTGCTCTACCGCCGGCCGTACGGGACGCAGTGGGAGCGGCTCGACCTCGACACGGCGATGGACATGATCGCCGACCGGGTGCTCGCCGCCCGCGACGCGACCTGGGAGGACGAGGACGAGAAAGGGCGGCCGCTGAACCGGACGCTCGGCATCTCGAGCCTGGGCGGGGCGACGCTCGACAACGAAGAGAACTACCTCATCAAGAAACTCTTCACGGCGCTGGGCGCGATCCAGATCGAGAACCAGGCGCGTATTTGACACTCCTCCACCGTCCCCGGTCTGGGGACCTCCTTCGGCCGTGGCGGGGCCACCAGTTTCCTGCAGGATCTGGCCAACGCCGACTGCATCATCATCCAGGGCTCGAACATGGCCGAGGCGCATCCGGTCGGGTTCCAGTGGGTGGTCGAGGCCAAGAACCGTGGCGCGAAAGTTTTCCATGTCGACCCGCGGTTCAGCCGGACGAGCGCGCTGGCGCACACGTACGTGCCGGTGCGCGCCGGGGCCGACATCGCGTTCCTGGGCGGGGTGATCAACTACATCCTCGGCAACGAGAAGGACTTCCGCGAGTACGTGCTGGCGTACACCAACGCGTCCATGATCGTGGGTGAGGACTTCAAGGACACCGAGGAGCTGGACGGCCTGTTCTCCGGCTTCGATCCCGAGACCAACACGTACAGCCAGGACAGCTGGGCGTACGAGGGGATGGACCAGCACGCCGAGCCGCACCCGGACACGGCCGAGCCGATGCGGCACGAGTCGCACGGGCCGCCGGTGCCGCCCGACTCGCCCCGAGACCCGACGTTGCAGCATCCGCGCTGCGTGTACCAGATCCTCAAGCGGCACTACGCCCGCTACACGCCCGCGGTTGTCGAGCGGCTCTGCGGCGTACCCGAAAGTCTTTTCTTGGAAGTCTGCGAAGCCTGGACGGAAAACTCGGGCCGGGAGCGCACGACCGCGCTGGTGTACTCGGTGGGCTGGACGCAGCACAGCGTGGGCGTGCAGTACATCCGCACCGGCGCGATCATCCAGCTGCTGCTGGGCAACATGGGGCGGCCCGGCGGCGGGGTGCTCGCGCTGCGCGGCCACGCCAGCATCCAGGGGTCGACGGACATCCCGACGCTGTTCAACCTGCTGCCCGGCTACCTGCCGATGCCGAACCACGAGAAGCACGAAACTTTCCAGCAGTGGATCGACGCGATCCGCCACCCGGGCCAGAAGGGCTTCTGGGCAAACGCGGAGTCGTACGCGGTCAGCCTGCTCAAGGCGTATTTCGGCAGCGCCGCGACCGAGGACAACGACTGGGGCTTCGACTGGCTCCCCCGCCTGACCGGCGACCACGGCACCTATCAGCAGGCACTTTCCATGATCGACGGAAAGATCAAGGGCTACTTCCTGCTCGGCCAGAACCCGGCGGTCGGGTCGGCGCACGGCCGCGCCCAGCGCCTCGGCATGGCCAACCTGGACTGGCTCGTGGTCCGCGACCTTTTCATGATCGAAAGCGCGACTTTCTGGAAGAACGGCCCGGAGACGAAGACGGGCGAGATCACCCCCGAGACGTGCCGCACGGAAATTTTCTTCATGCCGGCCGCCTCGCACGCCGAGAAGGAAGGCACGTTCACGCAGACCCAGCGGATGCTGCAATGGCGCGAGAAAGCGGTCGATCCGCCGGGCGACGCGCGCAGCGAGCTCTGGTTCTTCTACCAGCTGGGCCGGCGCATCCGGGAACGGCTGGCCGACTCGGTGCTGCCGCGCGACCAGGGCATCCGCGGCCTGACCTGGGACTACGGCGACGACGAGCCGAGCTGCGAGGCCGTGCTCAAGGAGATCAACGGGTACGACCTGACCACCGGCCGCCTGCTCTCCGGGTTCACCGAGATGAAGCCGGACGGGTCCACCTCGAGCGGTTGCTGGATCTACAGCGGGGTCTTCCAGGACGGGGTCAACCAGGCCAACCGGCGCAAGCCCGGCCGCGAGCAGAACTGGGTCGCGCCCGAGTGGGGCTGGGCGTGGCCGGCCAACCGCCGCACGCTGTACAACCGCGCGTCCGCCGACCCGGACGGCAATCCGTGGTCCGAGCGAAAGCGGTACGTGTGGTGGGACACCGACAAGGGTGAATGGACCGGCGAGGACGTTCCCGATTTCGAGAAGACGAAACCGCCGTCGTATCGCCCCGAGCCGGACGCGACAGGTGTCGCCGCGATCGCCGGGGACGACGCGTTCATCATGCAGGGCGACGGGAAGGGCTGGCTCTACGCGCCGTCCGGGCTGATCGACGGGCCGATGCCGACCCACTACGAGCCGGCCGAATCGCTGGTGCGCAACTCGCTCTACGGCCAACAGGCCAATCCGACCCGCAAGGTCTACGAACGCGAGGACAACCCGACCAATCCGAGCCCGCCGGAACAGCACAGCGACGTCTTCCCGTACGTCTTCAGCACCAGCCGCCTCACCGAGCACCACACCGCGGGCGGGATGAGCAGGCAGCTCGCGTACCTGTCGGAGCTCCAGCCGGAAATGTTCGTCGAAGTTTCGCCGGAGCTGGCCGCGGAACGCGGCCTCACCCACCTCGAATGGGCGCACATCGTCACCGCGCGCGCCGCCATCGAGGCGAAAGTTCTGGTCACGTCGCGCCTCACGCCGCTGCGCGTCGAGGGCCGCGTCATCCACCAGCTCTGGCTGCCCTACCACTGGGGCTCGGAAGGCCTGGTCACCGGCGACTCGGCCAACGACCTCGTCGGCATCACGCTCGACCCCAACGTGCTGATCCAGGAGAGCAAGGTCGGCACCTGCGACATCCAGCCGGGCCGGCGTCCGACCGGGAAAGCCCTGCTCGCGTACGTCGAGGAGTACCGTCGCCGCGCCGGGCTGGTCCCGGGGCACCACACGCCGATCGTCACCAGCAGGGACGCCGATGGGTAACAGCCTGTACGGACCGCTCGACCCGGCGCCCGACGCCGGCTACGAGGACGCGCCGCCACGGATGGGTTTCTTCACCGACACGTCCGTGTGCATCGGGTGCAAGGCATGCGAGGTCGCCTGCAAGGAGTGGAACGCCATCCCGGACGACGGGTTCGATCTGCTCGGCCAGTCCTACGACAACACCGGCGGGCTGTCGGCCAACACGTGGCGGCATGTCACCTTCATCGAGCAGCCCGCGTCTCCGGCGCCGGTCTTCCTCGGCATGCCCGGCAAGGAGCTGCCCGGCGCCGACCCGGAGGCCGAGCGCGAAGATTTCCGCTGGCTGATGATGTCCAACGTGTGCAAGCACTGCACGCACGCGGCGTGCCTCGACGTCTGCCCGACGGGGGCGCTTTTCCGCACCGAGTTCGGAACTGTCGTGGTGCAGTCGGACATCTGCAACGGGTGCGGTTATTGCGTGCCGGCGTGCCCGTACGGCGTCATCGACCGTCGCGAGGGCGACGGGCGCGCCTGGAAGTGCACGCTCTGCTACGACCGGATCGGCGACGGGCTGACCCCGGCCTGCGCGCAGGCGTGCCCGACGCAGTCCATCCAGTACGGCGAGCTTTCCGAGCTGCGCACGCGGGCGGAGGAGCGCGTGGAAAAGCTTCAGGCCGAGGGCGTGTCGTCGGCGAAGCTCTACGGCCATTCCGACGACGATGGCGTGGGCGGGGACGGCGCGTTCTTCCTGCTGCTGGACGAGCCCGAGGTGTACGGGCTGCCGCCCGACCCGGTGGTGACGACGAAGGCTCTGCCCGACATGTGGAAGCGGGCCGGACTAGCGGCGCTGACCATGGCCGGCGCGGTGGTCGTGGCATTTCTGGGCCGAGGCGGAAACGGCCGAGGCGGAAACGGCCGAGGCGGAAACGGCCGAGGCGGAAACGGCCGAGGCGGAAACGGCCGAGGCGGAAACGGGAGGCGTGGATGAGCCCGCGCGGCGATCGGCCGATGGTTCCTCGCGCCGAGTTCAAGTCCTACTACGGACGGCCGATCGTGCGGCCGGCGCCGTGGACCCACGACGTCGCGGCGTATCTCTTCACCGGTGGGCTGGCGGCCGGGTCGGCGCTGCTCGCCGCGGGCGGGCAGGTCACGCGGCGGCCGCGGCTACGGCGGGCCGGACGGGTCACGGCGCTGGGCGCGCTCGCGGCGAGTGGCTATTTCCTGGTCGCGGACCTCGGCCGGCCCGAACGTTTCCACCACATGCTGCGCGTCGCGAAACCGACCTCGCCGATGTCGATGGGCACCTGGGCGCTGTCCGCCTTCGGCGTCGCGGCGGGGGCCGCGGCGCTGTCCGAGGCGGCGCCGCTGGCCCCGTCACGTTTCCTGCGGCGGGTGGCTCCGCCGGTGGGGGCGGTGGCCGGGCTGGGCGCGGCGGCGGTTGCTCCGGTGGTCGCGACCTACACCGCCGTCCTGCTGTCGAACACCGCCACGCCCAGCTGGCATGTGGCGTACCCGGAACTGCCCTTCGTCTTCGCCGGAAGCGCGCTGGCGAGCGGTGCGGGAGTCGGGTTGATCGCGGATCCCGCGCCGCCCGCCCGGCGCATGGCGGTGCTGGGCGCGGCCCTCGAGCTGTACGGCGCGCGCCGGATCGAGACGACGAAGGGACTGCTCAGCGAGCCCTACACGACCGGCCGGGCTGGAAAGTTTCTGCGCGCCGGGCGCGCCCTGACCGCGGCCGGCGTCGCGGGGGCGGTCCTGGGCCGGCGCAGCCGGGTGGTGTCGGCGCTGTCCGGGCTTTCGCTGCTCACCGCCTCGGCGCTGACGCGGTTCGGAATTTTCGACGGCGGCATGGCGTCGGCCCGCGACCCGCGGTACACGGTGATTCCGCAGCGGGAACGACTCGGCGGCTGACGATCTCGGAGACGGGGGGCGGCCGCCGGCGCCGGCGGCCGCGCCCTCGGCTACGGAAGAAACTGCTCCTCGAGCTTGACGACGGAACCGCGCCGGACGGTCAGCCAGAACGGCAGCACCGAGAGATGGTGCGCGTCGATTGTGATTCCCTCGTTCTGCTTCTCGAGGAAGGCCGGGAGCGCGGCGAAAGTGATCGTCTTGGTATCGGTGCCGCCGAGCGTGGCCAGCACCACGCACGTGGCGCCGGCGGCGGCCGGCAGGGTCCGCAGCTTGGTGTTGTTGTTGATGATCATGTAGTCGTTGTCGGGGCCGTCGGGCTGGTCGGGATGCTGCTTCTTCCACTCGGCCTTGGCCGCCTCGCCGGTCAGGAACTCGATGAGGTCGAAGGTGACGGTGTTCTTGGTGGCGTCCAGCCCGGTGAGGTAGACGGGGCTGCGGCCATCGGGCAGGACCGGCGACGGGGCCGCGGACGGCGTGCTCGCGGCGGTTGCGGCGGGCGTCGCGGGCGCGTCGCCCACCCCGGCGGCGGCGCTGCCGCTGCTGTCGCCACTCGGCGCCGCCTTGTTCGCCGTCGTCGGCCCGCTGCACCCAGCGAGCGCGAGGGCGACACAAACCACCATTACCGACTTCATATTCGCTCCACGTCTATCGAAACGGCGGCCGGGCCGCCGTGAAGGTGGCTAAAGTTTGGCGGCCCTCTAACGGACCTCCACGGTCACTCCCCCGGCGCGGGCCCCAAGCAGCTCCCCCACCACCGGGTGCCCCGGGATCTCGCCGGCCACCAGCAGCCCACCCGAGGTCTGGGCGTCGGCGAGCAGCAGGAGCTCGCCCTCGGCGGCGTCGCCAGGGTCGAGGTGCGGCCGCACCCAGTCGAGGTTGCGCCGGGTGCCCCCGCTCACGAAACCGTCGGCCAGGGCCTGGCGGGCGCCCGGCAGATACGGGACGGCCGCCGCGTCGATCCGGGCCGTGACCCCGCTGGCCCGGGCCAGCTTGTGCAGGTGCCCGAGCAGCCCGAACCCCGTGACATCGGTCGCGCAGACCACGCCCGCCTCGAGCGCCGCCGCCGAGGCGTCCCGGTTGAGCGTCGTCATCGCCGCCACCGCCTCGGGGAAAGTCTCGCCCGTGGCCTTGTGCCGGCTGTTGAGGACGCCGATGCCGAGGGGCTTGGTCAGCGTGAGCGGCACGCCCGCCTTCCCGGCGTCGTTGCGCATCAGCCGCGCCGGGTCGGCCACGCCGGTCACCGCCATGCCGTACTTGGGCTCCGGATCGTCCACGCTGTGCCCGCCCGCCACGTGGCAGCCGGCCTCCCGCGCGACGTCCAGCCCGCCCCGCAGCACCTCCGCCGCAAGCGACATCGGCAGCAGCTCCCGCGGCCAGCAGAGCAGGTTGACCGCCACCACGGGAGTTCCGCCCATGGCGTAGACATCGGACAGCGCGTTCGCCGCGGCGATCCGCCCCCAGTCGTACGCGTCATCCACCACCGGCGTGAAGAAATCCGCCGTCGCCACGACGGCGGTTCCGCCGGCGATCCGCACGACCGCCGCGTCATCGCCGTCGTCGAGCCCGACGAGCAGCTCCCCCACCCCGCGGGACGGGCCGCCGACCAGCCCCGAGACCACCGCCTCGAGCTCCCCCGGCGGAATCTTGCAGGCACATCCGCCGCCATGCGCGTACTCCGTGAGCCGTTTGATCGTCACTCGTCTAGTGTGTGCCCCGGAGGCGTTCAGGTGGCTGGTGCCCCTCCCGGTCTTCAAAACCGGTGCGGTCCGGCATCCGGGCCGGGCGGGTTCGATTCCCGTCCGCCTCCGCCATCGGCTTTTACGGCGAGTGAAGGCGGGGCAGGAACGTCCGGAGCTCGCTCGCGGCGACGCCGTCCGAGGCGCGCCACCAGCAGACCGGATAGGACAGCTCGACGTAGTGGGCGGGCGGCAGTTCCCGCGCCGCGTACGGAATGAAGGCGTCCGCATAGCCCGGCCGGGAGCTGGTCCGCAGGATGCCGCAGACCCCCAGGATGTCGAGCACCACACTCCGCTCGTCCTTGTTCCCCGGCAGGCGCCTTCAGCGCCGAGGCGGCCTGGGCCGCCGTGGTCTTCGCCGGCAGCGCCCGCAGCGCGTCGATCAGTCTCTGGGCCAGCTCCCCGTCGGCGTCCTGGGGCTCGAGACGCGGCGCGCGGGCGAACTGCTCGAGGTCGAAGGCCACGTAGCCGAGGTCGTCGCGGCGGACTCCGCCCCACTTGAACCGTTCGAAGTTCATCGCGTTGCGGTCGATCGGCTGGGCCTCGTCGATCAGCCCGCAGACGTCGCAGCGGTGGGCGTCCACCCCCGGCCGGAAGCCGTGCGCGGGCAGATGCCGGGCCACGGCGTACGACCCGAGGGCCGAGCGCAGGTCCATCCGTTTCGCGGTCAGCCCGGCCAGGAAGGCGTCGCCGACCTCGTCGGTGCTCAGCCGGGCGACCGCCGCACGGGCCGCCTCGACCACCTCGTCGTGCCCGGCCACCCACGGTTCGTCGAACATGATCCCGGCCTCCCCCTGTGTGGGCCACAAGATCGGGGAACGCTAACCGCTTGAATGGATACGTGCAAAGACGCGGATGAACCCGGCGCACGTCACGAAAGTTGCGCGGCCCGCGACTCGAGATACCGCCGCTCCGGCAGGCTGAGCGTCAGCTTCGCGGCCGTCCGGTATTCGTCCCGCGCGGCGTCGAGCGACCCGGCTCTTTCCAGCAGGTGAGCGCGCACGGCCGCGACCCGGTGGCGACCCGGTGGCCCGGCCGCCTCCAAAGCCTCCACATCCGCCAACGCCTTCAATCCCACCAGCGGGCCGTCCACCTCGGCCAGCGCGACGATGCGGTTGAGCGTCACCATCGGCCCGGGCGCGAGCGCCTCGAGGAGCCGATACAGCTGGAGAATCTGCGGCCAGTCGGTCGCGGCGGCCGACGGCGCCTCGTCGTGGATGGCCGCGATCGCCGCCTGCACCTGGAACGGGCCGACCGGAAAGCGCGCCAGCGCGTCGGTGATGAGGGAGACTCCCTCGCCGATCGCCGCGGCATCCCACCGTGAGCGGTCCTGGTCGGCCAGGGCGATCAGCATGCCGTCCGCGCGCGTGCGCGCGGGGCGTCGCGCGTCGGTGAGCAGCATCAACGCGAGCAGGCCGGCCACCTCGCCGTCGTCCGGCAGGCGGTCGCGCAGCTGCCGGGTCAGGCGGATCGCCTCGGTGGTCAGTTCCACGCGGTGCAGCGATCGTCCCGAGCTTGCGGTCGAGCCCTCGTTGAAGATCAGATACAGAACCTTCCGTACGCCGGTGAGCCGCTCGCCGATCTCGCCGGTGGGCGGCATGACGAAACGCCCGCCGGCGGCGCGGATGCGCTGCTTGGCGCGGCTGATCCGCTGGCCGATGGCCGGCTCCGGGACGAGCAGTGCCCGCGCGATCTCGGCCGTGGTCAGGCCGCCGACCGCCCGCAGGGTCAGCGCGACCTGGGCCGGCGGGGTCAGCGCGGGGTGGCAGCAGAGCAGGAGCAGCGTGAGCTCGTCGTCACCCCGTACGGCCGGGGGTGGATCCGGTGGGATCGCCTCCCGGCGCCGTCGCGCCTGCTCGCTGCGCACCGCCTCGATGTGGCGTCGGGACGCCACCCGGATCAGCCAGGCCCGGGGATCGTCCGGAACGCCTTCGGCGGGCCACTGGCGGGCGGCGGCGAGCAGCGCCTCCTGCACGGCGTCCTCGGCCGCGCCGAAGTCGCCGTAGCGGCGCGCCACCGCGGCCAGGACCTGCGGCGCCGCGGTGCGCAGCAGGTCCTCGAGGGCGGTCAGAACTCCCATCCGCTCATGTCGAGCACCGGGCGCACCTCCACCTCGGTGTATTTCGCGTCGGGCACCTTCGCCGCCCAGGCGACGGCGTCGTCGCTCGAAGCGCAATCGATCAGGTAGAAGCCGGCGAGATGCTCCTTGACCTCGGCGAACGGGCCGTCCGACGGGATCGTGCGGCCGTCGCGGACGGACACCCACTTCGCGAGGGACGGGTCGGCCAGGCCCTCGGAGGCGACCAGCACGCCCGCGTCGGCCATCTCGTCGGTGAGCCGCAGGTGGTCGCGGCCGAACGTCATCCGCTCGTCGTCGGACATGGTGTCCCACGCGGCGAGGCTGCGCGGATTCGACTGGATGAGAATCAAGTACTTCATGTTTCCTCCTTCGCTCACCAGGATGTCGAAGCCGGCCGCACGGTTTCGACGTCCCCACGGAAACTTCTTCGAGGAGGACGACATGCAGGAGATCAGGGACGTCATTCTGGCGCGGGCCGAGCGGTTGCAGGCCGGCGACGCGGCGGGAACGCAGCAGCACAACGCGCCCGAGGTGGTGGAGTACACCCTGGCCCCGCCGCTGGGCGGGCCGGCCGACGGGCGCGACCCGAAGCCCCTGGAGGCGTGGCTGGCCGGGTTCGAGGCGCCGCCGCGGCGCGAGGTCACCCATCTCGAGATCACAGCGGACGGCGACGTGGCCTTCGCGACCAGCATCGACTCGATGTCGGCGACGCCGAAGGGGTCGAGCGAGTCGTTCACGCTCTGGTACCGGGTGACGCTCGGCCTGCGCCGCATCGACGGCCGCTGGCTGGTCACCCACAGGCACGAGTCGGTGCCGTTCCTCATGGACGGCTCGTTCCGGGCCGCGATCGATCTGGAGCCGTAAGGATCAGCGGTCGGCCGGGCGGTCGGCGCCGTCGCAGGCGTCATCGGTCAGATCATCGAGGACGTCGATCAGATCGGGGCCCTCGTGGCCGACGTCGACCGACCGGCCGACCAGGCCCAGCTGCACGGCGCATTCCCGGCCGAACCCCTTGACCATCCGGTCGGCCCGGGTCGGATGCCCGCACCGCGGGCACCGCCTCATCTCCGCCATGCCCGCACCATAGTCTGCGCCCGGGCCGGATGGCCCAGGCCCTTGCGTCGACTGGCGTCCCCGTTCCGCGTGCATTACACCTTGCTTATGTCGCAGTGGAAAGAAGTGCTGGAGGAAGCGGCCCAGTACGCCGTGGGCTATCTCGACGGGCTGCCCGACCGGCGGGTCGGCAGCAGCGCCACCCTCGACGAGCTGCGCGAAACGCTCGGCGGCGAGTTGCCGGAGCGGGGCGAAAGTCCGCGGGACGTGATCGCCTCGCTCGCCCGGCACGCTGATCCGGGAGTGGTGGCGTCGTCGAGCGGCCGGTTTTTCGGTTTCGTGATCGGCGGGGCCACGCCGGCCGCGCTGGCCGCGGACTGGCTGACCTCGGTCTGGGACCAGAACGCGGGGCTCTACGTGATCGGGCCGGCGGCGAGCGTGGTCGAGGAGACCGCGGGGCGGTGGCTGGCCGGCCTGCTCGGGCTGCCCGACGGGGTGTCGGCCGGATTCGTGACCGGGGCGCAGATGGCGAACTTCACCGGGCTCGCGGTCGCGTTGCACGAGGTGCTCGGGAAGGCGGGCTGGGACGTAGCGGAGAGCGGGCTCCGGGGAGCGCCGCCGGTCCGGGTTCTCGCCGGGCGGGGGCGGCACGGGACGATCGATCGGGCGCTGCGGTTCCTGGGGGTGGGTACCGGGGCGATCGTCGAGGTCGAGATGGACGATCAGGGGCGGATGCTGCCTTCGGCCCTGGGCGACGCCCTGAAACTTTCCGCGGGCCCGGCGATCGTGTGCGCGCAGCTGGGGAACGTGAACAGCGGGGCGCTCGACCCGGTCGGCCAGATCTGCGACCTGGCGCACGCGCACGGGGCCTGGGTGCACGTCGACGGGGCGTTCGGGTTGTGGGCAGCGGCGAGTCCGCGGCTGCGGGGGCTGGTCGACGGCGTGGGGAAGGCCGACTCGTGGGCCACCGACGCGCACAAGTGGCTCAACGTGCCGTACGACTCGGGGCTGGTCTTCTGCGCGCACCCGGACGCGCATCGGGCCACGATGGGGGCGCGGGCCGGCTATCTGGTGCACGCAACGGAGGGTGAGCGGGACGCGCTCGACTACGGGCCGGAGCACTCGCGGCGGGCGCGGGGCTTCGCCGTGTACGCGACGCTGCGCGCGCTCGGCCGGGACGGCGTGGCCGAGCTGGTCGATCGGTGCTGCGCGCTGGCCGCGCGGTTCGCCGAGCGGCTCGCGGCGTCCGGCCGGGTCGAGATCCTCGGGGATGTGGTGCTCAATCAGGTGCTGGTCCGGGTGCCGGGTGCGGATGCCGACGCGCGGACCCGGGAGCTGATCGATCGGGTCCAGCGCGACGGCACCTGCTGGATGAGCGGCACGACCTGGCAGGGGAAGGCCGCCATGCGGATCTCGGTGTCGAACTGGTCCACGTCGGAGGCCGACGTGGACCGTTCGGTGACCGCGATCCTTTCGCTGATCTAGGCGTACGGGGTCAGGCGGCCGGGCGCCCCACCGGGGTGGCCGGGTCGCCATCGACCGCGGCCTGCAGCAGCGGGGTCAGCTTGTCCAGCAGGAACGGCAGGCTCAGCGGGGTGACGAACGAGGTGGCCGCGCCGGTCAGCTCCTCGTTCTCCAGGTAGATGTCGCGGCCCTCGGTCTTCACCTTGAGCTTCGCGTAGAGCGGGTCGGCCTGCACCTTCGCCTTGTCGGTGTCGTACTTGTCGACCAGCCAGATCAGCA
Organism: Actinoplanes sp. NPDC051513; assembly: GCF_044454685.1. Classification (NCBI taxonomy): domain Bacteria; kingdom Bacillati; phylum Actinomycetota; class Actinomycetes; order Micromonosporales; family Micromonosporaceae; genus Actinoplanes; species Actinoplanes sp. NPDC051513. The sequence continues at coordinate 122,336 of NZ_JBITDW010000014.1, forward strand.
CGTCGGTGTCGAGCAGGTCGGTGCGCTCCTTGCTCAGGTTCGCGCCGAAGTCCTTGCCGGTCACCTCGGCCAGCCCGTCCGGCAGCTTGAAGCCGAGATCGGTGAGGAAGCGCCCGCGCGCGTCCTGCGGACCGTAGACGTAGTAGCCCTCGTACGTGGTGGCCATCAGGGCGGTGGCGCCGGCGAATTTGGGGTTGGCGGCCTTGACCGCCGCGAACTTCGCCTCGACATCGGCGACGACCTTCTCGGCCTGTTCCGACTTGCCGACCGCCTTGCCGACCGTCCGGGTGACCTCCTGCCAGGAGACGCCGTACTCGGCCTGGTCCTTCGGCTGCGCGAGCACCGGGGCGAGCTTCGACAGCTTGTCGTACTCGTCCTTGGTCAGGCCCGAGTACAGGCCGACGATCAGGTCCGGTCGCAGCGCCGCGACCTTCTCCACCTGGACGCCGTCGGTGTTGGTGAGCACCTCCGGCTTCGCGTTGCTGCCGAGCGCGGCCTCGGCCCACGGCCAGATCGCGCCGGGCTTCTCGCCGAACCACTCGGTGGTGGCCACCGGCACCACGCCCAGCGAGAGCAGCGCGTCCTGCTCGACCAGTCCGACCACGACGATCCGCTTGGGCTCGGCCTTGACGGTCGTGGTGCCGTACTTGTTGTCGATCGACACCGGGAACGCGTTGGCAGCGGGAGCACCGCTGTTCGAGGACGCCGCCGGCTCCTCAGTGCTCCCGCCGCACGCCGCGAGAACGAGCAGGAGCCCGGTCGCCGCTGTCGCGCCGACGGTCCGCCGGATATGGGTTAGCCGCACGGCTGATCCTTTCTGCGTCAAGGGGGGAGGCCGACCTGGGATGGCCTCCGACCCGCAGTGTAGGTTAGCCTCACCTAATCCTACGAGCTCAGAGGGGTAGGAAAACGCGTGACCGCAGGCACCGGCGTACGCCCGGCGCCGGCGAGCGTCCCGCCGGACCAGAAGGCGGCCTCGCGCATCGTGCGCCGCTGGACCGGGCTCGCCGTCGGACTCGCCCTGCTCGCCCTCGCCGTGGCGCTGAGCATCGCGGTCGGCAGCCGCACGATCGGCCTGTCCACCGTCTGGCAGGTGCTCTGGCACGACGACGGAACGCCGGAAGCGGTGATCGTGCACCAGCTGCGCCTGCCGCGGACGGTGCTTGGCATCGGCGTGGGCGCCGCGCTCGGCCTGGCCGGCACGCTCATGCAGGCGCTGACCCGCAACCCGCTCGCCGAGCCCGGCCTGCTCGGCGTCAACCTGGGCGCCTCCACCGCGGTGGTGCTGGCGATCGCGTTCCTCGGCGTCTCCTCCCCCACCGGCTACGTCTGGTTCGCGTTCCTCGGCGCCGGGCTCACCTCGGTCACCGTGTTCGCGCTCGGCGGCTCCGGCCGCGCCCCGACACCCGAGCGGCAGGTGCTCGCCGGCGTCGCGTTCACCTCGGTGCTCGGCGCGATCGTCTGGGCGATCCTGGTGTCCAAACGCGAGGTGTTCGACCGCTACCGGCACTGGGACGTGGGCTCGCTCGCCGACCGGGAGACCTCGACGATCGTCCAGCTCGCCCCGTTCATCGTGGCCGGGGTGGTGCTCGCGCTGGCGCTGGGCCGGCAGCTGAACGCGCTGGCGCTCGGCGACGAGTCGGCCACCTCGATGGGGGCGAAGCCGGGCCGGATCCGCGCGCTCGGCATGGTCGCGATCACCCTGCTCTGCGGGGCCGCCACCGCCGCGGCCGGGCCGATCTGGTTCCTCGGGCTCGCCGTCCCGTACGCGGCCCGCATGTTCGTCGGCTCGGACCACCGCTGGATCCTGGCGTACGCGCTGGTTCTCGGCCCGACGCTGCTGCTCGTCTCGGACGTGATCGGCCGGGTGCTGGTCGCCCCGGCCGAGTTGCCGGTCGGCGTGGTCACCGCGTTCCTCGGGGCGCCCCTGTTCATCGCGCTGTGCCGCCGACGCCGGCTGAGTGTGCTGTGACCGCCCCGGGGTTGCGCCTGAGCCGGGTCGGCGGCGCGCGGCGGATCGTCATCGGCAGCCGGTCCGGCCGTTTCTCGCTGCGGCTGCCGTTCCGCTCGGTGCTCGTCGGCGCCGGGCTGGCACTGACCTCGCTGGCCGTCTCGGTGGTCAGCCTGACCTCGGGCGACTTCCCGGTGCCGGTGTCCGACGTGCTCAAAAGCCTGATCGGGCTGGGCGACACGGCGACCGACTTCATCGTCCTTGAACTGCGGCTCCCCCGGGTGCTGATCACGCTGCTGGTCGGCGCGGCCTTCGGGGCCAGCGGCACGATCTTCCAAGGGCTGACCCGCAACCCGCTGGGCAGCCCGGACTTCGTCGGCCTGACGGTCGGCGCGGCGACCGGCGCGCTGATCGTGATCCTGCTGCTCGGCGGCGACGGGTTCAGCGTGGCGGTCGGCGCGATCGCCGGCTGTCTGGCCACCGCGGTCGGCATCTACCTGCTCGCGTTCCGCCGCGGCGTGCAACCGTTCCGCCTGGTGCTGATGGGGATCGGCATCTCCGCGCTGCTCGAGGCGGCGAACTCGTACATGATCTACCGGGCCCGGCTGGACGAGGCGATCGCCGCGCAGGTCTGGCTGATCGGCAGCACCAACGGGCGCGGCTGGACCGAGGTGACACTGGTCGGCGTCGCGGTCGTGGTGCTGCTGCCCATCGTGCTCTACCACGGCCGGCACCTGGACATGCTGGCGCTCGGCGACGAGACCGCGACCCTGCACGGCGTCCCGGTCGAGCGCAGCCGGGCGGTCCTCGCGCTCTGCGGGGTGGCGCTCGCCGCCGCCGGCACCGCCGCGGCCGGGCCGATCGCGTTCGTGGCGCTCGCCGCCGGCCCCCTGGCCGGACGGCTCACCCGCTCGCCGCACGCCGGGATCCTGCCCGGGGCGCTGATGGGCGCGGCGCTGCTGAGCGTCAGCGACTGGCTCGCCCAGCACGCGTGGCCGGGCGGGGACATCCCGGTCGGCAACGTCACCGCCGCGCTCGGCGGCATCTACCTCACCTGGTTGCTGGTCCACGAGCGACGGAGAGTGGCATGAGCACGAACGACCCGCGGCTCGAGGCGGAGACCCTGACCCTGGCCTACGACAAGCGGGTGATCGTCGAGGACCTCGACGTGAAGATCACCGACGGGTCGTTCACGGTGATCGTCGGCCCGAACGCGTGCGGCAAGTCCACCCTGCTCAAGTCGCTCGGGCGGGTCCTCAAGCCGCGGTCCGGGGCGGTCCTGCTGGACGGCCAGGCGATCGCCTCCTACCCGTCCAAGCAGGTGGCCAAGCAGCTGGGCATGCTGCCGCAGTCGCCGGTGGTGCCGGGCGGGATCGTCGTGGAGGAACTGGTTGCCCGCGGCCGGTTCGCACACCAGAAGCTGCTGCGGCAATGGTCACCCGAGGACGAGGCCGCGGTGACCGGCGCGATGCGGCAGACCGAGGTGACCGACCTGGCCGACCGGTTCGTCGACGAGCTCTCCGGCGGCCAGCGCCAGCGGGTGTGGCTGGCCATGGCGCTGGCCCAGCAGACCCCGATCCTGCTGCTCGACGAGCCGACCACCTTCCTCGACCTGTCCCACCAGTTCGAGGTGCTCGACCTCTGCGCCGAGCTGCACGAACAGGGCCACACGATCGTGGCGGTCCTGCACGACCTGAACCACGCCTGCCGGTACGCCACCGAGCTGATCGTGATGAAGGCCGGCGCGGTGGTCGCCCAGGGCGCGCCGTCCGAGGTGATGACCGCGGAGCTGGTCGAGCGGGTGTTCGCCATGCCCTGCCAGGTGATGGACGACCCGGAGACCGGCACCCCGATGGTCGTTCCGGCGAGCCGGGAACGCCGCAGGGCGGGGTCCTCGAAGGTGTCCGCGTGAGCGGGGTCCTTCGGGAAGCACTGACGGGGCAGCGCCGCGATCTGATCCTCGGGACCGCGATGGTCAGCGGGCATCAGGCGGGCGAGGCCGCGGTCCCGTTCCTGATCGGCGTGATCATCGACCAGGCGGTCGACGGCGGCGCGGACGAGCTGGTCCTCTGGCTGGGCGTGCTGGCCGCGGTCTACGTGACGCTCAGCTACAGCTACCGCTGGGGCGCCCGGTTCGGCGAGCGCGCCTCCGAGCGGGCCGCGCACGAGGTGCGGATGCGGATCACCCGGCGGGTGCTGCACGAGCGCGGCGGCGCCGAGACCGACCGGCTGCCCGGCGCCCTGGTGTCGATCGCGACCGGCGACGCGGCGCGGGTCGGCGCGGTGGCGGTCGCGGTCACCTACGCGATCGCCGCGAGCTTCGGCCTGATCGTCGCGGCGGTCCTGCTGCTGAACATCTCGATCCCGCTCGGCCTGCTGGTCCTGCTCGGCACCCCGCCCCTGCTGTGGCTGACCCACAAGGTCGGCGAGCCGCTCGAGGAGCGCAGCGAGGCCGAGCAGGAGCACGGCGCGCAGGCCTCGGGCATCGCCGCCGACCTGGTCGCCGGGCTACGGGTGGTGAAGGGGCTGCGGGCCGAGAACGCCGCGCTGGCCCGCTATCGGCGGCGCAGCCGCAGCGCGCTGACCGCGACCGTGCGGGCCGCCGGGGCCGAGGCCGCCTATCAGGGCGTGGTGCTGACGCTCAGCGGCGCGTTCCTCGCGGTGGTCGCGGTGGCCGGCGGTCTCCTGGCGGCACGCGGCGACCTGACCGTCGGGCAGCTGATCTCCACGCTCGGCCTGGCCCAGTTCCTGGTCAATCCGATGTCGACGTTCGCCTGGGTGGGCGCCGACTGGGCGCAGGGCCGGGCCTCCGCCCGCCGCGTGCAGGCCGTGCTGAACGCTCCCGAGGCCGTCAACGGCGGAGATCAAGAGCTTTCCCTTCCCGTACGGGGTGAGCTCACGCTCCGCGGCATCCGGGGCGGCATCGACCTCGACGTCGCGCCGGGTGAACTGGTCGGGATCGTGGCGAGCGACCCGGCCGACGCCGCCGACCTGGTCCGCCTGCTGGGCCGTGCCTACGACCCCGCCGACGGCCGCATCGAGCTGGACGGCCGGGCGCTGACCGCCCTGGCCCCCGAGCGGTTGCGGGCCGCGCTGCTCGCCACCGAGCACCACACCGACATCTTCGACGGCACCGTGCGCGACGCGGTCTCCCTCGGCGGCCGGGCGGACCCGCGCACGGTCGACGCGGCGGTGGCCGCGGCCGGCGCCGACGAGGTGGCCCGCACCCTGCCGGACGGCCTGGACACGATGCTCGACGACCGGGCGCGCTCGCTCTCCGGCGGCCAGCGGCAGCGGATCGCGCTGGCCCGCGCGCTCGCCGGGGAGCCGCCGGTGCTGGTCGTGCACGACCCGACCACCGCGGTCGACGCGGTGACCGAGGCCCGGATCGCCGGCCGGCTGCGCACGATGCGCGCGGGCCGCACGACCGTGCTGATCACCACGAGCCCGGCGCTGCTCGCGGTCACCGACCGGGTGATCGTGATCCGCGACGGCAAGGTCCGCACCGACGGCACCCACGCGGGACTCGTCGCCCACGACGCCGAATACCGGGAGACGGTTCTCGCTTAACGGCTCCCCACGGATGAATCCGGGGGATTCCCAGCTCGGACTGCATACCAACCACCGTCCCGGAAGGAGGCGATCGTATGTCTAACGTCGTCAGCACTGGCACGGCCACGTTCAGCCGTGGCGAGGATCATCCTCGCGGCGTTGAGGTCACGGTCTGCGGTGTACCCGCATTCCGCGCACTCGAAGACGCGCAGACCCAGCCCGAGACGTTCCTTGGTTCTCGTACCGCACTGCGAGCAGGTCATCGTGGTGTAGGCGGGCGGCACCAGCACCACCGTCCGGCCCGCCCGTGCACCCCGATAGATCAGTTCTCGTTTGCACGCACCGATCGCCGCGTCGGCGGCCTTGCGAGCCATCCGGGTCTTGGCCAGGAACCTCGGCTTGAAGTCCTCGACCGCGATCAGGTTGTGGTGGTCCACGACCCGCTTGGCCCATTGGCGCGCGTCATGGGTGTTCTGCCGGGCGGCCCGCTTCTCGACCCGCGCCGCCCGCCGCTTCGCGTCCAGGTAACCCTTGGACGGAGCCAGACCTTTGGCCCGGCGGCGACGGGCCATCGCCCGCTGCGCCCTCGCCCGTTCGGCGGCACACCGCTTGCGGTGGCCCAGGTGCGGCAGATCGAACACCGGATCGGTCGTAGCCGCAGTGGTCTTGACACCCCAATCCACGCCGATACCCGCTCCGGCGGGCTCGTCGGCGGCCACGGCCGCACGTCGGACCACAAAGGACGCGTACCAGTGGCCCAGATTGTCGCGGTAGACCCGCACGCTTGTCGGCTCGGACGGCAGGTCACGCGACCACACCACCGGCACCATGACCTTGCCGGGCAGGCAGAGCCGGCCGTGCTTGATCCGGAAGCCACGGGTGGTGTATTCGAGGCTGGGCAGGGACGTCTTGCGCTTCTTCGCCTTCGGTCGGCCCCGGCCCTTGACCGTGAACGACGCGTCCAACGCGGCCGCGTAAGTGCGCAGCGTCTGCTGCTCGGCGACCTGCGAACCCAAACGCAGCCAGGCGTTACGACCCCGGGCCTCGGTCAGCAGCTTGGACAGCTTGCACATCGTCGGCTTGCGGCCGGTCTTCTGCTGATGGACGGCCTCGTTCCAGAGCCACCGGCAGCGGCCCCACTCCGAGAGCAGCGCAGCCTCGGCCCTGCGACCGGGCCGCAGACGGTAGGTGTAACGCACTGTCTCGGACATACTAGACACGGTAGTGATGGTAGTTATGTAGTGTCAATCAAGGATGGGGCCAGGTTCCTGTACCTCAAGTCCCGCATACCCACGCTGTGGACCAACAGGTATTTCGCCGCCACCGTCGGCGCCGCCGCGGAAGTGGTGAAGCGATATATGTCGAGAAGCAACGCAATCTCCAACCTACCGCTCCGTTACCTACCCATGGCTGAAGCCAGGGGTTTCTCAGGAGCTAAACGATGAGCACCGCCGCGCTGCTGCCGATCGCGACCGGGCGGCGGACCCGCGCCCAGCTGAAGGTCCTCGTCCGGCCGCTCCGGCGCCGCCTGGCCGGCGCGATGCTGCTGATGATCGCGGGCACGATCGCCGGCCTGGTCACCCCGCCACTGCTCGGCCACATCGTCGACCTGGCCACCACCGGGGGCAGCACGGCCGATTTCGTGCTCACCGGGGTGGGGCTGATCGCCGGGGCGCTCGGCGAGGCGGCGCTGGCCGGGATCGGGTTCGCGCTGCTCGCCCAGGTCGGCGAGAGCGTGCTGGCCGGGCTCCGCGAGCGGTTCGTCGAATCCGCGTTGCGGCTGCCGCTGGAACAGGTCGAGCGGGCCGGCGCGGGCGACCTCACCTCGCGGGTCACCAACGACGTCACGGTGATCGCCGAGGCGGCCCGCAGCGCGCTGCCCGAGTTCGTCCGGGCGATGCTCACGATTGTCCTCACGCTGGCCGGGCTGGCCGTGCTGGACTGGCGGTTCCTGGTCGCCGCGCTGATCGCGGTGCCGGTGCAGGCCTACACCGTCCGGTGGTACGCCCGGCGGGCCGTGCCGCTCTACGCCCGGCAGCGGATTGCCGTTGCCGATCAGCAGCACCACCTGCTCGCCACGATCGACGGCGCCCCGACCATCCGCGCGTTCCGGCTCGCCCCCGAGCACCGCGACCGGGTCGGCGCGAAGTCCGAGCAGGCGGTCGACCTGTTGCTGCGCGGGGTGGCGCTGCAGACCCGGTTCTACGCGCGGCTGCACGTCGCCGAGTTCGCCGGGCTCGCCGCGGTGCTCGCCACCGGGTTCTTCCTGGTGCGCGGCGACGTGGTGACCATCGGCACGGCGACCGCCGCGGCGCTCTACTTCCACGGGCTGTTCTCGCCGATCAACACCGCGCTGGCGCTGGCCGACGACGCGCAGGCGGCCGCCTCGGGGCTGAACCGGCTGGTCGGCGTCGCGGACCTCGCCGTCCCCGATCGGGTGCCGGCCGCGGCCGGGGCGGGACCGGATGCGGTCGTCGTACGCGATCTGGGGTTTTCCTATCGGCCCGGGCGCCCGGTGCTGGCCAGCGTCGACCTGACGATCGCGCGGGGCGAACGGGTCGCGGTGGTCGGCGCCAGCGGCGCCGGCAAGACCACCCTGGCCAAGATGATCGCCGGGGTGCACCAGCCCACGGCCGGCCGGGTCGAGGTGCCCGCGGGCGAGGTCGCATTGATCACCCAGGAGGTGCACGTTTTCGCCGGTCCGCTCGGCGACGACCTGCGCCTGGCCCGGGCCGGCGCCTCCGACGAGGACGTTCGCGCGGCGCTGGCGAAGGTGGACGCGCTCGGCTGGGTCGGCCGGCTGCCGCACGGCCTGGACACCGAGGTCGGCTCGGGCGGGCACGTGCTCACCGCGGCCCAGGCCCAGCAGCTGGCGTTCGCCCGGCTGATCCTCGCCGACCCGCCCGTCGCGATTCTGGACGAGGCGACGGCCGAGGCGGGCAGCGCGGGCGCCCGGCTGCTCGAACGGGCCGCCACGGCCGCGCTGGAGGGGCGCACGGCGCTGATCGTCGCGCACCGGCTCACCCAGGCGGCGGCCGCCGACCGGATCGTGGTGATGGAGGCCGGACGGGTCGTCGAGGTCGGCCCCCACCAGGACCTGATCAAGCACGACGGGCCGTACGCGGTGCTCTGGCAGGCCTGGTCGGACCAGCGCGCCCAGGACTGAGCGCGCCGGTCCCCGTCCTACGAGGCGTCGATCAGGCTCTGCGGGCGCATGTCGGTCCAGTTCGCGTTCACGTAGTCCAGGCAGTCCTGCCGCCCGGCCGGGCCGTGCACGGTCCGCCAGCCGGCCGGCACCTCGGCGAACACCGGCCACAGGCTGTGCTGGTTCTCGTCGTTGACCAGCACGAGAAACGTGCCGTCGGCGTTGTCGAACGGGTTGGTGCTCATCGGATGCTCCTCGTGCGGATGTGGGTTACCAGGGCTTGCAGGGCGTCGAACCAGGCCGCGGCCAGGTCCTGGACCTGCTTCTCGGCGAGCACGGCGTCGGGCCATGCCCAGGTGGCGGTCAGCTGCGGCCCGGCCACCCGGTCCTCGGTCTGGGCGTTGACCACCAGCTCGTACGTCTCGGGCATGGCGTCGTCGGCGCCGTTCTCGGCCGCCTCCGCCTCCGGCGCGTACTCCCAGTCCTGCGCCTCCGGGAAATCGAACCGGCCCATGTAGTTGAACTGGATCGGCGGATGCGGGAGGGCGGCCAGCGCCGGTCCGGTGCGCGGGTTGAGGTAGCGCAGCAGGCCGTAGCCCATGCCGCTGTCGGGCAGCGCGGCCAGGTGCTCGCGCACCCGGGTCACCGCCTCGGCCACCGCCGATCCCCCGGCCGCCAGGTCGATCCCGGCCGTGTCCAGCAGGATCGGGAAGATGTTGGTGAACCAGCCGACCGTGCCGGAGAGGTCGGCGCCGGGCACCAGGTGCTCCTCGCGGCCGTGCCCCTCCAGCGCGACCTGCACCGCGTCGCCGGGGCGCCAGCGGGCCACCGCCACCCCCAGGGCGCCGAGCAGCACATCGTTGATGCTCGCGCCGAGCGCGGCCGGCACCGTGGTCAGCAGCGCCTCGGTGACGTCGGCGGGCAGGGCGAGGGTGTGGTCCTTGAGCGTGCCGGCCACGTCGAGGCTCGGGTCCAGCGGGCGGATCACCGGCAGCGGGTCGCCCTGGCCGGCGATCTCCGTCCACATCGGAAGCTCGGCCTCGCGCTGCGGCGACTGAGCCTGGGCCGCCAACCCGGTGGCCCAGCGCCGGAAGGAGGTGCTGGTGGCCGCGGTGATCAAGGTGCGGCCGGCGACCGCGTCCCGCCAGGCCGCGCCGATCTCGGGCAGCAGCACCCGCCAGGACACCCCGTCGACGACCAGGTGGTGGACGAGCAGCAGCAGGCGGCCGGGCCGGGCCGGCCCGGCATCCAGCCAGACGGCCCGGATCATCACGCCCTGGTCCGGGTCGAGCGCGGCCTGGGCGATCCGGGCCTGTTCGGCCACCGCGTCCCGGAGCCCGCGCTCGTCGAGCCCTTCGACGTCGACGCGGACGGTGAAGCCGGCGGCTTTCCTGGAAGAGGGCGGCGGCACAGTCAGGGACCAGTCGCCGCTGCGGTCCAGTCGCGCCCGCAGCAGGTCGTGCCGGTCGGTGACGGCCTGCAGCGCGGCCAGCAGGTGCTCCCAGCCGAGGTCGGCCGGCACCTGCACCACCGCTGACTGGTTGAAGCCGTCGATCGGCCCCTCGACCTCGCTGAGCCAGCGCATCACCGGGGTGAGCGGGAACGACCCGACGCCGTCGGCGGCCTGCTCGCCGGCCGGGTCGAGCGCGGTGGCGACCAGCGCGAGCCCGGCCACCGTGCGCTCGGCGAACACCTGCCGCGGGGTGATCCGCAGGCCGGCCGCGCGGGCCCGGCCGACCAGCTGCATGGCCACGATGCTGTCGCCGCCGAGCGCGAAGAAATCCGCCTCGACGTCGACCGTCTCCAGGCCCAGCGCGGCCGCCACGACCTCGCTCAGCGCGCGCTCGCGGTCGTTCGCGGGCTCGCGGCCGGCGTTTTCTCCGGCGAGGCCGGGGGCGGGCAGCGCGGCCTTGTCGAGCTTGCCGTTGGCGAGGGTGGGCAGCCGGTCGAGCCGGATCAGCGCGGCCGGGACCATGTAGTCGGGCAGCTCGGCGGCGACCGCGGCCCGCAGCGCCGCCGGGACCAGGTCTTCCGCACCGACCACGTAACCGGCGAGCCGGCGGAGACCCGGTCGGTCCTCGCGGGCGATCACCACGGCCTCGGTGACGCCGGGCTGGGCGGCGAGGACGGTCTCGATCTCGCCGAGCTCGATCCGGAACCCGCGGATCTTGACCTGCTCGTCGACCCGGCCCAGGTATTCGACCCGGCCGTCGCCGGTCCAGCGGACCAGGTCGCCGGTGCGGTACATGCGATCGCCGGGCGCGCCGAACGGGTCGGGGACGAACCGCTCGGCGGTCTGCCCGGGACGGCCCAGGTAGCCGCGGGCCAGCCCGGCGCCGGCCATGTAGAGCTCGCCGGCGATCCCGGCGGGCGCGTGCCGCAGGGCGTGGTCCAGGACGTAGGCGCGGGCGCCGCCGACGGCCCGGCCGATGACCGGTGTACGGGTGTCGGCGATCCGGGCGGACAGCGCGTCCACGGTGGCCTCGGTCGGCCCGTACAGGTTGAACGCCTCGGTGTCCGGCAGCGACCCGAGCCGCTCCCAGAACGCCGGCGCGATCGCCTCGCCGCCGACCCCGACCACCGCGAGGGGGCACTTCCCGTCGCGGATCAGCCCGGCGTCGGCGACCTGCGCGAAGTGCGAAGGGGTCAGCTCGATGAAGTCGATGCCCTCGTCGCGGATCAGCGTGGCCAGCTGCTCGGGGTCGCGCTGGACCGGCTCGGTGACGATGTGCAGGGCGTGGCCGTCGAGCAGCCACAGCTGCGGCTGCCAGGAGGCGTCGAACGCGAACGACCAGGCGTGCCCGACCCGCAGATGCCGCCGCCCGGTGGCCTCGCGCGCGGGCCGGTGCAGCTGGGCGTTGTGGCTGCGGAAGAGGTTGACCAGGTTCCGGTGGGTGACCACGACGCCCTTCGGGCGGCCGGTCGAGCCGGAGGTGTAGATGACGTACGCCGGATGCTGCGGCCGGGCCCGGCCGGGGTTCAAGTTTTCGCCGGCGTGCTCGCTCTCGTTCACCAGCACACGCGGGACGCCGTCGGCAGCGATGTCCACGCCTTCGGCGGTGACCAGCAGCTTCGGCCTCGCGTCGTCGAGCATCGCGGCGATCCGCGCGGCCGGGTAGGCCGGGTCGAGCGGCAGGTAGGCGGCGCCGGACTTGAGCACGCCCAGGATCGCCGTGATGGCGTCCGCGGTGCGCGGCACGGCGAGCGCCACGATGTCCTCGGGACCGGCCCCGCGCTCGCCGAGCAGCCGGGCGAGGCGGTTGGCCCGCGCGTTCAGCTCGGCGAACGTCCACCGCACGTCCCCGCAGACGACCGCCGTGGCGTCCGGCGACTCGGCGGCCCGCCGCTCGAACAGCTCGGTGACCGTCTCATCGGTGCGCGGGACCGGGGCCGGGTTCCAGCCGCTGCGGTCCTCGCCCGAGGCCAGGTCGAGCCGGCCCACCGGGCGCTCGGGGTCGACGGCGAACGCGGTCAGCACCGCGGTGAGCGCGACGACGATCCGCCCGGCGACGGCGACGGTGAACAGGTCGGGCCGGTATTCCAGGCCGACCCGCAGGCGATCGCCGGGGTCGACCACCCAGGTCAGCGGATAGTGGGTGGCGTCGCGGCCGCCCGCGTCGGCGGCGGCAAGCAGCGAGTCCTCGTCGTCGCCGCGGTCCGGGTAGTTCTCGACGATCAGCAGCGTGTCGAACAGCTCGCCGGCGCCGGCCAGCCGCTGGATGTCGGCGAGCCCGAGGTACTGGTGGTCGAGCAGCGCGGACTGCTCGTCCTGCACCCGGGCGAGCAGCGCGCGGACGGGTTCGGCCGGGTCGATCCGGACGCGGACCGGCACGGTGTTGATGAACAGGCCGATCATCGACTCGACGCCGGGCAGCTGGGCCGGGCGGCCGGAGACGGTGGCGCCGAACACCACGTCGTCGCGGGCGGTGAGCCGGCCCAGCACGATGCTCCACGCCGCCTGCACCAGCGTGTTCAGCGTCAGGCCGCGGGAGCGGGCGAGAGCGGTGAGGCTCGCGGTGACATGCCGGGGCAGCTCGCGGTCGATCAGCTCGGGGACGGCCGGTTCGCGCTGCGGGTCGGCCGGGGCGAGCCGGGTGGCGTCCTCGATGCCGGCGAGCGCGGTGCGCCAGGCGTTCTCGGCCGCGGTGCGGTCCTGCCCGGCGAGCCAGGCGAGGAAGTCCCGGTACGGCGTCACCGCCACCGGCTGCCCGGCGTAGAGGGCGGCAAGCTGCTCGATCAGCGGCCCACGGGACCAGCCGTCGAGCAGCATGTGCTGGTGGGTGAGGATCAGCCGGTAGCCGCCCGCGACCCGGACCAGCATCATCCGCAGCAGCGGCGCGGTGGCCGGGTCGAAGCGGCGGCCCTCCTCGGCCAGGCACCGCTCCCAGGCGTCGCCGTCACCGTCGTCCAGCTCGACGACGGCCCAGGGCAGGCCGACGTGCCGGGATACCACCGCGGCCGGGCGGCCGGAGCCGAGCTGGTGGAACGAGGCGCGCAGGTTCGCGTGCCGCTCCAGCAGCGCCTGGCCGGCGGCCCGCAACCGCTCCGGCTCCACCGAGGCGGGCAGGTCGAAGACCATCTGCACGGTGTAGAGGTCGAGGCCGCCCTCGTCGAACGCGGCGTGGAACAACAGCCCGGCCTGCAGCGGCGAGAGGGGCAGCACCTCGGCCACGTCCAGGCCCAGCCCGGCGATCTCGGCGGTCTCCGCGTCGGTCAGCTCGACCAGCGCGCCGACGCCGGCGGCCGCGGTGAACGCGGATCCGGCCGCGGCGGCCAGCGCGGCCGGGGTGCGCAGCTGGAACACCTGCCGCAGGGTCAGCGACAGGCCGGCCGCGCGGGCCCGGCCGACCAGCTGGATCGAGACGATGCTGTCGCCGCCGAGGCCGAAGAAGTCGTCCTCGACACCCACCGACGGCACCCCGAGGACCTCGGCGAACAGGTCGCAGAGCAGTTGCTCGCGCGGGGTGCGCGGGGCCGTGCCGGTGCTCGCGGCGGCGAGGTCGGGGGCGGGCAGCGCGGCCCGGTCGAGCTTGCCGTTGACGCTCGCCGGCAGCGCCTCCAGCTCGACGAACGCGGACGGAACCATGTGGTCGGGCAGCGTCCGGCGCAAGGCGTCCAGGTCAGCCGGGCCGCCCACGACGTAGGCGACCAGGCGGCCGTCGCGGACCACCACCGCGCAGGGCCGGTCGATCGCGGCCTCGATCTCACCGAGCTCGACCCGCTGCCCACGGATCTTGACCTGGCCGTCGCCGCGGCCGAGGAACTCCAGGACGCCCTCCGCGGTCCAGCGGACCCGGTCGCCGGTGCGGTACATGCGCTCGCCCGGCTCGCCGTAGGGGTCGACGACGAACCGCCCCGCGGTCAGGCCGGGCTGCCCGCGATAGCCGCGCGCCAGCTGGACGCCGGCGAGGTAGAGCTCGCCCGGCACGCCCACCGGCACCGGGCGCAGCGCGTCGTCGAGCACGCTCACCCGGGTGTTCCAGACCGGTCCCCCGATCGGCACGCTGGTGGTTCCGGTCCCGTCGGCGGCCGGCCAGTACGTGACGTCCACCGATGCTTCCGTCGGGCCGTACAGGTTGTGCAGCCCGGCGTCCGGGAGCACCTCGGCGAAGCGGTCGGCCAGGGTGGCCGGCAAGGCCTCGCCGCTGCAGATCACCCGGCGCAGGCTCGGGCAGCCACCGCTCGAAGGCAGGAACGCGGCGAGCATCGACGGGACGAAGTGGACGGTGGTGATGCCTTCCCGGCGGATCAGGTCGGCCAGGTATGCGGGGTCGCGGTGGCCGTCCGGTTTGGCGACGACCAGGGTGGCGCCGGCGATCAGCGGCCAGAAGAACTCCCACACCGACACGTCGAAGCCGGCCGGGGTCTTCTGCAGCACCCGGTCCGCGCCGGTGAGCCCGTACTCGTGCTGCATCCAGCGCAGCCGGTTGACGATGCCGGCGTGCTCGACCGCCACACCCTTGGGCGCGCCGGTCGAGCCGGAGGTGTAGATGACGTACGCCGGGTTCTGCAGCCCGGGCGCGGTCGGCTCGACCGCCGGGTCGTCGAGCGGCTCGTCGAGCCGGATCGCCTCGCCCGGCAGCCGGTGGGCCGTCGAGGAATGCGCGAGCACGGCGACCGGCTTGGCGTCGGCCAGCATCCCGGCCAGGCGGGCGTCCGGGTGGTCGAGGTCGAGCGGCAGGTAGGCGGCACCGGCCCGCACCACGGCGTGGATCGCCACGACGAGGTCGACCGAGCGCGGAAGGGCCAGTGCCACCACGGTTTCCGGGCCGGCCCCCGCCGCGGCCAGCACCCGGGCCAGCCGGTCGATCCGCGCGTCCAGCTCGCGGTAGGTCAGCCTCTCCCCGGCCGGGCCGACCAGCGCGAGGGCGTCCGGCGTGGCCGCGACCTGCGCGCAGACCAGGTCGGGAAGGGTGGCCGCGGCCAGCGCCGCCACCGGGCCGGCGCCCCCGGCCGGCAGCGCGTCCAGCAGCCCGATCCGGCCGACCGGCGCGTCCAGCCCGGCGGCGAGCCCGTCGACCAGCGCGACGAGGCCGTCGGCGAGTCGGGCGGCGAGGGCGGGTTCGAAGACGTCCGGCCGGAACTCGACGGCGAGCCGCAGGGTCTCCCCCGGCTCGGCGATCAGGGTGAGCGGGTAGTGGGTGGCGTCGTGGCCCTCGGTCCCGGTGACCGGCAGCCCGCCGGCCTCCCCGCCCTCGTCGTCGGGATAGTTCTCGAACACCACGAGGGTGTCGAACAGCTCGCCGTGCCCGGCGATCCGCTGGATGTCGGTGAGGCTGAGGTACTGGTGCTCCATCAGCGCGGACTGCTCGTCCTGCAGCCGGTCCAGCAGCGCGTGCGCGGGTTCGGCCGGGTCGATCCGGACCCGGACGGGGACAGTGTTGATGAACAGGCCGACCATCGACTCGACGCCGGGCAGCTGCGGCGGGCGGCCCGCGACGGTCGCGCCGAAGACCACGTCGTCGCGGCCGGTGAGCCGGGCCAGCAGCAACGCCCAGGCGGCCTGCACGACGGTGTTGAGGGTGAGCCCGCGGGCCCGGCCGGCCGCGGCGAGCGCGGCGGTGCGGCCGGCGCTCAGCTCGACCTCGACGACCTCCGGGGTGAGCGCCTCGCGCCGGCCGCCGGGGCCGACCCGGGTGGGTTCGGTCAGCCCGGCCAGCGCGGCGGTCCAGGCCTGTTCGGCGGTGGATCGGTCCTGCCCGGTCAGCCAGGCGAGGTAGTCGCGGAACGGGCGGCCCGTGGTCGTCGCCGACCGATCCCGGTAGATCGCGGACAGCTCAGCCATCAGCGGGCCTCGGGACCAGCCGTCGAGCAGCAGGTGGTGGTGGGTGAGCACGAGCCGGTGGGTGTCCGGGCCGGTGTGCACGAGGGCGAACCGGATCAGCGGGCCGGTCGCCGGGTCGAACCGGTGGCCCTGCCGGTCGAGGATCCGTTGCCAGGCCCGCTCGTCCGGGGCGTCGGCCTCGGTCCAGGGCACGGTGACCGTGGCCGGCACGACGCTGACCGCGGTGCCCGAGGTGAGGTGGTGGAACGAGGCGCGCAGGTTGCCGTGCCGGTCCAGCAGCGCCTGGGCGGCGGCGCGCAACCGCGTGGCGTCGACCGGGCCGGTCAGGTCGACCACCATCCGGACCGTGTAGACGTCCGGGCCGGCGTCGTCGAGCAAGGTGTGGAAGAGCAGGCCGGTCTGCAGCGGCGAGAGCGGCAGCACTTCCCGTACGGCGAAGCCGAGCCCGGCGATCTCGCGCCGGTCGGCCTCGGAGAGCGTGACCAGCGACAGGTTCGCGGGCACGGCGTCGGCGCCGGTGACGGTCCCCGCCACCGCGACCAGCCTGGCCGGGGTGCGGTTCTGGAAGACCTGCCGGGGCGAGAGCACCAGGCCGGCGGTGCGGGCCCGGCCGACCAGTTGCATCGACATGATGCTGTCGCCGCCGAGCGCGAAGAAGTCGTCGCCGATGCCGATCCCGGCGACCCCGAGGACCTCGGCGAAGATGTCGCAGAGCAGCTTCTCGCGCGGCGTGCGCGGGGCGCGTGCGGTGCGGCCGGCCGTGAAGTCGGGGGCGGGCAGGACGGCCCGGTCGAGCTTGCCGTTGACGCCGACCGGGAGCTTCTCCAGGGGCACGACCGCGGCCGGGACCATGTAGTCCGGCAGGACCGCGGCCACGTCGGTACGCAGTCGGGCCGGATCGGCGCTCCCCACGACGTACGCGACGATGCGTTTGATCCCGGCGTCGGTGCGCAGCACCACGGCGGCCTGCCGGACGCCCGGCTGGCCGGCGACGACGGCCTCGATCTCGCCGAGCTCCACCCGGAACCCGCGGATCTTCACTTGGTGGTCGGCCCGGCCGGCGAACTCGATCACACCAAGCGACGTCCAGCGCGCCAGATCGCCGGTGCGGTACATCCGGGAGCCGTGGCCTGCGAACGGATCCGGCAGGAAGCGCTCGGCGGTCAGGCCGGGCCGGCCGAGGTAGCCGCGGGCCAGGCCGAGACCGCCGAGGTAGAGCTCGCCGACCGTGCCGGGCGGGACCGGGTTGAGGCCGCTGTCCAGCACGTAGGCGAGCTGGCCGGGGTCCGGCACGCCGATCGGCACGGTTCCGGTGATGACCGGAGTGACCGGCCACAACGTGGCGTTGACGCTGGTCTCCGTCGGCCCGTACGCGTTGAACATGTTGCGGCCGGGCGCGAACCGCTCGGCGAGGCGGGCCGGTACCTCCTCGGTGCCGACGAGCAGGTGCACGCCGAGCGGCAGGTCGACGTCGGCGGGCAGCGCACCGAGCACGGACGGCGGCAGCGCCATGTGGGTGACTTCGTGTTTGACGATGTAGTCGACCAGCGGCGCGCCCGGCGCCCGCAGCTCGGCCGGCACGACGACCAGGGCGCCGCCGGAGAGCAGCGCCCAGCACATCTCCCAGTAGGCGAGGTCGAAGCTGGGCGAGGCGAGCTGCAGGGCCCGGCTGTGTTCGGTGATGCCGATCCGCCGGGTCTGGGTGGCGAGCAGCTTGGCCACGCCCTCGTGGGTCACGACGACGCCCTTGGGCCGGCCGGTGGAGCCCGAGGTGTAGATGACGTACGCGGCGTCCAGCGGCCCGGGCTCGCGCGGCTCGGCCTGCGGTCCGTCGCCGGGCAGGTCGGCTGCGGTGATCGTGCACAGTGGACGGGCGTCGTCGAGCATGTACTGCAGGCGCTCCTGCGGGTGGTCGAGGTCGAGCGCGAGGTAAGCGGCGCCGGAGCGCAGCACGCCGACCAGCGCGATGATCAGGTCGGCCGAGCGGGGCAGCGCGACCGCGACGACCTCGCCGGGTCCGGCGCCCCGGGCGGCGAGCGACCGGGCGAGGCGGGCCGAGCGGGCGTCGAGCTCGGCGTAGGTGAGCTGTTCGTCCTCGCCGACGATCGCGACGTGCTCCGGGTACGCGGCGGCCATCTCGGCGAACCGGCGGGGGAAGGTCGTGAGCTCGATCCCGTCGGCGTGACCGGCCCAGTCGTCGAGCAGCCGGGAGCGCTCGGCCGGGTCGAGGATGTCGAGGCGGCCGACCGGGCGGGACGGGTCGTCGGCGATCGCGGCCAGGATGCGGATCAGCCGGTCCAGCAACCGCTGCGCGGTGGCGGCGTCCACCACGTCCGCGCGGTGCCGGATCTCCAGGTTGATGCGGTCGCCGGGCTCGGCGATCAGGACGAGCGGGTAGTGGGTGGCGTCCTCGTCGTACGCCTCGGTGACCTGGAGCCCGGCCACCGGCTCGGCCGGGCCGCCGGGGTAGCTCTCGAAGACGGTCAGCGTGTCGAACAGCTCGCCGTGCCCGGCGAGGCGCTGGATCTCGCCGAGACCGAGGTACTGGTGCTCGATCATCGCGGCCTGCTCGTCCTGCAGACGGATCAGCAGATCGAGGGCGGGCTCGGCGGGGTCGATCCGCACCCGGACCGGGACGGTGTTGATGAACAGGCCGATCATCGACTCGACGCCGGGCAGCTGCGGCGGGCGGCCGGCGACCGTGGCGCCGAAGACCACGTCGCCGCGGCCGGTGGTGCGGGCCAGCAGCAGACCCCAGGCGGCCTGGACGAGCGTGTTGACGGTGAAGCCGTGGGCGCGGGCCAGGTCGGCGAGACGGGCGCTCAGCGGCTCCGGCAGCGCGGCCTCGACCGCGTCCGGGATCGACGGCTCGGTGGAGGCGCCGATCCGGGTCGGCTCTTCCAGACCCGAGAGGGCCTCGCGCCAGGCGGTGACGGCGGCCGCCTTGTCCCAGCGGGCGAGCCAGGCCAGATAGTTCTTGTACGGGGTGGCCGGGGGCAGTTCCCGCCCGGCGTAGAGGTCGAACAGCTCGCGGACCAGAAGCGGCGACGACCAGCCGTCGAGCAGGATGTGGTGGTGGCTGATGACGAGCCGGTGGACGTCGTCGGCGAGCCGGGTCAGCGTCATCCGCATCAGCGGCGGCCGGGCCATGTCGAAACGCGGAGTCTCCTCGACTTCCGGCTCGGTCGCGCGGTACTCCCACGGCAACTGCACCCGGGTGGGGATCGCCGCGACGGTCGTACCCTTGGCCGTGCGCCGGAAGCCGGCCCGCAGGTTGGGGTGCCGGTCCAGCAGTGCCTGCCCCGCGGTCCGCAGCCGTTCGACGTCGAGGTCGCCGGTGAGATCGAGCGCGGTCGACACCGTGTAGACGTCCGGGCGGCCCGCTTGTCGCAGTTCTGGTCTGGGCGGGACGGCGTCGTACAGGGCGTGGAACAGCAGGCCCTCCTGCAGCGGCGACAGCGGCAGGACGTCCTGGAGCCCGGTCTTGTTCGTCACTGCGTCTCCCACTCGGACTCGAAGCCGGCGAAGTCGGCCTCGAGGCTGTCGATGTCGTCCTGGCTGAGGTCGACCAGATCCAGGTCGGACGGGGTGTAGCCACCGCCGTCCGTACCGGTGGCCAGCGCTCGCAGCGCGGCCCGGAACCGATCGGCCAGCTCGTGCACCTGCTCGGCGGTGAGCAGGCCGCGCGGCCAGGTGAAGGTGGCGGCGAGCCGGGGCCCGCCGGGGTGGTCCTCGGTGATCGCGTTGATCTCGAGGGGATAGTCGGCGGGCATGGCCTCGTCGGCGCCGCCGCCCCAGCCCTCGCCGGCCGGCTCCCACGGCCCGTCGCCCGCGTCCCCGGCGGTGAACCGGCCGAGGTAGTTGAACCCGATCAGCGGCTGCGGCTTGCCGGCCAGCGGCGCCGCGGGATGGGACCAGCGCAGCAGGCCGTACCCGACGCCGCTGTCCGGCACCGCGCGCAGCCGTTCCTTGACGACCTTCAGCGCGTCGCCGGGGCTCTGGGCCCCGAGGTCGAGCCGCACCGGGTATTCGGTGGTGAACCAGCCGAGGGTCCGGGACAGGTCGGCGCCCGGCACGAGCTGCTCCTCCCGTCCGTGCCCCTCCAGCGTGACCAGCCAGCCGGAGTGGCCCGCCCAGTCGCGCAGGGCGAGCGCCAGCCCGGTCAGCAGCACGTCGTCGACCGTGGCATGGAATCCGGCCGGAACGGTGGTGAGCAGCGGCCCGGTCTCGTCCGGCGGCAGCGTGACGGTGTGCTCGTCGCAGGTGCCGACGGTGTCCCGGGCCGGGTCGAGCTCGCGGCGGCCGAGCGCGACGCGCGGTCCGTCGAGGACCTCGGCCCAGTACGGCGCCTGGCTCTCGGTGCGCGGGTCGCGGGCGAGCCGGTCGAGCTCGCGGGACCAGCGCCGGAACGAGGTGCCCGACCGGGTCAGCTCCCGGCCCTGCCAGGCGTCGGCGAGGTCGGGCAGCAGGATCCGCCACGAGACGCCGTCGACGACCAGGTGATGGACGACGAGCAGGACGTACGGGCCGGTGAGCACCGCCTGCAGCAGCACGCCCCCGGCCGGGTCGAGCCGTTCGCGGGCCGCAGCGGCGATCCGCGGCAGCGCGTCCGGGTCGTCCGTCTCCACCCGTACCGGATCGATCGGCGCTCCCGGCCCGGGGATCTCGATGCCGTCGGCGGTGATGCGGGCGCGCAGCAGATCGTGCCGATCGGCGAGCGCCTGCAACACCTCGGTGAGCCGGTCGGCGGTGACCCCCGCGGGGGCGTGCAACAGCATCGACTGGCTGTAGCCCCGGATCGGGCCGTCCACATCGAACAACCAGCGCATCACCGGGGTCAGCGGAGCGCTCCCCCACGCCTGGCCCGGCTCCTCGGTCGCCGGCGCGGTCTCGACGACGGCGGCCAGGGCGAGCGCGGCCGGGGTCTTGTGCCGGAACACGTCCCGCGGGCTGATCCCGAGACCGGCCGCGAGGGCCCGGCTGACCAGCTGGATCGAGACGATGCTGTCGCCGCCGAGAGCGAAGAAGTCGTCGTCGGCGCCGACCGCAGGCAGGCCGAGCACATCGGCGAACAGGTCGCACAGCTGCTGCTCGCGGTCGTTGCGGGCGGCGGCGCCGCCGCTGAGCTGGCTGAAGTCGGGCGCGGGCAGCGCGGCCACGTCGAGCTTCCCGGCGATCGTCCGGGGCAGCGCGCCGAGTTCGACGAACGCGGACGGGACCATGTAGTCGGGCAGCTTCGCACGCAGCGCGTCGAGGTCGGGCGGCCCGCCCACGACGTAGGCGACCAGCCGGCCGTCGCGGACCACGACCGCGCTCGTGCCCCCGAGGGCCGCCTCGATCTCACCCAGTTCGATCCGGAAGCCGCGGACCTTGACCTGGCCGTCGGCGCGGCCGGCGAACTCCAGCACGCCGTCGCGGTTCCACCGGGCCAGGTCGCCGGTGCGGTACATCCGGCCGCCTTTTTCGGCAAACGGATCCGCGACGAACCGCGACGCGGTCATGCCGGGCAGGTTGAGGTAGCCGTGTGCCAGACCGGGCCCGGCCACGTACAGCTCGCCGAGCACGCCCGGCGGCACCGGCTGCAGCGCCGCGTCGAGCAGGTAGGTGCGCACGTTGGCGAGCCGGTAGGGCGAGCGGGCCGGGCCGGACCAGCCGTAGGCGTCGACCGAGGCCTCGGTCGGCCCGTAGAGGTCGTGACAGTCCAGGCCCTCGACCGCGCAGATCTGGCGCCACAGTTGCGGATCGATGGCCTCGCCGCCGACCAGCAGGGTGCTGAGGCCGGCGTCGAGGATCCCGGCCGGGATGAGCTCGCGCAGGTAGGTCGGGGTCACGTCGAGCACCTCGACCCGGCGTTCGCGCACGTAGCCGACGAGTGCGGCGGCGTCGCGGTATTCGTCGTCGTCCAGCACGTGCAGGGCGTGGCCGTTGAGCATCCACACCAGTGGCTCCCACGAGCCGTCGAAGGTGAACGAGGCGACGTGCGCGACCCGCCGCTTCGGGCCGGGCATCAGGCGCCGGCCGTGCGTGGCGGCGAGGTTGACGATGCCGCGGTGCGGTACGAGCACCCCTTTCGGGCGCCCGGTCGACCCGGATGTGTAGATCACGTACGCCGGATCGTCCGCAGCGACCGCCGGAAGAATGCCGCGGTCCGGCAGCGCGGCATCGCCGACCGTCAGCCGGGGGCCGGACCACGGCACATCGAGCCCGTCAGTGGTGACCAGGATCGCCGGCGCGGCGTCGTACAGGATTCCGGTGATCCGGTCGGCGGGCTGGTAGGCGTCGAGCGGCAGATAGGCTGCGCCACTGCGGAGCACACCGAGGATGGCGGGCACGGTCAGCGGGCGGGCGGTGGCCAGCGCGACCAGGCCGCCCCGGCCGACTCCCTTCGCGGCCAGCGCGCCGGCCAGCCGCGACGACCAGTCGTCGAGCTCCTCGAAGGTCCAGGCGCGGCCGCCGGAGACGAGCGCGATCGCCCGCGGGGTGGCCGCCCGCTGGGCCTCGAACAGGTCCGTGATCGAGCCGGCCGGCGCCGGTTCGGGTGCGGCGGCGAGCAGCGCGGTCCGCTCGTCCGGGGCGAGCACGTCGATCCGGCCGACGGTCCGGGCCGGGTCGGCGGCGACCGTGGCGAGGACCCGCTGCAGTCGCTCGACCAGGGTACGGGCAGAGGCGAGGTCGTAGCGGTCGGTGGCGAACTCGAGGGTGCCCTCGATGCCGCTGCCGCCGGCCGCGTCGGCGAAGTCGAACGAGAGGTCGAACATCGCCGCTCGGTGGCCGACCGGTTCCGGCCGCCCGTCCAGGTCGCCGAGGCGCCACACGTCCGTGCTGCCGGGCAGGTAGGAGACCATCGTCTGGAACAGCGGATGCCGGCCGAGCGAACGGACCGGGTTGAGCGCCTCGACGAGATGCTCGAAGGGCACGTCCTGACGATCAAAAGCCGCCAGATCCGTTTCCCGTACGCGTGAGAGCAGTTCCCGGAACGACGGGTCACCGCTGGTATCCGTACGCAGAACCAGGGTGTTCACGAAGAAGCCGACCAGATCGTCCAATGCCGCATCCGGTCGGCCCGCCACCGGAGAGCCCAGCGGAATGTCGGTGCCGGCGCCCAGACGGGTCAGCAACACCGCCACCGCCGCCTGCACGACCATGAACATGCTCGTGCCGGTGCTGCGGGCGAGCTGCCGAAGGTCGTGGGCGACGGTTTCCGGCACGGCGAACTCGACGATCCCGCCGTGGTGGCCGGCCTCGGCCGGGCGGGGCCGATCGGCGGGCAGGTCCAGTTCCTCGGGCAGTCCGGCGAGCGCCTCCCGCCAGCCCGCGACGTCGAGGGCCTGGTTCCGCTGCCAGAGCGCGAAATCCGCGTACTGCACCGGAAGCGGCGGGTACGACGGCGCGCGACCGGCGCGCCGGGCCTCGTACGCGGTGGTCAGGTCCCGCAGCAGCGGCTCCTCCGACCACTCGTCGCCGGCGATGTGGTGCAGCAGCAGAAGCAGCACGTGCTCGTGCGGCCCGGCCGGGAACAGGTCCACGCGCAGCGGCGCCTCCCGGTCGAGCTCGAACGCGTGCCCGGCCGCGCTGTCCAGGTCGCCGCCGGAGTGGAAGGTGACCGGAACCGCCCCGGCGCCGAGGACGTGCTGATACGGCGTGCCGTCGACCTCGGGGAAGACGGTCCGCAGCGTCTCGTGCCGCTCGGCGACGTCCCGGACCGCGGCGGTCAGGGCTGCCCGGTCGAGCGGCCCGCGCAGCCGCCACGCCATCGGGATGTTGTAGGTCGGGTTCGGCCCTTCGAGCCGGTAGAGGAACCACAACCGTTGCTGGGCAAAGGAGAGCGGCACCCGCGCAGGGCGGGGACGCGCGGTGACCGGTTCCCGGGTGACCCTGGTGAGGCGTGGCAGGAGCGCTGCGACGGTCGGCGTGTCGAAGACGGCCCGCGCCGGCAGGTCGACGCCCATCTCGGCGCGGACCCGCCCGGCGAGGCGCATCACCAGCAGCGAGTGGCCGCCGAGCGCGAAGAAGTCGTCGTCGATGCTCACCGCCGGCAGGCCGAGCACCTCGGCGAACAGGTCGCACAGCTGCCGCTCGCGACCGGTGCGGGCGGCCCGGCCGCGGCTGAGCGCCGACCGGGAGGGGGCGGGCAGGGCGGCCACGTCGAGCTTGCCGGCGACCGTGCGGGGAAGCGTGTCCACCTCGACCAACGCGGCCGGGATCATGTGGTCGGGCAGCTCGGCCCTCAGTTTGCCGAGGTCGGCCGGGCCGCCGGCCACGTACGCGATGAGCCTTCCGTCGCGGACCACGACCGCGCTGTTGCCGCCGAGCGCCGCCTCGATCTCGCCGAGCTCGATGCGGAAGCCTCGCACCTTGACCTGGTTGTCGGCCCGCCCGGCGAATTCGAGCACTCCGGCGGCGTTCCAGCGGGCCAGGTCGCCGGTGCGGTACATCCGGCCGCCTCTTTCGGCAAACGGATCCGCGACGAACCGCGACGCGGTCATGCCGGGCAGGTTGAGGTAGCCGTGTGCCAGACCAGGCCCGGCCACGTACAGCTCGCCGAGCACGCCCGGCGGCACCGGCTGCAGCGCCGCGTCGAGCAGGTAGGTGCGCACGTTGGCGAGCTGATACGGCTCGCGCGACGCGCTGTGCCAGCCGTAGGCGTCGACTGAGGCCTCGGTCGGCCCGTACAGGTCGTGGCAGACGAGCCCGTCGACCGCGCAGATCTGGCGCCACAGTTGCGGATCGATCGCCTCGCCGCCGACCAGCAGCACGCTCAGCCCGGCCTCGAGCACCCCGGCCGGGATCAGCTCGCGCAGAAAAGTAGGGGTCACGTCGAGCAGGCCGACACCCTGGGCGCGCAGCAGCGGCACGAGCACGGCCGGGTCGCGGTACTCGGCGTCGTCGAAGACGTGCAGCGCATGCCCGTCGAACAGCCAGATCAGCGGCTCCCACGAGCCGTCGAAGGTGAACGAGGCGACGTGCGCGACCCGGCGCTTCGGGCCGGGCATCAGCCGGGCGCGGTGGGAGGCGAACAGGTTGACGATGCCGCGGTGCGGGACCACGACGCCCTTGGGCCGGCCGGTCGAGCCGGAGGTGTAGATGACGTAGGCCGGGTCGTCCGCACCGACCGCCGGAAGAATGCCGCGGTCCGGCAGCGCGGCATCGCCGACCGTCAGCCGGGGGCCGGACCACGGCACGTCGAGCCCGTCGGTGGTGACCAGGATCGCCGGCGCCGCGTCGGCCAGCATCGCGGCCACCCGGTCGCTGGGCTGGTAGGCGTCGAGCGGCAGATAGGCCGCGCCACTGCGGAGCACGCCGAGCAGCGCGGGCACGGTGAGCGGGCGAGCGGTCGCCAGCGCCACCAGATCACCCCGGCCGACCCCCTGCCCGGCCAGCGCGCCGGCCAGTCCCGCCGACCAGTCGTCCAGCTCGGCGAAGCTCCAGGCGCGCCCGCCGGAGACCAGTGCGACGGCCTGCGGCGCGGCCGTCACCTGGGCCTCGAACAGGTCCACGATGGACCCCGCCGGGATGTTCTCGTGGGGCGCGGGCAGCAGGAGGGCGCGCTCCTCCGGGGCGAGCACGTCGATCCGGCTCACCACCGTGGCCGGATCGGCGGCGACGGCGGCCAGGACCCGCTGCAGCCGCTCGACCAGGGTCTTCGCGGAGGCCGTTTCGTAGCGGTCGGTGGCGAACTCGAGCTCGCCGCGTACGCCGTCGCGGGTCTCGAAGAAGTCGAACGACAGGTCGAACATGGCGACGTGCTGGCGTACGTGCCCGGTCTCGACCCGCAGCGAGCCGAGATGCCAGGTGCTGTCGGCCTCGCCCAGGTAGGAGACCATCGTCTGGAACAGCGGATGCCGGCCGAGCGACCGCGCCGGGTTGAGCGCCTCGACCAGATGCTCGAAGGGCACGTCCTGACGATCAAAAGCCGCCAGATCCGTCTCCCGTACGCGCGAGAGCAGTTCCCGGAACGACGGGTCACCGCTGGTATCCGTACGCAGAACCAGGGTGTTCACGAAGAAGCCGACCAGATCGTCCAATGCCGCATCCGGGCGGCCCGCCACCGGCGAGCCCAGCGGAATGTCGGTGCCGGCGCCCAGACGGGTCAGCAACACCGCCACCGCCGCCTGCACGACCATGAACATGCTCGTGCCGGTGCTCCGGGCGAGAGCCCGCAGCCGAGCGGTCACCTCACCGGGCAAGTCGAAGCGCACCACGTCGCCGCGGTGGCTGGCCGCGGCCGGGCGCGGCCGGTCCGCCGGAACGTCGATCTCGTCGGGCAGCCCGTCGAGCGCCTCCCGCCAGCCCTCGATGTCCAGCGGCTGCTGCCGTTGCCAGAGCGCGAAATCCGCGTACTGCACGGGAAGCGGCGGGAAGGCCGGCGCCAGACCGGCGCACCGCGCGGTGTAGGCGGCCACGAGGTCGCGGCGCAGCGGCACGTCCGACCACTCGTCGCCGGCGATGTGGTGCAGCAGCAGGACCAGGACGTGCTCGTCCGGCCCGACCCGGAACAGGCGGGCGCGCAGCGGGGGTTCCTCGTCGAGCCGGAACCCGTACGCGCCAAAGGATTCCAGCCGCTCGGCCAGCGCGCCATCGGCGATCTCTTCGACCGAGATCGGGACCGGCCCGGCCGGCAGCACCCGCTGGAACGGCTCGCCGCCGTCGTCGGCGAACACCGTCCGCAGGGTCTCGTGCCTCCCGGCCACGTCGGCGACCGCGGCGATCAGGGCATCCGTGTCCAGCCGTCCGCGCAGACGCCACGCGATCGGGATGTTGTAGGTCGGGTTCGGCCCCTCGAGCCGGTAGAGGAACCACAACCGTTGCTGGGCAAAGGAGAGCGGGACCCGGTCGGGCCGCGGCTGCGCGGTCAGCGGCGCCCGGGTCGAGCCGGTCAGGCGCGGCAGCAGCCCGGCCACGGTCGGGGTCTCGAACACCGCGCGCACCGGCAGGTCGACGCCGAGCTCCGCGCGGACCCGCCCGGCCAGGCGCATCACCGACAGCGAATGGCCGCCGAGCGCGAAGAAGTCGTCGTCGATGCCGACCGCGGGGACGCCGAGCACCTCGGCGAACAGGTCGCACAGCTGCTGTTCGCGAGTGCCCCGGGCGGTGCGGCCGCCGGCCGGCGCCGAGATCTCCGGATCGGGCAGCGCGGCCACGTCGAGCTTGCCGGCGACGGTCCGCGGCAGGGCGTCGACCTCGACGAACGCCGATGGAATCAGGTAGCCGGGCAGTTTGGCCCTCAGCCGGTCGAGGTCGACCGGGCCGACTGTGTAGGCGATGAGCCGGTCGTCGCGGACCACCACCGCGCTCCGGCCCCCCAGCGCCGCCTCGATCTCGCCCAGCTCGATCCGGAAGCCGCGCACCTTGACCTGGCCGTCGGTGCGGCCGGCGAACTCCAGCACGCCGTCGTCGTTGCGGCGGACGAGGTCGCCGGTGCGGTACATCCGGCTTTTCCCGGCGAACGGATCCGCCACGAACCGCGAGGCGGTCATGCCGGGCAGGTTGAGGTAGCCGTGCGCGAGACCCGGGCCGGCCACGTACAGCTCGCCGAGCACGCCCGGCGGCACCGGCCGCAGCGCCGCGTCCAGCACGTAGGTCCGCACGTTGTCCAGCCGGTAGGCGTGGCGGTCCGGCCCGTGCCAGCCGTAGGCGTCCACCGAGGCCTCGGTCGGGCCGTACAGGTCGTAGCAGTCCAGGCCGTCGACTGCGGTGATCTGTTGCCACAGCTGCGGATCGGTAGCCTCGCCGCCGACCAGCAGCATGCCGAGCCCGGCGTCGGGCACCCCGGCCGGAATCAACTCGCGCAGGTAGGTCGGCGTCACGTCGAGGAAGTCGATCCGCTGCTCGCGAAGGTAGCCGACGGTAGCGGCGGCGTCCCGGTAGACGTCGGCGTCGAGCACGTGCAGGGCGTGCCCGTCGAGCATCCAGATCAGCGGTTCCCAGGATCCGTCGAAGGTGAACGAGGCCACGTGCGCGACCCGTCGCTTCGGGCCCGTCATGAACCGTGCGCGATGGGTGGCGAACAGGTTCACGATCCCGCGGTGCGGCACCACGACACCCTTGGGCCGCCCGGTCGAGCCGGAGGTGTAGATGACGTAAGCCGGGTCTTCGGGTGTGACCGGTTCCCCGGCGGCCTCGACCGGCTCAGAACTCTCGGAGACGTGCAGCCGCCGCCCCTCCCAGGGCAGGGAAACGCCTTCCTCGGTGACGACGAGCGCGGGCGCGGCGTCCTCGAGCACGGCGGCGATGCGGTCGTGCGGCTGGTCCAGGTCGAGCGGCAGGTAGGCGGCGCCCGCGGTCATCACGCCGAACATCGCCTGCGGGGTGAGCGCCCGGGGCAGCGCGAGCGCGACCCGGTCCCCGCGGCCGGCACCCAGTTCGCGCAGCCGGGCGGCGAGCGCCCCGGCCCAGCCGGAGACCTCGGCGAACGTCCACTCGCGGCCGCCGGCGACGAGGGCCACCGCGTCCGGACTCCGGTCGGTCTGCGCGGCCAGCAGGCCGGGGATCGTGGCGTCGGCCAGGGGCGCCACGACCGCGTCGAGCAGCCCGGCCCGCTCGGCCGGGTCGAGCACGTCGATCGTGGCGAGCGGGGCCGACGGCGCGTCGCACAGCCGGGTCAGCACGACGGTCAGCCGGTCCAGCAGCCGCGCGGCGGCGGCCGCGGTGAACAGGTCGCCGCGGTACTCGAGGTCGAGGTGCATCCGCTCGCCCGGGCGGGCGGTCAGCGTCACCGGATAGTGGGCGCAGTCGCGGATCGACGCGCCGGTCACCCGCGCTCCCCCACCGGCCGACGGCAACGACGAGCCGAGCGGGTAGTTCTCGAAGACGGTCAGCGTGTCGAACAGCTCGCCGTGCCCGGCCAGCTGCTGGATCTCGGCGAGGCCCAGGTGCTGATGATCCATCAGCCGGGCCTGGCCGCCCTGCAGGCCACGCAACGCGTCGACGGCCCGGGCGGCCGGATCGAGCCGCACGCGGACCGGGATCGTGTTGAGGAACAGGCCGATCATCGTGTCCGAGCCGGGCAGGTCGGGCGGGCGGCCGGCGACGGTCGCGCCGACCACCACGTCGTCGCGGCCGGTGAGCGCGCCGACGACGATCGCCCAGGCGCCCTGCACGAGCGTGTTCCGCGTGAGCCCCTCGGCCCGGCCGAGCGCGGTCAGCCGGGCGGTGAGGGCGGCCGGCAGGTCCCGCAGCACCCGCTCGGGCACCATCGCGCGGGCCGGCGGGCGCGCGGCCAGCAGGGTCGGCCCGTCCAGCCCGTCGAGGGCGTCCCGCCAGGCCGCGGTGGCGGCCGCCCGGTCCTGGGCGGCCGTCCAGGCCAGATAGGTGCGGAAGTCGGCCGGTGGCGGCAGCGTCTCGCCGCGGTAGAGCGCGAACAGCTCGTCCAGCAGCAGGGGCATCGACCAGCCGTCGAGCAGCAGGTGGTGGTGGGTGACGACGAGCCGGTGATCGTGCGGGCCGAGCGAGAGCAGCGCCATCCGCAGCAGCGGGGCGGTGGCCGGCTCGAAGCGGGTGGTGAGGTCGTCGTCGAGGAACTTCGGCAGCTCGTCGGCGGCGAGCGACATCGTCGTCCACGGCAGGGCGACCTGGGTCGGCACGATGGCGACCGTGTCGCCGTTCTTGCGGCGGCGGAACGCGACCCGCAGGTTGGGCCGCCGGTCGAGCAGCGCCTGCCCGGCCGCCCGCAGCCGCTCGGCGTCGACCGGGCCGGCCAGGGTGATCGTCAGCTGTCCGGTGTAGACGTCCGGGCCGTCCGCGGCCAGCTGGGTGTGGAACAACAGGCCTTCCTGCAGCGGGGTGAGCGGCAGGATGTCGCTGATCCGGGAGGCGGGCGCGGTCACGGGAGCTCCCATTCGGTCTCGAACTCGTCGATCTCGTCCTGGCTCAGCGCCAGGGTGAGGTCCGACGGGGTGAGCCCGCCCGCGGCCGGTCCCCGGGCGTGCTCGACCAACGCCCCGAGCGCGTCGAACCAGCCGGCGGCCAGCTCGGCGACCGCCGCCCCGGAGAGCAGGTCCCGCGGGTAGGCCCAGGTCACGCCGAGCTCCGGCCCGTCGGCGCCGTCCTGCACGTACGCGTTGATCTCCAGGGTGCAGGGCGCGACCGGCATGCCCAGGTCGAAGCCGCCGGCCAGGATCCCGTGCCCGGCGACCGGCGTGAAGTCAGCGCCCGGCCCGGCCGTGAACCGGCCGAGGTAGTTGAAGCTGATCTGCGGGGCGGGCAGCGCGGCCAGGGCCGGCGAGGTGTCCGGGTTGAGGTAGCGCAGCAGGCCGTAGCCGATGCCGTGGTCGGGGATCGCGCGCAGCTGCTCCTTGATCCGCTTGAACGCGGCGCCCGCGGCCGGTCCGCCGGCGAGCGCCTCGGTCAGGTCGGCGTCGCCCGGGTCGAGCCGCACCGGGAACACGCTGGTGAACCAGCCGAGCGTGGACGCGAGGTCGGCGCCGGCCACGATCTGCTCCTCGCGGCCGTGGCCCTCGAGGGCGATCAGCACGGACCGTTCGCCGCCGCCGCGCCACTTCGCGACCGCGAGGGCGAGTCCGGTGAGCAGAACGTCGTTGATGCCCGCGTTGAAGGCGGCCGCGACGCCGGTGATGACCGGCTCGGTACGGGCGGCGGGGAGCCGGACGGTGTGCCGGGCCACCGACGCCAGGTCGTCGACCGGGCGCAGCGGGCGGTGGCTCAGCGCCGGGTCCGGCCCGTCGAGAATCCGTTGCCACAGCGGCAGTTCCGCGGCCCTCCGGCCGGCCGCCTCGCGGAGCCCGAGGGCCCAGCGGCGGAAGGAGGCGCCGGTGTGCGAGGTCGCCCGGGACCCCCAGAGCGCGGCCAGGTCGTCGGGCAGGATCCGCAGCGAGACCCCGTCGACCACGCTGTGGTGGACCACCAGCAGCAGGTGACCGGCGGCCGGGAAGAACACCGCCTGGGCCATCACGCCCCGGGCCGGGTCGAGCCGCAGCGCCGCCGCTGCCTCCTCGGCCGCGACCGTCGCGCCCTCGGCGGCCACCCGCAGCCACGGGCCGGCCGTCCCGCGCGGCGCGACCCGCAGCACGCCGGCCGGCCGGTCGAGGGTGGCGCGCAGCAGGTCGTGCCGGTCGGTCAGCTCGGCCAGAACCGCGGCCAGGTCGTCGGCCTTCGCGCCGTCCGGGGTGGTGACGACGATCGACTGGCTGAACGCGGTGAGGTCGCCGCCGGTCTCGTCCAGCCACCGCAGGATCGGGGTGAACGGGATCTCGCCAATCCCGTCGTCCGGCGACTCCGGACGGGCGGTCGCCGGCTCGGTCACCACCTCGGCCAGGGCGGCGACCGTGCGCGCCTCGAACACCTGGCGGGCGGTGCAGACCAGCCCGGCGGCGCGGGCGCGCAGCACGAGCTGGATCGAGACGATGCTGTCGCCGCCGAGGCTGAAGAAATCGTCGTCGATGCCGACGCCGGGCACGCCCAGCACATCCGCGTACAGCTCGCAGAGAACCTTCTCGCGCGGTGTGCGCGGGGCGGTTCCGGTGGCGAGCACGGCGTAGTCGGGGGCGGGCAGCGCGGCCCGGTCAAGCTTGCCGCTGGTCAGCACCGGCAGCGCGTCGAGCAGCACGAATCCGGTGGGGACCAGGTAGGCGGGCAGCCAGGATTCGGCGTGCAGGCGCAGCGCTTTCCCGAGCGTGGCCGGGTCGGTGAAGGCGGCCGGCGTGTTGGCGAGCGGAACGGTCGCGCCCGGCCGGTAGTCGCCGGCGGGCGCCTCGCCGAGCTGGAAGACGGCGTCGAGCGCGCCGCTGAGCGAGTCGCCGTTCCAGGTGACCGCGACGTGGTGACTGCCGAGCGCGGCGAGGTCGGCGGCGGCGGCGCCGTCGGCAAAGCCCAGTAAAGCGTTGGGAATTCCAGTGATGCGCACCCGCTGCGGGTTTTCCGAGAGCAGCTTGCGCACGGCGTCCAGCCCCGTCCACGCGTGAACCTGTTCCGGGCGAGGGTCGCCGGCGGATGACGTGGAGAGCACGACGTCGTACCGGTAACGGGTCAGCTCGTTGTCGTGGCGGGACTGCTTCACGCGTACGTCAGCAGTTTGCATCCCGAGAGTCCCGAAATAATCCGGATCCAGCAGCAGCTCGCGCTCGGCCCGCAGGGCCGCCTCGACCTCGTGGCCCGGCTGCTGGGCCGCGATCGCCTCGTGCAGCGCGCGGTGCAGCCGCAGATTGCGCACGTCACCCACGAAGATGCGGCCGCCGGGAGCGAGCCGGGTGACCGCCGCCCGCAGCACCGAGGTCAGGTAGTCCGCGCTCGGGAAGTACTGCGCCACGGAGTTGATGACGACCGTGTCGAAATGGCCCTCGGGCACGCCGGTCAGGTCGCGTGCCGGCTGCGCGCGCAGCACCACGCCCGGCATGTCCGCGGTGGCGCCCCGCAGCGTCGCGATCGCCTCCTCGGAGAGGTCGAGCCCCCAGTAGCTCTCCACGTCCGGCGCGAGCCGGGACAGCAGCAGTCCAATGCCGACCCCGATCTCCAGGATCCGTTGCGGCGCCAGGGCTTTGATCCGGGCGACGGTCTCGTCCCGCCACTCGCGCATCTGCTCCAGGGGGATCGGCGAGCCGTCGAAGCTGGAGTTCCAGCCGGTGAAGTTCTCGTCGAAGCGTTCCACCCGGCCGGCCTGGTAGAGCAGCTCGTGCAGCTCCTTCCACTCGGCGACCTGCGCATCGGCCTTCTCCTGCGGTGCCTCGGCGTGGTCGGCCGACACGACGTAGGCGGCCAGCCGGACGTCGCCGGGCCGGTCCTCGCGGGCGATCACCGCGACCTGGCCGACGCCGGGGTGGCGGGCCAGCACCGACTCGACCTCGCCCAGCTCGATCCGGTAGCCGCGCACCTTGACCTGGTCGTCGACCCGGCCGAGGAAGTCCAGCCGGCCGTCGCCGCGCCACTGGGCGACGTCGCCGGTGCGGTACATTCGGCCGCCGGCCTCGTCGAACGGGTTGGCGACGAACCGCTCGGCGGTCAGGTCGGGCCTGTTCACATAGCAGCGGGCCAGGCCCGGACCGGCCAGGTACAGCTCGCCGGGGACGCCGGGCGCGACCGGGCGAAGGGCGGAATCCAGCACATACGCGTCGGTGGCCGGGTCGGGACGGCCGATCGGCACCGACGAGCCGTCGATCCGGTCCGGATCGCACTCGCCGAGCGTCGAGTTCACGGTGGCCTCGGTCGGCCCGTACGCGTTGAACATCCGGCGGCCGTCCGCCCAGCGGGCCACGAGCTCCGGCGAGACCCGCTCGGTGCCGGCCAGCAGGATGCCCGGCGGCAGCTCGCACTCCGGCGGAAGCGCGGCCAGCAGCGCGGGCGGCAGGATCATGAAGTTCGTCCGGTGCCGCATCGCGTACTCGGTCAGCGCGAGCCCGGCGACCCGGCGGTCGGCGGGCACGACGACGATCCGGCCGCCGGAGCAGAGCGAGAGCATCAGGTCCCAGAAGGCGACGTCGAAGCTGGGCGAGGCGAAGTGCAGCACGCGGACGTCCGGGGTGAGCCCGAACCGCTCGAACTGGGTGGACATCAGCTTCGCGACGCCGGAGTGGGTGAGCAGCACGCCCTTGGGCCGGCCGGTGGAGCCGGAGGTGTAGATGACGTAAGCGGCGTGTTCGACCCGCAGCCCGTCGCGTGCCGGATCGGTGGCCGCCGCGTGCCCGAGCTCGGCGATCACGGCCGGGTCGTCGAGCAGCAGCCGCGGCATGCCCGCCGGGCGGGGCAGCCGATCGTCCGCCTCGGCGGTGGTGACCAGGCAGAGCGGCTCGGCGTCGCCGATCAGGTAGCCGAGCCGTTCGGCCGGGTCGGCCGGGTCGAGCGGCAGGTAGGCGGCGCCGGCCTTGAGCACGGCCAGCTCGGCCACGATCATCTCGATCGAGCGGGGCACCGCCAGTCCGACCACCCGGTCCGGCCCGGCGCCGCGCGCGATCAGCAGGTGGGCCAGCCGGTTCGCCCGGGCGTCCAGCTCCGCGTAGCTGATCTCGGTGTCCTCGAAGACCACGGCCACCGCGTCCGGATCGCGCCGGACGCTCGCCGCGAAAACCTCGGGAAGCGTGGCCGGCGCGACGGTGAGCGGGCCGCCGCTGGACCACTTCATCGCCTCGATCGTGTCGTGCATGCGTCGCTCCTGCTGGTACTGGATGGGGGCGCGTGGCATCCGGGCCCCGCCCTGGTCGGCGCGGCCCTCTTCAAAAACGGGAGACCTAGGGGTGCGAGGTCAGGTATCCGCCCATCGAGCGGAAGTACTCGCCGGCGGGCAGTTCGGTGTCGTCGTCGAGGCGGATCCGGTCGATCGCGAGGCCGTGGCTTTTGCCCCGGCGGGCCTCGGCGCCGGCCACGATGACCACGGCGTCGCCCTCGCGGTAGAAGATGCGGCCGGGCGTGCCGCCGTAGATGCCGTCGGAGACGTGCGCGGCGGCGATCCGCAGCCGCTGTCCGTTGTGGAAGGCGTACGCGTTCGGGTACGGGTCGGACTGCGCGCGGACCAGCCGGTCCAGCTCCTCGGCCGTCCACGTCCAGTCGATCCGGTTGTCCTCTTCGGACCGCTTGTGGAAGAAGCTCGCCCGCGAGCGGTCCTGCGGGGTCCAGTCGGTGCGGCCGGAGGCGATCAGCGCGAGCCCGTCGACGGTGATCGGGCCGAACAGCTCGAGGGTCTTGTGGAAGAGATCGGTGGTGGTGTCCCGGTCGCCGACCGGGACCGAGCGCCGCAGCACGATGTCGCCGGCGTCCAGCGTGCCGTCCATCATGTGCGCGGTGACCCCCACCTGTTTCTCGCCGTTGATCAGCGCCCAGATCAGCGGCGAGAAGCCGGCGTACTTGGGCAGCAGCGAGTCGTGCACGTTCAGCGTGCCGAGGCGGGGCAGCGAGAAGATCTGGGGCGGGATCCACGTACGCCAGTTGGTCGCCACGATGACGTCGGGGTCGGCCTCCTTGAGCGGGCCGAGCAGGTCGTCCTCGGGCCGGTCGCGCACCTCCACCGGGACGCCGTGCCCGGCTGCGAGATCGGCGACCGAGTCGCTCCAGATCCGCTCGTACGCGTGGTCGCTCTTCGGGTGGGTGACCACCAGCGTGACCTCGTGCTCCGAGTCCAGCAGCGCCTGCAGGGTGCGATGCCCCCACGTCTGGTACCCGAACATTGTTACCCGCACGGTTCCTCCTGACCCGTCCCAGCCCGCAAAAGTTAGGTTAGTCTAACCTAGCTCCGGGCCACCGAAGAGGGTGCTTCGCTCGGCCTTCACGAAGGGGACTTGCCGATGTCACCGACCGATCCGCAGGGCGCAATTCCGGTCTACGACCTGGTGGGAGTCGGTTTCGGTCCGTCCAATCTGGCGTTGGCGATAGCCGTGGAGGAGCACAACGGACGCGCCGGTCAGGATCCCGTCACCGCGGTTTTCCTGGAACGTCAGGGCTCGTTCGGCTGGCACCGCGGAATGCTGCTGGAGGACGCCACCATGCAGGTGTCGTTCCTCAAGGACCTGGTCACGCTCCGCAACCCGACCAGCGAATACAGCTTCGTGTGCTACCTCAAGGAGCGCGACCGGCTGATCGACTTCATCAACCACAAGAGCTTCTTCCCCCTCCGCGTGGAGTTCCACGACTACCTGGAGTGGGCGGCGGCCAAGGTGGACGACATGGTTCAGTACGGCCATGAGGTCGACGAGGTCGTCCCGGTGGTCCGCGACGGGGTGGTCGAGGCGTTCGACGTGCTGGTCCGGCACGCCGGCGGGGTCAGCTCGTACCGGGCGCGCAACCTGGTCGTCGCCACCGGGCTGCGTCCGCAGATCCCGTCCGGGGTCGACTCGTCCGAGCGGATCTGGCACAGCCGCGATCTGCTCACCAACATCGGCCGGCTGGACGGCGCCGACCCGTCCCGGTTCGTGGTCGTCGGCGCCGGGCAGAGCGCCGCCGAGGTCACCGCGTTCCTGCACGAGCGGTTCCCGCGGGCCGAGGTGTGCGGGGTGTTCTCCCGGTACGGCTACTCCCCGGCCGATGACAGTTCGTTCGCCAACCGCATCTTCGACCCCGCCGCGGTCGACGACTACTTCGGCGCGCCGCCCGAGATCAAGACCATGCTGATGAACTATCACAGCAACACGAACTACGCGGTGGTCGACAACGACCTGATCGAGGAGCTGTACCGCCGCACGTACCGGGAGAAGGTCAACGGGGCGCGGCGGCTGCGGCTGCTCAACGTGTCCCGGCTGGCCGGCGCCAAGGAGGCGCAGGACGGCCGGGTCGAGGTGACGATCGAGACGCTCACCACCGGCGAGTTGTCCACGCTCGAGACCGACGTGCTGATCTGCGCAACCGGATACCAGCCGGTCGACCCGTTCCCGCTGCTCGGCGACGTCGCCCGGCACTACCGGCGGGACGAGTTCGGCCGGGCCGTGGTCGAGCGCGACTACCGGATCGTCGCCGGCCCGTCGGTCGCTGCCGGCGTCTACCTGCAGGGCGGCACCGAGCACACGCACGGCATCACCGCGTCGCTGCTCTCCAACGCCGCGGTGCGCTCCGGCGAGATCATCGAGTCGATCGCCGCCCGGCTCAGCGCGGACCGGCCGCTCGCGGTCGCCGCCACCATCGGCTGATTCCGGCAACGGGACTGATGCACGGCGAGGCCCGGCGTGAGCCGGGCCTCGCCGTCGTCTGGCACCATGGTCCGGCGTGTGCGAGCGGGCGGGGAGCAGCGGTTGGATCTGACGGAAGCGAGGCAGCTCGCCTCATCCCTGATGGCTCGGCATGGGCTGGCCGGGTGGCGCCTGGTGTTCGACGACGCCAAGACCCGGGCCGGGGTGTGCCGCTACGACCGCAAGCAGATCGGACTGTCCCGCCCGCTGATCTCCCTCTACGAGGCCGAGCAGGTCACCGAGACGGTGCTGCACGAGATCGCCCATGCTCTGACCGGGCCGCGGCACGGCCACGACCGGGTCTGGCGGGCCACCGCACGGCGTATCGGCTGCTCGGGTTCGCGCTGCATGCCGGCGGACGCGCCCAGCGTCGACGGGCCGTGGGTGGGTGTCTGCCCGGCCGGTCACCGCGCGACGGCACACCGCCGGCCGATCCGCGTCAAGTCGTGCCGCGACTGCGCCCGCGGCTTCGACGCCTCCGCGATCTACACGTGGTCACATCGCGGCGAGCCGGCGTCGATGGACCCCCGCTACGAGGCCGAGCTGGCACGCATCCGTGCCGGCCGATCCACGACGCCGGCCGCGCCGATTCCGCTCCAGGTCGGTGAACGGGTCCGGCTGACCGGTACGGGCCGATATGCGGGCCTGGCCGGCACGGTCGTCAAACGTGGACGCACCCGCTACCACGTCCAGACTGGAGCCGGCCTGCTGAGCGTGGCCTTCACCGCGGCGCAGCCCCTCCGGCCCCAGTAGGCTCCCCCCGGGGGTGACGAGAGACGTGGACGTCCGACGCGACTGGCAGCCGCCCGGGGCGGCAGGCCGGCGGCGGGCCGACCACACCGCGATCGTGGGCTGCGACCTGTTCGTCGACGGCGTCGCCGTCGAGAGCCCCGGCCCGGCCGCCGATCTGGCGCTGCTGTACTCGAAGGCGCGGGAGCGGGAGGGCGCCTTCGTGTGGCTCGGCCTGCACGAGCCCACCGAGGCCTCGCTCACCCGGGTCGCCGAGGTGTTCGGCCTGCACCCGCTGGCGGTCGAGGACATCCTGCACCGCGAGCAACGGGTGAAGATCGAGCGATACGAGGACGTGCTGTTCCTCGTCGTCCGGGCCGCCCAGTACGTCGACCACGAAATGTTCACCGCGACCAGCGAGATCGTCAGCACCGGTTTCGTCCGCCTCTTCGTCGGCCCGCACTTCGTCGTCACCGTGCGGCAGGGCACCGTCATGGAGCTCGGCTCGCTGCGCGCCGACCTGATCTCCGACCCGGCCATGCTGGCTCAGGGCCCGTGGTCGGTGGTGCACGCGATCCTGGACCGCCTCGTCGACTCCTACGTCGAGATCGTGGGCGCGATGCAGACCGACGTCGACCTGACCGAGGCGGCCGTGTTCGCGTCCGGGACATCGGTCACCGTCGAGCAGATCTACCAGCTCAAACGCCAGCTGATCAAGTTCAAGGCGGCCGTGCTCCCGCTCCAGCGCCCGCTGGCCGCCCTGACCGACAAGCAGTTCACCGACCTGCCCAAGGAGATCCGCCGCTATTTCAGCGACGTCGCCGATCACCACGCCGCCGCCGTGGAGCAGGTCATGGCCTTCGACGATGTGCTCAACGCCCTCCTCCAGGCCCGCCTCACCCAGCTGACCGTGGAGCAGAACGACGACCTGCGCAAGATCGCCTCCTGGGCGGCCATCGCCGCGGTGCTGACCGCGATCGGGGGCATCTACGGCATGAACTTCGCGCACATGCCCGAGTTGACCTGGCGATACGGCTATCCGAGCGTGATGCTGCTCATGCTGATCAGCGCCGCCGTCCTCTACTGGCTGCTGCGCCGCGCCGGTTGGCTGTGACGCCGCCGGTCAGATTCCGCTCCGGAGCCGGGCGCGCCACGGATGGTCCGGGTGGACCAGGCCGAGCGTCGCGTCCAGCCACCCGCGTTCCGCACGCGACATCAACGGCAGGGCGCCGGTGAAGTCGGCCTCGTCCTTGTCCCGCCGGTGCTTCGCCTTGAACAGCAGCGTGGCCTCGATCGCCAGGTACGGCACTCCGTCGTCCGTACGCCGGATGATTTCCGCGTACGGCCGGCGGATCCGCCGCTCGTCGCGGCGGCAGACCCAGACGTCCCCGTCGTGCGGTTCGCGGAAGACGTCGAAGCGCCACCGGCCGGCCGCCCGGTCCCAGGCCCAGGTCTGGTGCGATTCGCCGGCCAGCGCCTCGGCCGTGAGCGGCACGAGGACGCCCTCGCCCGCCGGCACCCAGAAGTCGAGCTCGGGAAACAGCGGCGGCAGCAGCGCGAAATGCGCGGCCGGCACGGCGATCTCCAGGTCCTCGTGGTCGCGGGTCTGCTCTCCACGGAACAGGTCGACCGACCAGCCCGCCGCGACGTACCAGGGAACCGGCAGGTCGTGGAGACGCCCGGCGATCCGGCGCGGATGCCAGGCGTCCCACGCGTCGACGTCGGGATGACTCACGACGGCGACCCTACCGGGCCACGCCCGTCAGGCCGCGACCAACGGCTTGAGGGCCGCGCCGACCCGGGCGACCATGCCCGGCCGGTGGCCGTTGCGGACCAGGTTGATGGTGAGGCCGTCGATGCCGGCGCCGAGGATCTTCTCGTGCAGTTGCTCGGCGACCTGGTCGGCCGTGCCGACGAAGGCCCGGTCGCGCCGGTCGGCGGGGATGGTCTCGCCGAGCTCCTTGGCCTCCTGCCCGGTCTCGCCCACCATGCCCATCACCAGGAAGCTCGTGCGCAGGGTGGCCGGGTCGCGGCCGATCTCCTCGCACCGCTCGCGCAGCACGGCGACCTTGCGCGGCAGGTCGGTGACGTCGCAGATGATGTTCATGTGGTCGGCGAAGCGGGCCGCCAGCCGGAAGGTCTTCCGCTCGCCGCTGCCGCCCAGCATGATCGGGATGGCCGGCCGCAGCCGCGGGTTGTTCATGGCGCCGCGGGCCGTGTACCACTTGCCCTCGAACGACGCCTGGTCGCCACGCAGCATCGGCGCGATGATCGTGAGCGCCTCTTCGAGGCGCTCGAACCGCTGCCCGAAGCTGCCGAACTCGAAGCCGTAGTCGTGGTGTTCCCGCTCGAACCAGCCGGCCCCGATGCCGAGGACGGCCCGGCCCTTGGAGACCACGTCGAGCGTGGTCACCGTCTTGGCCAGCAGCGCGGGATTGCGGTACGTGTTGCCGGTGACCAGCGTCGACAGCTGGATCGTCGAGGTGGCCGAGGCGAGCGCGCCGAGCGTCGTGTACGACTCGAGCATCGCCTGGTCGGGCGTGCCGATGCCCGGCAACTGGTAGAAGTGGTCCATCACCAGCACGGTGTCGAACCCGGCCGACTCCGCCTCGCGCGCCTGCGCGGCCACGGTGTCGAACAGGTCCTCGACGGGGACGCCGGGGTAGGTGAAGTTCGGAATCTGGTACCCGAGCCGGATGGTCACGCTGTCTCCCGGATGTAAGAGGGCTATCACATGTTAATGTATGAGACCTCTTACATCCGGGCAAGCGCATCGGGAGGGCGGCGTGTCGGCCTATCACCACGGCGACCTGCGCGCCGAGCTGATCCGGCTCAGCTTCGACCTGCTCGCCGAGTGTGGCCTCGAGCGCTTCTCGGTGGCCGCGGTCGCCCGCCGCGCCCAGGTCAGCCCGGCCGCGCCGTACCGCCACTTCCCCGACCGTGGCCACCTGCTCAGCGCGGTGTCCGCCGTGGCCGCCCACGAGCTGAACGCCGAGATCGTCACCGCCGCCGACGCGGCCGGCGCCGACCCCCAGGCAAGGCTCGCCGCCGTGGCCGGCGCCTACGTGCGGTACGTCGTGCGCACCCGCGCCGGCTTTCCGGTGATCTTCGCCGCCGAGCTGTACGAGATGCCCGACGACTCCCGCCGGGAACAGACCCGCGCCCTGATCAGCACGCTGACCGACCTCGCCTTGGCGACCGCCTGCACGTCGCACGAGGAGGCGATCCGCCTCGTCGAGGCAACCGTCGCGGTCGCCCACGGCTACGCCTCGCTGTTCACCGACGGCTTCTTCACCCACAGCTCGCGGACGGTCGACGACGTCGCCGCCCGCGCCACCGCGGCCGCGCGGGTCCTGATCGCGCAGCGATAGTCACCCGCGGCGCAGAATCTCGGCGGCGCCGGCCATGGCGCGCATCTTGCCGGTCGCCGATTCCCACGGCAGGTATTTCATGCCGCAGTCCGTGGCGATCACCACGTTCTCCGGCGCCACGTAGGGCAGGGCGCGCCGCACCCGTTCGACGACCGTGCCGACCGTCTCGACCGCCGGGTCGGAAAGGTCGATGACGCCCACCATGATGGTCTTCCCGGCCAGGTGCTTGAGCACCGACGTGTCGAGATGCGACTGGGCGGTCTCGATCGAGATCTGGTCGCAGGCGCAGTCGGCCAGCTCCGGCAGGAAGGAGTAGCCCGACGGCCGCTCGTGGACGATCGCGGCGTACCCGAAGCACAGGTGCACCGCCGTCGTGCCGGTCACCCCGTCGAGCGCGCGATTGAGGGCCTTCACCCCGTACGCGCGGGCGGCCTCGGGCCGGGCCTGAAGATACGGCTCGTCCAGCTGGACGATGTCCGCGCCGGCCGCGAAGAGGTCACGCACCTCGGCATTGACGGCGTCGGCATAGGCGTACGCGAGGGACTGCGGGTCGCCGTAGTAGTCGTCCTGCGTCTGCTGCGACATCGTGAACGGGCCGGGCACCGTGACCTTGATCGTGCGGTCGGTGTGCTCGCGCAGGAACCGGACGTCGGCCGCCTGGATCGGGCCCGGCCGGCTCACCTCGCCGACCACGCGGGGCACGGGGTTCGGCTGTCCGCTGCGGTTGACCACCGTTCCGGGGTTGTCGAGGTCGAGCCCGGTCAGGGCCGTCGCGAAGTGATTCGAGTAGCTCTCCCGCCTGATCTCGCCGTCGGTCAGGATGTCCAGCCCCGCGTCCTCCTGGGCGCGGATCGCGAGCAGCGTCGCGTCGTCCTGCGCGCGGGCAAGGTGCTCGGGCGCGGGCCGCCACAGCTCGGTCGCCCGCACGCGCGGCGGGAACCGGCCGGCGAGCCGGGCCCGGTCGATCAGCCACTCCGGCTGCGGGAAGCTACCCACGAGGGTGGTCGGGAACAGCGGAAGCGCTGGCATGATGTGGCCCTTCGATCGCAAGAGCCCCAGTATTCCTGGTCTTGCTCAGGAGAGCCCGCTGCCGGCTTTCTTCGGGGGCCCGCGGGGACGCGGACCGCTGACGTGCCAGCAGGCGCGACACCCCGTCGGCGGTCATCGGCTCGGCCAGGTGGAAGCCCTGGCCGACGGTGTAGCCGAGCTCGCGGAGCACGGCCACCTGCTCGGCGCTCTCGACCCCCTCGGCGACGGTGTCGAGGCCGAGCGCACGAGCGAGCTGGATCACCGCGCGGGCCACCGCCTGCCGGGCGTCGGCGGCGGCCGGGCGGCCGTCGTCGATCTCGATGCCGTCCACGAACGATTTGTCGAGCTTGATGATCGCGGCGGGGAAGGCGCGCAGCAGGCTCAGCGACGACTCGCCGGTGCCGAAGTCGTCGAGGGCGAGGCGGATGCCCGTGCGGTCCAGTTCGTGCAGGGCGAGGGAGACCTGCTGGCCGCGCTGCACCGCCGACTCGGTCACCTCGAGCACCAGGCGCTCGCAGGGCAGCCCGCTGTCGGCGAGGGCGCTGGTGACGTCGGAGACGAAGTCGGGGTCGTGCAGTTGCCGCGCGGACACGTTCAGGCCGGCCTCCTTCAGCGCGTCCGGCCCGAACTCGGCCAGCCACGCCGCCGCCTGGCGGCAGGTCTCGCGCAGCACGAACCGGCCCAGCGGCACGATCAGGCCGGTGCGTTCCGCGGCCGGGATGAACTCGGCCGGGCCGACCACGCCGCGGGCCGGGTGATGCCACCGGATCAACGCCTCCACGCCGATCGGGCCGTTGCCGTCCAGCCGCATGATCGGCTGGTAGACCACGCGGAACTCGTCGTTCTCGAGGCCCCGCCGCAACTCGCCACCGAGCTGCATGTGCGCCAGGACGGGCTCGCGCATGCCGTCGGCGTAGCGCACGAAGCCCGCGTTGCCCTGCTGCTTGGCGGTGTACATCGCGACGTCGGCGTTCAGCAGCACCGAGTCGACGGTGGCGCCGGGCGCGGCGACGGCGATACCGATGCTGACCTGCACCAGCAGGCGGTGCTCGCTGATCGGGCGGGTGAACGCGGCCAGCAGCCGCTGGGCCAGCTCGTCCGGGTCGGCGCCGGCGCCGGTGAGCAGCACCGCGAACTCGTCACCGCCGACCCGCACCGGCAGGCCGCCGTCGCCGGCCTCGGCCCGCAGCAGCCGCGCGACCGAGATCAGCAGGCGGTCGCCGGCCCCGTGGCCGAGCAGGTCGTTGACGGTCTTGAAGTCGTCGAGGTCGACGAGCAGCACCGACGCCGTGCCGGTCGTCTCCAGAGCATCCCTGAGCCGGTCGCGGAACAGCGCCCGGTTGGCCAGCCCGGTGAGGCCGTCGTGGCTGACCTCGTACTGCAGCCGCTCCTCCTGGACCCGCGTGTTCCGCAGCAGCCGGGCGTTC
Organism: Actinoplanes sp. NPDC051513; assembly: GCF_044454685.1. NCBI lineage: Bacteria > Bacillati > Actinomycetota > Actinomycetes > Micromonosporales > Micromonosporaceae > Actinoplanes > Actinoplanes sp. NPDC051513. Next base: position 165,425 of record NZ_JBITDW010000014.1, read on the forward strand.
TCCCGGTACGCGATGTACTGCCGGACCGTGACCAGCGCGGTCACCGCGACCGTGGCGATCAGGGCGACCCGGACCGGCCAGCGCAGGGGCGCGCCGAGCGCGACCGCGATCAGCGGCACGTCGACCGCCACGATGGCCAGGTAGGGCAGCCACACGCCCATCCGGGCCGAGTCGCGCCGCAGCCCACGATCGGCGCGACCCTGGGCCGCGACGCCCAGCGTCACCAGCAGCGGGGCCAGCGGCATGACGATCGCCTGGGCCGGGATGCTCGCGACGTACCCGAACTGCACCGCGAGCACGGCCACGACCCCGGCCGGGACACCGCCGGCGGACGCGATCAGCCGCACCGCGTCGCGGTCGACCGGGCCGCCCACGATGTACGAGACCTTCGTCGCGGCGCCGGCCGCGATCAGGAAACAGAGCGCGACCAGCAGCATCGCCTGGCGGCTCCACGGCTCGCGGGCCGACAGCATCGGCGCCAGCCCGACGTACCACAACACGGCCGAGCACCCGAGGAACGCGATCGTCCGATCCAGCGCCACGCGCCACCGCTCGACACCGGCGTTCGCGACGACCGGCACCCGGGCCAGGGCCCAGATGGCGATCACGAAACCGATGGCCACGCAGGCCGCCGCCGGCGTCGGCATGCTGCGGGTACGGGCCTGGGCGGCGTGGGCGAGCATGTCCGCGGCCAGCCAGGCGTACCCGATCGTGATCACGCCGACGGCGAGCAGGACGGCCCGCCAGAACCGCCGGGCGACCGGATCGAGACCGAGGTCACGGCGGGACATCCGGTGGACGGACGCGGCCGCCAACGCGCCACCGACCGGGACGAAGACGTACGCGAATGCCTCGGTGCCGGCGCCGATGGTCAGGTAGGCCACGCACCAGGCGGTGCCGAGAACGGCAACGGCGGCGGTGGCCCGCACGAAGCGCCGGGCGGCCGGCCACCGATGCATCGTCCGCGTCACGGCCCGACACTATCGGCCTTGATATGTACCTGATCTCACCCGAACGTTCCACATTCGCCGTACGACGGCGGGTCCAACGTGGTCGATGTCTACGTCCGCTATCTGCGGGACAAAGTCGACCGACCGTTCGGTAGGGACACCATCCAGACCGTGCGGGGCGTGGGCTACCGGCTCGACCCCGGCGCCTGATTCGGACCAGGCGCCGGCCGCGGACCGGGCGCCGGCTGCGGATCAGGCGCCGGCCAGGATGTGGGCCAGCTCGGCCGGCCTGGTCAGCATCGGCCAGTGCCCGGAGTCGATGTCGACCAGGTCGACGTGCTTGACCTTGGCGAGCTCGGGCAGCTCGCCCGCGTCGAGCCATTCCCGGAGCTGGGCCGGCGTGTACTCGGGGCACACCATCACGACGGGCACGTCGTAGCGACGCTCGTCGGTCAGCCGGACGATCCCCTTGGCCACGCCCTCGGGAACGGGAACGGCGGCCTCCGAGAAGCTCTTGCGCGCCTGCTCGTCGAGGTCGGCCGCGTCCGCGCCCTCGAACGGCTCCCAGCCGGGAAACGGCATCACGCCGTTCTCGACCGGGAAGAAGCTCGCATAGGCGTCGCCGTCGGCCGACGGGAACCCGCCGATCATCACGACCTTGCTCACCCGCTCGGGCCGCGCGTCGGCGGCCAGCCAGGCCAGGGCGCAGGCGACGGAGTGGCCCACGACCACCGAGGCGCCGGGCCCGGCGTCGACGGCCGCCACCGCCGCGCCGACCTGGTCGCCGAGCGTCGCCGAGGTGTTCCCGTCGCCCTGACCGGGCAGGGTCACCGCCACGGCGCGGCGGCCCCGCTCCCCCAGCGCGGCGACGACGCCGTCCCACGCCGACGCATCGAGCCACAGGCCACCGAGAAGCACGATCTGTTCGTCAGTCATGCCACCAACCTAGGACCCATTCCGGACGTTCTGCTTCCGGTACGGTGCGAGAGGTGGAGAACGTTCCGAGTCCCACCGCCCGGGCCCTGCGCACGCTCGAGATCCTGCAGGCCCGCCCCGGCACGACCGCCGACCAGCTGGCCGCCGCGCTCGGCGTGACCGAGCGGGCCGCGCGCCGCTACGTCGGGATCCTCCGCGAGGCCGGCATCCCGGTCGAGTCGGTCCGCGGGCCGTACGGCGGCTATCGCCTCGGCCGCGGCGCCCGCCTGCCGCCGGTCGTCTTCACCGAGGAACAGGCGCTCGGCCTGGTCATGGCGGTGCTCGACGGGCAGCCGTCCGCGATCGACGCCGGCGACCCGGTCGGCGCGGCGCTCGGCAAGGTCATCCGGGCGCTGCCGGAGGGCGTCGGACGGCAGGCGGCGGCGCTGCGGGCGTACGCGTCGGCCGCCCCTGACCGCCGGGCCGCGCGCGCCGACCCCGCCACGACGAGCGACCTGGTCGCGGCCGTCGCCGGCCGTCGCCGGGTGGCCGTCACCTACGCGAACGAGAGCGGCGACGAGTGGCTGGCCGAGGTCGATCCCTGGGCGGTGGTGGTGCGCTTCGGCCGCTGGTATCTGCTGTGCCACTCGCACCGGGCCGGCGCGATCCGCACGTACCGGATCGATCGCATCCGTGGCGTGCGGCAACTGCCGCAGCGCTTCATGCCGCCCGACGGGCTCGACCCGGTCGCGGCGCTCGAGGAGAACCTGGGCGCGGGCTGGCGGTACCCGACCCGTGTGGTGTTCCACGAGCCCTACGAGCGGGTGGCGCCGTGGATCCGGCCGCCGATGGGCCGTCTGCAGGCCGCCGGCGATCGGTGCCTGCTCATCGGCAGCACGACAAACACGCAGATGTACGCCCAGGAGTGGCTGGCCGCGATCCCGTTCGGCTTCACCGTCGAGCAGGGACCGGAGCTGCGGGACGCCGTCGCCGCCGTCGCCGCCCGCCTCACGGCCGCGGTGTCACCCGCCTGTCCGGACGCAGACGCCACCGTGTCACCCGCCTGACGTTCCGACGCACGCGGCCGCGTGGCACCCGCCTCAGGTGAGGGCGCAGGTCACCGCCGGGGCCGTGTTGGTGGCGGCCGACGAGGCGAGGAATCCGAAGGTGGCGGCGCCCCCGGCGGCGAGACGGCCGTTCCAGTCGACGTTGCGGGCCGTCACCACCGCGCCGGACTGGATGACCGTCGCGTTCCACGCCTGGCTGACGGTCTGGCCGTTGCCGAACGTGAACGTCGCGGTCCAGCCGGAGGAGGCCGTCGCCGCGCCGTTCTTGACGGTGACCTCGCCCTGGAAGCCGCCGCTCCACTGCGAGACCACCCGGTAGGCCGCCGTGCAGGCGCCGGCCGGCGGCGCGGTCGTGGGCGGGGTCGTGGGTGCGGTCGTGGGCGGCGTCGTCGGTGCTGTGGTCGGCGGGGTCGTCGGCGCTGTGGTCGGCGGGGTCGCGCCGCCGAGCACCCGCGCCACGACGGGATACCAGGCGTCGGACATCTTCTGGAAGCCGGTGTCGTTCGGGTGGACGCCGTCGACGTTGTCGGCCACCGCGTCGTACCCGGTCCACAGGTCGGCGACGGAGATCGGCGATCGGGTCGTGCTGAGCCCGGACGCCCAGGCCGGGATCGCGTTGTCGAGCGCAGCCACGTCGGCCGGGCAGGTGGCGCAGGCGGCCGCGCTCATCGGGATGATCTGCGCGACGACGATCTTCACGTCGGGGTTCTGGGCGCGCATCTGGCCGACCAGCTTGGTGAAGGCGGCCAGCTTGTCCGGCAGCGGGATGTAGCCGCCCCACATGTCGTTGGTGCCCAGATGCATGAGGACGACGTCCGGCCGGGCGGCGGCCAGCCACGGCGGCAACTGGTCGTTGGCGGCGATGCCGGTGGCCGAGTAGCCACCGTGTCCCTCGTGGTCGAAGTCGTACGAGTAGCCCGGGTTGCAGCCCCCGCCGTCGGACTGAGTGCCGACGAAGTCGATGCCCGTGTAGCCGGAGGTCTGCAGGCGGTGCCAGAGCTTGGCCCGCCAGCAACCGGGCCCGGCGGTGATCGAGTCGCCGAGCGCCATGATCCGTACGGGGGTGGCGGCGAGGGCGGACGGCGCCACGGCGACCGAGGCGGCGACCGCGAGCAGGACGGAGAGCAGGAGGGCGCCGCGGCGTTTCACCAGAGAATCCCCTCGGATCGAAGCCAGTCGATGGGAGCGCTCCCAAAGCATCGACGCCTTTCCCGTACGAGTCAAGCCGTCCCATATTGCGACGGCCGCCGCCGCGTCCCGCCGATAGCGTCGGTCGACGCCAATCAGGGAGGCCCTCATGAAGGCTCTCGTCTATCACGGCCCCGGCCGCAAGGCCTGGGAGGACGTTCCCGAAGCCACGGTCCAGGAGCCGACCGACGTGGTCGTGCGGGTGGACACCACCACAATCTGCGGCACCGACCTGCACATCCTGCACGGCGACGTGGCCGCCGTCACCGACGGCCGCATCCTCGGCCACGAGGCGGTCGGCACCGTCACGGCGGCCGGCGACGCGGTCAAGGGATTCGCCACCGGCGACCGGGTGCTGGTGCCGGCGATCACCAAGTGCGGCCGGTGCGAGTACTGCCAGCGCGGCATGCCGTCGCACTGCCAGACCGTGGGCGGGATCGGCTGGATCTTCGGCCACCTCATCGACGGGACCCAGGCCGAGCTGGTCCGGGTGCCGTACGCCGACACGTCGCTCTACGCGGTGCCCGGCAACGTCACCAACGAACAGGCGATCTTCCTGGCCGACTCGCTGCCCACCGGCTACGAGGTCGGCGTGCTGGCCGGCGAGGTGCGCCCCGGCGACACGGTGGCCGTGGTCGGCGCGGGCGCGGTCGGGCTGGCCGCCATCCTCACCACCGGCCTGTGGGGCGCCTCCCGGGTCATCGCGATCGACGCGAACAAGTTCCGCCTGGAGAAGGCCCTCGAGTTCGGCGCGACCGACGTGTTCGAGGCCGGCCAGGGCACGGCCGGCGACGTCCTCGCGCTCACCGACGGGCTCGGCGTCGACGTCGCGATCGAGGCAGTCGGCTTCCCCGAGACGCTGCTGACCGCCGCGTCGCTGGTGCGGCCGGGCGGCACCATCGCCAACATCGGCGTGCACGGCGTCCCGGTCGAGCTCCCGATGCAGGACATGTGGATCAAGAACGTGCGGCTGACCATGGGCCTGGTCGACACGGTCTCGATCCCGACGCTGCTCAAGATGGTGGCCAGCGGGCGGATCCCGGCCGAGAAGATGGGCACGCACTCGTTCACGTTCGATCAGATGGACGAGGCGTACGGCGTCTTCGGCAACGCCGCCGCGAACTCCGCCCTGAAGGTCATCATCACGCAGGCCTGACAGTTCACATGATGGTGAAGGTAGCGATTACGGCGAGTTCGGAGGCTTGGCCTTCTGCGGGTAGATCGTCTCGTGGCGGGACAGCATGGCGACGAACTCGCCGATCTTTCGCTCGCGGGTCTGCGCCCGTTTGACGGCATTGACGCGGTAGATGAGAGCGAAGCGGTTGGCCTTGGTGAGTACGTCGAACATGGCTTGGGCGGCCGGGACGGCGGCGATGGCGGCGAGGAGGTCGGCCGGCACCTCGGCTTCCGACGGCGGGGCGTAGGCCGTCGCCCACCGCCCGTCCGCTTTCGCGGCGTCAACCGCGGCGCGGCCTGCGGGCAGCATTCGCCCCTGCGCCTCGAGCCGGGCCACGTGGGCGACGTTGCGTTGTGACCAGGCGCTGCGGGATCTACGAGGGGTGAACCGGATCCACGAGGTCTCCTGATCACGTTTCCGGGCCTGCCCGTCGATCCAGCCGAAGCACAGGGCCTCGTCGACCGCCTGCTGCCAGGTCAGCGTGGTGACTATGCCGCCCTTTTTGGTCAGGGCCAGCCAGACGCCGGGCGACGTGGAGTGGTTGGCCGACAACCACGCGCGCAGCGCCTCGGCGTCCGCGACGATCAACTCATCCAGCTCGGCGCTCCCCATGACGGCAGGCTAACCGACGCGACGTGGCCCGTAGCCTCTGCCTGTTGGCCGGCCGGACCCGCCGGGCTGCCGACGCGCCGGCCGCCGATCCTCCGTCAGCGGCTTCAGCCTCTGCAAATTCAGACGCCGGTCATGATCGCGCGCACGGCCACATCACCGGGGAACGCCGAGCGCGCGGGAGCCGGAGCGGTCTGACAATGGAACGATGCCCAGGGTGGTGACTCTCGTGCGGGTAGCGCTCGCCGTACTCGTGCTGTGGGTGCTGGTCGCTGCGGCGGCCTGGCTGCTGCAGCGGCGGCTCATCTACTTTCCGGACCGGTCGTCGCCGCCGGCGGCGGCCCGGGTGCTTCCCGGGGCGCGCGACGTCACCCTGCGCACCACCGACGGGCTAAGCCTGACCGCCTGGTTGATCGAACCGCCGCTGGAGACCCCCGGCCCACACTTGGCGGTGCTGCTCGCGCCGGGCAACGCCGGCAACAGGCTGGCCCGTGCCCCGCTTGCCGCCGCCCTGGCCGGTCGGGGCTTCACCGTGCTGCTTGTCGACTACCGCGGCTACGGCGGCAACCCCGGCAGCCCGAGCGAGGACGGACTCGCCCGCGACATCGAGGCGGCGCGGACGTTCCTCGTCGAGCAGGCCGGCATACCGGCCGAACGGCTGCTGTACTACGGCGAGAGCCTCGGCGCGGCGGTGGTGGCCGCGCTGGCGGCGAAATACCCGCCCGCCGGCCTGATCCTGCGGTCGCCGTTCACCGATCTGCCGGCGGCGGGCCGCCAGCATTATCCGTTCCTGCCGGTGCGCCTGCTGGCACGCGACCGCTTCCCGGTGACCGAGGCGGTCGCGCGGGTCGCGGCACCCACGCTCATCGTGTACGGCACGGCCGACTCGATCGTGCCGCCGCAGCTAAGTCTGGCCGTGGCCGGCAAGGCCGCGGGACCCGTGCGGGTCGTAGCCGTCCAAGGCGCCGACCACAACGACGCGTCCCTGCTCAACGGCGCCCAGCTCATCGACGCGATCGCCGAGCTGGCCGCCGGCGCCGCCTGACCCGGGCACACCGCCAGAAGCCGACCGCGGTCCGCCGGCGCCCGCAGCGTCCGGGACTGGGATTTCCTTCCGGTCAGGCGGTCGTGGGCGTGTCCGGGAGCAGCCGGAGGACGCTGCCGTAGCCGTCGAGCCGGGGCTCGCCGGCGAGCAGCCGGTCGAGCGCCGCGCGAGGTGAGAGGCCGGGGTTCTCGTAACACAGCCGGGCGACGGCGCCGCTGACCTGCGGCGCGGCGAACGAGGTGCCGGTCCACATCGCCCACGCGTCCGGGCCGAAGGTCTGGTCCGGGAAGTCCGGGTCGGGTTCCGGTGGGACGGCACCGGGCACGAACGGCGCCACCACGCCCACGCCCACGGCCGAGCAGGTGAGCCAGGAACCGTGGCTCGAGAACGGGGCCGGCCGCAGGTCGTCGGTGAGCGCGCCCACGGCCACCGCGCCGGCGAAGGCGGCCGGGAACACCGGCTCGGTGGTGCCCAGGTTGCCGGCGGCGGCCACGATCAGCACGTGCGGATGGTTGGCGACGATGTCCTCCACCGCGGCCCGCATCGCGGGCGGTGGCGTGCCGTCGGCCGCGGGAGTGCCCAGCGAGGCGTTGATGATCGTGGGCCCGGTGGCGTCGGCCGCCGCCGCGCGGAGCGCCTCGGCCACGTCGGAGTCGGTGCCGAGCCCGTCGCCGCGGGTGAACCGGTACGCCACGATCTCGCAGGCCGGCGCCGGAAACCGGCGAGCGGTGGCGGTCGAACGGCAGGCCGGTGCCGGACGCCCCGCGCTCCTGCCGGGCCTGGATCCGGTCGAGGAGCTGCCGGGCACGCTCCGGCCGGCCGGACAGGGCGCGCACCTGCCGGGTGGCGTGCTCCCGGTCGGCGGCCAGTTGTGCCGTGGTGCGGTGTTCCGGGAAGGCCCATCCCGGTCTCGCGTGCCGTCTGCCGGCGGCGGAACGCCCGGGCAGGGCCACCGTGGCCGCGCCCAGGATCCCGCCGGATTTGGCTTGGGAAACCACGAAGTCCGCCACGAAGATGGCTACGTGAAGGCAATCTACCCAGACAACGGCGACGGCGACCGGGAAGCCGTGCCCGGCCTGCGCCCCGAAACCGAAGGCGCGGCCGACGTCACGTCACTCACGCTTGAAGTCGACGGAGAGATGTTCGCCCTCCGCCCCAACGACTTCGGCGGCACCGACTACACGTGGCTGAGCGGGCCGAACCCCGGCTACGGATTCGGCGTGAGTCCGACCCCGGACCCGTCACTCGACCGGCACACGGAAAATATCCGCGACTTCCTGGCCATCGTCGACCCCACGACCGGATACATCGAAGACGAGGAGCAGTAGAGCTACTAGAGGTAGCAGACCACGCTTCGCGGCAATGCGAGTGCAGTGCTCCTGACGTGCTGGCCCGGTCCTGCGTGGCCTGCCGGTCAGGCTTCCGTCCGGCGGTGCAGCCGGCTCAGGTGCAGACCCCACGGGTGATCGGCGCGGACACTGACCACGTACCAGTCACCGTCGAACCGCTCGAAGACCTGGCCGTCCGACCAACGCTCACCCATCGGCACCACATCAGGGCACCAGGCGAATCCGGCGTACGGCGCCATGCCGGTGCCTTTGATCGCGTAGATCATGCAGCCCTGTTGCCAGCCGACCGACTCGAACGCGTAGATCCCCACACCCCACGGCGGCGCAGGCGTCGAATCCGGCGCGGCGGCCTCGTCCGCGGCCCAGCGCTCGAGTTCCGCCCGGTGCAGCGGGAACAGCGCCCGCCCGACCAGGTCACCGGACGCCCCCGCGACACCGGCCGCGAACACCACCGGCACCACGAGCAGCGGCCACCACTGCCGGAACCGCCGCTCGGGCACCGCCCCGAGGTACGACACGCCGGTCACCAGCCAGGCCAGCCCAACCCCGGACCAGGCCAGCAGCGCGGCGACCACCACGCCGTAGTAGCCGCCGGGCACGCTGACGCCCCACAACAGCAGCGCCACCGCGACCACCGAGGCGGCCACCGGCCACCACGGAGCCCGCACCCCCGGTACCTCCACGAAGCCCCCTCAGCCGAACCGCCCGTGAGAGTAGCCACCGAACGCCCGTCACCTCACCCGCGTCCCGACGTCGAGGGCAGCGGCCACCCATGAGCGGGTGACCGCCGCCGCGGTCAGTGCAGGCAGATTCGGCCCGGCGCGAACCCGGTGATCGGCTGCGAGCGGACGACCTCTTCGCCGGCGCTCAGCTGGAAGTTCGGGTTGCCGCCGACGCAGTACGAGATCGCGGTCTGGTTGGTGATGCCGATCATTTCCGTGCCGTTGGGGAAGGCGTAGGCCTGTCCCTCCGGCACCGCGGTGATGACGCCCTTGGGCTCCTGCACGCAGACGTACCCCTTGAAGCAGGGGACGGTCGGCGCGGCGGAGGCGGGCACGGCCGGGGCGAGCGCCACCACGGCGGCGAGGGCGGAACCGGCCAGTGCGTTCTTGACAAATGTGGACATCGTGGAACCCCCGTTTCATCGACGTTCATCGGACGGTAACAAAACTGGAGATCATCTACCGTCCCGTCTTGGTGGGAACAAGGTTGGATTACCGCGTCGAAGTGGCAGAACTCCTGCTGATCCGTCGGCGGTACGCGGAGGGCGTCTCGCCGCAGTGCCGGGCGAACGAACGGGAGAACGCGCCGGCGTCGTCGAAGCCCACCGCCCGGGAGACCTCTAGGATGGAGCGGTCTTCCTCGGCCAGGATGGCCATCGCGCGGAAGACCCGCGCGCGAAAGAGGTACGTTCGCCAGGACATGCCCAGGTGGGTGCGGAACGCGCGGCGCAGGGTCCGGTCGGAGACCCGGACGGCGCGCGCCACGTCGCCGGCCGTGACGCCGTCGAGGTGCGCTCGGGTGTAGTCGGCGGCCTCGGCGACGATGGGGTCGGTCGAGACCGGCAGGTTCAGCGGCCTCTCGTCTTCGAGCGCTTCCGCGATCAGGTGGCCGAGGGTCCGGAAGAACGAGTCGGCCGCCGGCCCGGACTCGGCGCGATCGATCGGCCATCGCTCCGAGTGGAGCAGCATCTCGCGCAGCAGCGGCGAGATCGCGAGCACCCGTACGCGATCGCCTGGTTCTGCGACAAGTCCCGGTTCGAAGAGCACGGCGAGTGTTCGCGCGCCGGCGTTCAACGTCGTCTGATGACGCAGCCCGGCCGGGATCCAGGCCGCCTGGTGGGGCGGTAGCAGGTAGTGACCGGCCTCGGTCCTGACCTCGACCAGCCCACGGCAGGCGTACTCGATCTCGTGTACGTCGTGGAAGTGCCGGCCGGTGACCGTCCGGTCGCCGTCGTACGTCAGGCTGCCCGCGGACCAGTGGGTGTCGCCTCGCAGGTCCACCAGGCCGGTGGTGGCCGTTCGAGCGTGATTGTCGGCCGAATCCGCAGGGACGGTCATGGGTCCGGAACCCTACAGTCTGAGCGACGCGAAAGGGAGGGCCAGATGGCCAAGCTGATCTGTACGGCGATGACCTCGCTCGACGGATACATCGCCGACGCGAAGGGTGATTTCACGTGGGCCGCGCCGGACGCCGAGGTGCACGCCTTCGTCAACGACCAGGAACGGGACATCGGGACTTATCTGTACGGACGCCGGCTCTACGACACGATGGTCTTCTGGGAGACGGCACCCGCGGGACCCGCCGAGCCGGCTGTCATGGCCGACTACGCCGAGCTGTGGCGGGCCGCGGACAAGATCGTGTATTCCACGACGCTGACTTCGGCCCGGAGCGCCCGGACCCGCGTGGAGCGGACGTTCGACGCCGATGCCGTGCGGGCGCTCAAGGACTCGGCGGAACGTGACTTCAGCATCGGCGGCGCGGAACTGGCCGCCCACGCGTTCCGGGCCGGGCTGGTGGACGAGGTCCGGCTGTTCATCTCCCCCGTCATCGTCGGCGGCGGCACCCGTTTTCTGCCGGACGAGCTGCGGCTCGATCTGCGAACGGTGGACGAGCGCAGGTTCGACGGCGGCTGCGTCCACCTGCGTTACCTGGTGTCTCGTTGACGGCCGAGATCCGTTACTCGTCCTCGGTGAACACGACCTCGCGGCGGCGGCGGATCGCCGGGAAGGCGGCGACGGCGAGCGCCGCCATCGTCAGGATCAGGAAGGCCGCCGAGATCGGGCGGGTGAGGAACACCGTCGGGTCGCCGTGCGAGATGATCAGCGCGCGCCGCAGGTTCTCCTCGAGCAGGGGGCCGAGGACGAAGCCGAGCAGCAGCGGCGCCGGCTCGCAGCCGCACTTGATCAGCACGTAGCCCAGGAGCCCGAAGAAGGCGATCGCGTACACGTCGAACGGGTTGTTGCCGAGGGAGTAGGTGCCGATCACGGCGAACAGGACGATCATCGGGAACAGCACCTGGTACGGGATGCGCAGCATGCGCACCCAGATGCCGATCAGCGGCAGGTTCAGCAGCACGAGCAGCACGTTGCCGATCCACATCGACGCGATCAGGCCCCAGAACAGCGCCGGCTCGTCGTTGATGACGTTCGGGCCGGGGGTGATGCCGTGCACGATGAACGCACCGACCATCAGCGCCATCACCGGGTGGGCGGGCAGGCCGAGGGTGAGCAGCGGGATGAACGACGTCTGCGCGGCGGCGTTGTTGGCCGACTCCGGCCCGGCGACGCCCTCGATCGCGCCGTGCCCGAACTCCTGCCGCCTCCTCGAAATTCGTTTCTCCACCGCGTAGGAGGTGAACGAGGCCAGCACGTGGCCGCCGCCGGGCAGGACGCCGAGCGCGGCGCCGACTCCGGTGCCGCGCGCGATGGGGCCGACGATCCGGCGCCGGTCCTCGCGGGTCGGCCAGAGGTTCGTCACCTTGCTGAGCAGCGCCGGGCGGTCGTGCTCGTTCTCCAGGTTGCGCAGGATCTCGGCGATGCCGAACATGCCGACGGCGACGGACACGAAGTCGATGCCGCCGTAGAGCTCGCGCTGGCCGAGCACGAACCGCGGCGTGCCGGTGTAGATGTCCTGCCCGACCGTGCCGAGCAGGATGCCGAGCGCGATCATGGCCAGGGCCTTCAGCGCCGAGCCCCGGGCCAGCGCGATCGACACGATCAGGCCGAACAGCACGAGCGCGAAGTAGTCGGCCGGGCCGAACTTCAGCGCGATGTCGGCCAGCGGCGGCGCGGCGACGGCCAGGACGACGGTGGCGACGGTACCCGCGATGAACGAGCCGATCGCGGCGGCGGCCAACGCCGGGCCGGCGCGGCCCTGGCGGGCCATCTCGTGGCCGTCGAGCGCGGTGACCGCCGCCGAGGACTCGCCGGGCAGGTTGATCAGGATCGCGGTGGTCGAGCCGCCGTACTGGGCGCCGTAGTAGATGCCGGCCAGCATGATCAGGGCGGTCACCGGCTCGAAGTTGAAGGTGATCGGCAGCAGCATCGCCACCGTCGCGGTCGGCCCGATGCCGGGCAGCACGCCGACCGCCGTCCCGAGCAGCACGCCCACGAAGCAGTAGAGGACGTTCTGGAGCAGGAAGGCGGTCGAGAAGCCCAGCACCAGGTGGTCGAGGAGGTCCATCACCAGCCCCACAGCGGGATCCGCAGCTGCAGCCCGACGATGAAGATGAGCGTGGCCGCCACGGTCAGCCCGGCCGCCACCGCCAGCGCGGTGAGAAACCGCACCCGTTTGCTGGCCAGCGCGGTGAGCAGCGCGGTCACCAGCGACGTCGGCACGAACCCGAGCCGCCGCACGAAGAAGCCGAAGAACACGACCGCGACGGTGATGAGGGCGATCGCCCGCCAGGGCACCGCCCCGAGCGGGATCGCCTCGCCGGCGACGAGGCCCTTGACGACGATCGCCAGGCCCAGACCGGCCACGATCGCGCCGGCCAGCAGCGGGAAGGCGCCGGGGCCCATCCGCAGCGGGGTCCCCCGGTCGTAGCCGAGGGACCCCACCACGAACGCGCCGCCGATCAGGACGAAGATCACCCCGGCGAGCACGTCCGCCAGGGACCGTCCGCGCTGCATCTAGGAGGCCTGGACGCCGGCGTCGGCGATGACCTTCGACCAGGTTGTGAGCTGCTCCTCGAGGTGCGCCTTGTGCGCCTCCGGAGTGGCGTCGGCGGCCGCGACCGGCGCGGTGCCGAGCTTGGCCATCTGGTCGATGACCGCCTGGTCCGCGAGGGCCGCCTTGAGCGCCTCCGACAGCTTCTGCACGATCTCGGGCGAGGTGCCGGCCGGGACGTACAGGCCGTGCCAGACGCTGACCTGAAGCTGCGGCATCCCGGCCTCGGTGGTGGTCGGCAGATCGGGCAGGCTCTTCACGCGTGAAGGGGTGGTGACCGCGTACGCCTTCACCTTGCCCGCCGAGATCTGGCCGGTGGTGTTGGTCGTCTGGTCGCACATGAAGTCGACCTGGCCGCCGACCAGGTCGGTCAGGGCGGGCCCGGTGCCCTGGTACGGCACCTCCTGGAGCTTGACCCCGGCCGCCGACTGGAACAGCAGCCCGCACAGGTGCGACGCCGCGCCGCGGCCCGCGTTGGCGAGCGTGACCTTGCCGGCGTTGGCCTTCACGTACGTCACGAGGTCGGCCAGCGTGGCGGGCGGGAAGTCCTTGCGGGCCACGACGGTCATCGGCACCTCGGTGACCAGGCCGATGGTCTGGAAGTCTTCGAGCGGCTTGTAGCCGAGGTCCTTGTACAGAGCCGGCGCCGTCGACATGCCGATGTGGTGCATGAGCACGGTGTAGCCGTCGGGCTCGGCCCGCGCGACCTGGCCGGCGGCGACCGTGCCGCCCGCGCCCTCGACGTTCTGCACGACGATCTTGCCGCCGAGCGCCTTCGCCATCGGCTCGGCGATCATCCGGGTGACGGTGTCGGTCGGTCCGCCGGCGCTGAACGGCACGACGAAGGTGATGTTCTGCTCCGGATAGTCCGCGGCGGCGCCGTTCCCGCTGCCCCCGTTGCCGGAACAGCCGGCGACGAGCATGGCAGCGACGAGCGCGGCGGCCGTCCATGGCCTTCTGCACGTCATCGGAGGCTCCTCTCCCATCGGGATCCATCGATGATCGTATTGACCCTGTGAGGTAGATCACCAGATCGGCGGACCGTCTGTCGCCGAACCGCTACCCGGTAGCGGGAATGCCGATGGTGCGGCCAGCGGTGATGTCGCGGCCCGCCCCGTCGCGCGACGCTGGGATGGGGCAGCTTGGCCGTGGAAGAAGGAGAGAGCGCATGGACAGGGTCGCGGTACTGGGCACGGGGATCATGGGATCGGCGATGGCCCGCAATCTGCTGGCCGCCGGAGTGCCCACCACGGTGTGGAACCGGTCGCCGGAGGCCACCGCGCCGCTGGCGACGGCCGGCGCCACGGTGGCCGGGTCGGCGCCGGAGGCGGTCGCCGATGCTCGCGTCGTCATCACCATGCTGCCGACCGCCGAGATCACGCAGTCGGTGATGTTCGACGACGGCGTGGTCGAGGCTCTGCCGGCGGATGCGGTGTGGGCGCAGATGGGCACGATCGGTCTCGCCGCCACCGGCGGGCTGGTCGCGCGGCTGACTCAGGCGCGGCCCGACGTGTCGTACGTGGACGCGCCGGTGTCGGGGAGCAAGGGGCCGGCCGAGGCGGGGCAGCTACTGGTCCTGGCCTCCGGGCCGGCCGTGGCGGAACCCGTGGTGCGCGAGGCGTTCGCCGCGGTCGGGCGCAGGACGGTGTGGCTGGGAGCGGCCGGACAGGGCACCGCGATGAAGCTGGCCGTCAACGCGTACATGTCGATTTTGATCGAAGGCGTGGCCGAGGCGCTCGAGCTCGCCGGTCATCTGGGCATCGATCCCGCCCGTCTCGCCGAGGCGATCGAGGGCGGGCCGCTGGACGCGCCGATCACCGACGCCAAGCTGCACAAGATGGAGATGGACGACGTCACGCCGGAGTTCCCGCTGCAGTGGGCCTTGAAGGACGTGAATCTGGCGCTCACCGCGGCCGGCGGGAATCACCTTCCGCTGCTGCACGCGCTGTCGGGGCAGTGGAAGGCGGCGGTGGACGCCGGGCACGGGCGGGAGGACATCAGCGCCGCCCGTGCCGCGGTGGGGCGATGAGCGTCACATCCGGCCGATGGTCGTCGTAGCCCAGCTCATCCGGAGGACCGCGGCCTCGGGGTGGACGTCGAACTCGGCGGCCGCGCAGCCGCGGATGCCCAGCGCCAGGAGCGTGCTGGTCACCGCGTTGCGGACCTCGTCGGCGGAGGGCTGCTCGGACGACGGGAGCCGGGAGGCGAACAGGGCCTCGGCGCGTGCGGTGTCGAACGTTGTCCTCATGCCCTTACCCTCGCGCCTTCGCCGGCCGTTGTCGTCGCTGCCAGCCTCCAACCCCGCTACCAGGTAGCAGGTACGTCCGGCCGCGCGGGGCCGAGGGGATGGCGGCGATGATGCAGGGATGATTCATGGGCCGGGGTGGCTCACGGTCGCCGTGGTGGCGGTCGTGGCGGTGGCCGCCGCGTTGCAGGCGCTCAGCGGGATCGGCTTCGCGCTGGTGGCCGGGCCGCTGCTCATCCTCGCGCTGGGACAGTCCGACGGCGTACGCCTGACCGTGACGCTGGGGTTGCTGCTCAACGCCATGATCCTGGCGGGGACGCTCCGGCACACCCGGTGGGGCGACGCGGCGCGCCTGTTCGTCCCGGCCGCCCTGCTGGTCTGGCCGGCGGCGCTGGTGACCGGCCGCCTGCGCGAGGACTGGGTGCTGGCCTTCGCCGGCGTCGCCGTGCTGGCCGGGGTGGGACTGATCGTCTCCGGCCGGCGGGCGCACTGGGTCGACCGGCCGGCCGGGGCGATCGCCGCGGGCGCGGCCGGCGGCGTGCTCAATGTCCTCGCGGGGGTCAGCGGGCCCCCGGTGGCGCTGTTCGTGGCGCACCGCGCTTGGGCGCCCCGGGTCTCGACCGCCACGGTGCAGGCGTACGCGCTGCCGTTGAACGCCGTGACGCTGGCGGTGTTGGGGCCGCCGGCGGGCCGGCCGGCGCAGTTCCTCGGCGCAGTCCTCGCCCTGCTCGTGGGCGCGGGGGTGGCGTGGCCGTTCGCCCGCCGGATCGGGCCCGGGACGGTGCGCGCCCTCGCGCTGGCGATGGCCGCGGTCGGCGCGATCTCGCTCATCGCTCGCGCCCTTGCCTAGAGCGCGCCGCCGCGTAGTCTGCCGGTGACGACGCGTAGGGAGGCGGGACCGTGCGGGTGGCCGGCGTCATCGTGCAGAGCTGTGACGATCCGCCGACGGTGCGCGAGCTGGCGCCCGGGCAGGCGGCCACGTTCGGCCGCGGGTCGGCGGGGCGGCCGGTGGACATCGCCCTGCCGGACGTGGCGATCTCGCGGGTGGCCGGGCGGATCCTCGCGGTGGAGGACCACTGGCTGGTGAGCAACCTGAGCGCGCGCAGCACCTACGTCATCGAGAACCCCGAGGGTGGTGGCGAGTTCATCAAGGTCGCGCCGCGCCGGTTGGAGATGCCGGTGCCGTTCGAGTTCTCGCGGGTGGTGGTGCCGGGCACCGACCGGTCGGCCGCCTTCTTCGTTTTCGCACCCCAGCACACGTACGCGGACATCGCCGCCACGCCGGACGGCTCGGCCGACGCCACGCGCACGTCGTTCCCCCTCGACGAGACGGCGAAGTACTTCCTGATCCTGCTCACGCTCTGCGAGCCGCGGCTGCGCAACGCCTCCAGCCCGGTCATCCCCACCGCGCCCGAGATCCTGGAGCGGCTGGCGGGGCTGGGGCTGACCCGCGCCGCGGTCAACTTCCACATCGACTATCTCGCCCGCGAGAAGCTGCGGGTGAAGTCGCCGACCGGCGCCGAGAGCACCAAGGCCGATTGGCAACGCAATGCGATCGTGTCGCTTGCGCTTCAATTCAATCTGGTACGGGAGGAGCACCTCGCCCTGCTGGACGGCTGACCCTGCTGCGGCCCCGGCTCAAGCGGCCGGGCGGTACTGGGTCAGATACGTGCGCAGCTTGCCCATGTACGCGGTCAGCTTGGGCCGGTCCGTCGGCACGCCGCCGGCGTTGCGGACCACGTCGGTGGAGGTGCGGTAGGCGGCGGCCAGGTTCTCCTCGGGGCTGCCCGGGATCTCCTCCAGCTTGGGGGCCATCCAGCACAGGTAGCGGCCCACCGCGGGAATGGACGTCTCCGGCGGGAACGGGGGCGTGGGGATCTGGTCCCGCTGGCCGGCCGGCAGGTAGAACTTGAGCACGCCGGGGGTCCAGCGGGCGATGCCGTACTCGTCGGCCGCGGGGTCGGACAGGTTGGGGTCGAAGCCGCTCTCGGCCTTGAGCATCGCCGCCACGAGCACCGGCGCCACGGCCTTGTTCTCGGGGCACATGGTGCCGGCCTCCACGATGAGGTCGTAGTAGGCGGGCGGGATGTCGGCGTCCGTACGGAAATAGCCGTTGTACTTGGACGCCGCCGCCGGATGGCCCGGCAGCGCCCAGACCAGCGCGACCACGACGCCGGCCGTGCCCAGCAGGCTCGCGACGGCCACGCCGTGCTTGCGGCGCCGGAAGCGCCGGGGCGGGCCGGAGGCGGCGGCGAGCTCGAGGGCGCGCCGGTGCAGCGACGCCGCGTCGTGCCGGCGCCGGGTGGCGTGGTCGGGCGCCAGGCAGTCGGCGACGAAGCGCCGCCACGGCTCGCCGAGCCCGTCCGGCAGGTTGAGGGCCGCCTGGCCGGACACGTACGCGGTGGCGGCCGAGGCGCGCGCCCGGGCGGTGACGCCGGGGAACGGGAGCCGGCCGGTGAGCAGCTGGCAGGCGGCGACGCCGACGGCCCAGATGTCGGCGGTCTGCCGGACGGCGGCGCCGTGGCAGCGCACCGGCTCGGACCACCGCTCCGGCGGGACGAAGTCGGAGGTGCCGCCGGGCGGCAGGTAGGCGTGGGTGCCGTCGATGTGCGCCGCCAGGCCGAAGTCGGCGAGCCGCGCCGAGCCGTCCGGCATGAGCAGGATGTTGCCGGGTTTCAGGTCGCCGTGCACCCAGCCGGCCCGGTGCAGGTGGGCCAGGGCGCCGCACACGTCGGCAACGATGCGCGGGGCGTCCGGCAGCCCGCCGCCGTCCGCCCGTTCCAGGGCCGTGGCCGCCGATCCGGCCGCCAGCTCGAGGGCCAGGACGGTCACGCCGTCGAGCACGGGGTCAGCCGGGTCGTCGATGACGATGATGTCGAGCACCCGGATCAGGCCGGGGTGCTCGACGTGCCGGTGCACGGCGACCTCCCGGTCGGCCATGTCGGCGAGGTGACTGAGCTGGCGCGAGGTCAGGGTGCCGGTCGGGATGAACTTGAGCGCGGCCTCGCGCGGCTCGCCCGCCCCCACGCGCACGGCGCGGTAGACGCTGCTCCAGCTGCCGCTGGCCAGCGCCTCCCCCACGCGCCACCCGCCGACGACGTAGCCGCTCGGCACTCGCACGGTGCAGGTGTCCTGCTCCATACCTGGAACCTTTCAGGTACCGGGATCGAACACCGTCCATGATGCTCACTCGCGCAAGCCCCGTCCGGGGGCTCGCAACGACGAGGGGGACATTCATGAAGGTCAAAATCTTGGCCGCTGCTGGGCTGGCGGTGGCGGCGTTCGCCGCGACCGGCGCCGCGCCGGCGCAGGCCGCGCCAGCTCAGGTGCCGTGCACGCCCGGCTCCGGCGGCAAGGTCTATTGCAACTTCTGGGTTCCGGGCGACGGCTACTCCGGGGGCAGCCCGGTGGTCGAGGGGTCGTGGCTTGTCGGATATCTGCCGCAGGGCCGCAACTGGATCATCTGCCAGGAGGAGGGCCCGGTGACCTACCTGCACGGCTATCCCTACTACAACAAGTGGTTCGCGTGGACCACCGCCGAGAACGGCAACACGGGCTGGGTCAACGCCGTCGCGGCGTCCGGCGGCGACAACAACGGGAAGTTCTCGAACACGCCGTCCTGCAACGGCGTCCACGGCTCGCCGTTCTGATCCGCAGCCTCGAAAGGACGCTCATGCGACGCATCTCCCTGTTCGCCCGGGCCGCGGCCGTCATCGGCGCGGCGCTGGTCGCCGCCGGCGTGATGGCGGCGCCCGCCCAGGCGGCCGCACCTACCTTCAAGGCGCCGTTCCCCTGCGGCCAGCGATGGACCTACCAGCACCACGACGGCGAGGTGCGGCTGGCGCTGGACTTCATCCGCAACGACGGCGGCACGACCGCGGGCACCCCGGTGCTCGCGTCGGCGGCCGGCACCGCCGCGCGCAAGTACCAGGCCGGCGGCGCCGGCAACTACATCGACATCAACCACGGCGGCGGCTGGCACACCTACTACTTCCACCTGTACGCGTACTCCGTCGACGACGGCGCGTACGTCGCGCAGGGCCAGCAGATCGGGATCACCGGGACCACCGGCAACTCCGACGGCGAGCACATCCACTACGAGCAGCTCTACAACGGCGCCGGCCAGACCATCGTGATCGAGGGCGCGTCGCTCGCGCCGTACCCGGGAAGCTACGGCGTCAAGTCGCTGACCAGCACCAACGGCTGCGGCGGCGGCTCGGGACCGGGCAAGTACTGGGTGGACACGTTCGCGGCGGCGCCCGTCTACGCATCGCCGGCCAGCACGACCCAGACCGGCACGCTCAACAAGGGCACCAATTACGTCTTCTGCAAGGCGTGGGGCCGCCAGGTCGGCAGCGGCAGCGCCTTCAACCACTGGTGGCTCAAGACCGATCCCGACACCGGGCCGGCCGGGCAGTACGTCTCGGCGTACTACCTGAGCCGGTGGGGCAACGACGAGGCCAAGGACAACAGCGGCGTGGTCATCCCGGACTGCGCGGGTGGCAGCCGGCCCAAGTACTGGGTGGACACGTTCCAGGCGGCCGCGGTGTTCGCGTCGCCGACCAGCACCGGCCAGACCGGCACGCTGAACCAGGGCACCAACTACGTGTTCTGCAAGGCGTGGGGGCGGCAGATCGGCTCCGGCAGCGCCTTCAACCACTGGTGGTTGCGCACCGATCCCGACGTCGGACCGGCCGATCAGTACGTCTCGGCGTACTACCTGAGCCGGTGGGGCAACGACGAGGCCCGGGACAACAACGGCACCGTCATCCCGGACTGCTGACATGGCGCCGATCATCGGGAAACCGCTGAAAGCCCTGGTCGCGATGGTGTGCGTGCTCGCGGCGACGGCCCTTTCCAATGCGGCTCCGGCTCAGGCCGGGGCGGTGCACGCCGCGGGCTCGGTGGTGGTGCCGGCCGGGGTCACGGCCGGGATCGCCGTCTACGACCGGCAGACCGGGACCTTCACCGAGCAGCAGAACGTGGACCTGCAGTTCCGGTCCGCGTCCGTGGTCAAGCTGCTCATCGCGCTGGACTACCTCTGGGACCGCGGGCCGGACTACGCCATCCCGGCCGCCGACCGGACCCGTCTCGACGCGATGCTGCGCAGCAGCGACGACGATGCCGCCTCGTACTACTGGGTGCAGCGCGGCTACGAGGCGGTGATCAACCGGATGGTGCCCCGCCTGGGACTGCTCCGGACGGCGCCGCCGCCGAGCTCCCAGCGCGGCTACTGGGGCTACACCGCGATCAGCGCGTCTGACGTCGTACGCGTCTATCGGTTCCTGCTGGATTCGGCGCCCTTGCCGGTCCGGCAGTACGTGATGGGCAACCTGCGGCAGAGCACGCGATGCGCGGCCGACTCCTACGACCAGTACTTCGGCATCCCGAGCGTCTTCGCCGGGCCGCGGGCGATGAAGCAAGGCTGGTCGGGCTTCGGGAACGCCCCGATGACCTGCACCGGAGGCGCTTCAGTCCGAGCCCGCGCGGCCGGGGTCGACCTGGTTCGGGAGGCGCTGCACACGACCGGCACGGTGGGGGCGGACGATCGCGCCATCGTGGTCGTGCTGACCCTGCACCCGGACGGCACGCCGTTCGCCACCGCCTACAACACGTTGAACGGCATCGTCCGCTCCCTGAACGTGCCCGGTGGCACGCGGCTGCCGGGAACTTCGTTCGGCACATGGGGCGCCGGCGTGCGGGTGCGCTCCGGGCCGACCACCGCCTCGGCACAGCTGGCGGTCGTGCCCTCCGGTGTCGACGTCCTGGTCTCGTGCCAGGCGCTCGGCCAGGAGGTGGTCGTGAGTCCCTACCGCAACCCGTGGTGGGCCTACCTGCCGCAGTTCGGCGGCTACATGACCAACATCTACGTCAATTCACCCGACAACAAGCTGCCGGGCGTCCCGGACTGCTGAATTTTGGAGGTCAGCTCATGCTCTGGAAGAGACTCGGCGTCATGGGGGCCGTGGTGGCCGCGGCGCTTGCCACCGCGGTCGGCCCCGCACATGCCAATCCGGACGTTCCCGGGCCGGCCGGGAAGCCGGTGCCGCTCTCGATGGTCGCCGCGATCGCGTACGCCAACTGCGTCTCCGGCGGCGCGACCAGCTCGGACACGACGGTCGCCAACAACCTGCGCGCGCAGATGAACGGGCAGCGGGTGGGCACCGCCCTCAACGGCTACCACGTGTCGTGTGCCCGGGCGATCACCGCGACGGTGGCCGGCCGCGGCCTCGACAAGCGGGCCGCGGTCATCGCGATCACCACCGCGATCACCGAGTCGTCGCTGCACAACTACACCGAGGCGGTCGACCACGACAGCCTCGGCCTGTTCCAGCAGCGGCCGTCGCAGGGCTGGGGCACGCCGGCCCAGCTGATAGACCCGGTCTACGCGACGAACGCGTTCCTCAACGCCATGATCCGCAAGTACCCGAACAACGCGTGGATGAGCGGCGACATCGGGGCGATCTGCCAGGCGGTGCAGGTCTCCGCCTTCCCGGACGCGTACCGCAACGAGGTGCACGACGCCCAGCTTCTCGCCAACGCGCTGTGGACCGGCGGTGGCGGCTCGGGCGCCAGCCGATACTGGGTGGACACGTTCGCGGCGGCGCCGGCGTACGCGTCGCCGACCAGCACCACGCAGACGGGCACGCTGAACCAGGGCACCAACTATGTGTTCTGCAAGGCGTGGGGGCGGCAGATCGGCAGCGGGAGCACCTACAACCACTGGTGGCTCAAGACCGACCCGGACACCGGGCCGGCCGGGCAGTACGTCTCGGCGTACTACCTGAGCCGGTGGGGCAATGACGAGGCCAAGGACAACAACGGCGTGGTCCTCCCGGACTGCGCGGGGAGCAGTCGGCCCAAGTACTGGGTGGACACGTTCGCGGTGGCCCCGGTCTTCGCCACGCCGACCAGCACCACCCAGACGGGCACGCTGAACCAGGGCACCAACTACGTGTTCTGCAAGGCGTGGGGACGGCAGATCGGCTCCGGCAGCGCCTTCAACCACTGGTGGCTGAAGACCGACCCGGACAGCGGGCCCGCCGACCAGTATGCGTCGGCGTACTACCTGAGCCGATGGGGCAACGACGAGGCGCGCGACAACAACGGGACGGTGATCCCCGACTGCTGAGCGAGTGGGCGCTTGCCCACTTTGAGTGGGCAAGCGCCCACTAAGCGCCCACTGGGCATCATGAGCGCATGACGGTCACGATGCGCACCGCCGCCGAGCGCCCCGACCTGTGGGAACGGGGCATCCCCTCGGCGGCGGTGTGGCCCACCCTCCCGGACAGCATCGACGCGGCGATCGAACAGAGCTTTATCCACACCCGGGCGGGCGAGCCGATGAACACGCTGTGCGCGGTGGCGGCGGCCCGACGGGCAGTTGCTCGACCCCTGGACGCGGGTGCACGAGCGGCTCGGCGCGCGGGTGTCGACACCGCTGCCGGAGTCGATGCTCATCACCCGCACCGTGGGTGGTGACTTTGGTCCCGTGCGAGTCGGGCTCTTGGCCTCAGGCGCGCGGCTGCCCGTGCGAGCACGCTCATAGCCAAGGACATCGATCGAGGAGGACACCATGACCACCACCGGCCGGGGCTCGGCCGCCCACCTGGAAAAGGTCGAGGCGCCCGGCTCCATGCTGACCGAAGCCGCCGCGAAGGCGCTCGCGGTCCTGCGCATCTCGACGGGCTTCGTGTTCCTGTGGGCGTTCTTCGACAAGACCTTCGGCTGGGGCTACGCCACCCCGTCCGCCAAAGCCTGGATCAACGGCGGCTCCCCCACCAAGGGCTTTCTGTCCGGCGTCGAGGTCGGGCCTGGCTGGCTGCAGGATTTCTTCCACGGCATCGCCGGCGACGTGTGGACCAACTGGCTGTTCATGCTCGGCCTGCTCGGCATCGGCCTCGCCTTCGTGCTCGGCATCGGCATGCGCCTCGCCGCCGGCGCCGCGGTCGCGATGATGGCCATGATGTGGCTGGCGGAGTTCCCGCTGGACAGGACCACCGCGGGTGGCGAGCCCAGCGGCTCCACCAACCCGATCACCGACTACCACTTCGTCTACGCGGTCACCGGTGTCGTCCTGGCGCTCACGTACGCCGGGCACACGTGGGGCCTCGGCAAACGGTGGGCCGCCCTCCCCTTCGTCCAGAAGAACCGCTGGCTCATCTGACCCGCACGGCGCCCCACGCCGCCCGGCCCTGTCCAGGGCCGGGCGGTCGTCGTTTTTCGCCGCTCATCGGTGAAGGATGGGATCCGACATTGTCGTCGCGGGCGAGCGGAGGCTCAGGTGATCCGACATCCGGCGTACCCCGTCGAGCCGTGGCAGGTGCGCGAGACGCAGTTCGACACCCAGGTGCTGGCCCGCGCCGAGTCGATCTTCGCGTTGTCCAACGGGCACATCGGGCTGCGGGGCAACCTCGACGAGGGCGATCCGCACGCCCTGCCGGGGACCTATCTGAACTCTTTCTACGAACTGAGGCCGCTGCCGTACGCCGAGGGCGGCTACGGCTATCCCGAGTCGGGCCAGACGATCGTCAACATCACCAACGGCAAGCTGATCCGGCTCATGGTCGACGACGAGCCGCTCGACGTGCGCGATGGCCGGCTGCGGCGGCACGAGCGCGTCCTCGACCTGCGGGCCGGGGTGCTGCGCCGCGAGGTCGAGTGGGAGTCCGGCGCCGGCCGCGCGGTGCGCGTCCGCTCGACCCGGCTGGTGTCGTTCACCCAAAGGTCGATCGCCGCCATCGAGTACGAGGTCACGCCGGTCGACGCCCCGGTCCGGGTGATCGTGCAGTCCGAGCTGGTGGCGAACGAGACCCTGCCGGGCCCGCTCAAGGACCCGCGGGTCTCGGCGGTGCTCAAGGCGCCGCTGGTGGCCGGGGACTTCCACGCGAGCGGCGCCGGCGCGGTGCTGGCCCACGTCACGCGCGAGAGCGGCCTGCGGCTCGCGGCCGCGATGGACCACTTCGTCGAGGGTCCGCCCGGTGTGCGCTGCACCAGCGAGGCGCAACCCGACCTGGCCCGCACCACGGTGGCCTGCCGGCTGGCGCCCGGGCAGCGGCTGCGCCTGGTCAAGCTGGTCGGCTACGGCTGGTCGAGCCGGCGGTCCGCGGCCGCGATCCGTGACCAGGTCGCCGCGGCGATCCAGGGCGCCCGATTCGAGGGCTGGGACGGCCTGCTCGCCGCGCAGCGGGCCTATCTGGACGATTTCTGGGCCGGCGCCGACGTCGAGCTGGATGGCGACGCCGAGGTGCAGCAGGCGGTCCGCTTCGGCATGTTCCACGTGCTCCAGGCCGGGGCGCGGGCCGAGAAACGGCCGGTCGCGGCCAAGGGCCTGACGGGTCCCGGCTACGACGGGCACGTCTTCTGGGACACCGAGCGCTATGTGGTGCCGGTGCTGACCTACATCCAGCCGCGGGCGGCGGCCGAGGCGCTGCGCTGGCGCCACGCGACGCTCGACCTGGCCCGGGAACGGGCGGCCACACTGGGCTGGGCCGGCGCGGCGTTCCCGTGGCGGACCATCCGCGGTCACGAGTGCTCGGGCTACTGGCCGGCCGGGACGGCGGCGGTGCACCTCGCGGCCGACATCGCCGACGGCGTGGTGCGCTACGTGAACGCGACCGGCGACGAGGCGTTCGACCGGGACGTCGGCGTCGAGCTGCTGACCGAGACCGCGCGGTTGTGGGTGTCGTACGGCCACCACGATCGGCACGGCGTGTTCCACCTCGAGCGGGTCACCGGCCCGGACGAGTACACCGCGGTCGCCGACGACAACGTCTACACCAACCTCATGGCGCAGCGGAACCTGGCTGCGGCCGCCGACGCCGCGGCGCGGCACCCCGAGCGGTTCCGGGCGCTGGGCGGCAGCGACGACGAGATCCGGGCCTGGCGGGCCGCGGCGGCCGCCATGCACATCCCGTACGACGAAGAGCTCGGCGTCCACCCGCAGGTGCGTGACTTCACGCTCATGAAGGAGTGGAACTTCGCCGCCACCCGCCCGGACGACTACCCGCTGCTGATGCACTTCCCGTACCTCGACCTGTACCGCACCCAGGTCGTCAAGCAGGCGGATCTCGTGCTCGCGATGCACTGGTGCGGCGACGCGTTCACCGCGGAGGACAAGGCCCGCAACTTCGACTACTACGAGCGCCGCACCGTCCGGGACTCCTCACTGTCCGCGTGCGCCCAGGCCATCATCGCGGCCGAGGTGGGTCACCTGGAGCTGGCGCACGACTACATCGGCGAGGCCGTCCTCATGGACCTCTACGACCTGCACCGCAACACCGGCGACGGGATGCACATCGCGGCCCTGGCCGGTGGCTGGCTGACCCTGGTCGCCGGGCTCGGCGGCATGCGGGACCACGGCGGCGTGCTGTCGTTCGCGCCCCGCCTGCCGCGGCGGATCGACCGGCTCGCGTTCTCCCTGCTGTGGCGGGGTCTGCGCGTGCAGGTGACGATCCGCCCCGGGGAGGCCACCTACTCGCTGCGGGACGGGCACGACGGGGCCGAGCTCGAGCTGGTGCACCACGGCGAGCCGCTGGTGCTCACCACCGCCGCCGCGGTGACCCGGCCGATCCCGGCGATCGTCCCCCTGGCCGGCGACCCGGTCCAGCCGCCGGGCCGCAGTCCCATCCACCGGGAGGAGCTGCTCAAATGACCCGCACGCCGCGGGCGAACACCGCGCGGACGCGGAGCAGAGCCCCGAGGTCGGCCAGCGGATTGCCGTCCACCGCCACGATGTCGGCGTCGTAGCCGGGCGCCAGCCGGCCCTTCCTGCCGGCCAGCCCGCACGCCGCCGCGGCCGTCGAGGTGGCCAGGCGCAGCGCCTCCCCCGGCGGCACGCCGATCATCGTGGTCTGGGCGAGCGCGTGGCGCAGCACGTCGTGCGGCTTGGGGCGGCCGATGCCGGCGTCGGTGCCGATGAGCAGGTGCGCGCCGGCCTCGTACAGGGCGCGGGTGTTGGCAATGATGCGCGGCATCCGCATCGCCACCACCGGGGGCGGCGCAACGCCGTCCATCGGCACGACGCCGGCGGTGAGGCCGACGGCCACCTGGCTGTCGGCGATGCGGCGGATGAGGTCGCCCGGGTCGTCGACGCCGTCGGCGCTCCAGAACGAGACGTGCTCCATGCCGTCGGCGCCGGCGTCGAGGGCGCTGCGGATCGCAGCGGTGCCGTGGGCGTGCGCGGTGACCGGCAGGCCGAGCCGATGCGCCTCGCCGACGATGACCCGCAGCTGCCCGGTGGTGAACTGGGAGGTCTCCTGGCGGGTGCCCGGGGTCATCGTGCCGCCGCTGGCCATCACCTTGATGACGTCGGCGCCGCGCTCGGCCCGCTCGCGCACCGCGGCCCGCAGCAGGTCCGGCGCGGTGCCGGTCGGCCCGCCGAGGAAATGGCAGTGCCCGGCCGCGGTGGTGATCGGCGGCCCGGCGGCGACGATCGTGGGCAGATCAGCGCGGCCGCGCAGCCGCAGCGACAAGTAGTCGCGGTCGCCGAGGTCGCGAACCGTGGTGATCCCGGCCCGCAGGGCGGCGCGACCGGCGGCCGCCATGGCTTCCAGGGCCGCGTCGTCGTCCCGCGCGGCCAGAGCGGCGACCGGGTCGGCGCTCGCGTCGAAGACGAGATGGACGTGGGTGTCGATCAGACCCGGCAGCAACGTGGCGTCGCCGAGGTCGACGACCTCGGCGCCGTCGCCGGAACCCGGAACGATCGACGGGCCGTCCACCACGAGAACGGGGTCGCGGACCAGAGCCGGCGACCCGTCGAACATGGCCGCGGCCCGGATCACGAGCGTCATACCGTGACTCCCCGGTAGTGGGCGCGGAGGACATCGAGGCCGAAGCCGTTCGACGGGTCGCGCCAGACGGAGTGCGCGTGGTTCGTCATGGTTCCAATCTAGGGCCCGATCGTCACCCGGGTTCGGATTCGTGACCGGCCGGGTGGGCACGCAGCAGGCCGTCATAGGCCCGCTCGGCGGTGATGTCACCGGTGACGACGCGGTGGATCGTACGAGTGATGGGCATTGCCAGCCCGTGATGGTCGGCCAGCCGGACCGCGGCGTGGACGGTCTTGACGCCCTCGGCGACCTGCCCCATCTCGGCGAGGATGTCGTCGAGGCTCCGCCCCCGGCCGAGTTGCTCGCCGACGTGCCGGTTGCGGCTGTGCGGACTGATGCAGGTCGCCACCAGGTCGCCCATCCCGGCCAGCCCGGCGAGCGTGCTCGGCTCGCCTCCCATCGCGACCGCCAGCGTGGTCAGCTCGGCAAGCCCGCGGGAGATCACTCCGGCCCGGGTGTTGTCGCCGACGCCCAGGCCCTGGGCGATGCCGGTGGCGATCGCCACGACGTTCTTCAGCGCTCCGCCGACCTCGCAGCCGATCACATCGTGGTTGGTGTACACCCGCAGCAGGCCCCGGCGGAACACTCGTTGTATCTCGGCGGCGACGGTGAGATCTTCCGTGGCGATCACCGTGGCCGCCGCCATGCCTGCCATGATCTCCTTGGCCAGATTGGGACCGGTGAGCGCGGCGGCCGGGTGTCCCGGGAGCACGTCCTTGATCACTTCGGTCATCCGCAGCAACGAGTCGCGCTCGAGACCCTTGCTGAGGCTCACCACGGGGATCCAGGGGTGCAGGTCGGGGCGGACGCTCTCCAGGGTGGCGCGGAACGCTCCGGTGGGCACGCCGACGACGAGCAACTCGGCATGGGCGGCGGCCTCGGCGAGGTCGGCGGTGGCACGAAGCCGGCCCGGCAGCGGGAAGCCTTCGAGATAGCGCTCGTTGGTGTGCTTGGCGTCGATCTCGTCGGCCGTGGCCGGGTTGCGCGCCCAGATCAGCGATTCGTGGTCCCGGCGGGTGAGGACGGACGCGACCGTGGTACCCCATGAACCCGCGCCCAGCACCGTGATCCGCATGGTTCCCCTTTCGCCGGCACGCGTTGAGGATACGGTGGTCTCGGGTCAGGTTCGCGTTCGAAACGGCGGAAGACGGCGGTCGGCGGCGATCCGGTCCACCGCCTGCTTGGCCTCGAGCAGACTCGCGCCGGTCTGCTTGCGGTAGGCGCGGACGGCCTCGATGGTCCGCCCGTTCTCCAGATGCCGGACCACCTCCGGCTCCTCGGGCGCGGCGATGCCGAGGTGGTCCATCACGAGATCGAGCTTTCGCTGGACGGCCGCCAGCTGGGTCGCCGAGCTGCGCCGCTCCTGGAACCAGGCCCCGGCCGCGGCGGCGACCGACCCCATCGTGGCGATGACCAGCAAAACCGCTTCCCACGAATCCATCAGCTCATCCAACCAGCCGTACGCAACCGCACGCGCCACCTGTGCCCGGGACCCGGGCTTCGTCCCACGCCCGGTCCCCGTTGAGGTCATCGCCGGTCAGCCTGGCGGAGCATCGCTTCCGTTTCGGGATCGGGCATGATCACCCGGGCCTCTTGCGCACAGAGCACGACGACTTTCGGCTCCGGCGAGACGCGGCGCCCGCTGCCGGGCGCCGCGTTCCGTTGCCCTTACCTGATCACCGGGTGCCGTTGAGGGTCGACGGCATCGGCGGGCCCGCGACCGGCGGCCGCTTCGACTCCGCCACCGCGGCCTTCAGCGCCGACGCGCTCTTCGCCGGGTCGTCCGGCAGCGGCTCCAGGAACGGCTGGTACGCGCCCTGGCAGACCGTGCCCTTCGCCGGCAACGTGCCCTTCAGCAGGTAGTTGTCGATCGCGTTGGTGGCACAGTCCGACGTGCCGTAGGACGTGTGACCCCAGTTCGTGTTCGACAGCAACCGGCTGCCCGGCAGCCGCTTGTTCGCCGACACCGCGTCGTCGTAGTTGGTCGCCGGGTCCCACTTGGTGCCGACGATCAGCACCGGCGCGGCGGTGCGCCGGTTCCACGGACCGGTGTACGCGTCCTCGTCCCGGACGGTCCAGGTGTTCCGCGCGCACTGCGCGGTGCTCCAGCCCCAGGCCCGCCCGAAGTACGGCGCCCGCTTGTCGGCCTTCGCCATCAGCGCCGGCCACGAACCCGCGTCCTTCGGGTGCAACGCGTCCGTGCAGTCCACCGAGGCGAACGTCTCGAACCCGTTGTCGTACGGGAAATCCCGGGCCGGCTTCTTCGCCCGGGCGTCCTTGATCCGCTTCACCAGCCCCTTGCGCGCGGTGGCCTTGGCCGCCGCACTGGACGAGGTGAGCAGCGTGTAGACGAACTGCGAGTCCATCGTCACCCAGTCGCCGGCGCCGACGTCGTACAGGTCGCCGAGCATGGCGCCGACGAAGTCCGCGTACGTGATGGTGAAGCTGCCGCCTTCTTCGTCGGTCACCACGAGCGGCTTCTTGCGCAGCTCACGGGCGATGTAGTCGAAGTTCGCCACCGGGTCGCCGGCCGCGAACTCGCAGTACTTCTCCCCCGCGGCGTCGCACCGCTTGAGGATCTCGCGCAGCGCCCGGTACGCCCCGTCGGCCGAGCGCAGCCGCTCGTCCTGCTCCTGGTTCGCGGTCTTCTTGGTGCCGACCCAGTGCTCCGGGTCGAGCACGCCGTCGACCACGATGGCCCGGAACCGGTCCGGGAACATGTTGGCGTAGTACTGACCGATCGCGGTTCCGTAGCTGAAGCCGAGATAGTTCAGCTTCTTGTCACCGACCGCCCGGCGCAGCACCTCCATGTCGCGGACCACCTCGGCGGTGGACATCGCGCCGGTGAGCGGCTTGCCCGTGGTCGAGCAGGCCTTGCCGAACTTCTTGGCGGCGTTGACGTACTTCGCCTCCTCGGCCTTGCCCCACGGGAAGGCCACGTTCATGTCCTGCAGCACCGCGGTCTGGTCCTTGACCGACTTCCAGCACTTGACGTTCGCGCTGGCCGCGATGCCGCGCGGGTCCACACCGACGATGTCGAACCGGTCGAGCACCGATTTGCTCAGGAAGTACGGCGCGAACAGCGCGATGTCCGTGCCCGAGCCGCCGGGCCCGCCCGGATTCAGGAACAGGCTGCCGATCTTGTGCTTCTGGTCCTTGGCCTTGATCCGGAGGATGGCGACCTCCGTCTTCGCCCCCTTCGGGTTGTCGTAGTCCAGCGGGAGCAGCGTCGTGGCACATTCGGCGATGTCGTAGCACTTGTACCAGCCGAGCTTCGGCGTGGGCACGCTGTCGACCCGCTTGCGCTCCTGCTTCGACGTCACGTCGGCCTTGGCGCGGGCACTGGCCGCGGCCGGCGCCCCCACGCCCGCGACCAGCAGACTGGCGACCATTCCGGCCACGAGGACGGTTCTGCCGAGAGGTGGCATGCACAATTCCTTCCGTTCGAGCGATGCGGCGGGACAGCCGCGCTCGGGATAGTAGGAAATGAATGCCACACATGCGCATACGCCAATCCGGAATGTTTCCCACCAGGCAACTATTGGCGCCACTAAATCGAGCCAGGTCCACGATGGATTGCCCGAAAGTGCAGAACATTATTTGGTACGCGCACAGCCGGGGGGCCTTGCCCCCTGATCTTGGACACTTGAATCTGGGATCTTGAGGTTCCAGGTAGATCAGGAGTCCTGAAGCAAGATGGCGAACAAGCACTATCCCGTGGAGTTCAAGGCCGAGGCGGTGGCGTTG